>CAYMAZ010000020.1:0-57755 GCA_964388575.1 uncultured Bacteroidales bacterium | reverse complement strand
TTCTGGGTTCAGACCAGTTTCCGTCATGAAGTTTTTTTGAAAAAAAGATGTCATACCCCCCCATTCCAATGTGACCGTCGGATGAAAAATACAATGTCTGACTATCTGAATGGATAAACGGTGTCGCTTCACGCTTCGGGGTATTGATTTTTTTACCAAGGTTTTTAGGTTCTCCCCAGGAACCATCAGTATTGCGTTCGCTGTAGTAGATATCATATTCTCCGTGACCGCCGGGTCGGTTACTGACAAAAAACAGAGTTTTTCCGTCAGATGTGATTGAAGGCTGACTTTCCCATGTACACGGATTGTTTACCTTTCCGGGTAAAGGAACAATATCGGACCAGTAGCCAAATTCATATTTTGAATAATAAATATCACAATTATAATAATCTCCGATATCACTGCATTTTTGCATTTCACAAACCGTATAAAACAACTCTTTATTGTCAATCGTCACTGTTGCACCTCCTTCATTTTCACGCATATTGAAAGGGAAATCCATAATCTTTCCATTGTCAAACTCACCATCTGTCTGACGTTGGCTGACAAAAAACTTCTCAGCATATTTCAACTCAGTACCAAAGGGGGTAGACCGATCTGAAACAGGCTGCTGTCGTGTAAAAAAAGCCAGCTCATGATCGGGGCTGATCATAACAAGATAGTCATCATATTTTGAAGAAATTCCTTTCACAAGCACAGGAACAAACGGAACAGAGTTCCCGAATAAACTCATCATCTCTGACGCATCCTGTTTCAGCATTTTGGCTTCAACAATCTTCTCATCATCATTCACCCGATTTTCATACTTTAGAAACTTGTTGATATATTCCAGTGCCAGTTCAAAGCTATCATTTCCAAATGCGATATGTGCAAGATAGAACCATGCTTCGAAATATTCATCAGGGCAAAGATCCACCGCATTTTCAAAATATTTTGCAGCTGCTTTCAGATTTCGTTTTTCAACCCTGAAAGTATAGAGTATCCCAAGATAATATTGTGCACCTGCAAATTCAGGCTCTGCCTTTTCTACCTGCCGAATCAGTGGAAATGCCTGATTGTAGAAAAACTCAGGAGTCCGGCAATCCGGAGCCTGAGCTTTTACGATAAACTCCAATGCTTCATTGTAAATTTTCTGATTCTTCTTACTTTGTGGCATGAGACAGTCATCTTGTGAGTAAACACTGGAAATCAGAAAACCTGATATAATTAAGAAATATATGACAGTTTTAATAGTAAACCTGCTTTTCATAGTATCACCACCCATTGAATGCAAAAATAATCTTTTTCCGTTTGCCTTGCTAACATATTTTGAGGTTGACTTTTTTTTCAGGTTTCTTCATTGGCACAACAGATTATTCAACGTAAGAATGAAAATAATGTTTTAATTTAGTAAAAATTTTAAAACAGGTATTCCCCATGAAATCAAAATTGCTTTCTTTTTTTTCTGTACTGATCATTGTTACCTGCTCACTTTTCTTTCTTGAATCATGTCGTCGTACTACAGCAGAACAGGTTAAAAGCATTACTGTAGATCCTGCTTTTCGTGAATTTGTTGATGGGTTCACTGCAGGTCCCGTTTCTTCGGATTCGGACATTATTGTGAGACTCAATTTTGATGCTGCTGATTCACTCATGATACTTCAACCAGCAGATCCAGCCTTATTTAGTTTTAAACCGGCAATTAAAGGAACAGCATACTGGAAAGATTCCCGGACAATTCAATTTCAGCCATCAGAGAAGCTCCCTTCAAACACATATTATGAAGCCAGTTTTAAACTTTCAAAACTCATCCAGGTTCCTGATTCACTCAATACGCTGGTTTTCGGCTTTCACACAATCGGACAGGATTTTGAAATAGCTTTGGAATCATCAAGGGCATATACTGTTCAGGATCTAAGCAAAGAACGTTTGACCGGATACATCCTCACAGCTGATACTGAAACAAAGGAAAATGTTTCGGGAATTGTTACAGCTCAGCAAAACGGTCGGAACCTGCCTGTTTCCTGGTCACAGGATGCGGGAAAACGCAAACATATGTTCACTATTGACAGTATCACCCGTGGAACCAAAACCTCTGAAGTTACAATTTTATACAACGGAAAAAGTATCGGAGTGAATAAAACAGGCACTCTGTCTTATACAATTCACGGCATCAATGAATTTGCGATTACTGATGTTGAAACCCACCGTTTTCCTGAAGAAGTTATCATTGTCAGATTCAGTGACCCCCTGCATGAAACCCAGGAACTTGAAGGAAAAATTAAACTTGGGAAGTTCTTTAATTACAGTTATGTCATCAATTTTCACGAACTCTACTTATATCCAGCATCAGAAATTCCTGAAGAAGAATATCTGTCCATTTCTGCCAGACTCAGGAACATAAACGGAAAGGATCTTGGAAAAGAGTATTCTGAGCGTATCCGGTTTGAAAATGTATCTCCTAATGTTCGATTCATTTCAGACGGAACGATATTGCCATCAACAGACGGTATGATTGTTCCGTTTGAGGCGGTAAACCTGAAGGCAATTGACGTTAGAATTATCAAAATCTTTCAGAACAACATACCCCAATTTCTTCAGGTTAATGAACTTTCCGGAAACAGTCAGATTTCCAGAGTGGGACGAACTGTCCTGAAAAAAACCATTTCTCTTGGGCAGGTAGCTGATTTCAACAGATGGAATACTTATTTCCTCGACATCTCTGAATTTATAAAAATAGAACCTGGGGCCATCTATACTATTGAGATTAGTTTCAGACCTGAGTTTATCACAATTGAATGTAACAATCTGTCGTCAGAACAGGATAACAATGTTTTCGGTTTCTATAATGAAGTGATGGACGAAAATGAAGAAAACTGGGAATATTCCTCTGATTGGTATGATGATGATTACTATTATTATGATTGGTATGAACGTGATGATCCATGTTCAAGATCCTATTATTACGGAAAAAAAGTAGTCACAAATATCCTTGCAACGGATATCGGGCTGATGGCCAAATCTGGTGAAGATGGGGAACTCTTCATTTTTTCTACAGATCTGATCACAGCAGATCCAATTAAGGACGTCAATATCAAACTCCTTGATTTTCAGCTTCAAACTATTTCAGAATTAAAAACTGATCAAGATGGGATGTGCCGATTAAAAACTGACAATAATCCATATTTAATAATTGCAGAAAAGGATGGAAAACAATCCTATCTCAAGCTCGGAGATGGAAATTCTCTTTCACTGAGTTCTTTTGATGTGTCAGGCGAAGATGTTAAGAAGGGACTGAAAGGACTGCTTTACGGCGAGCGTGGTGTTTGGCGTCCCGGCGATTCGTTGTTTGTCTCATTCATTCTTGAAGATCAGCAAAATTCGTTACCAAAGGACCATCCTGTAATTTTTGAATTGTATAATCCAAGAGGAATTTTAATTGAAAAACAGTCAGTAACATCAGGATTAAACGGTTTTTATGCTTTTCACACTGCAACAGTGCAGGATGCACCAACCGGCATATACAGACTCATCGCCAGGGTTGGAAAAAACACTTTTAACCACAACTTGAGAATTGAGTCCATTAAGCCAAACAGATTGAGAATAGACATTGATCCCGGAGAAAAATTCATTTCTAAATCGGACCCTGGAGAAATTCAGATCAATGCCCAATGGCTTCATGGGGCTTCTGCAGCAAACCTGAAAGTCGAATCTGATGTTACTTTTCAAAGAACTAACACAACTTTTCCAAAATATCCGAAATTTGTTTTTGATGACCCTGCAATTAATTTTTCATCAGATCTGTTTCCTTTTTTCAGAGGCAGACTTGATGAAAACGGCAAGGCCACAATTACACCTGATCTGAAAATTGAAAATGCCCCCGGGATAATCAGTGCAAACATTGAAACCCGTGTCTATGAACCCGGAGGCGAATTTAGCATTGATTTTATCAGTGTCAATGTGAGTCCGTTCAGTTCCTATGTTGGTATCCTCAAACCGAGAACCAACGAACAGTTGCCATATTTATTCACTGAACGATCATACACATTCAATATTGCCAACGTGCTCGAAAGTGGAAAACCGATATCCTCAGGAAAAGTCAGAATTGAGGTGTTTAAAATGGAGTGGAGATATTGGTGGAGCGGATATGACAACAGTGCTTCCGAGTTTGTGTATTCAATGAATTCAACTCCGGTGACGACAAAAGAAATTCAAATTAAAAACGGATTGGGGATATTTCCCATGAACGTTCCCAATGAAGAATGGGGAAAATACTATATCAGAGTACACGACCCTGAAAGCGGTCATACAACAGGAATTGTAACATTTTTTGATTGGTACGGATATAACCGTTTTGCTGAAAATGACAAAACAGCCGCGGCCATGCTGACTCTTTCAACAAATCAGCGACATTACAAAACGGGTGAAGAAATTATTCTGAATTTTAATGCTCCTGAAAATTCAAGAGCCTATGTCAGCATTGAAAACGGGACCGGAATCCTTGAGACCTATCAGTTACAGGAACGAAACAATCAGATCGAATTTAAAACAAGGGCTACTGCCGAAATGACACCAAATGTGTACATTTCTGTTATTCTCATTCAACCGCACGCAAACACAAAAAGTGGACTTCCTATCAGACTATATGGAGTTGTTCCGGTATTTGTTGAAAATCCTGAAACCAAACTTAAACCTGTGATTTCAGCACCCGAAGTGATGCGCCCAGGAAAAACATCAAAAGTCAGTATATCCGAATCATCGGGAAGACCAATGACATATACACTTGCGTTGGTTGATGAAGGACTCCTGAATCTCACAAAATTTAAGACTCCTGATCCGCACTCAAGATTTTACTCACGGGAAGCACTGGGTGTTAAAACCTGGGATATGTACAAAGAAGTTATCGGTGCATGGTCAGGACCTGTTCAAAGAATTCTGAGTATCGGTGGAGGCGATGATGCTGACATTGATCCTTCAGGACAGAGGGCCACCAGATTTAAACCCATGGTTAAGTTCATCGGGCCGGTGGAGCTCAAAAAAGGCAAAACAAACATTCATTCTATTGACATCCCTGAATATGTCGGCTCCGTAAAGATCATGGTTGTAGCCGGACACGACAGAGCATATGGGAATGCAGAAAAAACAACTCCAGTAAGAAATCCTCTGATGCTACTCGGAACATTACCAAGAGTGATCGGTCCTGGAGAAACATTCAGGCTTCCGGTGACTGTTTTTGCGATGGAAAACCACATTAAGAATGTAACTGTTTCCTTGCATACAAATAATCTGATTCAAAATTCCGGTCAGAAAACACACCAATTAAAATTTTCTAAGACAGGAGAACAATTAGCCTTTTTTGAACTAAGAACTTCAGATGCAGTTGGAACAGGACAAATTGTTCTGACCGCCCAAAGTGGCAACGAAAAAGCAGTATGGAGCACTGAGATCAAAGTACGCCCATCAAATCCATTGATCACTGAAGTGATTGAAGCCACAATAAGTGAAGGAGAAACATGGGAAACTCAATACACATCACTGGGGATTGATGGAACAAACGAAAATATTCTTGAAATTTCATCATTTATTCCAATGAAAATTGATAAATGGTTGACTTATCTTTTGAATTATCCACACGGTTGCTCCGAGCAGACAATATCCGGGGCTTTCCCCATGCTCTACGCTGCTCAGCTTACCGAGAGCAATGATCAAGCCAATAAGCAGGCTGATGCAAAAATTAAATATGCAATAAACCGAATTCAGGGACTTCAACTAGGATCCGGTGGAATTGCTATGTGGCCGGGTGCTCAATATCCGGACGACTGGACAACTTCTTATGCAGGACACTTTTTAATTGAAGCAAGTCAGAATGGCTATGTTGTTTCTAAACAATTCTTAAGCAAATGGAAATCTTATCAGCAAAACAGAGTTAAAAACTGGCGTCATGACAGATCAGTATACAATAATGATCTGATGCAGGCATACAGGCTTTATACCCTTTCGTTGTCAGGAGCTGCGGAAATTGCTTCAATGAACCGCCTGGCTGAAACATCACATCTGTCTCCACAGGCCAAATGGATGCTAGCTTCTGCATATGCTATTTCCGGAAGATCAGATGCTGCAAGACGTCTGATTGCCAAAACAACAACAAATATTCTGAATTATAGTGAATACGGCTACACATATGGTTCTCATATCCGAGATAAGGCATTTATTCTTGAAACATATCTCCGACTTGGAATGAATAACAATGCACTGAATACACTCAGAGAAATTGCTGATGAGCTGAGCACCAACAACTGGCTCAGTACTCAAACAGCTGCACAGTCTCTCAGGTCTGTTGCAATGTATCTCAAACTTTTCCCTTCCGGAAAGCAAATGAATTTTACAATCACAAAAGACAATACTTCAAGAGAATATCAAACAAAGAACATAACACACTCCGCTAAGCTTGGCACAAAAAATAAGGATTATATTTCTGTTGCAAACACCGGAAAAGGAACATTGTATGTACGGATCATTAAAAAGGGAATTCCCAAGGAATATGAAACACCTGCTTCCCAGAATAACCTGACAATGAAAGTAACATATCAGGCTCTTGACGGAACGATGCTCAATCCTGATAAAATTACGCAGGGAACAATCTTCTATTCAAATGTGACAATCACACATCCCGGAACCCTGAACAATTATTCATCTGTGGCACTGACTCAAATATTTCCATCGGGATGGGAGGTCATGTCTGACAGATTTGCATTCGATGATTCCGGAGAAAATTCATTCACGTATCAGGACATCAGAGATGACAGAGTCATTACATACTTCAACCTTCAAAAAGGCAGGAGTATAAACGTAAGAACCAGGTTAAGTGCCAGTTTTACAGGAAGTTTTTATATGCCTCTGATTTATTGTGAAGTCATGTATAACAACCGGGTCAACGCAACAATACCAGGTCAGTGGATTCAGGTAACAAATCCAATTGATAATATTACTTCTGATGCCATTGATCGGGATTAAATCTTCTTCCGGCAAATACAAGAAGCTGGCTTTCATAATCACCACTGCTTCAATTATCCTTTTGGTTATCGTCTTTATCAGGCTATTACCCAATCCATTATTTGAGGTTCCTTATAGTACAGTTATTGAAGATGAGAGTGGTGAACTACTGTCTGGAATCATTGCCGATGACGGGCAATGGAGATTTCCGTCTGACAGGAATGTTCCTGAAAAATTTGCATATTGCATAATGGAATTTGAAGATGCCGGATTTTTCAACCATTTCGGGGTTAGTCCCTTGGCATTATTGAAGGCAACATACAGAAATCTGAAAGCAGGAAAAATTCTGAGCGGAGGAAGCACCATTACCATGCAGATTATTCGTCTTTCCAGAAAAGACAAACCCAGAAATTTGCGGGAGAAATTTATCGAGATGATTATGGCAATCAGACTTGAGTGCACATATTCGAAAGGTGAGATCCTCAATATGTATTGTGCACATGCTCCTTTCGGAGGGAATGTTGTAGGCCTTGAAGCTGCATCCTGGAGGTATTATGGAATTGATCCGGAAGATCTGAGCTGGGGGCAATCTGCAACCCTTGCTGTTCTCCCAAATGCTCCTTCATTAATCTATCCCGGCAAAAATGACACATTGCTTCTGAATAAACGAAACAAATTGCTGCTGAAACTATACCACAAAAAATATTTCAGTCAAGACATCTATGAAATGGCTTTAAGTGAACCTTTACCCGGAAAGCCTCGTTCCTTACCTCAAAAGGGAACGCATCTCTTAAACCGTGTTCTTGCTGATCAGATGAGAGGAGAAAGAGTCAGGTCTACAATTAAAAGTGATATTCAGGATTTTGTTCAGGAGGCTGTCAATAAACATGTGAGAATCTTATCAGGGAACAAAGTTTACAATGCCGCTGCAATTGTTATTGAAGTTGAAACAGGTAACATTCTGGCTTATGTTGGAAACAGTACTGATGAAAACATAAACAACAATCAGGTGGACATGATCAACGCACTGAGAAGTCCAGGTAGCACACTGAAACCGCTTTTATACTGTGCAATGCTCAATGAAGGGATTATACTGCCCCAAACACTTGTCCCGGATGTTCCTGTTTTTTTTGAAGGATTTAATCCCCAAAACTTCAACAGGTCATTTGATGGTGCTGTTTCTGCATCCGAGGCATTGTCCAGATCACTCAACGTACCTTCTGTTCATATGTTGAAACAATACGGAATCAAAAAGTTCAATTTTTTTCTGAAAAAAGCAGGGATTACAACACTCTATCATCCTTCCTCTTATTACGGATTATCAATCATTTTGGGGGGAGCAGAAGTAAAAATGGATGAACTAGCCGGAGTTTACGCTTCACTTGCAAGAATTCTCAAAAATCAGGATGCTTCGGAACAGAAATTATCTTCACTGGTCTATGCTCCTCATTATATTGCAGGTACAACTGACAACAGGGATGAACAAAAGATGACACATTTTACTGATGCAGCATCAGTGTGGTTTACTTTTAAAGCCATGATTGAAGTAAACAGACCTGATGAAGACCAGTTCTGGTTTCATTTTTCATCTAAAAACCCTGTTGCGTGGAAAACCGGGACAAGTTATGGTGAAAGAGATGCCTGGGCTATTGGAATAACCCCGAATTATGTTGTAGCAGTTTGGGCAGGAAATGCCACCGGAGAAGGGTGTCCGGGGCTGACCGGTCTACAGGCAGCCGCGCCGCTGATGTTTGAAATTTTTGATTTTCTCCCGAAATCCTCCTGGTTTGCAGAACCAACTCAACAAATGATTCAACTGAAAGTTTGTGCACAAAGTGGATTCAAAGCATCAGAACTTTGTAATAAGACAATTGTCACACGTGTTCCCGGGCAGGGATTCAAAACACCCACATGTCCTTACCACAAGATGATCCATCTTGACAGCACTTTGCAATGGCAGGTCAACGCCGATTGTGAAAACACACACCGGATTGCATCAAGATCCTGGTTCGTTTTGCCAGCAATTATGGAATATTATTTTAAAATCAAGAATCCATTTTATGCCTCACCACCACCCTTCCGAAATGATTGCTCAGAGACAGGGGGAGAGGCGGATTTCGGGATCATTTATCCAGTTTCAGGGACGCAAATTTATCTGATTGATGAAATGAAATATTCTGAAGGAAAAGTTGTTTTCAAAGCTGCACACAGGAAAGCTGACGCATCATTATACTGGCACCTTGACAATGAATTTATCGGAGAAACAAGAAATGTACATAATTTGCCTGTTAGACCATCACAAGGAAAACATGTTCTAACAGTTGTTGACCAGTCAGGTGATTCCAGATCAGTACATTTTGAAATACTGAATGACTGAATCAGGTCATTCTTGATCAGATCTTATGAAAAACAACACACCGTGAATCAATTGAAAAGTGCTTAAGTAAATCATTGAAACAGTAAAAACTCTGCATTAAAAAAATTCAAAATAAATTACACAGAATTCAATCCGATTTACTTACATTTGCAAAATATTTACAATGCAAGTAACCTGGTTTCGGAAAATTTCACAAAATTAACCTAAAGAAATGAAAAACAAATACATTGATCTGATTGAACAAACATTTGAATTTCCACAGGAAGAGTTCAAAGTCATTGACAACGAATTGTATTGGAATGACATTTGTCTGATGGATATTATCAAACAATACGGAACTCCCCTGAAAATTTCATTTTTACCAAGCATTAACAAGCAGATTCAGAGAGCACGAAGATTGTTCAATGTAGCAATGGCAAAAGTCGATTATCAGGGTGAATATTATTTTGCATATTGCACTAAAAGCTCACACTTTCAGTTTGTGCTTGAACAAGTGCTCAAAAATGACACTTTTCTGGAAACTTCATCTGCTTTCGATCTGAATATTATTCAGACCTTAATTGACACAAATACAATACACAAAGACATCACTATCATATGTAACGGTTTTAAACGTCCACAATATATTCAAAACATTACACAACTTGTCAATGAAGACTTTGAAAATCTGATCATCGTTCTTGACAACAAGAAAGAGCTTTCAGAGTATCAGTTTGAACCCGGAAAATGTGCAAAAATCGGGATCAGAATCGCTGCTGAAGAAGAACCAATGTTTGACTTTTACACTTCACGACTTGGAGTCAGATACAATGACATCATCCCTTTTTATATGCAAAATATTAAAGGGAATACTGCATTCGAACTCAAAATGCTTCACTTCTTCATTAACACCGGCATCAAAGATTCCGCATATTACTGGAATGAATTGTCAAAGTGTGTGAATGTATATGCTGAACTAAAAAAGGTATGCCCCACACTTGACTCTTTGAATATCGGTGGAGGATTTCCCGTAAAAAACTCTCTAACCTTTGATTACGACTACGAATACATGGCTGAAGAAATTATTGCACAAATAAAAAATATCTGTACACAGCATAATGTACCTGAACCAAATATCTATACAGAGTTTGGTTCATACACAGTGGGACAAAGCGGTGCTGTTTTGTTTTCCATCCTCAATCAAAAGCAACAAAATGATCGTGAGAACTGGTATATGATTGATGGATCGTTTATGACATCCTTACCTGACATATGGGCAATCAACCAGAGATTTATACTCCTTGCTGTTAACAACTGGGATGATGAATACCATCGGGTTTTTCTGGGTGGGCTGACCTGCGACAGTCATGATTATTACAATGCTGAAGCCCATGCAAATGCAGTTTATCTTCCCAAATTGTACGATGATAAAGCACTGTATATTGGTTTTTTCCACACAGGTGCCTACCAGGAATCACTCGGAGGTTATGGTGGAATTCAGCACTGCCTGATTCCTGCCCCAAAACATATACTTATTGATTATGATGATGAGGCAGAATCTGAAAATCAGATATATACCAAATTATTTGCTAAAGAGCAGAGTTTCAAATCAATGTTGAAGATTCTGGGATATTAGTGGCGTGAGTCGATGAATGATTTTCAATTGAATACCATCAATAAAGATTAAACAGAACTTTTGAAGTTTTAAAATCGACAAAAAACATTTATTTTACAAAATTTTTCTACTTTTGCAACAACGATCAATATCACAATAAAAATAATCCTACAATGAAAAAAATCACATTATTAACCATCGTCATCATATTTGCAGGACTTCTGCAAACATATGCACAAAAAAAGAATAAACCTTTTTCAGGAATGCTGAATGTTGCAATAGAATATGAGGGAGATTGGGACGCTGCAACACTTGCTCAGCAACCTAAGGAATTTACAATTGTCATGAATGAACACAAACAGAAATCTGATGTCATGGCAGGTGGAGCAATGATTTCAACAGTTGTCAACACTCTGGATTCTTCTGTAACCACCCTGATTAACGCAATGGGAATGAAATTTTTTGTAAAACAAACAAAAGACCTTGTTATTGAAGCTATGGAAGAACACACAGCTCCAACAATTAATTATCTTGACGAGACCAAAATGATCGCAGGTTACGAATGCAAAAAAGCAGAATACATTACCCTTGATGAATTTGATGATGAAGTGACAACCATTGTGTATTACACAACATCCATTGGCAAACCTTCAATGAACTGGGGTGGACAATTTCATGGATTATCAGGTTTTCCCATGGAATATTCTGTTCAGACTGACGAAGGAAACATCATTTTCAAAGTAATCGAAGTAAAATCAAAGAAAATTAAGGACGTTGAGTTCATGATTCCTTCAGATTATGAAGAAATGTCACCAGAGCAGCTTAGATCACTAGGTGGTTGATTTCATCAGATTTATCTTGTTAATATTTAAAAAAGCTGTCTCCTGTTAGACAGCTTTTTTATATTTTTGCGCTTGAATTATCAATTCATTTGTTTTCATGTCCAAAAAACCTGCAAATAAAAAAAACACTCTGAAATCTCCTGCTGTCAGAAAAAAAACAAAAACACGCAGGGGTGGAAACTTGAGTGGATTTTTTAAAACCAGGGAATTTAAAACCACTCTCGGCATTTTTTTTCTTTTATTTACAATATTGTTTACTGTAGCCTGTATATCTTATTTGTCTACATGGAAAGAGGATTTTTCATTGTTTCATAAAGGATTTGCTGATTCAGTATTTAATGATCACGTTACATCAGCAAACATTTCCGGAAAGTTGGGTGGATGGATCGCATATACTTTCATCACCCGTTGGTTCGGACTCGCTTCTTTCCTGTTTATTCCTGTATTTGTTTTGACAGCACTCAGGTTACTGGAGATTGAAATAAAACGTTTCCGTTTTTATATTCTGCTTTTGTTTGCATACATACTCTTCTTTTCCATTCTCGCTGCTACAATCTTTTCTGATAGTTATCCGATTTATGGTGGTGATTTCGGAAATATGTCAAAATCTTTGATTATTTCGGTTCTGGGAAAAATCGGATTGATACTTTTACTACTGTTTACAGCCTTAACCTTGTTAAGCATAACAGTTCCTGCCTTTTACTTTAAAATGCTGGAAAAAATAAGAAGTATGGAAATCCCGTTATTCATTAAAAACAGAAAACCTGAATCAACTGACAATCATTCTGATAATTCAGCTCAAGAAAATAAGAATTCTTTTACATCCAAAGACCAGCATACAAGTCAGGATACTGAACAAAACGAAGATTCGAATCATCTGGGAACCATTGAACTCACAACAAGCAAACATGATAAGACAACAGAAAACAATGTCATTACTGAAGACAAGAAACAGGAAACGGAATCAGAAATTCCTTTTGAAATCCTCACTATAAATAAAACAGAAACGCAGGATCATCATCTTCAAAATGATCTGGAAGGTGACACTGCTGACGGAGAACCTGAGTACGGGTCAATTAACACACCATATGATCCAAAAAAGGATCTTGATTCATACGTATATCCTGATGTTGCATTACTCAAAGATCACGGATCAGGAACAATAAATATTGACAAAACTGAACTTGAAGGAAATAAGAATAAAATTGAGACTACGCTGCATAATTATGGAATCAGCATTGAGCGAATCTTTGCCACAGTAGGGCCCACAGTAACATTGTATGAAATTGTCCCTGCACCCGGTGTCAGGATTTCAAAAATTAAAAGTCTTGAAGACGATATTGCACTTTCACTGGCTGCTCTGGGCATAAGAATTATTGCTCCAATTCCAGGAAAAGGAACAATCGGTATTGAAGTTCCCAATAGAAATCCCGAGATTGTTTCGTTTAAATCACTGGTTGTCAGTTCAGAATATCAAAATTCAAATTTTGATCTACCCATCGCACTGGGAAAAACAATTGACAACAAACCCTATATTGCTGATTTGACCAAGATGCCTCACCTGCTAATGGCCGGAGCCACCGGTCAGGGAAAATCTGTAGGTCTGAATACGATTATTGCATCTTTACTATACAGAAAACATCCGGCAGAACTAAAGTTTGTTCTCGTTGATCCCAAAAAGGTTGAGTTGCCATTGTTTTCAAAAATTGAGCGACATTTTCTTGCAAAACTCCCTGATGCAGAAGAAGCAATTATTACCGACACGTCTCAGGTTGTCAGGACACTGAAGGGCCTTACCATTGAAATGGATCAGCGTTATGATCTTCTTAAGGACGCAACTGTCAGAAACATTAAAGAATACAATGAGAAATTCATA
This sequence comes from uncultured Bacteroidales bacterium, assembly GCA_964388575.1. Lineage (GTDB taxonomy): Bacteria > Bacteroidota > Bacteroidia > Bacteroidales > DTU049 > CAYMAZ01. The sequence goes on along the minus strand of CAYMAZ010000020.1, from coordinate 44,094 downwards.
GCCCGAAAGCTAAACCCCAACGACGGTCACAAGTTTCTCCCTTACATTGTCCTCATTGTCGATGAGTTTGCAGATCTGATAATGACAGCGGGTAAGGAAATCGAAGGACCAATTGCCAGAATTGCACAGTTGGCAAGAGCAGTAGGTATTCACCTTGTTATTGCAACACAAAGGCCATCAGTTAATATTATTACTGGTATTATCAAAGCTAATTTCCCTGCACGTATGGCTTTCAGAGTGTCAGCAAAGGTTGATTCCAGAACAATTCTTGATACAAGTGGTGCCGATCAACTCATAGGACGTGGAGATATGCTCCTTTCTAACGGCAGCAGACTGGATCGTCTGCAATGTGCATTCATTGATACACCCGAGCTTGAAGACATTGCTGAATTCATAGGAAATCAGCGAGGGTATCCTCATGCATTTGAACTCCCTGAGGTCGCTGAAGAAGAAAACGAAGGTCGCAAAGAATTTGATCCTGAGGATAGAGATCCCATGTTTGCTGATGCAGCAAGAATCATTGTGCAAAATCAGCACGGCTCTACTTCACTCTTGCAACGGAAATTAAAACTTGGCTATAACCGCGCCGGTAGGCTGATCGATCAGCTCGAAGCTGCGGGCATCGTCGGTCCTTTTGAAGGCAGTAAAGCCAGAGACGTTCTGATCAGAGATATGGACAGTTTGGAACAATTATTGAATACTCTATTAACAAATAATACTTAACACTTAATCAATCATTAATTACATGAAAAAACTGAGTTTAATTTTAATAGCCATTTTAGCATTCTCAGGAATCAATGCTCAGGTCAGAGACAAGCAAGCTGAAGAAATTCTTGATGCAGTAAGTAAAAAAATGCAGGCATTTAAAACAATGCGAATTGAATTTACCTATATCATGGAAAACACTGACGAAAATATTAAAGAATCTAAGCAAGGTTCAATTTATATTGAAGGTGACAAATACAGGTTATACATTGCAGATCAACTTATCATTTCAGACGGAAAGACATTATGGACATATTTTAAAGACGGAAACGAAGTTCAAATAAATGATGTTGACCCAACTGACGAAAACACTCCAATGAAAATGCTCACTGCTTACAATGAGAACTACAGAGCAAAACTGATAAAGGAAATGCCTAAAGGAGGAAAAACCATACAGATCATTGACCTGACTCCGAACAAAACACAATCATTCTTCAAAATAAGACTTGAAATTGACAAATCGACAAAAATCTTATCCAGTTCAACAATATATGACAAAAGCGGAAGTACATTCTCTTATATCGTAGAAAAATTTCATGAAAACCCAAATATTCATCAATCCAGATTTTCATTTAACAATGCTGACTACCCTGGAGTAATCGTCACTGACATGAGATAGAATAAAACTACAGGAAAACAAAATTCCTGTAATTCCAAAAAATGTAATTTTATACTAATTCAGAATTATTTTCCTAATCAACCTGTCCTGATCAGTTGTGAATACCAATACATACAATCCCTTACTGAGATGATATGTTTCAGCTGAAATGCTGATTGAGTGACTGCCCTTATTGAGTTCATCTTCGAATAATATGATGGCTTTCTCATTTCCGAATACATCAACAATTTTCAAACTTACGAAAGTGCTTTCTGTTATACCAAAGGTTACTGTAAAAATTTCTGTAGCAGGATTTGGAATAACTGACAGGTGGCTCGTTTCAATATGCATTACTTCATAACCAACATAGGGAGTGACTTCCAGAGCCTGATAACAGATCTCTGTGTTTCCGTTCACATCAGTCACAGTCCAGGTGAGCAGTGTTGTCCCAACAGGATAGGGTTCCACGCCGTCATGAGTAACACTCAGCACTCCACAGTTATCTGACACAACAGCAACTCCGGGATTCACTCCTGTTGCTGAAGAAGATCCGGGATCTGATTCAATAATCGTATCAGGAGGACAAATAATAACAGGATTTTCAATATCTACAACAGTCACATTTTGGACACAAGTGACCACCTGCCCGTCTGAATCTACAGCAGTCCAGGTCAGCTGTGTTAATCCGACCGGAAATATTCCACTTGCATCTGCCGTATTATTTATGTCATTGAAAACAAAAGCGCCGCAGTCATCAGTAAAGTCGATTCCAAACAAAGGTTCCGGGATACTCACAAATGCCTCACATAAAGTCAGAGTGTTATTCTGAGTAATATCTGCAGGACATTGAACAAAGGCGGGAGGATCTGAAATGACAGAATTAATTTGCAAACCCAGGCTACCAGAATACTGTCCATATCCTGTTACATAGATATAATATTCAGCCAGTGAATCAGTGCAAAAGGAGATCAAAGAATGATCTCCGCTAAATCCGCACGCTGTACTCCCCATATCATCATTCCCAGCGATACATGTTAATGAACTGCAACTTCCTGAAAAAACTGCAATTTTTGTGTCAAAACCTGTATTCTGATGACATGTTGAAATTTCAACCTTCTGACCTGTTCCGGTAAGTGTATACCAGATGCCTGGTCCTGTGTTCAGAAGAGTTCCGCAATATGGAGGTGCATCCTGAGTTGTAGCATGCAATGTTGAAGAAAAGATCGTTGTATTAATGCCAACTGAAATTGCATTGTCACAAATATCATTATGAGGGGCAGCACTCAGTCCCCCATCCGGTTTGATTGGGACATTCAGACAAAATGCCAGATCATCAATTTGCATAATTGAGTCATTGAGAAAATGAATGCTATCACCCTGTGATGAAGTGACCCAGCCCCACCTGCAATCACCTGTTGTGATATTGTTTACAATACTGATCCAATATAGTTGAAAGGGAATCAAACTGACAGTTGGATGTGTTGATTCATATCCGTAAACTGCAACTGAGTTCAGCAGAAAATTTCCGGTAAGTGCTTTCACAGGAGTTACAGAAAATGGTCCAGCAAGCGTATCACCAGGTTCACCATTATTGTCATAAAGATATGTGATTTTAAAATCATCACCGGGACCAGGGCTACAATCAAGGGCAAGACCCGGATCATAGTATACGCCATACCAGCAAACTGAATTCAAAGGACCTGCTGTGAGAGGGACAAACTGATCGCTGATTGAATAACCACTGTTTGTTGAACTGTAATATGCAACATCGTTATCGACATTCTGACATCCAACAGCATTTGTACATATAAAACTTAATACCGAATCAGAAACAAATTTTAACTCCAGGTCAGAAATGATCTGCAACGACTCTAATGATTCCGGTATTCTTGTTGATTCTGTTTCAGGGCGGACATGAATCTGAGCAAATGATTCAGGAATGTCAGAAAAAAACACAATCAAGATACAAAAACGCCATTTAAAAATGCGTAAAATTAACTTCAATTGTTGCATGTATCAAATAATTTCTATTTCAGAATCAATAATTCTGAAGGTTCTTTCATGCAAATGTATGAATTTATCAAATGGTTTCTGAATAATTCCGCATTTTTTTCTTTAAACAGTTAGAGGTGTTTGTTTAATATTGCAACCAAAGCATCTTTTTGCTGCAGACCAGATAATCTTTCAACCACCTTCCCCTTTTTGAAAATCATGAGTGTTGGAATTGAAGTAATCCCATAGGTTGAACTGATTGATTTATGTTCATCAACATTCAGTTTTCCAATTTTCACTTTGTTACCCATCTGAGTATTAACTTCCTCCAGAATCGGATTCTGCAGTCTGCAGGGATAACACCAAGCTGCCCAGAAATCAGCAAGAACGATTTCTTCATTTATAAACAAGTTGAAGTTTTCAGTTGTGAGTGTTTCAATTTTTCTCACATATTCATCATGACTTGATTGAATTTCCGGACTCTGAAATGAAAACAAAGTTGAAGAAAACAGGACAACCATGAAGAAAACTGCAAAATATCGCAGTGAATTATTTCTCTTTTTCATAAAAATTGATTTTGAGTGTTATTTAAAATTGTTCTAAAGTAGCTTATCAAAAATTGTACCGCACTTATGGCAAAAAGATGAGAATATTCATTTACACATTATTTTCTTTGATTGCAGCAGCAATCCTATGAAAGTCTATGACAGAGATTTGTTCCGGCCGCTTGTTCAGGAATTCTGAAAGATCAAAAATATCACTGATTCGAAATGATGCAAGAGAATTTCTGAGCATTTTTCTTCTCTGCCCGAATGCTGTACGGACAATCCGTGATAATAAGCTGTAATCCACTTCCGGAAATTCTGACTGGGTCTTCCTAACAAGACGAATCACTGTTGATTTCACTTTAGGAGGCGGGAAAAAAACATGCTCATTCACTGTAAATATCATTTCAGCATTATAATATGACTGTGTCATGACACTGAGAATTCCATAGATTTTCGAACCCGGAGGTGCAACAATCCTTTCAGCGACTTCTTTCTGAAACATGCCGGCCATAATTGGAACAATGCTTCTGAAATGGAGTATTTGAAACAAAATCTGCGAAGAAATATTATAAGGAAAGTTGCCTATGACAGCAACATCTCCTGTAAAATGTTCATTCAAATCCAGTAAGAGAAAATCTTCATGAATGATCTTATTTTGATCAATTCCAAAATCAGAGATGAGAAAGTCTACGGTTTCGTGATCAATTTCCACACACTTAAAATTTACATCAGGGATTTTTATCAGAAAATCTGTTAGGATTCCCCTTCCCGGTCCGACTTCAAGGATATTTTGAACATTAAATGGTTCCAACAAACGGATAATTTTTTCAGCAATATTTTTATCTGTCAGGAAGTGTTGTCCGAAGTGTTTTTTAGGTTTAACAGACATACTTAAGGAACAGGTGTTTTATCTCTGAGTTCTCGGTAAATTTCTCTTGACTCCTGGGCATAGACACTTGACGGAAAATCATTCACAATTTGCCAGAACAGCTCCATGGCTTTTTCAGTATTACCAAGTTGTTCACGATACATCATAGCAAGCTGGAACAGAGCATCATCGGCCAAAAGATCAGTATAATGTGCAGCAAGGATTTCATGTAACTCATCAGCGGCATTTTGATATTTCTGCATTTCTGAATAAATCTGAGCTTTCAGAAAATGTGCATCATCACGAACCGGGTGGTATGGAAAGATATTCAGCAAAGAATCCAGTGTTGTCAGTGCGTCAAACGGTCTTTTACATTTCCATGAAAATTCAGCACGGGAATAATAAGATAGCGGGACATACGAACTATCATAATCAACATTATTTGTAATAAACAGCGACAAATCCATTGCATCATTAGCAATGAGTTTTGATGTAGCAGCTCTGAGTATACTTAAATGAGTCAGAGCATAGTCAAACTCTCCAATATAAAAATAAAACTGTGCATTTTTAAATTTTGCCTTAAATCCAATAGTATCATGTTTAAAGTCCTTCTCAACTTGTGAGTAAAGCAATGAGGCATCCCAATGCTCACCTGTCAGCAGCATGATGTCAGCAAGAAGGATTTTCAACTCCGCAGGAATTATTCCTCGTATTCCCTGAATTTTCAGAGCATCTTCAATCAATTGTTTGGCTGCAAGGGGCTTTCCAAGATAAAATGCCTGGACCCTGGCAATTTTTTGAATCAGAGAAATTGTATTTGGATGTAACCCAACTTCATCCAGAAAATCCAACATCTCTTTTTCAAGAATTTCAAGATGCTTCAGGTCTGCAGGCACATTGGATGTGGCTTTGAAATATCTGACTTCAAACATTGAAATTCTTGCAAGATTATAATTTTGAGACTTTTCACCCTTTTCGATAACAAATGTCAAGGCTTCAAGAGCCAGATCGTACATATTATTGGACACCAGAACAGGCACGACACTCATTACAAATTCCCCGTCAGCTTTCTGACGCCGGTCCATTGCAATTGCCTGCTGCAGCGCTTTTGTAAAATCTGACACCTGCAGATACGACCAAAGCAGCATTTCAGAATACGCAGTGTTCTGTGCATTTCTCTGTGATTGCTTCAAAGCATAATTTGAAAATCTCTGTGCTGCTGATTTTGAAGGATCAACACTGAAATACCCCAGCAACCGCTTCTGCACATCTTCAGTTGACACTTCAGGATGATCTATAAGCTGATAAAACACATCAAACATTTCTTCGAACTTCCCCTGACTGAAATACAATGTTGTTAATTCGAAACGCATCACAGTCGATGATGTCAGTTTCAGGAGACCGGTTTCATAAGTATTTACAGCCCATTCAGGTTTTTCACGAAACAAAAAATAGCGTGCAAGTGCTGTGAAATTGTCTTCTGTTGCAACCACATTTTCAATTGCATCAAAAAAAGCTTTCTCAGTTTTTTTCAAATCTCCAGATGCTGTGTATACCAATCCAAGATCAACCTGATAGCGAAAAACCTGAGGATTCCTTCCCGCAAGGCCCTTCACCAGTTTTTCAGCTTTGCTGTATTCTTCAAGAGCCATCAGAGATTCAAAATAATAGTTGTAAAAATAGATTGATTGTTCTTTTTTATAAAGTTTTTCATAGATGACTACTGCTTTGTCAAATTCTCCTGAATTGAAATATTGCAGAGCAATGAGCTCATCTTCATTGCCCCCGTTTCGCTGCGCTGAAACGCTCATAACGCAGACAAAAAACATAAGAAATGAAACAATATAATTCTTACTGATATTTCTTTTCATAAAAATGGATAATAATCTCTATCAAATAACTGACAACTATTCCTCATTATTGTCATGATGATCAATTACAGTCCTGATAACCGGATACAATGAGTCAAACTTGTTTACATGAGTTATTGCGTTTGAATAATACAGATCAAATCTCTGCACAAATACTTCAACGGCTTCCTTTTCTTTTGCAAGATATTCTTCAACCAGATTTCGTTCAATCAGCTTCTTACTCATGTCGTGTTTCAGATTTTCGAGTTGAGATTTTGAGTACGTCACCTCCTCATAAAAACCCGGCAACTGCTGAAGAAAGTTTCTGATGGGTTTCCTTATATGACCCCATTGTGTCATTGCTGCCCATTCTTCCTGAGTATAATTATAATCTGTAAATTGTTGTATCTGACGAAGTGACTGCTGATACTGGTCATACTTCAACCGAATTGAGGCGGTATCAAGTTCTGCAAGCTTTTTGTCAACATCATTTAGCATCAAATTCAGGCTGTCAATTTGTTTCATTCCCTGTTGGATATAAACAGGTTTGCAGGCATATACAAACAAAACCAGGATTACAACTGAAAAAAACCGAAATTTCATTTTCATTGGTTTATGTATTTGAATTTACAAAATTACAAATTTTGTGGTATTTCCTCAAAGTATTACCCAATAAAAGGGAAAGCACAATATCAATTCACGATTTATGTATAATTTTACAACTCAAAATTTATTTAAACAAAAATGAAACTACGCACATTATTGTTTTTTCTGATAATTACAACTGTTGTCATCAGTAACGGACAACACAGAAGGTTCAATCCTGAAGTTTTTTATCTGGACAATGGCTTAACAGTTTTTCTCAATCCTGATCCTCATGCTTCAACTGTATACGGACTTGTCGTGGTTAAAGCAGGCAGCAAAAATGATCCTGCTGATGCTACCGGTCTTGCCCACTACCAGGAACACATGTTATTTAAGGGAACTCAGGAGCTCGGCACCATCAATTGGGAACAGGAAAAAATTCATATTGAAAATATTTTCAATTTGTATGATCAACTTGCTGCAACAGAGGATGAATCTGAAAGAAAGAAAATTCAACAACAGATCAATGCTGAATCCATTGAAGCGAACAAATATGCTGTATCCAATGAGTTGGATAAACTTCTGAAAAGCATCGGAAGTACAGCCATAAATGCTTTTACATCGGCTGACATGACTGCCTATTTTAATGAATTTCCGCCATCACAAATTGAAAAATGGCTTGATATATACAGTCACCGGTTTATAAATCCTGTTTTCCGTGGATTTCAGGCAGAACTTGAAGTTGTATATGAAGAATATAATATGTACAATGACATGTTTTTTATGCCATTATTTGAGAAATTCGGGAAAAGCTTTTTCAAAAATCATCCCTATGGACAACAAACCACAATTGGCACACTTGAGCATCTGAAAAACCCTTCCTTAACAAAAATGTATGAGTTTTTTCAGACATGGTATGTTCCAAATAATATGGCACTGATTATCAGCGGAAATTTTAATGCACAGGAGATCAAACCCCTGATCGAGTCTTATTTTAGCACATGGAAAAGAAAACCAGTTCCTGAATTTACTGTTAATCAGGAAGACCCATTTCAGGGACGTGAAGTTGTCAATGTAAAAATGTCACCTGTGAAAATCGGAATTCTCGGATACAGAACAGCACCTGCCAATCACAATGATCGTTATGCCCTTTCAGTGATGTATAGACTTTTATCAAATACGAACCAGACCGGATTGCTTGACCAGCTGATGCTTGACAACAAATTGATTGCTGCACAGGCACTGCAATTACCGTATAAGGATCACGGTGCAATGCTGATTCTTGTTATCCCAAAAATCATTGGTCAGTCTCTTGAAGATGCTGAAAAACTGATACTTACCGAAGTACAAAAACTCAAGGAGGGAAATTTTGATGAAACGCTCATTGAAGCAATAAAGAAAGAACTCTACATTGAATATGTAACTTCTCTTGAATCGCACAGCAATGCTTGTGTTTTACTTGCTCAGGCTTTTGTAAATGAGACTCCGGTTGATGAGTTGACAGTTTACCCGGATGCCATTATGAGGGTCACACTGGAAGATGTGGTGAATGTGGCAAACAAATATATCGGTCAGGATTATCTTGCATTTTTCTCAACGATGGGATTTCCAAAAAAGGAAAAAATTGAGAAACCAGGGTATGAACCGATTGTCAATAAAACCCAAAGCCAATCGGAATATTATAACAGGATATCTCAATGGCAACCTGATACAAAATCTCCCGCGCTTTCGGGATATTATGAAAGTGTTCAGAAAATTCAACTCCTGAATGGACAAACATTATATTATACAGAGAACCCGTATAATAATGTATTCACATACACAATTCGTTTTTTTCTTAATAAAGTACCCGATCCCTATACAGAAATTGCTGTCAGGGCAATGGATCTTGCCGGCACTTCAAAAAAACCACTTAAAGAACTGAAATCATTTTTTGCTTCTATTGGAGTCAGTTACAGCTTTAGTTATTCCGGAGATATTGCAGAAGTCAGGCTTAAGGGACTTGAATCAGGTCTCAATCAGGCATTACAAACCATTTCAGAATTGATTCAATCTCCTGTCCTTGATGAGGAGAAACTCAAAATTATTTATGATGAGGGAAACAGCATGCGAAAGCTTGAAACTGCAGAAGCAGAATCAATTTCAGAAATGTTGTATCAATATGTTGTGTATGGCGACCTAAGTACATACATAAACCGCCCTTCTCTGAAAGAAATCAAAAGGATTAGCCCTGAAAAGATCAATTTTGTAATTCGTGACATTTTCAGTCAGTATCATGAATTTCATTATAGCGGATCACAAGAGTCGCTTGAAGAAATAATTGATTTTACAGGCAGTAATTTTACCGAAACTAAATCTACCATTCCTGAAAAAAGATTCGAATTACCACGAATAAAATCTGAACAAAACAGAGTTGTATTTGTTCATAAGAAGAATACCATTCAGAGCAAAATTTTCTTTCACATTTCAGGAAACACACATCTCACTGATGAAGAAGCGTATGCAGAAATGTTTAATGCATATTTCGGAGGTGGATTCAGTGGTTTGGTATTGAGAGAGATCCGGGAATTCAGGTCTATGGCATATTCAGCCGGTGCAAAAATCAGCAGACCGCTGAATGCCCATTCAGACTACAATTTCACCGGATACATTGGAACACAGGCTGACAAAACACTTGAAGCCATCGAAATATTTATGGAACTTCTGAGAAATATGCCTGAGAACCCCGAAGATGCAGAATCCATTGCCACATATCTTCAGTTATCACTATTCAGCCAGATACCTGATTTCAGATCTGCATCATCTCAGTATTCATCTGAGCATTTCCTTGGCTGGAATGAAGATCCTGTGATTACAAAAAACAGACTGTATCAGACACTCAGTTTTTCAGAGTTACTTTTATTTTACAATACCCATCTGAAGAGCAAACCAATTACCATCATGGTTGTTGCCGATAAAAAAAGACTAAATCACAAAGATTTATCAAAATTTGGCCGGGTAGAAATTTTAAAAATTAAAGAACTTTACACAAAATAACGATGAATAATCAGATTGTCGAACTCGTAGAAAATGCATTTGAAAACAGGGATCTGCTGAAGGACCCAAACGTACAGCAGGCGATCACAGAAGTGATTGAACTTCTTGACAAGGGGCAAATTCGTGTTGCAGAGCCAGAAGCCGATGGGTGGATTGTGAACAGTTGGGTCAAAAAGGCTGTTTTACTTTATTTTCCAATGCGGGCTATGGAGACAACATACGCTGGCATTTTGGAGTTTCATGATAAAATTCCATTAAAAAATGATTTTGCGACACAACAGATCAGGGTTGTACCTCATGCTGTTGCACGATATGGCTCATACATAGCTCCCGGTGTTATTCTAATGCCTTCCTATGTGAATATTGGAGCTTATGTAGACAGCGGGACAATGGTTGACACATGGGCAACAGTTGGATCATGTGCACAGATTGGTAAAAATGTCCATCTCAGCGGTGGTGTTGGAATCGGAGGTGTTCTGGAACCAGTTCAGGCAGCACCGGTCATTGTGGAAGACGGAGCATTCATTGGCTCACGCTCAATAGTTGTTGAAGGAGCAAGAATCGGAAAGGAAGCTGTACTCGGAGCAAATGTTGTGATCACAGGTTCAACAAAAATTATTGATGTTACCGGCAATTCCCCTGTTGAGATAAAAGGATACATCCCTCCAAGATCAGTAGTAATTCCAGGTTCCTACATTAAACAATTTCCCGCAGGGGAATTTAACGTCAGTTGTGCACTTATTATCGGAAAAAGAAAAGAATCTACTGATCTAAAAACCTCACTCAATGATACTTTGAGAGAATTTAATATTGACATTTAATAAATATTCTGATATGTATTTTTTAATTAAACTCATCATCAACTCAATTTCAATATTTCTGGTGGCAACTTTTCTTCCAGGTGTTCATGTAATCAATTACCCGACAGCAATATGGGTTGCCCTGGTTGTTTCGGTTCTGAATGTGTTTTTTAAACCATTCTTCATTATCCTGACAATACCGATCACAATATTCACTTTTGGGATATTTTTGTTTTTTATTAATGCCATCATTTTTCTGCTGGCAGCTTATCTGATCAGAGGTTTTTCCATTGATGGTTTTTTTGTAGCATTTATGATGAGTCTGATTGTATCACTACTGAATTATTTGATGGAATTGCCAGGTATGAGAAAAAAGAATGATGACGAACAAACATTTTAACCGGAAAAAGTTGTATTTTTGTTAAAACAATTAAACTCTTTGTGCTATGAGAACATTAACTTATATTTTTTTGGTATTATTTCTGTCACAACCGTTGTTTTCACAGAAAACAAAAGTTGAAGAATCAGTGGAAAACATTGCCGGTGGCAATAACAATTCACTGGTTGTCTGGATTCCCGAATCAAATAGAAAGCTGGTCGCCAAAGAATGGGCTGCACTGATGAAAAAGAACAAAGCTTCTGTGAAAAGTAAAAAGGAGATCTTTGCTGATGATGCCATTCTGCCTCAAATTTCTTCAAATACGATTGATATCTATGCAATCACAGAACAGAAAAAAAATGATGTCAAACTCATTGTTGCATTTGATCTGGGTGGAGCTTTTCTGAGCTCTAGAAGTCATGAATCTCAGTACATCGTTGCTGAAAAAATGGTCTATGATTTTGCCGTAGAAGTTGCCAGACAAAATGTGCAATCTTCCATCGCTGCTGAAAAGAAAATAATGACAGGTCTTGAAAAGAAAATGGAAAAACTTGAAAAAGATAACAGCAAACGTCAAAAAAGCAATGAGAAAATGAAAAAACAGATTGAAAGCAATGAAAAAGTAATCAGTGACAATCAGAAAACAATTGAGTCCTATTCCAATGACATCAAGAATTCTAAAAGCAAAATAGAAACTCTTGAAAAGAAATTCAAAGCTGTTGACTAAATCTGTTGGTTTCACATACACAATCCAAATAATTCATTAACTTAAAATATCTAGAATTTACAAATAACAAATGACTGAAAGACTTATACTGGTTACAAATGATGATGGTGTTGATGCGCCCGGGATCAAAAAACTAACAGAAATAGCACTGAAATTTGGTAAAGTCGTGGTTGTTTGCCCCGATTCAGGAAGATCTGGGCAAAGTCATGCTGTAACAATCAACATGCCTTTAAGAAGAAAATTAATTTTAAATAATGAACATCTGGAGATCCATACCAGCAATGGTACACCTGTGGATTGTGTCAAACTGGCCATGCACAGTCTTCTTGACAGGAAACCTGATCTGCTGCTGAGCGGTATCAATCATGGGGCAAATTCTTCAGTAAATGTCTTCTATTCAGGCACTATGGCTGCGGTTCTAGAAGGCTGTATGCTGCAGATTCCTTCATTGGGATTTTCCACTTTTGAAGAACGTCATGATTTTGACCTGAGCATTCTTGATCGGGACATTGAAGCAATTATCTCAAGTGTCCTACTTAATGGATTGCCTGAAAGAACATGCCTTAACGTTAACTTTCCGAAGAATTACAATCCATCAAAAGGATTAAAGGTTTGCCGAATGGGACATGCATACTGGAAAGAAGAATTTGAGGAACGTTTTGATTCACATAACACGCCCTACTACTGGCTGAAAGGAACCTTTATTCCACTTGAACATGCAGAAGACTCTGACATATGGGCCATAAAAAACGGGTATGCAACAGTTGTGCCTGTAAAGCCTGATATTACTGCCCACCACACAATTGAAGAACTTAAAAACACAATTGAAATATGATCCGCAGATTTTTTCAGCAGGATAAAATGCTGTTCGGGGTTCTTCTCGGTATCATCGTTCCCGCTGTCGTTTTTGGAATTTTGTATCTCATTATAATCATTCCGTTCAGCAATGCCAACGGTCCGGTTATTAAGATGTCAACCCTGCAGCTCATTGCTATTTTTACCAATCTTGCCACAATGCGGTATTACCTTCTGAAACTGAAATTTGATTTTACAGGAAGGGGGATTCTGCTTGCTACCATGATCCTGGCAATTGTGTATTTTGCAATATACCTCTGATATTACTATGAAATACTATATCATTGCAGGTGAAGCATCCGGCGATTTGCACGGAAGTAATCTGATCAGGGAAATCAGAAAAATTGATGTTGATGCCCATATCAGGGCCTGGGGCGGCGACAGGATGAAAGAAGCAGGTGCTCAAATTGTCAGACATTACAGAGATCACAATTTCATGGGCTTTATAGAAGTTGCTGTTCATCTGAGAAAGATTCTTTCAAATTTTCGGTTTTGTAAGTCCGACATTCTATCATTTAACCCTGATGTGATCATATTTATTGACTTCCCGGGGTTTAATCTCAGAATTGCAAAATGGGCAAAGGAACACAATTTTAAAAATATTTACTACATCTCTCCACAAATTTGGGCATGGAAAAGCTCAAGAATTCATACGATCAGGCAATCTGTTGATAAGTTGATCTCAATTCTGCCCTTTGAACAGGAGTTTTACAGGAAGTACAACATGCATGTGGATTATGTTGGGCATCCGCTTCTTGATGTGTTGCAAAACAACCAACACAATGTGTCCGGTGAAAAAAATCTGATCACACTTCTGCCCGGAAGCAGAAAACAGGAGATCAGGAATATGCTTCCTGTCATGACAATAATGGTCAGCAAATTTCCTGAATATGAATTTGTTATTGCAGGTGTAAGTACCATTGAAAGAAAATTTTATGAAAAATACTCCGCAGCTCCTGTGAGGATTGAGTATGACAGTCTCTACACTCTCCTTGCCTGCTCAAGGGCTGCAATTGTTACAAGCGGCACTGCCACACTTGAAACTGCACTGTGCAATGTCCCTCTTGTGGTTTGTTATAAGGGCAGCCTGCTTTCCTACCATATTGCAAAAAGATTGATCAAGGTCAGCTATATCTCCCTGGTCAATCTCATCATGAATAAACCCGTTGTCAGGGAATTAATTCAGCATGAAATGAATGAAGAAAATTTGTCCGCAGAACTGCACAAACTGGTGAATTCAGAAAAAACCAGACAGACGATTTTTGAGGATTATCATGAATTGAGACAAAAACTCGGAGAACAAGCAGCATCAGCAAGAGCAGCAAGGATCATTTATAACTTTCTGAAAACAGGTTAACATAAGTCTGGCTCTGCATCATGGCATCGATACATCAATGACAAACATTGGTTTTTTAAGGTCATCGGGAAGGTTCCTGAAATCTGCTGTTTCAAAAACCATTGTATTTTCAGAAATTCCTTTTGAGATCAGATAATTTTTTACAGCCTGTTCACGGTTTTTCAATAACTGAGTGAAATTTTCTTCCACATATTGCTTTCCTGCCTTCTGCATAGACAACTCAGCAATCATTTCTTTGTCCGGGTCCTGAACACCAAGAAACTCAAGAAAATCAGTCTCATCATCATTCATATGAACTGCAATTTCTTTCAGTTTCAGAGAATCAGATTGTGGCAAACTTCTCAGAAACATCATTTTTGCTTCAAGAACAGCAAGCATATTCTGTTCCAACTTCGGATCTGTTGTCTGAGTATATGTAAATTTCAGTTCTGGTTTGGCAAGCATCACCACTGCAATCTTATCAAGAAACTGATGTTGTTCTGCTGTCAAGGTTTCCTGCAGAAATCCAAACTGAAGCTGTCTGAAATTTTCCGGGTTTTCACTTCCGAGAAGATTTCCGAAGGCTTTAAAAGGCATCGTAGCTGTTTTGATCAGAAATTCTTCAAGGGTTTGCCAGATAATTCTACGCAAACTGAATTCAGGTTGAGATGGATTTCCTGAAACAGGCAGTTTGAAGCTGATGGTGTTGTTTCTGTCTTTGAGAATGTATAAAGCCATTCCAACCGGAACTTTATAAGCAGTTGTATCTTTGGTTTTTTTCCCGACTTCAAAATTTACAATTCGGATGTCATTGTTGTTTCTTAACACCGTCGGTGACATGGACAAAACGAGTTTATAATTAAACAGCCCTCTTGTTACAGGCCGGGCAAGAAAATATTCAAAGTATGGAGAAAATGCAACCATATTCAAATTACTAAAATTTCCTTCAAAACTTATATTTTCCATTGTTTTCATATCGAAAAGCATATTTCCTGCAAATGTACCTGTTTGATTCAGGATCATATCAAAATCACAATGAGCTGAAGATGTATCACTTAAATTTCCCAAAGTTACATTCAGATTGGTTATATCATAAAAGAAAGGTCGGTTTAACGTCTTGTCCGTAAAATGAAATACACCCTCATTGACATTGACTTCATGTATCATATAGTACAATTCTGTGGAATCATTATCCAGTGAATCCGGTTCTGCATCCAGTGTATCAGCATAATACGGTGCTAAAACCATGTCAATATTCGTGGTTTCCCTATCAAGAACAGCAGAAATTTTTAATTTATCAACGTTTACAGAGCGGATGATATATGATTCTTTTCCAAGATCAAGTGAATCAAGTTTCATTGCAATGTTATCAAATGAAAGAAAATGCAGGTTCTGCGGATCAGTCATTTCAAAATTCTCAATTTCCGTATCTCCGAACACTTTGATGTTTAGCGGATTATCAATCTCTCCTTTCAGAACAATATCAGTATACAGGGAACCTTTCATGTCAGCAATGTCCAGATAGGGTTTCATATATCCTTTGAACGCTGACAAATCAATGTTCTTAGTAACGACATTGACCAAATAATTACCTTCAGCCTGATTGACTGATCCGCCAAGTGAAACAGAGCCATGGTCTCCGATGATGAAATCAACACCAAGCTCAGACTTGCTGTTATTCCAGGAGATCTCCGGGACTTTAACATTTAGCTGCTTCAGTTCTGTGACATTGTCGCTTATACTATCAGCATATACAATATTTCCTCCACTGATATTAAGGTTTCTGACAAGATATCTGACCACGTCTTCTGATTCTTCTTCAGGCTCTTCGGTGTCTGCCGAATCAGAACTTTCAAGAAAGTCATCAAAGTTAAACCCCTGTTCAGTATAAGTGAGATACACATCCGGATTGTCAAGAGTGATTGCAGAAAATGCATATTCTTGTTTGAGCAGATTCCATGGTTGAAAATTGACATATAATTCGTCAAATTTCACAAATGTATCCACACCATTTTTTTCAAACATTGCAAACTCTTTTAATGTCACACTCCATCTGAAATAATTCACCTTCAGAGCAGACAGTTCTATTTTTCTCCCGATCAGGTCTTCTGAATTTCTGACCACATAATTTTTAACAATTAAAGGGAGAAAAGCAAGAATGATTATAAAAAAAAGAATGATTGCACCAAGGATTTTGTGCCAGCGTTTTAATCTGCCAGGAAGTCTGAATTTCATGATCCCGAAGTTTTTTTGTTTTACTGCGAAGATATAAAAAAATATCATGTTTCGCTGCAATGAATAAAAGAAGACTTACAAGTTATTCGCTCACTTGAAATATGCAGAAACAAAATGTATTATATTTGCAATTTAAAATATTTTTCAATCTTTTTAATCTATCCTGAGCGAACAAACGTCAAAGGGATTTTTTAAATACATAAGTTAATGAGTTGGATGTTACAAAAGCAGGTTATTTTTTTTATTATTTTTATTTGCCAGATCATACAGGGTCTCAATGCTCAAATGGTTTTTCTGGATGTCAGGATATATTCAACTGTTCAGATTCAACAGGCAAATGTCAAGGTTTTTTCTGGTAAGTACGAACTCAGAAAAAATGATGAAAAAGCAATTGAGTTGTACAAGAATGCTGTTGTTTCAATTAGGGCAAATGACTCAAAGGTAGAGGTGTATCAGAACAATCAGCTGATAGCCTCCTCTCCTGCTATTAAGATCACAGGTGTTGGTTTTCTGAACACATTTGAAATTGAACCCACGAAACCATCATATGCCAAAAGGATTTACGATGACAATCTGGTTTTTAAAGCAGAAAAGAACAATCTGCTTATTATCAACAATGTAGAGCTTGAACACTATGTTGCAGGTGTTGTTGAATCTGAAGGCGGCGGAAGTACAAAGGATACGGACTTTTTTCTGGTTCAGGCCATTACATGTAGAACGTATGCTTTGGCAAATGTGAGAAAACACTGGAATGAGGGATTTCATTTGTGTGATGATGTACATTGCCAGGTATATAAAAGCCGTTGTAAAGTAAGCTACATTTTGATGTCAGCTTCACAAACTGCTGGAAAAGTCCTTATTGATGAAAGTGGAAAGATGATTTCAGCTGCGTTTCATAGCAACAGTGGCGGACAGACAATGAACAGTGAGGATGTATGGACAATTGCAACGCCATACCTAAAATCTGTTCCTGACACATTCAGTCTGAGTGGAAAAAATGCAACATGGGAAAAAAAAATGCTCACCAGCGAATGGCTGAATTTCCTGAAGAAAACATATAATTATCCTATTGAAGATACACTGATGAGAAATAAATGTTTAAATTTCAAACAGGAAAAACGACTTGTTTATTTCCCGGGAGATATCCATTTAAAAGACATTCGCAGAGATCTGAATCTCAGATCAACATTTTTCAGTGTCATTCACATGGGTGACGAAGTTCTTCTTGATGGCCGAGGATACGGACATGGTGTTGGAATGAGTCAGGAAGGTGCCATACGTATGATCCAGCTTGGATACAACTATGAAGATGTTATCCATTACTATTATAAAAATGTTCAAATTGTAAGTTTTGACAAACTTGATTATTTCTTCATTAACTATAACTATTAAGGCATTTATTTGTAAATCAAATTCTCATGAGTATACTTGTAAACAAACATTCAAAAGTCATCGTACAGGGTTTTACCGGAGGTGAAGCCACGTTTCATTCAGAACAAATGATCGAATACGGAACAAATGTTGTCGGTGGTGTGACACCTGGCAAAGGCGGAAAGACACATCTGGGTCGGCCTGTATTCAATACTGTTGAAGAAGCCCGAAAAACAACCGGTGCCAATGTATCCATCATTTTTGTGCCTGCTCCGTTTGCTGCTGATGCCATTATGGAAGCAGCCGAAGCGGGGATTGAAGTTATTGTTGCCATTTCTGAGGGCATACCAACGCAGGACATGGTGAAGGTGAACCTGTTTCTGAAGGATAAAACCTCCCGGTTAATCGGGCCAAATTGTCCGGGAATTATAACTCCCGGAGAGTGTAAACTGGGCATCATGCCGGGGTTTATTCACAAACCGGGACATGTGGGTATTGTCAGCCGCTCTGGAACTCTTTCCTACGAAGCAGTTGATCAGGTTACAAAAGAAGGGTATGGACAGTCGACAATGATCGGGATTGGTGGTGATCCGATCATCGGAACAACAATGCTTGATGCAGTACAAATGTTTAACGATGACCGTGACACCCATGCCATGATCATGATCGGTGAAATCGGCGGAAGTATGGAAACCGATGCTGCGTACTGGATCCGTGATAACTGCAAAAAACCTGTGGTCTCATTTATTGCCGGAGCAACGGCTCCAAAAGGACGCACAATGGGTCACGCAGGAGCAATCATCAGCTCAGCCAATGATACGGCTCAGGCAAAAAAGGAAATTTTGAGGGAATGTGGTCTTCATGTTGTTGACTCTCCTGCCGATCTTGGAAAAAAACTCAAAGAGCTGATTGGATAAAAGGCGATAATTTATCTGAATTTTTCATCCAAAAACCGAATTTCCGAAAAGACAGAATTTGATTTGCTTTATGCACATTCGATATATTATACCTGACGGCATAAAGACATTTTGAAGGTTTGGTTTTACCAATATTTTGCTATTGTGGGACATCGTGTGCTGTCGAGGCACATAATTCCAATATTTGCAGAATGTGAAACATGAATCCAAAAAACAAATTAGAGCCCTCTAAGCGATGCAGCACATGTGCTGAATCTGAGTGAAGCGAACTTGCCGGACAGGAAAAAATAAAAATTCAGAACTATCAGCGCACCAAACACAGGCAACCAGAGCGGCAGGCTCATCGCACAACAGGATGCTTCGGGGGTGCAGACTTTTGAATACGGAAACATGGGCGAACTGATTAAAAATATCCATACCTTTGTGGTGCCGGGTGGAGTTCCTTACACCTTTCAAACAGAATGGGAATATGACAGCTGGAACAGAATGAAAAGCATACAATATCCTGATGGTGAAATTCTATTTCCAAACCCCACCACCACAACCTGCACAGCATTTTCAACGTGTTTATTTTCCTATATTTGCACAAACAGATTAAAAATGAAAGATGAGATTATTATTTATCAGTCTGAAGAAATGTCCTTTAAATTGGATGTGAAAATTGTAAATGATACAGTATGGCTTAATCGTCAACAAATTTCAACTCTATTTGATCGCGATATTAAAACAATCGGAAAGCACATCAATAATACTTTTACAGAAGGAGAACTGGAAAAGGAATCAACTGTCGCAAATTTTGCGACAGTTCAGTATGAAGGTGGCAGAAAAGTTGAAAGGCAAATTGAATATTATAATTTAGATGTTATTATTTCTGTTGGTTATAGGGTAAAATCAAAATGAGGCACACAATTCCGCATCTGGGCAAACAAAGTTTTGAAAGAGTACTTGCTTAAAGGTTATGCTGTCAGTCAACGATTTGAACGTATTGAAACCGATGTCCACTCCATAAAAAATGAGCTTGGAGAAATAAAGCTGCAACTCAACACATCCTTGCCTCCTGATTATGGAATCTTCTTCGACGGTTAGGTGTTCGATGCCTATGTTCTGGTTTGCAACATTGTGAAAACTGCCCGAAAATCAATCCTGCTCATTGACAACTATATTGACGAAAGCGTTTTAACCTTACTTTCAAAGCGACAGGACAATGTCGTTGCAACAGTGTTTACAAAATCAATTTCAAAACAACTTGAACTGGACATCAAAAAGCACAATCAGCAGTATCCGCCAATAGAGATAAAAGTATTTTCAAAATCCCACGACAGATTTCTGATCATTGACAATGAAACGGTGTATCATATCGGAGCATCAATCAAAGACCTGGGCAAGAATTGGGTTGCATTTGCAAAAATGAACATTGAAAGTTTCGGATTGCTAAACAAATTCAGGGTTGTAGTATGTTCTCCAATGGAAGCACCTCCTTCATTACCGACACCACCGGCAACCAGAGCGGCAGGCTCATCGCACAACAGGATGCTTCAGGGGTGCAGACAGAGGAATGATTTTGATGTTCGATTGGAAAATTATTGTCCCATAGGGATGCCTTCGGCATAAATTTGAAATTGTTCCGTAGGAATGCCTTCGGTATAAAAATTAAATTTAAAATTTCGACTTTACAATTTACAATACAAATGCATCCCACAAAAAATATCTCTAACCCCGGCAGTAGCAGCTTCATCACCGACGCAGCAGGTCTGGCAGAGCAGCACATACAGTATTTGCCCTTCGGCGAGTTGTTTGTAAGCCAGAGAAACAGCAATTTCGACAGCAGATATAAATTCACTGCAAAGGAACTTGATAACGAAACGAATTATACTTACTTTGGAGCGAGGTATGGAGCTTGTCCCGCAGAATGCGGGAATAGTGATTTGAGTATTTGGTTGTCTGTGGACCCGTTGGCCGACCAGCGCCCCTGGCTCTCACCCTACAATTACTGCCAGTTAAATACCGATGAAAAAAGAATGGAATGATTTTCATCATTCCATTCTTCGGGCTGCTCATTTCACAGTGCAACGCCCGTTTCAAATCGTTATAGAGGTTACAACCTATTTACGAAAAATTTTATTGCGTTTTTTATGTTTTGAAGGACATATTCCTGAATCCACAAAAAGCCTGGTTCATGCCACCTTTGAGGATGGAGCGTAAACATAACATTGTCAGGAAATGCATCAAAATGAATTGCATTGATAATTTCACGTGTTGTACGATAGGTACGCTTCATTTTTTTCCATTCCTTCTGCTGAGGAATGACATCACGAATGCTGTATTTAAACCCATCCCATCTTCTTCCTGTATCCGACAGGTAAAATACTTTGCTGAAATCTGTATCCAGATATGGCTCACCTGAGATTTCAAACATCTGGTAATCATATGATTTCCATAAGTCTTTGTTGTCAAATTTTCCGGTGGGGCTTCCGTGCATACAGATTGTTTCTACCGGTACCAGACTTTTCATCCTGTTCAGATGAAGCTCAAAATCCTGAACTGCCTGAGCCATATCACCATTGCAGGTATTGAGATTTTCATAATGGTACCCAATTTCATGTCCCATCGATGCAATTTCGGAAATTATTTGTTCATTCCAGCTTTCATCAACAGCTCTGAAATAATATGTCCCAAAAACATTCAATTCCCGTTCAATTCTGGCAAACTGAAGGGATTGAAAGGGAAGTTTGTCCACATCATGCCTTAAAATCACAAACCGGGCAGGCAATTCACTTTTTTTTAAAACCATATATTGAGCATAAGAAATAAATTCATAGTTTTTGCTCCGCAATGTTTTAAGAAGTTGTCTATACCTGTCAATGGTAAAATCCATTCAAGCTGTATTAATATGAACTGCAACTAAAAAATATACTAATATCATTATTCGTGGGATTGGTGAAATTCGTGGTTAAAAAAACGGGAGTTTTGAACCTACTGAGCAGTTACCATTATTTTAATATTTTCTGAATCTGTGATAGATCTTCCGGGCAAATTTCTGAAGCCGGGATTCAAATCTGGACATATCAGAAGTCTTCACATAATTCACATACTCACTTTCAGTGATATTGTTATTCTGCAAAATAGTTGAAAGTTCAGAGGGCATGTTCATTTTTTGCCGGGCATCGGCGTCCCTTTTCAGTGCTTCGTCCCTTGTGATGATGCCCTGTCTGATAAGACCGCTCAGATGGAAAGTTTCCTTACTGATGTTTGCAATTTTCAGGGTGTTCATATAAAATGGCACATTATGAAGCTCACAGTCAAGATGTTCAACTGTTCCTGAACCATCATCCCAGTTCATTTCCCTTTTCAGTATTTCGACAATCTCAGGATAAGGAAGGTACACATAATCATACATTCCGATATGCTGAGGCACAAAACGCATGATGGCAGTGCGTTTGATGTTCAGAATATCACATAAGCCTCCGGCAATTTTCTGAAATTCATATCTGGATCCTCCTCTTGAGATGTGACGAAACTTCTTTTCTGCAGCTGTGTTTCTGATCACACTTCCGAAATATGAAGCTGTATTCAGAGTTGATGTTTCCTTTATCTGGGATACATACTGCACTCTCCTCCCCGACCCTTTGATGATCAGCGGGATATTGAAACTTTTTTGTGCCACTTCAATTGCATAGTTAATTTCACGCATACAGGCATTGCACAGATCACCAATCTGCCTGATAAAAACAGTAAACAGTTCTTCATTGTTCTGCCTGTTGATAGTGTACATGATATGATCAGCGGAACAACTTTTCAAAGCCGAAGTAATATTCTTTTTGGCAAGATCTGACAGAAAAGCATTATCCAGACTAACCGCAAGTGTCCGAAGTTTGTATACCTTTGTTGCAAGATACAAAGCATAGGTACTGTCCTTGCCTCCGCTCAGTGGCACCAGGCAATCATAAGGTCGTTTCAGTTTTTTTGCTTTTTCAAAGATCTGCATCAACTTATTTTCCTTTCGTTCCTTAATGGTCTCCCATTGTGAGAAATTCCTTTCGAAATCACGGCAATGATTGCACACTCCCTGTTCATCAAAATGAATTCCGCTCAGAGTTGACGGAAGTAAACATTTTGAACATATTCTTACTTCTTCCATATTATCTGAAATTAAGATGATAATCCAGATCTTCTTGCATCCGGAATTTACTTTGTGGATAATTTTCAATAAACCAGACCAGAAAACCGGTCACATCAATTTTATCATGCAGCAACGCGTCTCTTTTTCTGATCCATGTCTCTTTCAAGTTTTGTGTTTGCAAAAACTCCACCCCTTTATCAATGGCTGCTGACTGATTTTCAGCACTTTCTGTAAAGCAGTAGCATAGACCGTATTTTTCCTGCTGTTCCTTCAGATACAGTGATGTGGTATTGTGCATCATGACAGAAGGTGTTCCAAGTACCGAGCATTCGGCAGGCATTGTGAAACTTTCGGCCCACAAAAATTCTGCAAACGCAAGAGCATCATGAATTCTGTGAGGAGAAACAGGCAGTTTGTACATTTTCAATTCATTCGGCAACTCAGCTTCAGAGGAAATAAAAACACGTGCATATCTGGAAAATTTATCAATTGCCTTCATTTTATTTACAAAAGTAATGCCCTTGTGTCCTCTGTCGTGAGTGGCATTCCATGAGACAAAACGAAGAATGACATACTTTTCATTCTCCCCGACGCCCAGTTCATTCCTGATAGCAACATCGGGCTGAAATCTTTTCGGATGAAGGTATGCAAGTTCATGATAACCGGCATATCTGATCACTTTTGGAGAATTAAGCGGATGATCGTAATCAGCTGTCAGGATCACATCAGTAAAAGGCTTGTAGAATCTGATCTGTTCAAAGTTGAATGTATCTTCCAGCGAGATATGAGGTTTCCTGAGTACTGCCGAAGCATGAGCTGCATACATGGAACCATGGCTGAGAAAAACATCAGGTTTAAACTTTATGGCAGTCCGGAGTTCGCGGACATCAAATTTGAGCATACCCCACAACTTTCCGGGACCGGAATGATATTTTCTGCCAAAAGAAATGTATTGTAAACCATAATGCTGAAGTAAATCCGTTTCAAACTCCTTGTCTCTGCAAGTAAACAGAACCTGATGACCTTTACTGATCATTTCCTGTGCAAAATGCCTGAACAGATGCACATGAGCGGGATGTCCGATGTCAACTAATATCTTCATCTTGATGCAACGATCGTTTCACGGGCGAACACCTGATCTCCGACACTGATTTGTATGGAATAATTTTCGGGCAGGATCAGATCGACCTGACTTCCGAAGCGGATCATTCCGAACCACTTGCCCTGCTGAACAAATTCACCTTTAGAGACATATGTATCAATTCTTCTCACCAGCCGCGAAGCAGTCTGAACAACTCCGAATAACTCGTTTTCTTCTGTCCTGATGATCAGACTGTTGCGTTCATTCATTTTCTGCGCATCCGGATTCTTCAGAGAAAGAAACTGCCCGCTGATGTGCTTGTTGAGAATAATTTGGCCTGTAACCGGCACACAGTTTTTATGCACATCAAACGGCGTCATATTGATGCCGATGATCCATCCGGGAGTTTCAATCAGCCCGGTTGCAGCAATTTCAGATAATTTAGCCGTGAGACCCTTTTTAATGCTCACAGGAATTTCACCAGATTCAAATTTTCTGATATAGATTACATTTCCGTCGGCCGGGGAAACAACTTCACCAGTTTTTGTCCTAAGATTTCTGGAAGGCGTTCTCCAGAATCTGATCATCGTCAGTGCAAAGCCGGAGACCACGACTAAACATCCTGAAATCACAATCAGGTTCAACCATAGCGGAAAAACAAGGATCATATCAATTGAATATGCCCTGAACAACAGAAATACAATAAGTCCTGAAAAAATACCAACCACAACATTATCTGTCAGGATAAATATTTTTCTGATCTTCGTTTTATAATGCAGAAACAGATACATGCATGTGCTGATGCCCAGAGTAAGCAGCGTGATCAGCAGGTAAACAAAAGCTGTATTCATTATTTTACCGGTTCTTAATAAAATGCAGAAGATAAAATTTCTCGAAAAACCATGGCTTCATGTCGTCACGAGCCCAAACAGCGTGTACAACGGGTTTTTTTAACCTAAAAGCAGACTTGTAACCTTTCACGAACATCTTCAGTTGCACAGGAAAATCTGTAAGTAAATGCCTGTATGAAGCAAAACGAAGTGAACCAGACACTGAGATTTTATTGCCGGTCAAATAGTTATAAAAGGTTTCAAGAAAAGGCGATTGAGCCTGTTCTGCAATAGAATGCCATTTCCAAGTCCTGGGATTTATTTCCAAAAGTTTATAAACGCCATCAACTTCATCCTTTTTAAATTCAACTTCACACAAGCCGTTATAGCCGGCAGCTTTCAATATTCTTTCAGAATATCCAACAAGTTGGGGCAAATCAACTGTTTCAACATAGGTTGATGCATTCCCGAAATCTATGGGGTGTTGCCTTAACCTGTTTGCCACCAGAGAAACGTATGTTTTTCCATTTAAAAATAAAAAACATGCTGAAAACTGATTTCTGCTGCTGCCGGGAATGATGTTCTGAATAATTATCTGCTCAGCCGGAATAAACTGTTTTGCAAACGTGTACTTTTTGATCAATTCATCAAAATTATGACAGACCAGCACTTTCTTTTTTGTTTGACGGAAAAAGTCGTGCATAATTGCCGGTTTGATAATGCAGGGAAAATCGGGAGTGATATTTTTCAAATCTTCCTCATCAGCAGGAAAAAATGATTGAGCAATGGGAATGTTCAACTTTTCAGCAATTTTGTATGTTTCTCTTTTGTTGTAAAAAATGCTCACACTTTTCCAGTGGTCAGTTGTAACGATAAAATATTTTTCAAGCTCTGTTTTGTTCTGGCTGAGAACATTCACATGAAAATCATTGGTTGGAAATATGATCCAACCGGCATATTCTCCTTTTTCGCCCAGACTGACCAAAAAATCTTTCAATGATTTTTCCGGAACAGTGAATAATTTACGGCTGTATTTTGAATACCTGGAGATATTTTTTTTTGTGTGATCAATGACAATTACGGGAAGTCCCATTCGCCCGAAGATCCTAACAATTCCCAGTGCCTGAACGTGGCCTCCGAGAACGATAATTCCACTTTTATTTTCCTGAGACATGCAGATTTTCGTAGAGGTCAATTATTTTTCCTGAAACAACTTCCGAATCCAGCCCAAGTGACAGGATTCTTTCCCGGCCCTCAGTGAATTGCTTTTCTTCAGAAAAACTCAGCGCTTTCAGGATATGATCAGCGATACTATTTACTTCTGAAGCAGAGATAAAGTATCCGGGCTCATTTCCGAACAACCATCTGATATCACCCACATCGGTTGAAACAACAGACTTATTACACGCCATAGCTTCCTTGACAGCATTCGGGCTGCCTTCCTTCAGACTTGTCAGCAGAATCACATCTGCAGCATTCATCCATATCGGAACGTCTTCAGGCTTCACATCAGTGAGTGTCTTCAGGACAAGTTTGTCTGATTGTATCTGCTGAAAAGCCTTTTCGGCAAGCGCAAAATTCTTCTCGGTTCTTGAAGGATTTGCAGCAAACAGGATGTGTCTGTATTCAAGATCCCAGCCCAACTTTCTTTTGCATTCCATCTTGTCCACCGGCCTGAACAATTTGAGGTCAACACCGTTGGATATCACTGATGCAGAAGGCAATCCAAGATTTTTGAACATCCTCTCAGATTTGACGATGATTTTCGCCCTGAACAGGGATGCATATATTTTCAAAGGGAAATTTGCCGTTTTATTGGTTTTCACATCACTGCCCATCAGGGAAACCACAAGAGGACGTGCGCCCGCCATTGAAGCAAGATAGCCTGAAAGAGAATAGTGTGCATGGATGACGTCTGGCTTTTCACTTCGTATGGCCTTTTTCAGATGTTTCAGATTTGACAGATACCCTTTCAGACCTTTCCCTCTGATGTAATAGTGAACGATTTCAATACCGCATGCTTCCAGTGACTCAGCCTGTCTCCTTATCACAGAAGTAATGCCCAGATAATAATTGCCACTTGATACAAAAAGTACTTTCATGAATAAATTACTGGGAGTCAGCTTCTGCCATTTCGAATCGCAATGGCATGTCCTTAAAAAAGGACTTCGAATTAACGACAAGTTTCAATGATTTTTTCAAACTGAACCGGCACATTCTTTTCTTCAGAATATGTTGAAGATTTGTATGATTTCCGAAATACGAAAAAAAGTCAATATTTTCAGATTTCAATTTGTTTATAAAATCTTTCAGGAATTTCTCCCCAACTGTGTCTGAAAACACGATCTGTGCTTCTTTAAAAATCCCTCTTTTCTTAAGACGATACACAATCAGGTTTTTTTCCTGATCAAAGTAATAATGATACTGATGAAGCGGATGTTTTCGGAATCTCCAGCCGAAAGATTCAGCATTCCACAGCGTGCGTACATAGCCGGTTGATTGGTTCCAAGAACTGTAATTCCAGTCTTGTGGCAAGTCAAATTGCTTCTGATGATCTGATTTTGATAATCCGAACATTCCAGCAACAGTTCTGATCGGAGAAACACAATAGTAATCAGGATGTATGTCGGTTACAGTTTTCCAGTTCAGTTTGCTGTAGGAAGGGTATGAATTTTCATTTGGAAAGCCATACAACAAAACATCCATTTCACTGAAAAACTTCAGTGAAAGTTCATTCAGGTGAAAAAACACACCCGACAATCTGAATCGGGCATCTGTTTTTCCATTTATCGCCTGATAACACAATTTTTCTTCGTTTCCCATCCTGAATTTCCATGGCCACCACAACAGAACAGAAGCAAGTCTGTTTGTTTTAAGATCACGGGCATACCAGCCATAACTTTTTCCGAATGGATTTTCATTGAACCTCCAGTTCCAGAATTCCCTGTTATGTTTTTGATGCTTTGTCCCTGAGTTCAGTAAAAAGAGTGCTTCATCGGCCAATTCAATGCTGGAGAAATCAAATTCAAAATATCCAATATCATTGTTAAATTCTGTCATGCCCCTTCCGTTTGAAGAATTGCAGAAAAATCTTAATCAAAAACCATAATCCAGACAATCTGACTACAAACTCATCCTGATTTTCCGTGTCATTCATGCTCATTCTCGGGAGTTCATACTTTTTGCTCCTTTTCGAAATCAACCCGGGTCTGCCGGTAAATGCAAAATGATACCCTGCCTCCTTACATAATTCTGGGATTTTCTTATTGTAATCACCATTTGGATATGCAAGCGAATGACATTCAGTATTTAATTTTTCTTCTATCAGTTTTTTTGATTGAACAAGTTCTGAGTAGACTACTTCCTTAGTGCAATTGGGCAGACAAGGGTGTGTATGGGTATGCGACTGAAAATCGAACCATTCCTGCATTTCAACCACCTGAGACCATGTTAAACTTTGCCTGTATTCCTTATTCATCTCATCATCATAATTGTCAGTAAGATATTTAAGCCTCTCTGTATCCGGTATACACTTCAGATTTTCCTTTTCTTTTTCAGTCTGAAACGGCAATTTAAACCAGAAAGGACTGGGGTTATCAACCATGGCTGTAATCAGAAAGACAACCGGACTCACATTATATTTTCTGCACACATCAAGAATCTGATAATTTCCGGCGTGACCATCGTCAAATGTGATCAGAATAGAATAATCAGGGAGTGAAGCAATCCTTCCTTCAAGAAAATCAAACAGTTCTGTAATTGAAATTACATGATAGTGTTTCAGAATAAATTTCAGATGTTGTTCAAAATGAACATGATCGATTTCATGATAGAAAATAACAGAAATCCGATTTTTCTGCAGTAAAATTCTCAATAATCCAGGCAATCCGGAATATCGGAGTATTTTAATGAGAAATTTTCTCAACAACCGTTGACGACTACTTTTCTTCATGATTCCTTATGCTGTCCAATAGTGAAATAAGATGTTCCATTCTCAGGTCATACGAGCAGTTGGTATTATACATTCCTTCTTCAAAGACCCATTTTCTATTCATATACCTGTATCTTCCAGGCTTACCGTCAATAAGCATCTGATACGGGTCAGATTGCCCGAAAATACATTGAATTTCATTGATCAGGTACTTGTTTTCATGTTCAAAAATATCAATGGCCACAGATTTGATATTGTTTTCATCAGTAATTTGCCTGACAAAAGCAAGCAACTTTTCTGGGACGTTTCCATAGTCTTTAATCAGAGAACCACTGGATTTTTGATTTTTAACAATTTTTTTGTGAGCAAAATAGGAATCTCCAATTCTGACACATCTCCACTCAAATGTATGTGGTATAAATTCCTGAAGGATCACAAATCCACGCTGAGGCGAAGATAATGTCTCCCTGTATTGTTTTACTCTCAGCGATAAATGATTCCTGTTCTGTAAAACATTTTTTATTTTTTTCAGCAATGTTCCTTTATGAAACTTTGGTCCAGTTCTGGTGTAGATTCCTTTGCCAAAAGCATTCTGAATGTATTTGTAAGCATCATGCTGCGTTTTTAAAATTTCAACACCTCGTCCGGAAGCTCCAATATTTGTTTTTGCAACAAGCGGAAAAGAAGAGATAGATTTCAGTAGATCCAAAGCTTCTTTTTTGTTGTAAAACACGCAGGTTAAAGGATGTGGTAGATTTTTCGTCATGAGCCAGTCTCTCAGAAATCTTTTATTTTCGTAAATCAGCAACTCCTGTAAAGACGGGTAAATTAAAGAATCAAAATTCTCAGAAATTAGCAAAACACGTTCATCATAAAGTTGTTTTGTATGACTGAATATTCCTGATGGTTTGAGCAGGAAAGCATCATATGACTTTTGGCGAACTTTTCTGAGCCAGTCATTTGAAAGCAGATCAATTACATCAACTGATTCAATCCGCTCATGGGTTTTGCAGGCATCAAGCCACAACTTGTGATCAGCTGAATGCTCATTTTTCAGAATGGCAACGGTATATTTCATTTCTGATAATTCTTTAACTGCAAATATAACTGAATAATATTTGAATATCTACGTATTGATTTTTCCCCTTTAAAGTCAGAAACTCTGTCAAGCTGCAACACAGCTTCAGAAACATCAAAAAACTCATGCAGGATATGTCCTTTGTCAGATTCAATCTCCCTAAGAATTTTCGTTAAAAACTTTTTATATGAAACACCATATGAATAGCTAACAGGGTAGGACATTCTTTGGAAAACATATCTCAAAGTTTTCATGAATGACCAGTACAGAGGCCCTTTCAGATACTCCCGTGTGTTGTATGTTCCCCTTTTTCCAAAAGCGATCGTATCCATTTCGGGAAACAATTTGTGTTGAATATTAAGATTAAACTCATACAGACTGTATCTTTTAAATGGATTTGCGGTTTGGTTGTTTCGGCTGAAAAAGCTGAATGAGCTTGCAAACAAAGCATTCAGAAAATCAATGTCAATGAAAAAGGGATAAACACAACCGAAATTCCGTGCTGCAAGATAAATATCCTGAGCATGATGCGGTATTCCGATCTCAAACATTCCGAAAAAGTGTCGTTCCTTTTTGGTTAAGCCGCTCTTCATGGATTTCATCTCAAGAATTGACTGCAGAACAGCATCATTTGCTGAAGGACTGATCCTGATAAAATTATGCTCTAAAAGATGCTGCATTGATGACTGAACGGAATGTTCCCAGAAGCTAACCAGATAATCTGAAAATATCAGCTGATCATAATATAAGCCCATTAGGAACTCGCCTCCCATATTGCCACAGTAATACACATTTTCTGAACCAACGTTCCTGCTCATATTTTGAAAAGCATACAACCGGTGTGCTCTGTGTAAACTTATGTCAGGATTTCCCATGCAGGTGATTTCATTACACATCTGATGGTACCAATCCTCGGTGTCAGGAGGTGTCAGAACCTGATGTGACAAGCCTGTTTTTCCGGCAAGCCGGGATGCAAAAACAGCATCCAATGACCCTGGATTACCATAGGTAAATCCCTGTGGCTGAAGACCAAGTGACTTTAAAACTGCGAGACCAGTGCGGCTGTCTTTTCCAGCGGTAAGTGAAATAACATGATTTTCAGCCTGATGATAACTTATCAGGTTGCTGAAATTCAACTTCAACAATTCAGCAAAATCATCAATATTATAATTTGATTTTCCTTCTGACTGTCTGATTAACACTTCGGGGTTCCAGTATTCTGAATACTCTGCTGAATCAAATGTAAGACTCAGTTGTGTTGCAGGACCAATCTTATCAATATTCAGAAAAGGTGTCACCCCTGAAACATTCCGGTTTAAAATGCATTTCTGTGCCATTCGTTCTGCTACAGGAATAATCTCAACATTCAGTTCTCTGAAAAGCATAAAAGAGTTTGAAATTGCTGTGGTTCCAGAATTTCTGTAAATAAAACAACCAACCATTCCGAAATGATCAGTAAAAAGCAGGATTTTTTGATTGTGAATGATGATAATTACAAAATATCCTTTCACCTGTTCAATAAATTTTTCACCATACTTCAGATACAGCCTGTGAACAAGTTCAGCAGGTAAAAATTTACTGTTTTCGCCAAAATGTGTATTCACCGGCTGAACCTGCCCATGGATGATGACGGTTATCCCCTGTCCGTCATTCAAAACATTTTCTGAATCAGAATAAACAGTATATCTCCCGGCTCCAGCACTGAATTTCATTTCAGTTTTTTCTGACCTGAATGGAATATCTGTTATTAGAAAATCCGAATACATTTCAAGTGTGTATATTATCTTAATAATCTGCCAAGTTTGGAAATGTTTGAAAACTGAAACAATCTTTTCATCGGAGAATGATAATACCCGAAAAAGTATTCCCTGATTCTGCTCATGATTTTTTCATTGAACTCATACATTGCATGCATGAAAGAACAACTATTTTTAATCCTGTAGTGATGCCATTTTCTGTTGCTCCATTTTGAAAAATCCCTGTTTGTCAGAGTTATAAAATTTCCTCTTTTCTCATGTGTGGAGATGAAAGCCATGTGTTTTGAATCAGGAGAATATTCAATGATAACACCATTTTTGGTTTTTCTGTAAAGTGATCTCATCTGATCTGATCCTTCTTTTTTAAAATCCCCAAAGGTTAATCCGCCGAGACTGTAAAAAATATATGAATCATTGTACTTTTCAAATGGCTGAAGTGTATGCGGATGATGCCCCATGATTATGTCTGCTCCTGCATCAGCAAGCAAACGGGAATGTTTCACCTGTTTCGGATCCGGGTAAAATGAATAATCATTTCCCCAGTGAAGACTGCAAATGACATGATCTGCTGATTTTCTGACTGTCTGAATATCACTGATCACCCTAGAGACTTCAAATACGTTGAGTTTTAACTCTGGAAAATTTGTCACATTCGGATTTGTAGACTTGTCAACATATGCCATAAATGCGATGGTCTTACCGTTCAGGTTGAGCATCACTGGCTCAGTATGATGTGAAAGCCAGCCTGCACCCGTATGTCTGATTCCGGCTTGATCAAGGAGAAGAATTGTCGCTTCGAGTCCGGGCATTGTATAGTCATATATATGGTTGTTTGCCAGAGAAACACATGAAATATTCATCATTTTCAGAAGATCTTGAGTGGGTTCCGGCAGACTATAGTGTATCAGTGTCTTGTATTCATTCCTCACATCTCCGCCCCTGACAGGAACTTCAAGATTTGCAAATACAAGGTCTGATTCTGACAGGATGCTGATAACCTCTGAATATCTGTCAGGATTTTTTTCAGGTTCAGAACTGATCAGTCCGTTAAAGGCAATGTCTCCAAGGAGTGTAATCATAATTACCTTAAATTACCAATTGAATTAAGTATTTCCATCAGACATGCCAAAAACTGCACGAATTCCCTGTTTTAGAAATTTTTTATTTGTATTTAAGCTGAATTTTTCAATTGCAGCCTTCTTCCCTTCCTGTCCGACATTGAGCGCATGCTCCTCATGCTCCATGATATAATTGATTTTTTCTTTCAATTCCTGAACAATTTGATCCGTTGAAATAAAAAATACCTGTTCATCTGACAGCATCTGTGGTATTTCACCAACACGGGTCACGATGACCGGCCTGCCAGAGGCAAGATATTCTCCAAGTTTGGTCGGAAAACCTCCCCTTGCCTGCCTGGTGTCGGGGCGTGGTAACACAAGAATTTTTGCAGAAGACAAATATTCCGGAATTTTTTCACGTTCAACATTTCCAAGAAAAATGATGCGATCATCTGAACTCTTTTCATTGACAAGGCCATGCAATTTTGCTGCTTCTGTTGAATTTGCAGCATTACCTGCAATTTTCAGAACCAGTTCCGGAAATTTATGCTGTACTTCAGAAAACCCACAGATCAGACTTTCAACTCCGTCTTTTTGCTCAGATAAACTCCCTGCGTAGAATATATAGGGTTTTTCCATAGCAGAACCTGACATGCCGAACCTGTCAAAGTCCACTGTCATGGGCAACTTCTGAATAAAGGTCTTTGAGGAAATGTGTTTTTTAAAAAATTGTTCGAGTTCATCGGTCATTACAAATAGCAGACTGAATAACCTGTAATGCCATCTCAAAATAAAATTGACATACAACCATTTTTTCAACACCCGGGGTTGTTGAATATACACTGCGGGATATTCATTCCTTTCAATTGCCATTTTTGCACCTGACAGCTTTGCGACCATCCAAGCAAATAAAGCCACACAAGGGTTAACCGATCGGAGAAACAAAAGGTAATGAAATCTTCTGTCGCGGGACAGAGGGTACACTTTGAGAATTGAGCGAAACGCCGACAATCCCCTGATACATTTTCTGATAAACTTATTGTTGACATTCCTGAACATTCGTGATGGAATCCTGACATACGGAAATGCCTCAGCAATCATCTTTTCAATGGCTTCATTTCTATTGAATGAAGCAACATTCCTGTTGTTTTCCTGCTCGCGGTATAGAATTACCTTAATTTCTTTTTTCTTATGCCTGCCCATTCTGAGCTTAATTTAGTATTCCCCAACAGGAGTTTTAACACTCTCCAGGAGGTGTTGTTTATTGTATATTCGACTGGAATGCTTCGAAATTGCTTTTTATTCTGAAAATCATGAATAAGGAGTTCGATGGATTGCAACACCACGTCAGGTTCAAAGCCGGTTAAGATTATTGTGCCTGCATCCTGAGCTTCAGGTCGCTCCATACTTTGTCTCAGACTGATTGCAGGAAATGACAAAATGGAAGATTCTTCACTGATTGTCCCTGAGTCAGAGATCACACAAGTCGCATGCTGTTGAAGGTGAACATAGTCAATAAACCCAAAGGGTTTATGAAATTGCAGCTGAGAATTATCTGCTAATATTTCAGGATCGGTGGATTCAATTTGCTTTCTTGTTCTTGGATGTGTAGAAATGACAACCGGGTATGCATATTTTTCAGCAATCATATTCAGAATCTGAATAATTCTGCTCAATATCTCATGATTATCGACATTTTCTTCACGGTGTACAGAGACAATAAAATACTTACCTTCGGAAAGTCTGATTTCTTTCAGCACCTGAGATTTTTCAATCTTTGGCATGTAAAAATCCAGCACTTCTTTCATGGGACTTCCTGTCAGGTAAATTCGTCGCTGAGGAAAACCTTCTGCAATCAGATGGCGCCTTGCATGTTCGGTATACACAAGATTAAAGTCGGCAAGGTGATCAATGATCTTTCTGTTGGTTTCCTCAGGAACATTCTGATCAAAGCACCTGTTTCCGGCCTCCATGTGAAAAACAGGAATATGCATTCTTTTGGCAATGTAAGCTGATAAACAGGAATTTGTATCTCCAAGAATAAGGAGCGCATCTGGCTGTTCCTTTAGAAGAACTTCTTCTGTTTTGCGGATGATATCTCCAACTGCAGCACCGGTTGAGCCAGTATCAATATTCAGAAAGTAATCGGGCTTTCTCAGTTCAAGTTCATTCCAGAAGACATCGTTTAGTTCATAGTCGTAATTCTGGCCAGTATGCACAATAACATGAATCAGATGTACATCCAGAAGTGCCATTGTGCGGGACAATCTAATGATTTCCGGCCTTGTACCGACCACTGTAACAACTTTTAATTTTTTCATATCAGTTTATATATTCAAATTGTTCAATTCAGAAATACAATAATTGCAAACAATTATTCATCCAATCCCAGGTCAGACAGTCTCAAAATAGGTATCCGGAACTTCCTGATTAAAATGTTCATTTGTCCAGAATAAAGTATACAGTTCATCATCTCCTATATTGGTGATATTATGGGTATACCAGACAGGCATATCAACAAATGACGGCTGATTACCATCAAGAAAAAAAGTCAATTTTTCATTCGTACCAATTCTTCTGAGTTCAATAATTGCCTTTCCTTTAATCACTGCAAATCGTTCAGCTTTCATTGTGTGAAAATGATTTCCACGTGTTATCCCTGGCTTTGTTGTTGAGAATGACACCTGCCCTTTACTGTTCATTTTAATTATTTCCACAAAGTCACCCCGGTTGTCGGTATTCTTGGTGAGCGTAAACGGAAAAAATTCAGAATGATCTATGTAGCACACAAAAGTATTGAAAAGATGTTTTTCAAAATCGTTATCCAGGCAGGGGAAAATTCCCTGTTCAAAATACAAGGATCTAAAAAAGTCGAGTTTTGTCAAAAGATGAGACACCTGAATTTTGGATGTGTGTGCCATTTGTATTGTTTCAATCTGTGAAGATGTCTTCTGTTCAATGATTCTGATGATTTCCTGAACAAGTTCTCCCACATAAATCAATTTAAGTTCACTGTCCACATCAATTTTAGGCTGTTCATTGTGTGTCAGCTGATGACAGAATGTTGCAATAACTGAATTGTAATAAGGAAGACAAAAGGGACCATAAACATTCGGGATTATTAATCCTGTGAAATTGGCATTATTTCTTTCAGCCCATTCTTCAAACAACTCCCGTCCAAGTTTCTTTGATTTACCATACTGATTATCTTTTTCCTCCTGAGTTGAAGATGAAAAAATAATATTCGGTTTTGAGTTTACGGATTCACAAGCCGATATGAGCTTTTTGACCAATGAAACATTGGTTGAATATATAAATTGTTGATCCTGGGCCCTATTCACAGCTGCAAGATGAACGATAACATCACATGTGGCAACAAAACTGTTCAATTGTTCCTGGATTCTGAAAAATTCATCTCTGAACTGAACCCGTTCAAAAGTTTCCGGATACAATCCGAGTGTGTTGAACAAATGCGTGCCAATAAATCCTGTTTGTCCCGTTATTCCGACCTTAATCATGGATTATGTATTTTATTTTTTCTTCAATTCTTATTATATGATTTTTTGCAACAGACTGAGTAGAATTTTTTTCCTTGGATCTTATGTCATCTGAAAAATCAGTAACAATTCTTCGCTAAACTATGGTTCAAAAATATGGCTGATATCCTCGTTGTAAATATCCTTACGGACAATTGGCAAAGTTAACAGAAGTTCCTTCACCTCAGGAACAGAAAGCACATGAGTGTTCTCAGATGTATAATCCGTGATCAAATTCATTTCTTTTTTTCCTTCAACAAAGTATTTTTCATAGTTCAGGTCCCTGTTATCAGCAGGCACACGATAATAGTTGCCCATATCTTCTGCTCTGGACATTTCTTCGCGTGTCAGCAGTGATTCGTATTTCTTCTCACCGTGACGTGTTCCAATTATGTGCAGTTCATTTCCGGAATTGTACAGTTCAAGCAAAGCTTTTGCCAGTGTACTTATTGTACATGCCGGTGCTTTTTGAACAAAAATATCTCCGTTTTTTCCATTTGCAAAAGCAAATAGCACCAGATCAACCGCAGCATCCAGATTCATCATAAAACGTGTCATTTCGGAATCGGTAATTGTCATTGGCTTTCCGGCTTTTATCTGTTCAATAAACATCGGAATCACAGATCCTCTTGATGCCATCACATTCCCGTAGCGTGTAGCACAAAAAGTTACTGAATTGCTGTTCAGACTTCTGGACATTGCTACCATTACTTTTTCACTCATTGCCTTGGAAATTCCCATTGCATTGATCGGATAGACTGCTTTATCAGTTCCCAGGATAACGGTATTTCTGATGTTGTTTTTCAAGGCAGCATTCAGAACATTCTGAGTACCTAGGACATTCGTTTTGACAGCTTCAACAGGAAAAAACTCACACGAAGGAACCTGTTTTAATGCAGCGGCATGAAAAACCAGATCAACCCCATAAAAAGCAGAATCCAGCGATTGAGGATCTCTCACATCCCCGATATAATATTTGATTTTTGGATTATTGTAAAACCGACGCATGTCGTCCTGTTTCTTTTCATCCCTGCTGAAAATCCGAATTTCATCCACATTTTCAGAATCTAAAAATCTTCTTAAGACTGCATTTCCAAAAGAACCGGTTCCTCCGGTTATTAACAAAACAGTATGCTCTTTCATGAATTCAACTGGTTAAATTTTTTTATCAAGAATATGAATATTTTTTTTATCAAAATATCACCGTTTATTTACTGGATTAAGATCAGGGTACAAATTTTCTTCATTATCAAATTCTTCATCTTTTTGGGATAGTTGATCTTCAGGAATTCTACTGCTCCTATTCAATAACGGGAGATACGCCATTCCCGGGACTATGACAAAAAAAACATACCAGGAATGACCTCCGAGGTTCTTGATGAACCCATATGAAATATAAGCAAATAACGCAATTAAATAATAAAATTTCATTCTTTGTGGTATCAGTTTTATTGACCTCCTGATAAACAGGTACGGAATGGCAGCAAAAAACAGTAACCCGATAATTCCTGTCACAGTGAGTTTATTCATCCAGAAAAGATGTCCGCCGGCTGAATTATACCCACGACCATTGCTGTCAGACATAAAAAAACAACCAAGCACAGGACTTTGAACAAAACTTTCCAAAAGTGCTGGATATCTCATCACCCGAGCATATGTGATTGAGTTTTCTTCTTCGAAAGATTCACCGGTTTCCATATATTTTGCAAGTGCTTTAAATTTAAAACTCACATCAACCTGATTTTCAAATGTATTTGCAATAGAAATAAATGTTTTCGCATAGAAACTTCTTGGAATAATCAGGGTAATCACAATTAAGAGTGTGAGTGCAGCAACTGATGTTTTAATCCTTGAAGCACCTGAAAAAGATATTGTAATTGCGATCATAGCAATGATAACATTAGCAAAAATTTGAATTCTGATCAAGGTAAACAACATGAACAAAACATAAAATACAATAAGCGATCTGCTGTATCGAATCTGCTTATTCATGATATAGTATATCAACATGGGAAATAATGTCATTATCACAATTGAAGTTCCGTAACCTCCTGCTCCGAGTCTCTGCAATGACTGATGTGCCTGAATTTCAGTCTCAGAATCCCTGTCAAACACCATTCTGGAATACAGCGGGTCTATTGAAGTAACAATTAAAGTCATAATCGCAGTAATAAAAAGAAAAACCAATGTAAGACGTGCAATTCTGGCAAAATCCCGATACTCTCCAGAAAAGAAAAAATATAAATAAATTGAAAGTCCTATCCCGATATACATAATGTCTTTCAACATCCCGTTCTTGTTCCATGCAGTGAGGTTTGGCCACAGGGCTAAATTCCCAAAAACTATAAAAAGTGTGTACAGAAAGAAAATTACCATTATCCTGTGAGTCAATATTTTAGGATAAAATATTATCACAGATGCTAACCAGATTGCTGACCAAAGGTAAGGGCTACCGATCAGTGGTGGTAATTGCCTTGAGAAAATTGGCAGATAAGTGATCAGCATCAAAATCAATATCAGAACAAAAAAATATTGCTTTCGGGTAAATTTCATTTTTATACCAAATGGTTACTTAACTACTGTTTTTTTTATTAAACCATGAACATTAACTCAAAAACCCTACTTTCAATATCTGTATTTCAACAAGATGTGATTTAGTTTTTCACGTTTAATGGGATTTGCGTTTTCCCATTGCTGAATTACATCATCATAAACTACTTTTCGGTGAATTCGTTTTCCAATAAAAAAATCTGAATATGTTTTGGAAAAATTTTGTTTAAACTTAAGCACAGTATCATCACTCCTGTTAGTGGCGCCACCACCAAAATGAAAATATCTGAACTTTTTTTCCAATCCATAACGAATGTTTGCATCATAAATAAGGCTGTAGACTGAGAGTTTTTTAAATTCCGGTCTGACACCAACCAAATGTCCATGAATTCCTGAATGTCCTTCAAGCACAACAGATACGGCAATTGGATTCCCGTCATAGTAACATGTGAAAAGAGTGCTGTTGACATCTGATAACAACTGATGAAAATATTCCCTACTAAAGTAATGATAGTGATCAGAGTGGACAGCATTCATTGTCTCGCAATAAATTTCATATACCTTGTTCACATTGCTGATTTCATTTTTCGTTATTTTTACATCAACCTGATACCTGTTTCGCGCTTTCCGGATTTGCTCCCTGGTTGTCGGCTTATAATTTCTGAAAATTTCTTCGTAATTTAAATGATCCAGATCAATGTAAACTGTTTTACGATCAAAGAGGACCTGCATATGATCTTTTGAAAATATATGATTCCCGTAAATCGGATGAAACCGGGTAAATTCAGCAATAATCTTATTATCAGTACAAAAATCAGTGAAACATTTAAAAAAATCAGCAACAAAATCCTTATCATCAGATGAGCTCATGACACCATT
Organism: uncultured Bacteroidales bacterium; assembly: GCA_964388575.1. Lineage (GTDB taxonomy): Bacteria > Bacteroidota > Bacteroidia > Bacteroidales > DTU049 > CAYMAZ01. The sequence goes on along the minus strand of CAYMAZ010000020.1, from coordinate 4,412 downwards.
GTATCCATACGCACCCTGAATATCGAAATATTCATCATCCAGTTGAAAACCGAGCACATTCACAGAATTTTTCAGAAAAGGATACAATGCAATCATCCCGTTTTTCTCAAACACAAAGCAAAATGCTTCACCATCCCCATAATTTTCATACAATCTATAATATTCAGGAGTATAATATATATCCTGTGAAAATTCAGGCAATCTTTTCAATACACAACTCCATTCGTAAGACTGCTGTGTTGTAAGAACCTTATAATTCATACTCTTTCAGAATCTCCAGAAATTCAGCTTTCAAAACTCCCATGAACACTTCATTAACAAAAGTTCCGTTTCTGTAACATGATTTTCTTAAAATCCCTTCCTTTTTATATCCTGATTTTTCAAGCATTTTCAGTGCTCCCGTGTTATCTTCAAGTACTTTCGCCCAAATGCGCTCAAGACCTCTGTCAAGAAATGCATATTTCAGCATCAGTATTCTGGCATCAGTAGCAAACCCCTTGTTCCAATATTGTTTTTCACCAATATAAACAGGAACCTGCCCAGAACGGTTATGATAATCAATTTCATTTAAAAATATACATCCGATAAATTCATTGGATTCTTTTAGACAAATGGCACAACTGACATTTTGTTTGTCAAAGATTCTCACTTCTACCCAGTTTTTCTCATTCAGTGAAGAAGAAAACAATGGAACACCTCCGTAATTACGTTTGATTTCTTCATCCTGTCGCCATTTGTGAATATTTAAATGATCCTCCGGCTCAAGAGCTCTGAGATAAACTCTAGTTTTCTTTTTCATCTGATATTCTGTTAATTATTTATTTATCATCATTCGTCTAATATGCGCAAAAATTCTTTTCAACAAGGTTTTTCTTGTTCTACAAATATAATTATTAAAATGATACACATCATATTCAACATTCAATTCAATATGATCAGGATGCCTGAGCACTTTAAATTCTGAATCATATTCTCTGAAATGATTTTCTGTCTGACCATTTGCATGTAATCCGAAAACACCTATATTTGAAGTTAAATTTGTTCTGGGCACTATATTAATCATGTTGTTGACTCTGTTGATATAATTCCCCACTCTGTCCCACGAACTCTTCCCGACACCTTTCTTTTTCATTGTAGAAAATTTTCTTCTGTAATACATCGCTTCACGTCTGCTATTGCTTATTTTTCTCAGATATTTCATTGATAAATGCTCTTTTCTGACTTGGATATGAAAATCATACGACTGCCAGACCCTTTTCCATGTTGCCCATCCACCTCCCGAATGTGCGTATTTTGAAAAAAAGTAATCCGGTTCTCCAGGAATATTTAATGGAGTAAAATTACTTGCACTCACAACACCAATATTCTGATTATTGTTATATTTTATCAACATTTCTTCAGCAAATCTAAAAAAGGAAACAGGTGCAACAATATCATCTTCAAGCACAATAACATATTCTTCCCGAGATAAAACCCATGAAACTCCATCAGATATAGTAATTTCTGCACCTTTATTGGTATTATTAATTTTGTATAATACTTCACAGTTCCAGTCAACATTCTTTACAATAGCAATCACGCTTTCAACAAGTTTGTCCTCGCCTTGAATTCCATCTCTTGGCCCGTCTATTGTCACATAGAGCTTCAGCGGCTGAGCCTCTCGTATCTTATTAAATGTAATTTCAGTTATTTCCGGCCTGTTAAAAGCGATATATAATACCGGAACAGTGATTTGCATATGTTTACGATGTTTGTCAGTATGTATTATTTAAATATTTTTTTCAGCACAGGAAAGATGTTGACAAACTTCTTTTTTTCTTCTTGTGTAACACCCCATTTTAGAAATGAAGCCGTAAAAATTCCGCATGAGGCAAAAGTCGTGAAAAGGAGTCTGAGAATTCCCTGTTCCAAAAAGAGTCTGCCTGATAAAGCAGTCATGAAACACATTAATAGCGGCCAGAAAACAGGATGAATTGCATTTTTGAAAAATGAAGCTAACTTCATTCCGGCATCCTTTTTTCCAAAGTACAATCTCGAGCCGAAGCCGATCATACTCAGCATCAAACCAATAATAAAAACACTGTAGGGAGGGTAACCTGCTTTCAAAACAATATATGCCAAAGGGATATTCAATAATGCAAAAAATGTTTCAACAAGCTGAAAATTTCTGATTTTACCAACGGCACGAATTGCAGATGTAATCTCAAAGCTGAACTTCTCCAATAGAAGTCCGAACAGCATAAATTGAGTAAAAATCACCGCAAAATCAGGTACCTCCGTTAACCACAGATGCAATAAGTAATCTGCTTCAATCATCACCGGAACTGCAAAAACTGCAAATAAAAACACAGAAAACTTAGTAGCTGTTTCAGTAATGTACAACATGCGCTCTCTGTTTCCGGAACCTTCACTTTTAATTAACTGGGGATTCAGTGCTTTTGTCATGCTTGCCGATACAAGATTTACCGGAGAGGCTGCTCTTTTTGATACTCCAAACGCCGCATTGAGTGACACCCCAAAAAACAGGTTTAGAATAATGCCCCTGATATGGTTTACAGACATTGATGCAAGGGCGCCAAACACATTCCATCCTGTGAATGACATGATTTGTTTAAATATTTGTCTGTCAAAATATTTTCTGAATGAAATTCTGCATTCTTCATATCTGACAACACTGTACCACTGTTTGACAACTCTGACAATCACTTCAACAAACAACAAACAAAAACCGTATATCAAAAGCAGATTTCCATGACTGTAGGTCAGATAAATTGCAATTCCAAGTTTTAGAAGATAACCTGTAACATCCACTACAGATAAAGCCAGAATGTTTTCGTGAGAATTCATGACGGCATCATAGGGGACTGAAATAATCGAAATAAATGTTGTAAGAACCATTACATGAAACACAATTCTTGCATCATACATCAATTCATCCGGAATATTGAGCAAATACTCAAACATCAGATATCCACCCGCTTCCATAATAATAATTGTGATTAGTCCAACCATCAAGTGAATGACCAATGTTGTATTAAATGTTCTCAGTAAATTTTGCAGATCAGATTTCCCCAGGCTGTGTGCAAGAAAACGCATCGAAGCATTTGACATTGAAGACTTTAACAGATCCAAAACACCAATTGTTCCTCCAACAAGTGCAAACACTCCAAAACTTGTTTCTCCCAGTGCCTGAAGAACAAGACGGGTTGTAAACAGACCAATGATCAACCCAAAAATGAGCTTGATATATAAGTATCCGGTGTTGTAAACAACCCTTTTCGAGTTTTTCATCGCTGTCATTGCGGAGTTCTCATAAAGTCATTCAACATCGTATTGTAAATTTCAACAAGCTCTTTTTCAATTTGGTTTTTGTCTGTCACAAACATCTCAAGAGCTCTGGCTCTGCCCTTTATACTGCGTGTTCGTCTCAGTGCTTCATCTTCAAGCAAAATCATAATCGCTTCAGCAAGTCCGTTAATGTTTCCCTTGTCAACCAGTGAAATGATATCTTCAAACTGATTTACTTCGTGGATGCTTCCAACATTGTAGGCTACAACAGGAAGCTGCAAAAACATACTTTCCACAATCGTGCCGGAGATAATCTCATGATATGTCGGCAACACGGATATTTTTGCTTTGGATGCAAGTTTGTGTACATCTTTATGTTCAGGTAGAAATCCGGCCCAGACGATGTTTTCACTAACACCAAGTTCAGCTGCCAGTTCTTTCAGCCTGTCAATTCGTCCACTGCCGATCACACACAGTGAAACAAAAGGATTTTTAATCTTAATAATGCTCAAGGCGTGAATCAAATCGTCAATGCCTTTTTCTTTTGTAACCCGCGCAAAAAAAACAAGGTCATATATTTTTTCTGTTATATACACATCAACCCTATTGATAAGATAGTGATGTTTGTGAAGAACTGCTTCTGAATTCATAGTTTTAATATCTGCTGCCATTGTTTCAGTCCGATATCCAAAATGCCTGAATGTCTTGTAGATCAATTTTTCACGTTGCTTTCTACGCAATACTCTTTTGGTTTCAGAACGTGAAAAATTTATGATTCCCTGTACAGTTACTAAAACAGGGTAATTTTCAGCAAACTGAAGTATTGCAGCACTGTGATAGGTATTTTCTGCACCGTGCAAATGAATCACATCAGGATCAATTTGCATCACCAGAGATTTGATTTTTTTTCTTAAGAAATAATAATCAGTCCACAAATCAAATGCAAAAAATGAAGGCCAGTTTCTCCCTGTCAATGGCATCCCCTGATTCACAAAATAATAATTGATTCCATGAAGTGAAAATTTCATTGTTCGGTTTATAAACTGATGCGGAGAAATTACATGAAGTTCAACCTGCTCACTATTCTCAAAAACGCTGAGCAAGTTTTTTATCCAGGGTGCAAT
>CAYMAZ010000019.1:0-58992 GCA_964388575.1 uncultured Bacteroidales bacterium | reverse complement strand
GTAACCCTGCAACAATTGACGCACCTGTCTTCACAGGTACAGACAACTGCGAAGGAAATGTAACTCCCTATGTTACTGCTTCTCAAATTACAAATGTTGGTTGTTTGTATACTCAAACATGGAATGCAAACTATACTGATATGTGTGGTAATACTGCACAGCAACTTGTCATCACATATACATGGACTCAAGATACAGTGGCACCCGTTATCAGTTGTCCCGCAGATGTTGTCGTGACAGCTCAGGAGGGAGATTGTTTTGTTACAAATCCTGTGTTAGGAAGTCCGATGGCATCAGATAACTGCGGAAATGTAACAGTAAACAGTAATTTTGTATCACTTTTCCCGACAGGAGAGGTCAATGCAGGAACACACCTGATTACGTGGACAGCAACAGATGATTGTGGCAATACAAATACATGTACACAAAACCTTACAGTATTAACAATTCTGATTGCCAACCCGGATTATGCAATGACAGATGAGGATATTCCTGTAACGATAGATGTACTCGATAATGATGTATATTGCAACAGTAACATTAACACAGGTTCAGTTAATACAGACTGTCCGGAATGTTCTTATCCTTCAAACGGTACCATTGTCATTGATCCAATCACAGGCGAAATAACATATACACCCAATCCTGATTACTACGGAACTGATTCATTTGTATACCAGGTATGTGATAACAACATTCCGCCTTATTGTGATACAGCACTTGTTGTAATTACAATTACACCTGTTAATGATCCTCCTGTTGCGATTGATGACATCAACAATACATTTATTAATACACCTGTTGGGGGTAATGTACTGACAAATGACTTTGATCCAGATGGAGATCAGATTATACTGAATACAACTCCGATCACAGGACCTACAAACGGAACAGTGATACTTTATCCTGATGGAAGTTATATCTATACCCCAAATACAGGATTCACAGGAATAGACTCATTTGTCTATGAAATTTGTGATGATGGAACACCGTCCCTGTGTGATCAGGCAATTGTAACTATCATTGTTATATCAGATCCTCCTCCGGCACCTAATAACCCTCCGGTAGCAAACAATGATGCATATCAGGGTCTTATCAATACAATGGTTACTGGTAATGTAATAAGCAATGACTGGGATCCTGACGCAAATCTTGACTACAACAGTATTACTCTTGCAAGTGGTGGAACAGCTGTATTGAATGGAACACTTATTCTGAATTCTGACGGAACATTCACATACATGCCGAATCTCGGATTTGTCGGAACAGTTAGTTATACATATTCAGTATGTGATCTTGGAATTCCTGTATATTGTGATACAGCAGTTGTGACTATCCAGATATTTTTTGATCCTGCACCAAACACAACATTTGCAATTGATGACAGCTATGCCGGTTATGAAGATACACAGATTACAGGAAACGTATTAAATAATGATTATGATCCTGAAGGAGATAATCAGATTCTGAATACAACTCCCTTGTCAGGTCCTACAAACGGTACTGTTATCCTGAATGCAAACGGTAGTTTTGTTTACACTCCCAATCCAAACTTTCACGGAACAGATCAGTTCATATACGAAGTCTGTGATGACGGAGTTCCTGTTGCGTGTGATTCTGCTACAGTATATCTGAGTATTTTCCCTGTTAATGATCCTCCTGTTGTGTTCAACGAATATTACACTATTTGTAATAATGAAACAATTATTGGGAACATTTTCAATGGTGATTACGACATCGATTCCACATTACTTGAAATTGGGGCAGTTATCCAGAATCCTGTGAACGGAACGTTCAGCATATTGCCGACAGGTGAGTTTACGTATATTCCTTCAGTCAATGCAGGAACAGATACAGTGATTGTCACAATTTGTGACAACGGATTCCCCTTACCGGCAGAATGTTCAATTGACACAATTTTCATTACAATTCTTGCTGCTGCAAGTGCAGATGCTGGCCCTGATACAACGATCTGCAGCAATTCAGACTATTATCTGAATATGGCAGGTGCTCAGGATTATTCATCAATATTCTGGACAAGCAGCGGAACAGGAACTTTCAGTAATCATTATGCCTTGAACCCGATTTATACACCAAGTGCAGCTGATATTCTTGCAGGAAGTGTCACTCTGACCATAACTGCAAATTCAGTTGATACCATGTGTAATCCTGCAGTATCTTCAATGGTTCTGACAATTGTTCCTCAGGCAACTGTAAATATTGGTCTTACAATGAGTACATGTCATACCGGACCATATACATTTGCAACAGTAACAGCTCAAAATACGACAGGTATCTACTGGACAACAAACGGAAGTGGTACTTTTGACAATGACACAATTCTCAATCCTGTATATACGCCGAGTGCAGCTGACATTGCATCAGGAAGTGTGATACTTACTGTTACAGCTCAGTCAAACTTGCCATGCGAAGCGGTTTCTTCAAGCCTGTTGCTGACATTTGCTCCATCAGCAATTGTGAGTGTTACAGAACCATTATGTAATGGAGGAACAGGCAGTGCTTTGGTTACAGTTACCGGCGGTACACCCCCCTACAATTATACATTAAATGGCGGAACACCTCAGTCAGGGAATTTATTTACAAACCTGCCGGCAGGAACTTATAATCTGCTTGTTACAGACAGTCTGGGTTGTATTTACTTCCTCGCATTTGACATCGACCAGCCTACCCAGTTGATTGCAGATATTATTCTGAGCTCTGATGAAACTTGTTATGGAGCAGGTAATGGAAGTGCTACTGTTAATGTAACCGGAGGAACAACTCCATATACTTACTTGTGGCCTGTTAGTGCAGGTAGTCAGACAACACCTGTTGCTTCAGGATTAATGGCAGGAACGTATACTGTTACAGTAACAGATGCAAATAACTGTACAGCAACCGCAACTGTTGTGATAGCTGCTGGTCCTTTGACCACAGCCGATGCTGGCAATAATGCTACCGTTTGTTCTACAAGCGGCAGTTATACGATAACAGGTGCATCTGCATCAAATTACACAAGTATTTACTGGAGTACCAGTGGAACAGGTACTTTCAGCAATATCTCAACTTTAAATCCCACCTATACATTCAGTGCCGCTGACATTGCTACCGGCAGTGTAGTTTTAACCCTCACAGCAAATGCACCTGCACCATGTTCACCTGTAACAAGTCAGATGGTTCTGACCATCATCCCACAGGCAACTGTCAATGCAGGTGCAGACACTGAAATGTGTTCAACAGGTATATTGACACTGAACGGATCAGCCTCCAATGCAACCAGTGTTTTGTGGACGACAACAGGCACAGGAACATTTGGCAACACTACACAATTGAACACAACCTATACACCTAGTGCTGCAGATATTGCAAACGGAAATGTGATGCTTGTGCTGAGTGTACAGTCAGCTTCTCCTTGCGGCCCGGTTATCGACAGCATTTTTGTTACGATTATTCCTGCAATCATTGCTGATGCCGGACCTGACCAGACACTATACGGAGCAACAACCACTCAGTTGAGCGGCAATGATCCAACACCAGGAGCCGGGACATGGACATTGGTCAGCGGACCGAATGTTCCCGGTATTGTGGATCCGAACGATCCGATGACAACATTAACTGGTCTTATCCCCGGTACGTATGTATATCAGTGGACAATTAGTAATTATCCTTGTCCGGACAGCTGGGATCAGGTGGTTATTACAAACATCGAAGCAGCAGATCTGAACATTGTGAAAACTGTTGATGATGACACTCCTTATGCAGGTCAGCAGATCGTTTACACTTTGACTGTAACAAATAACGGTCCTTCAGCAGCACAGAATGTGACAGTGACAGAGAATATTCCTGCCGGACTGACTGTTCAAAATGTGGTTCCAAGTATGGGATCATGGACAGCTCCATTGTGGACAATCGGAACTCTTCTCTCAGGACAGACCGCAACTCTGGATATCTATGCAACTGTCGGAACTGATGTCCCTGACGGAACTCAGATTCCTAACATTGTCAATGTTACAACAACAACGCTTGATACAAATCTCACAGATAATACAGATACACTTGTAATTACAGTGAACACCATTGCTGATCTTTCAATTCTGAAAATCAGTCTTGAGCCTGTTGTTTATCCCGGTGACGTTGTTGAGTATGTGATTACTGTTACAAATAACGGTCCGTCATATGCATACAATGTGGTTGTAACAGATGTGTTGCCTGCAGAATTACAGTTTGTAAGTGCTGTTGCAAGTAACGGTGTTTGGAATGATCCAGACTGGATTATTGGAACAATGCCAAACGGTACAACTGAAACGCTTATGATCACAGCGTTGCTTGATGCAACCGTTACAGGCGGCACAGAGATTACAAATGTTGCGGTTGTAAACAGCGATACATTTGATCCGGACAATGGCAATAATGAGTCTGAAGCCACTATTATCGCGGCTTATGCAGACCTGTCTGTTGTCAAGATTTCTGATGTACAGTCTGTCATTGCCAACGAATTGTTAGGATACACAATTGTTGTAACAAATAACGGCATATCAACGGCATACAATATTACACTGATTGATCAGTTGCCCACAGAAGTACACTTTGTGTCAGCAACATATAATGGTGTCTATGATGCTGCAACACATACAGTAACATGGACAATCGGTCAGCTTGGAGTTGGAGATACCTTTACTGCCAATGTGGTTGTTAAAGTTGACAGAAAGACTCCGGGAGGAACAATCATTATGAACACTGCAACAGTTTATTCTGAAACAGATGATCCTGACTCAGACAATAATACTTCAGAAGCAAGTACTCTGATAGAGTCATTGCTGATTCCGTTTATTCCTGAAGGATTCTCACCCAACGGTGATGGCGTCAATGATACCTTCGTCATAACCGGACTGGAAAGATATCCCAATCATTCGTTCATGATCATGAACCGTTGGGGCAACAAGGTATTTGAAGCTGCTCCATACAATAATGACTGGGACGGAACAACTTCATTTGGCATCACAATAGGCGGTAATGAACTCCCATCCGGAACATATTTCTACATCTTCGATCCCGGTGTGGATGATATGGATCCGATCAAGGGCTTCATCTATCTTGCCAGATAAGCAATAGTAAGTAAAATAACCAATAAAAAGAAAAGTAATAATAACATAAAAAATTAAAACAATGAAAAGGTTCATCATACTTATAGGCTTCATGGCAGGATTATTAAGCCATGCACAACAGGACCCGATGTTTACACACTACATGTATAACACCCTTGCAGTAAATCCCGGCTATGCCGGGAGCAGGGATGCTCTGACAGTAACGGCGCTTCACAGAAGTCAATGGGTTGACTTCAAGGGAGCGCCCCTTACTCAGACTTTGACACTGCATTCACCGGTGGGTTCAGATCAAATCGGTGTTGGATTATCTGTCGTTCACGATAAAATCGGCCCCACTGAATTTACTTCAGTATACGCTGATTTTGCATATCGTATCCGACTCACAGAAAAAAGCAAGCTTGCATTCGGACTGAAGGGAGGCATCAATATGCTGACTGCAGATCTGGCAAGTCTTGAACTCGATCAGCCGGGAGATGCCGCTTTCAACAATGTGTTTGAAAATAAACTGACCCCAAATTTTGGATTTGGTTTATATTACAGCCGTGAGCGGTTTTATGCCGGTATTTCTACACCCAAACTGCTGGAACAGAAATATTATCAGGGTTCATTGGAATCAGGATTAACAGCAGCCAGAGAAAAAGGCCACTATTATTTTATCATGGGGACAGTATTCCCAATCTCCAAATTTGTCAATATGAAACCAACAGCCTTGGTCAAAATGACAACCGGGGCTCCTGTTGAAGTTGACATTACAGCAATGTTCGATTTTGATAACCGCATTAGTGCAGGAGTTATGTATCGGACTGGAGATGCCATCGGAATTTTATGTGGACTGAACATTACTGAACAGTTTGTTGTCGGATATTCATTTGATTATTCAACAACAAATGAAACGTTCAGGTATAATCACGGGAGTCATGAAATTATACTCAGGTATGATTTCATTTTCGGAAATGCCCACAGAATTAAATCTCCGAGATATTTTTAAAGTAGGAAATGATTCAGGTAAATAAAAAAAAATATACAAAGATGAAAACGAAACATATTTTAATTTTAATTGTATTTGCACTGCTGTCACAGCCTGTGCTGTCACAAAACAGAAAAATCAAGGCCGGCAACAGACACTTCTACAAGTACAATTATTCACAGGCCATCAAATACTATGAACCTGTAAAGGAAAAAGGTATTGACCTGGAGAGAAACCTGGCAACCAGTTATGTGATGACTGAATCCTACGATAAAGCCCTGGAAGTTTATGAAAGTATCATGAAACATCCCGAACGGAACTTTTCAGATGTCTGGAATTACTTTTTGGTTTTGCAGAGAAAGGGCATGTATGAAAAAGCTGTAGGTCAGGTACAAACGATGAATCAGCTAAATCCTGAGGATTCCCGTGTGCAGTCTTATCTCGAAGCCGGACACTATTATAAGAATCTGCTTGAAGCAAAACCTGCATTTGAGGTGAAAAATCTCTCAATGAACAGCCCTCAACAGGATTTTTCAACTGCTTTATATAAAGGAAACGTGGTTTATGCATCCACAAGAAACAAGGCTGGAGTGACCAAACGAACCTGGGCAGGAAATAATCTAAGATATTTGAATCTGTATATTTCTGAAATTGATGAAAACAATGATATTCAGAAGGGAAAACCGTTTAATAAAAAATTCAACAAAAAGTATCACGACGGCCCCGTGAGTTTTACTGCAGATGGTAAACTGATGGCAATGACACGGAATAATTATGACTCCAAAAGCTCCGATGGTACCAGAAATCTTCAGATTTTCCTCAGTGAATACATTAACAATGAGTGGACAGAACCGGTTGCATTTCCATACAATAATCCTGAGTACTCTGTGGGTCAGACCAATTTGTCCCCGGATGGGAAATATCTGTACTTTGTTTCTGATATGCCAGGTGGAAAAGGAGGTACCGACATTTACAGAATTGATCGGAAGGCTGATGGAAGCTGGGGCGTAATACAGAATCTGGAAAGCATTAATACAGAAGGCAACGAAATGTTTCCTGTATACCATCCTGATGGGTTACTGTTTTTCTCTTCAAATGGTCATCCTGGACTTGGAGGACTTGATGTTTTTGTATCACCTGTTGCTGGAAACAGCTTCGGAACACCAAAAAATATGGGAATTCCTGTTAACAGTCCCGATGATGATTTTGCTCTGGTTTTAAATCAGGATCAGAAATTCGGCTATCTGTCATCTAACAGAGCCGGCGGAGAAGGAAGTGATGATATTTATGCCGTCAATGTCCTTGAACCGGTGAAGTTTGAAAAGCGAATCAAAGGTGTGACCAAAGATCCCGAAAATAAAATTATTGCAAATACTGAAGTTTCTCTGATCTTAAATGACAAAACCATTGAAAAAGTGATGAGTGATGATCAGGGTAATTTTGAGTTTTATGTGAATCAGGAAACTTTGTATCATCTGGTGGGGAAAAAAGATGGGTATCATGATGGCCTGAATAAAGCCAACACTGATGTCCCCGAAGAAATCATCTACGCAGATCTGATCCTGTCTCAGCAAGCTGATTTTGCATTGAAGATTATTGTTCAGGATGCCAAAACAGGAAATCCCGTGTCAGGTGCTAGAATTTTTATGAAAGATAATCTCACCTTTGAAGAATCAGCCGTATATACAGCTGAAGATGGTTCATATATCACCAAACTGCCATCAGTTGGATTGAATGATAAAATCAGTTACAATCTGAAAATCGACAAACTCGGATATGTAAGCAAAACATCATCGTATTATCAGGTAATTGATCGTCCGGGTGAGTATGTCCTGATTGAAAAACTTGATCCGATTGAAGGAGTTGGAACAAAAATTCAGATCAATCCGATTTATTTCGATTTCGACAAGCATAACATCAGACCTGATGCAGCGGCCGAACTGGATAAAATTGTTCAGATTATGAATGAATATCCTGATATGGTCATAGAGTTAAGTTCTCATACTGATTGCAGAGGAAGTTATGATTACAATATGGCATTGTCTGAAAGAAGAGCAAAATCTTCAGCTGAATATGTCAGAGCTCGAATCAGCAAACCTGAAAGAATTTACGGCAAAGGATTCGGCGAAAGCAAACTGGTTAACAATTGTGACTGTGAAGGTGACAAAGTTTCAGGATGCTCTGAAGATGAACATCAGATGAACAGAAGAACAGAGTTTGTTATTATTAAAATGTAATTGTAAACTTTGGTTTAAATTTTATAAAAAAAAGCCGGAAAATTTCCGGCTTTTTTTTGTGATAATCCATAACCTGAGATTTGAATAGTTCGGATCAAATGCTTACCTTTGTATAAATAAATAATTACAACAAAATGAATAGATTCTTGTTGATTGCAACTTTAGCTTTGCTTCCGTACTATGTTTTTTCACAGTCGGATGATGTCAGAAAAATGTCTTTCGGAGTTTACGGAGGAGGCAATATTTCTCAGTTGCTGACAGATAGTGTAAATGATACCAAAGCCAGAATTGGTTATCAATATGGTGCATTTATCCGATATGGAGGTAATTTTTTCCTTCGTGGTGATGTGGCTCTTTTTGCGATGAGCTCTCAGCTGGTTGATGCAAATGATACGACACAGATTATCGGAATTATACCTGAAATTGAAGACAAAATTGATATTCAGTTTATTCATATTCCAGTGCAGTTGGGCCTTAAAATCTTTCATAGTCCCGACGGGACATCTGCATTGTGGGTTGCTGCCGGCGGTTATATAGATCAGATCTACAATGTGAAGAATAATCAACTTGGACTAACAAAACAGGATTTCAATACCACCTCTTTCGGAGTGCTTGGAACAGCAGGTCTCGACCTGTGGTTTCTCACATTTCAACTGAGTTATCAGCATGGGCTGACACCAATATTTAAAATGGATGATCAGTCTGTTAAATACAATCTTTCCTTATCTGCAGGCATTAAATTTTAAATCTGAATAATATGTTTACATTACCTGAATTACCATTTTCAGAAAATGATCTAGAGCCGTTCATTTCAGCTCAGACAATTTCATTCCATTACGGGAAACACCACAAAGCGTATGTTGACAACCTGAACAAACTGATTTCTGGAACGCAGTTTGAACAGGCAACTCTCGAAGAGATTGTAAGAAAATCTGATGGAGGGATTTTCAATAACGGAGCTCAGGTGTGGAATCATACCTTTTACTGGAACTGTTTAAAAAAAGACGGAAGCAATCCATCTGAATCCTTGCTTCAGGCATTCGTCAGAGATTTTGGGAGTTTTGAATCCTTCCGGGAACAGTTTTCTTCTGCAGCATTAACGCTTTTCGGCTCCGGATGGGCATGGCTCGTAAAGGATGAAAATGGAAAGCTGTCTGTGATCCAGGAAAGCAATGCCGGAAATCCAATGCGTAAAGGATTGACCCCGTTACTTACGTGTGATGTGTGGGAACATGCCTACTATATCGATAAACAAAACCGGCGTGCAGATTATATTGCACAATTCTGGTCTGTGATAAACTGGGATTTTGTTTTAAAGAATTTATCAGAATAAGCCGTTAACAGCCTGCTCAAAATATTGTTTTATTCAACAGTAACAGATTTTGCAAGGTTTCTTGGTTGGTCCACATTGCATCCCCTCATGACAGCAATGTGATAAGCCAAAAGTTGCAAAGGAATGGTTGCAAGTAACGGGCTTAAGAACTCCTCTGTTTGTGGGATTTCAATAGTATAATCCGCCAGAGCCTTTACTTGTGTGTCTCCTTCAGTAATAATAGCTATAATAATACCTTTTCTGGATTTAACCTCTTCAATATTTGAGACAACTTTTTCATAGTTTTCACTTTTTGTTGCAATTACAACAACAGGCATCTCTTTATCAATAAGGGCAATAGGGCCATGTTTCATTTCTGCTGCAGGGTATCCTTCGGCATGAATATATGAAATCTCCTTCAGTTTCAATGCCCCTTCCATGGCAACAGGGTAGTTATATCCTCTGCCAAGATAAAGGAAGTTTCTCTTATCTTTAAAAACGGTTGCAATTTTCTGTATCTGATCGTTAGTGAGGAGTGTTTGCTCAATTTGCTTCGGAATGGCATTCAGGGCATTAATGTATCTGTTGAAAAGACTTTTGGCAATTTTTCCCTTTTTATATCCAATCATTAACGCCATTAAAGTGAGTAATGAAACCTGTGCGGTGAATGCCTTGGTAGAAGCAACGCCGATTTCGGGTCCTGCGTGGGTGTATGATCCTGCATGCGTTTCACGCGAAATACTTGATCCAACGACATTACAAATGCCAAGAATGGTTGATCCCTTTTCCTTTGCGAGTTTGATTGCTGCAAGTGTATCTGCAGTTTCTCCCGACTGTGATACAGCGATGACAACATCATTTTCTGTAAGAATCGGATTTCTGTATCGAAATTCCGAAGCATACTCAACTTCAACAGGAATTCTTGCAAGTTCTTCAAATAAGTATTCACCCACCAGGCAGGCATGCCATGAAGTGCCACAGGCAACCATAATGATTCGGTCGGCATTCATGATCTTGTTTTCAAAATCAATGATTCCACCCAGGGCTATACTATGTTGGGAAATGTTGAGACGTCCTCTCATACTGTCACTCACTGAACGGGGTTGCTCGTATATTTCTTTCAGCATGAAATGATCATATCCGCCCTTTTCTATGGCACTCAGATTCATTTCAAGCTGATGAATGTAAGGGGTTTTTTCCTGATTTCTGATTGTTACAAGTTTCAGGTCATCGTTGCGATGGAGAATGGCAATTTCTTCATCTTCAAGGTAAACAACATTTTTTGTGTATTCAATGATTGGTGTTGCATCTGAAGCTATAAAAAATTCATCATCACCGATCCCAATAACCAACGGACTGCTTTTTTTTGCAGCAATGAGCATATCCGGATCATTACCTGAGATGACAACGATGGCGTATGCGCCCACAACCTGGTTTAATGCAATTCTGACCGATTCAACAAGATTTGTTTTTTCATTTTTTTTGATGTCTTCAATTAAATGAATTAACACTTCAGTATCTGTGTTGCTCTGAAATTTATATCCGTTTTTAATTAAAGCAGCCTTGAGTGTGGAATAATTCTCAATAATCCCGTTGTGTATGATGGCCAGCTCTCCTGATGTTGATACATGCGGGTGAGCGTTTTCATTATTTGGCTCACCGTGTGTTGCCCAGCGAGTATGAGCAATGCCGATGGTTCCGCTTAAGTCCTGTCCTTTAATGTGCTTTTCCAGATCATCAACTTTTCCTTTTGTTTTGCTGACCATCAGGCTGGAATTTAACAGGGCTATCCCGGCACTGTCATATCCTCGGTATTCCAGTCTGTGAAGTCCGTTAATCAAAATCGGGTAAGCCTGCTTGGGTCCTAAATATCCTACAATTCCACACATGAATGATATGGTTAAAGATTAATAAATATCGGTATATGTGAGCCGAAGTTGTGGTTTAAGTTCATCATGTAACATACCGTGCAAAATAACCCTGTCTCCCCTTGTAGAAGCCCCTGAAATCAATAATGCAATGCCGTAGTCTTCAGTGTTTTCTTTGAGAATGTTCTGAATATGTAGTGGAATGTTAAATTTAAATTCCTTATTTGTTTTATCATAATCCCCGCCGAAATTATTGGAATTCTGGTCAGCAATAAAGACATAGTTGCCCTCACTGTTGTATTTGACAAGTGTTAAACGTGCAGGAACCGGATAAATATTCGTCGTGAAATCAGATTCATCAATTTTGAAGACAAGTTCGGCCTTATTAATCATGATGTTGTTAACATCAGTAAGGTTGCGGATTGTGGGAAATGAAATATTGATTTTAGTCCCCCCCCTTGATTGCAGATACAGTTTCTCTGATGGCATTTCAGATGCGGCAAGTTGACTCAGAAAATCTGATGAAGCAGATGAATAATCATGGGAAAACATGTTGAATCGAGCACATTTGTCGTTAATCAGAAAACTAAAACTGGCAGATTGATCCGGTGTATGGTAATAAATGGTTATGTTTGAGACTGTTGAAAGCAAATCAAAATAAAATAAAGTACCTCCAATTGCAGCAGGCTGTGATTCTACAAGGATTCCCCTGAAATATTCAGTGAAAATTGTGTTGTTTGCAAGAGATCCACCTGCAGCATCTTCAATAAACCTTTTGGCAAGATTTTTATCTAGGGAGATTCTTACATGTGGCGGCAATTTGGAGCCGTTTACGTTGACAGAATCCTTCACATTCACCACAGTACGCTTGTTCCCGATCAGTGTCTTTTTTTCAACTGTACGGTTCGAGTAATATATGCTGTCTCCGGATAACTGATCATTGATTTCATACACACTGATGTTTATGGGATTGATGTATTTATCATTTCCGTAATACCCTCTTACGACCAATGAAAGGACCATTGAATCAACAGTTATGTCTTCCGGAAACATGATGTTCGAAGAAGGAAGCTGAATTTGTGTGCAAAAGGATGCTTGTGACTTTCCAAAGTGGGGGTCATTTAGAGAACCGAGTAAAAAATAAAGTGTATTGTCACTTCTGACGGAATCTTCCCGGACAGTATATGCATTTACAGTGAGTGTGTCAACATAATGCACATTAATACGGTCTGAAGGTGGTTGAACGTCGAGTCCAATTACTGAGGGCTCAGTACACTGAATGAATATTGGTAACATTAATATGTACCAGTAAACGACAATTTTGTTGAGTACTTTTTTCAAGTGCAGAGATTTTTAATAATGAATTGCAAAAGTAGAAAAAACCGTAAACGAATTCATTATTTTATGAAAAAACTTCTTCGGAAGTATAAATCGTGTCATAAAATTCCTGATATCTGTCACAGGTGTTTTCTGAATTATGACTGATAAACGGAATTTTAAGGTCTTTCGTATACTGAACAATTTCAGGATGAATGTTTTCTTCAACAAAGATGACCCCATCAGCATATTTCAGACATGACTTCATCAATGAAAGATAATCATGATTCTTTTCTATATCCTTTAATTCAGCACTGTCCATATCGGGAATCTTGATTTTCTTGTGAAAATCAGGAGAAAACGTTTCATCAAAATGATCCGCATAGAGTGAAAAAATAACCTTGCTGTCATAAAATAATGGGTTTTCTTTAAAGACAGTTTTGATATAAAGAGCACTTAATGCAGACATCCATCCGTGAACATGAATGATATTTGGCGCCCATCCGAGTTTTTTCACTGTTTCAATGACACCGCGATTGAAAAATACTGATCTCTCATCATTATCATCATAGAATTTATTGTTCTTGTCCCGGAAAGTGAACTTTCTTTGAAAGTAATCCTCGTTTTCAATAAAGTAAACCTGCATTCTGGCTTGCTGTATTGATGCAACCTTGATGATCAGGGGGTGGTCTGAATCGTTAATGATCAGATTCATACCGGAAAGTCTGATCACTTCGTGCAATTGATTGCGTCTTTCATTAATACATCCGAAACGGGGCATAAATGTTCGAATTTCCTTTCCGCTTTCCTGTACAAGCTGAGGCAGTTCTCTGCAAATGTTACTCATGTTTGATTCGGGAAGAAAAGGAAAAATTTCATGGCTGATGTACAAAACCTTTACTTTTTCCATATGTTGCAATCTGTTTATTAAAAAATGTGTATTATTTTGCAAAAATACAAAAAAAAAATCACTTATTGAAATTTTCATTTTACCTTTGCCGCGTTTTTTTATCAATTCACAATGTTGATAATCCGCAAAAAAGAAGAGTTAGTAGAAAAAATAAAATTGTTCAGAGATCAAAAACGAGGTTCTGTTGGTTTTGTTCCTACCATGGGTTTTTTGCATTCAGGACACGGTAAACTCATTGAGAAAAGTTTAGAACAGAATGAACTGACAGTTTGTGATATTTTTATTAACCCTCTTCAGTTTAATGACAGAAAGGATTTTGAAAATTATCCCCAGGATATTGAAAAAGATATTCTGTTTCTTGAAAATATCGAATGTGACATTTTGTATCTACCGTCTCATAATGATCTCTATCCTCCGGGACATATTGCCAGGCAGTATAATTTCGGTGGGTTGGAACAGGTGATGGAAGGAAAATTCAGACCTGGCCATTTTCGGGGAGTTGCTGAAGTTGTCAGAATCTTATTCGAAATTGTTAAACCTGACAAAGCATATTTCGGAGAGAAAGATTTCCAGCAACTGAGAATTATTGAAGAAATGGTTATCCAATACGGATACACTGTTGAAATTGTGCACTGTCCTATCATCAGAGAACATGACGGACTGGCTATGAGCAGCAGAAATGCAAGATTGACTGAGCAGGAGCGGAATTCAGCCTCATTTATTTACCAGCAGCTTCAATGGAGTGTGCAGAATTATTCAGCTCATTCTCCGGCACAATTGAAACAGAAAGTGTCTCAGGCATTCAAAGATCATTCGTTGTTCAGACTTGAATATGTAGAATGTGCAGATAAAGATACTCTGCAGCAAATTAATTCCTGGAACGATGCAATTAGTGCCCGAATGTTTATCGCTGCCTATCTTGGAAAAGTGAGACTCATAGATAATATGATTTTATTTTAGTATTTTTGCAGTATGATGCAGATAGAGATTCTTAAGTCCAAAATTCATAGAGTCAGAGTCACCGGCGCCGATCTGAATTACATCGGAAGCATAACTCTTGACGAAGACCTCATGGATGCAGCAAACCTGATCGAAAATGAAAAGGTGGAAGTTCTGAACCTGAATAATGGAGAACGACTTGAAACGTATGTTATTAAAGGTGAAAGAGGCAGTGGAGTTGTTTGTCTCAACGGTCCCGCAGCCCGAAAAGTGCTTGTCGGTGATTTGATTATTGTCGTTTCCTATGCAACAATGCCTTTTGAAGAAGCTAAAAAATTCAAACCTGAAATTATTTTCCCGGATCAGAACAATAAAATAATCATTCCTTGAAAAAAAAATCTCTCATACAACTTCTGAAAATTATATTTTTTCTTGGTATCGGAGTGTTTTCTATCTGGTGGTTTTTGCGTTTGCTCACACCCGAAGAAAAAAAGGAAATTCTGCTTTCCTTTGGCAGAGCAAAATACGGTTGGCTTATCCTTTCAATGTTTGTTGGTTTGATTTCCCACTACATCAGAGCTTTGAGATGGAATATGCTGATTCAACCACTCGGATATAAGCCGGCTGTAATCGATACCTTTGCTTCTGTTGCTTCCGGTTACATCGGCAATTTTATCATACCCCGTTTTGGAGAAATTTTACGGTGTTATGTGTTGAAAAGAACTTCCGGCGTCCCAGTAACTGCACTTTTCGGGACAGTCATTGTCGAACGGGTAATTGATATGCTCGTTTTTCTCATCATGTTCATCCTTGGTTTGTATGTGTTTCTCAGGCAGCTTACAAATGTTGCTTCTGGCTATCTGACTGATTTTCTCAACGGTTTTACAAAGGAAAGAGTGCTTGTCCTCATCCTGCTCGTTCTGGTTGGAATTGCCGGACTCATTGTTATGTATCTGTTTCGTGAAAGATTTAGTAAGAAACCTGTTCTGAATAAAATTTATTCTATGTTCCGTACTTTCCGTGACGGATTATTCTCGCTTCTGAAAATCAAAAAATGGCCACTGTTTGTGATCTATACAATATTAATCTGGGGCTGCTACATTTTAATGTCCTGGCTGTGTTTTCTCGCACTTGAAGAGACAATGCATCTCTCACTCCTCGCGGCATTCGCTTCAGTGACATTTGGAACCATCGGAATTATCGTCGTTCAGGGAGGAATCGGTGTGTATCCAGCAATCGTATCCCAAACACTGGTCATATTTGGGGTCAGCACATCAATGGGTTATGCTATCGGTTGGCTCACATGGCTTGCACAGACTGTTATCCTTCTGGTAATGGGATTATGGGCTGTGGCTTATTTGTTCTTTCGTAAAGGTATTAAAATCAATGATATTAGAAAAAATCAAACAGAAAATATTGACCCAGGAGCAACTTTCTGATCTTGTTTTACATTGGAAAAAGCTCGGAGAAACAATTGTGTTTACCAATGGTTGTTTTGATATTATTCATCCTGGTCATGTGACATATTTGGCTCAGGCTGCAGAATTGGGTTCAAAACTGATTGTCGCCCTGAATACCGATGATTCTGTTAGAAAACTGAAAGGATCAGGTCGCCCCGTTTTAGACGAACAGGCCAGAGCACTGACAATGTCTGCATTTTCTTTTGTGGATGCAGTTGTTCTTTTTGATGAGGATACGCCTCTCAGACTGATTGAAACACTCATCCCAAATGTCCTTGTGAAAGGAAAAGACTACAAAGCCGAAGATATCGTTGGGTTTGAAGTGGTTGTATCAAATGGGGGGAAAGTGGAAACACTTGATCTGGTTCCTGGCTATTCTACCTCTTCAATTGAGCAAAAAATCAGATCAGAAAACTAAGTTGTTTCTCTCATTTTCTTTGCTCTTCACTTGTTGTTCCGATGCTTGAGCGAAGTATAAACATTTTTTCTTTCCGGATTTCATCCGTTACACCTGGAAAAACTTGAATATTATTCATCCTGCAAAAAAATAGCACGTTGCTATTAACAATTTGCTGTTCCTAATCTCATATATTGATTTGGTTTAAATATTTTGCTGATTTATTGATAAAATTAGAACTATTTTGATTTTTTAAGTTCTTGAATATCAAATAAATAAAATTTTTTATCAAAAAAGTTATTAACAAAGTGGGAAAAAGTGGTAGTAAGTGGTAATTTTGTCATACATTTACACAGTCAAAAAATTACCTATGATTCAGTTGTTCGGAGTTCATGAACAGAAAGTTGATAATAAAGGCAGGGTCTTGTTTCCTTCTGCACTTAAGCGTCAATTTTTGACAGAGATTCCAAATGGATTTGCAATCAAAAAAAGTATTTTTGAGAAGTGTCTTGAGTTGTATCCCATTTCAGAATGGCAAAAGGAGATGCAAAATGTCAGCAAACTGAACAGGTTTGTCAGAAAAAACAAAACCTTCATTCGTGAATTTATGGACGGTGTAAAACTCGTTGAACTTGACGAAGTTGGAAGATTGCTGATTCCACGTGATTTGGTACAATGGGCGGGCATTGAGAAAGATATAGTGCTTGCTTCTTCAATCAACATGATTGAAATCTGGGACAAAATATCCTATGAGGCAAATCTTAGAGAAAATGCTGAAAGTTTTGCAGATCTTGCAGAAGATGTCATGGGTAATGTTAACCCCGAAACTGAATGATGTATCATTTGCCTGTCATGCCCGAAGAGTCTGTCAAACTGCTGAACATAGTTCCCGGAGGAACATATGTTGATGTCACTTTTGGCGGAGGCGGACATTCTGTGAAGATACTTGAACAACTTGAACAAGGCAGGCTGATTGCATTTGACCAGGATCCTGATGCAGCAAAAAACAGAATCAATGATGCAAGGTTCATGTTCATCAATCAGAATTTCAGATATCTTGAAAATTATCTTGGGTTTTACCAGTGTATTCCGGTTGACGGTATATTTGCCGACCTGGGGGTGAGCTCTTATCAAATTGATGAACCAACCAGGGGATTTTCGTACATGTTTCCCGATGAAACTCTTGATATGCGCATGAATTCAGGTTCCCGGATGATGGCATCTGATATTTTGAATGGCTATACAGAACAGGATCTTGCCACAGTCATGTTCAAATACGGAGAACTGCCTTTTTCGAGAAAACTTGCCAGAGCAGTGGTCAGCAGAAGGAGTGAGCAACGGCTGAAAAAAGTTTCAGATCTGACAGACCTGATTGACAGATTTGTTGGACCGGGAAAAAAATTCAGCATCTATTCCAGAGTATTTCAGGCATTGAGAATTGAAGTGAACGAAGAAATCAAGGTTTTGGAAGAATTGCTGGAACAGGCTCTGCGTGTTTTAAAACCAGGTGGCAGAATCGTTGTGATTTCATATCATTCTCTTGAGGACCGGTTGGTAAAAAACTTTTTGCGTAGCGGAAAATCTGATGGGATCATTGAGAAGGATTTTTACGGAAATAAAAAGCTCGTATTCAGGGTGCTGACATCCAAACCGATTACGGCTGCCCCACACGAAATTGATTCAAACCCAAGAGCCAGAAGCGCAAAACTCAGAGCAGCAGAAAAATTATAAGGAATGGGACAATGACAAAGAATAAAGAGAAGAAAAAAAATATTATTCGGAAAAGCAGAAAGGAAAGAAAAAGTCTGAACTTTTCAAAAGTTATGCCCAATGTAAGAGTGCCTGCATCTGTCACAGGGAATCTGAGGACATTTCTTGACGGAAGCTTTCTTACTCGTGAAAAGTTTATCAAACAGGCACCATTCTTCTTTTATGTTCTCGGATTTGCATTTGTGTATATTGCACTGAATTTTTATGCTGATAAAACCTTACTCACCATCGAACGAACCAAAGAGGAAATCAAAGAACTGAGATTTGAATTTGTTACAGTTTCCTCCGAGTTAATTCAATTTACCCAGGCTTCAAATGTGAAGAATATTTTAGCTGAAGATGGCCTCAAACGACCTGTGACTCCTCCTGTGAAAATCTTTGTGAATGTGAATTCAAAAGGGAAAAAGAACCATGACAGTAAAAAATAAAGCAGCAGACCGGTTGGAAAGAGCACATATTATTTATTATGTGATGGCTCTGATTGCGTTGATCATACTTGTGAAAATTATTGTGATTCAGTTTGTCAGGGGTGATGAGCTGAGGGCAAAATCTGCACAACGATCCATCATTGAGTCTGTTATCAGAGCTGAAAGAGGTAATATATATTCGAGGGATGGTGAGCTGATTGCCACATCATTGCCCAGATTTGACATATTTGTTGATTTTTCGAAAAAAAATGTTGAGGAAAAGGTATTTAATCAGCATTATGACAGTCTTGCAATCAGTCTTGCAAAACATTTTCCTTCAAGAACGTATTCACAATACAAAAGTCTTCTGAAAACATACAGAGATAATGAAGTAACGTATGGTTTACTGATGAGAAATATCAACTATAATGAACTCATTCTATTACGCTCATTTCCATTATTTAATCTTGGCAGATACAGGGGGGGAATGATTGAGGAGAAAAAGGAAAAACGGGTACATCCGTTTGGCTGGCTTGCGCAAAGGACAATCGGATTCTCGCGCAGTGATTTTAAAGTGGGTATTGAAGGTGCCTACAATTCTCAGCTCAGCGGAAAGGATGGAAAGCGCCTGAAACAGAGACTTCCTAACAATCGGTATGTTCCGCTGGACGATAGTTTTATAATGAAACCAGTTCAGGGGATAGATGTTGTGACTACACTTGATATGCATGTTCAGGATGTAGCTGAATCAGCATTGCTTGAGCATCTCGAAAAACATAATGCCCAGTGGGGTTGCGCTGTTCTCATGGAAGTCAAAACTGGAGAAATTCGTGCAATTGCAAATCTGGAAAAAGATCAAAACGGAACCTATCGTGAAAAATATAATCACGCACTGGGAACAAGATATGAGCCGGGTTCTTCTTTCAAGTTGTTTTCTATGATGATCATGCTTGAAGATGGGAAGCTCAACCTTGACAGCATGGTAAATACCGGGAGTGGCTCTATAAGGGTGGGCAAAAATGTCGTGTTTGATTCACATCCGCTTGGTACAATTTCCGTTCGTGAAGTGTTTGAGCTTTCTTCGAATGTGGGAACCATCATGCTGGTAAATAAATATTACAATAAAACCCCGTCGAAATATGTAAATAAACTTTATGAGATTAAGATGCATATGCCCATGGGAATTGATATTCTGGGTGAACAACCTGCCAGGATACTCAAACCCGATGATCCGGAATGGTCACCATCATCTCTTGCCTCAATGTCTTACGGTTATGGTGTCAGCATTACACCGCTTCAATTGCTGGCCTATTACAATGCTGTTGTGAACAATGGTGTGCTTGTCAGACCATTGTTTGTGAGGGAATTTCAGATTTCAGGGAAACTGGTTAAACAGTTTGAGCCAGTGGTTCTTCATTCAAAAATTTGCAGCAGTAAAACATCTGAGATTCTGAAGGAACTGATGGAAGGTGTCGTTGAAAAGGGAACAGCACAGAATCTCAAAAATACAGCATGTAAAATTGCAGGAAAAACTGCAACAGCAAGAATTTGGGACAATGATAGCAAACAGTATTCTGACAGATATAATGCAACATTTGTCGGGTATTTTCCAGCCGAAGATCCAAAATATTCCTGTATTGTCGTTGTAAACAAGCCAAGCATGGGCTTATATTACGGAGGAAATGTTTCTGCACCTGTATTTCGGGACATTGCAGAAATTGTGTATGC
The DNA here is from genome assembly GCA_964388575.1 of uncultured Bacteroidales bacterium. Classification (GTDB taxonomy): domain Bacteria; phylum Bacteroidota; class Bacteroidia; order Bacteroidales; family DTU049; genus CAYMAZ01. The sequence continues at coordinate 38,575 of CAYMAZ010000019.1, read as the reverse complement.
CACTGAACAGGAAATTCATGATCCCGTTGAACAGCAAAAATTTGTTGGAATACAAAGTATGCCTGGAGTGAAGGTTGTGAGTCATAATGCCCTGACAAGTTTTATGAAACTCATGCCACCCGAATTGCAGTCGTTGAATTTTCCGAATTCTCAATGGCTGTCTCTAACAGAAGACTCTGTTCCGGCACTGGTTTCTGTATCGTTTAGTGACTCACTGATGCCAAATCTTACCGGAATGAACATTCGTGATGCCTCACTTATGCTGGAATCAAAAGGATGTGTGGTTAGGGCTACAGGAAAGGGAAGGGTAGTCAAGCAATCTGTTGAGCATGGGAGAAAACTCAAAAAGGGCCAGGTGGTCTTTCTTACGTTAAAATAATTGAAGATGAAACTACTGAAAGATCTGATTGAAAAGTGTCATGTAAAACAGGTATCCGGAGATATTTCACGTGAGGTTACTGCAATTTCCATGGATTCACGTCTGGTGGTTCAGGGAGCAGTATTTGTGGCAGTTAAAGGTACTGAATCAGATGGGCATCTTTTTATTTCACAGGCAGTTGAAAATGGAGCTGAAACAGTTGTCTGTGAAGAAATTCCGGCTCAATTCCTGAAAAATGTAACATATGTTGAGGTTGACGATTCTGCTGCAGCACTCGGATGTATTGCATCCGAATTCTACAGTAATCCTTCTGAAAAACTGACCCTTGTCGGAATAACCGGAACAAACGGAAAAACAACAGTGGCAACATTGCTTTATGAGGTGTTCAGAGATATGGGATATCAGGCGGGTTTGTTGTCCACAATTATCAACAGAATTAATGACAGGGTTGTCCCAGCAACGCATACAACACCCGATCAGGTTACACTAAATCATCTGTTGGCTCAAATGGTTGAGGAGGGATGCACCCATTGTTTTATGGAAGTTAGTTCTCATGCTGTTGTCCAGAAAAGAATTTACGGACTTGAATTTGATGGTGGGGTATTCACAAATCTCACACATGATCATCTGGATTATCATAAGGATTTCAAGTCTTATCGTGACGCAAAAAAAACCTTTTTTGACATGTTGTCTTCCGGGTCATTTGCACTGTCAAATGCTGATGATCCCAATGGAAGCTTCATGCTGCAGAACACAGAAGCTCGCAAAGTAATGTATGCTCTTCGAAAAGCAGTTGAGATCAAGGGTGCCGTTCTTGAAAACTCAATGGACGGTCTGCTGATGAAAATCGGCAACAGTGAAGTGCATTTTCAGCTTAAGGGAAAATTTAATGCATATAACCTTCTTGCAATTTTCGGAGTATGTAATTTACTCGGACTTGATGAACAGGAATCTCTTGCTGCTATGAGTAAATTATCACATGTGGATGGAAGGTTCCACCCGGTGAAAAACGAGAGAAAGGTACATGCCTTTGTTGATTATGCTCACACTCCTGATGCTATAGAAAATGTTTTGAAAACCATACATGAACTTCGCACTAGAAAAGAAACTCTTTTTGTGATTGTTGGTGCAGGTGGAAACAGAGATAAAGCCAAACGACCAGTAATGGCTGCAATAGCAGCAAAATTTGCCGATAAACTGATTTTGACCTCAGATAATCCGAGAAATGAAGATCCCGGAGAAATCCTACAGGAAATGAAAAGTGGTCTTGATACAGTTCAGTTGACCAAAACTTTGATTATTCAGGACAGATATGAGGCAATAAAAACAGCATGTATGATGGCTCAATCCGGGGATATCATTTTTGTTGCAGGAAAGGGTCATGAAACATATCAGGAAATTCGTGGAATCAGATATCCTTTCGACGACAGAGAAGTGCTAACAGAATTATTAAATATTTAAAATATGTTTTATTTTGTTTTTGATTATCTCGATAAAATTTATGATCTGCCCGGAGCAGGTGTGTTTCAGTACATTTCTTTCCGGTCTGCATTGGCAGCACTGACATCGTTGCTCATTACGCTTGTCTACGGAAAAAGACTTATTCGTTTTCTGAAACGCAAACAAATCGGGGAAGATATTCGTGATCTGGGTCTGGAAGGCCAGATGTCAAAAAAAGGAACGCCAACAATGGGCGGGTTTATTATAATTACAGGAATCATCATTCCCACACTACTGTTTGCACGACTTGATAATATATATGTGATACTGATGCTTGTTTCAACTGCCTGGCTCGGATTGATCGGTTTTCTTGACGACTACATAAAGGTGTTTAAAAAGGATAAGAAGGGTCTTCACGGAAGGTTTAAGATTGTCGGACAGATTGGTTTGGGTCTGATCGTTGGGTTGACACTTGTATTGAGTGATAATGTGGTGATTAAAGAAAAGGTAAATCAGGGATCTGCAGTGATTTCCACGTCTGAAGACGGACATCAGGAACTTGTGGTTAAATTCCGGGAGGAAGCAAAATCAACGAAAACAACAATTCCGTTTTTTAAAAATAATCAGTTTGATTATGCTGACCTCATCAACTGGATGGGGCCGGGGGCGAAGAACTACGTGTGGATTCTGTTTGTGGTGATTGTCATTTTTGTAGTGACAGCAGTTTCAAACAGTGTAAATCTGACAGACGGACTTGACGGACTTGCCACAAGCACTTCGGCAATTACAGGCGGAACACTCGGAATTCTTGCATGGATATCAGGTAACTATGTGTTTGCAGATTACCTGAATATTATGTATATCCCAAATACTGGTGAACTCGCTGTGTTTATCAGTGCCTTTGTCGGAGCGTGTATCGGATTTTTGTGGTATAACAGCTACCCAGCCCAGGTATTTATGGGTGATACCGGAAGTTTGGCATTGGGCGGTATTATCGCTGTGTTTGCAATTATAATCCGGAAAGAACTGCTCATTCCCGTTCTGTGTGGGGTATTTTTTGCTGAAAGTTTGTCTGTCATGTTGCAGGTCGCGTGGTTTAAAATGACGAAGCGAAAAACAGGATCAGGAAGGAGGCTGTTTTTAATGGCCCCCTTGCATCATCATTTTCAGAAAAAAGGATATCATGAGTCAAAGATTGTCATGAGATTCATCATTATAAGCATTGTGCTTGCTGTATTGGCAATTGTAACACTTAAACTCAGATAAATTATGTCATCAAAAAGAATCGTCATCATTGGAGGAGGGGAAAGTGGCACAGGAGCTGCTGTTCTTGCCCATGTTTCCGGATATGACGTCTTTTTATCTGACATCGCACAAATCAGTGAACAACACAAACAATTGCTCCTTCAGTATCAAATTGATTTCGAAGAGGGAAAACATAGTAAAGAACGGATTCTTTCAGCTGATGAAATCATCAAAAGTCCGGGAATACCTGACACAGTTGAAATGATCAGGCAAATCAGAGATGCCGGGATACCTGTGCTTTCAGAAATTGACTTTGCATGCAGGTATACAGATGCAAAGATGATTGCTATTACAGGAAGTAACGGAAAAACAACCACAACACTACTTACCCATCATATTCTCAAAAACTCAGGTTACAACGTAGGATTGGGTGGTAATGTGGGATACAGTTTTGCTTTGCAGGTGGCTACACGAAAGTTTGATTATTATGTTCTTGAGGTGAGTAGTTTTCAGCTTGATGACTCCCATGAATTTGCACCGGATATTGCTGTCATTCTAAATATTACTCCGGATCATCTTGACCGATACGACAACTCAATGGAGAGATATACAGCAAGTAAATTCAGGATCACACAAAATCTGTCTGAAAATCAGCATTTTGTATACAATCTGGATGACAAATCTATAACTGATTATTTGAGCAAAAATGACATTGAAGGAAAACATATTTCTTTTACAATCAACAGAAAAGTTCAAAATGAGGGCGCATATATTGAAGGCAATTTATTGAAAATAGATATTAATAAACAACAATTTAAAATGATAATAGAACAACTGGCATTACAGGGAAAACACAATTTGTATGATTCAATGGCTGCAGCGATTTCAGCACGACTGGTAGATATTAAGAGCAATATGCTGAAAGAGAGTCTCAGTGATTTTGTCAATGCTGAACATCGTTTGGAATCAGTGGCAAGAGTTCATGGAATTGAATTTATCAACGACTCAAAAGCAACCAATGTGAATTCAACATGGTATGCACTGGAGAGCATCAACCGGAAAATTATCTGGATTGCCGGAGGTCAGGATAAAGGAAATGACTACTCTGAACTGGCAGAACTCGCCCGTGAAAAGGTGAAGGCCATAGTATGTCTTGGCATCAACAATGCCAAAATAAGGAAATCCTTCAAGGGCATCGTTTCAGAGATTGTAGAAACAACAAGTATGTGGGAAGCAGTGAACCTTGCTTACAGGCTTGGATCCCCTGAAGATGTTGTCCTTCTTTCTCCCGCTTGTGCCAGTTTTGATCTGTTTGAAAATTTTGAGGATCGGGGAAATCAATTCAAACAAGCTGTAAGAAATTTGTAGTAATGAAGAATTTTTTAGGATATATTAAAGGTGATAAAGTAATCTGGATCGTGGCTATTATCCTTTCCGCATTGTCAATCCTGGCCGTTTACAGTGCAACAAGCACTCTTGTTTTCAGGCAAAAGGAATGGAATACGGAATTTTATCTCTTTAAACATGTGGGTCTTATGTTGTTTGGTTTTTTTCTGATGTACATGATTCATCTGGTGAAATTTCAATATTTTGCCCGAATTTCACAATTATTATATCTCATCTCTGTTCCGCTCTTACTCTATACTCTATTTGCCGGTGTTGAAATCAATCAGGCCAGAAGATGGGTTGAGATTCCGGTTCCCGGATTGAATCTTACATTTCAGACCTCAGATCTGGCTAAAATTGCTCTCATTTTATTCATCGCGAGAATGATAGGAAGCAGGGAAATTGATCTGAATGACTGGAAATCGATTGTTTATAAATTGTTTCTGCCTGTTTTTCTGATTGTCGGCCTCATAGCCCCTGCCGGAAACTCCACAGCCGGAATGCTTTTGCTTGTTTGTATGCTGATGCTTTATTACGGCGGTGTTTCAGGAAAATTTCTCGGTCGTTTTGCAGGATATACAGCCATTGGACTTGTCATTCTTTTCGGACTACTCTTGCTTGTTAAACCTGATTCAACAAGATTGAATACTTTGGTTTCACGGGTGAATACTCTTTTTAATGAAGTGCAGCCCGGCAGCCATGAGGAACAAGCTATGATTGCCATTGCCAACGGTCGATTTTTTGGTAAGTCGCCCGGACATAGTACACAAAAGTATAAAATGCCACATCCCTATTCAGATTCGTTATATGCTTTCTTTATTGAAGAATATGGTTTGATCGGGGGATTTTTTTTAATGCTGTTGTTTTTGATTCTTTTGTTCAGGGGGATCAGGATTTCAATCAGAGCTCCAGGTAAATTCAGCGGTCTGTCAGCATTGGGAATCACCCTGATGCTGGTGTTTCAGGCTTTTGTTCATATTCTTGTTGCTGTCAGATTGTTTCCCACAACTGGACAGCCTCTCCCATTTGTAAGTATGGGTGGAACTTCTATTTTGTTTGCATTTCTTTCACTGGGAATTTTATTAAGTATTAGCCGTGAAGTATATTCTAATGAAGAGGAAAATGTCAATGTCAGAAAAAAAGTATAAAGTCATTATTGCAGGCGGTGGAACGGGTGGTCATGTTTTCCCGGCAATAGCCATCGCAAAAGCATTACAGAGAATGGACAATACAATAGAAATTCTCTTTGTGGGTGCATTGGGAAAAATGGAAATGGATAAGGTCCCTGCTGCTGGTTTTAGAATCATCGGATTGCCGGTAGCCGGCTTGCAACGAAAAATAAACCTGAATAATATGAAATTACCATTCAGATTGCTCAAATGCATCAGAATGGCAAAACGTATTGTAAAAGAATTTAGTCCTGATGTTGTCGTCGGGGTTGGAGGTTATGCATCATGGCCTGTTGCAAGGGTCGCTGTAAGAAAAAACATTCCTGTCCTTATTCAGGAACAAAACTCTTTTCCGGGGCTGACAAACAGAATGCTTTCCCGAAAAGCTGCAAAGATTTGTGTTGCTTACAACGATATGGATAAATATTTTCCTCAACACAAAATAATCCTGACAGGAAATCCAGTGAGACCGGAAATTAAAAATGTCGGGACCTTACGTCAGGAAGGACTCTCATTTTTTGAATTAAAAGAAACTAAACCAACGTTACTGGTTATTGGTGGCAGCCTTGGTGCTTTGACAATTAACAAAGCCGTCAGGAAAGCGTTGAGTTTATTCTCTGAATCTGATGTTCAGCTTATTTGGCAAACAGGTTCAGGAAATTATTATTTGGAAGCAAATAACGCAGTGAGTGAATTTCCTGATCATTCATTCCGAGTGTACAAATTTATTGAAAAAATGGATTTGGCTTATGCAGCAGCAGACATCATCGTTTCCAGAGCAGGTGCAATCGCTGTTTCAGAATTATGTCTTGTGAAAAAACCTGCAATTTTAATCCCTTCGCCAAATGTGGCTGAAGACCATCAGACAAAAAATGCATCAGCACTGGTTCAGACAGGGGCAGCATTGATGATTGCAGACAACACAGCTGAGGAAATGCTTGGCAGGAAAATAATTGACCTCCTCAATGATCAGGTAAAACAAAATTCACTTCAAACTGCAATTGCCGGATTGGCATACGAAAATGCAGATGAAACAATTGCTCAGGAAATAATCAGTTTATTCAGATGATGAAACTTGAAACATACAAGCATATGTATTTTCTCGGTATCGGAGGGATCGGGATGAGTGCGCTTGCCAGATATTTTTCAAATCTGGGTGTTCAGATTTCGGGCTATGACAGAACCAAAACAGAACTGACCATGGCTTTGGAAAATGAAGGAATTCATATTCATTATGACCCTGAAATTTCATTGATTCCAGAAGAGGTTGATATGGTCGTCTTTACACCTGCGGTTCCTGAAAGTAATCCCGAATTCAAACATCTGAAAGCCAGGGGATTACCCCTGGTTAAACGCTCATATCTTGTGGCTCAGCTTGTTAATGATAAATTCTGCATCGCTGTCGCTGGTACACATGGTAAAACAACGATTTCTTCTTTGATTACACATATTCTCAAATCTTCGGGAAAAGAAGTTCTTGCTTTTGTGGGAGGATTAATGAATAATTATGGAAAAAATGTAATTTTTTCATATGAGCCTGAATACTGTGTTATTGAAGCAGATGAGTATGATCGCTCTTTTTTAAACCTGACTCCTGATATTGCCGTTGTTTCAGCTATGGATGCAGATCATTTGGATATATACGGAGATTACAATAATCTGAAAAATGCATTTACTCAGTTTATTTCCGGGATTAAACCTGATGGCAGGCTGGTGTTGCAGAAAGATGTGAATCTCAGCCGGAATGGAATTGAAATTGTTTCTTACGGGCTTGATTCTGAACATGGATTGAATGCCCGTAATATCCGGTTTGATGATGCAGTTTATGCCTTTGATGTGTATCGGGGCAATTCATGCATTATGAAAGATGTTTCTTTTCCTTTTGCAGGAATACATAATGTGGAAAATGCCCTGGCAGCTGTTCAGGTTGCTTTATTTGCTGGAATTAATACCACTCATATAAAAAATGCACTGGCAGATTTCAGTGGAATACACCGCCGTTTTGAGTTCAGAATTAAAACTGAAGATATTGTGTATATTGATGATTATGCACATCATCCGAAAGAAATTGACGCTTTGATTAATGGTGTTAGAAAATTGTTCCCTGACAAATCAATAACGGGTATCTTCCAGCCACATCTATACACCAGAACAAGAGATTTTGCTGCAGAATTTGCTCATAGTCTTGAAAAGCTTGATCATGTGATTATTATGGACATTTATCCTGCAAGAGAATTGCCAATTCCGGGGATTGATGCACATTTTTTGCTGAATCTGATTAACCATCCGTGTAAATATTATTGCTCTTCAGGTATGATTCTTGAAAAAGTGAAGGAAATCAAACCTGAAGTACTACTTACAATCGGAGCAGGAGATATTGACAAACTGGTGCTCCCTCTACAAAATCTATTATCTGTTATGAAGGAGGAGAAGAAATGAGAAACAGGTATAAAGTTATTCTTGGATTTGGAGTTATGATAGCAGTAATCTGGTTCGTTCATAAAATAATTCGCAGTTCTGAAGAAATGGTTTGCAGTGATTTTTCAGTGGAAATTGTGAACAGTGAAAGTCAGGTTTTCATAAACACAGATGAATTGAAAGCGTCAGTAAAATCACAATACAATGATATTGTGGGTGCTTCTATGGGAGAAATTGATTTTGAAAGGATACGAAATATTATAGCAGCAAATCCGTTTGTTAGAAAAGTGGTTGTTTACAAATCACCGGATGCTGTTGTAAAAGCTGAAGTAGAACAAAGAGAACCACTTGTGAGGGTATTTAATTCTGATGGAAGATCGTTTATAATTGATGTGAATGGTGATATTATGCCGGTACCATCAGGTCAGACACTTTCTCTTGTTTGTGCCGGTGGTCAAATTCGGGTGCACCCTGATAGCATTTGGGGCAAAAACGTACAAACTCTTGCACTTGATAAAAATTCTTCATACAGAATATTGAATTCTGTTTATCTGGTTGCAAAAGGCCTGTTTACTGATGAGATTTTTATTGATCTGATCGCTCAGATATATGTGAATGATGAACAACAACTGGAACTGTATCCGGCGTTAGGGAATTTTTACATCAGCTTTGGCATGCCGAATGAAATAAATGAAAAACTAAACAAATTATATATATTTTATACGCAACTTTTCCCCAATATTGATATGAATCAATATAAAAAAATTGATCTTACAGTTGCAAATCAATTGGTTTTACAAAAAAATACAATCATATGAAACAGAAAGATAACTCATTACAAAATGAAATAATTGTAGGGCTTGACATTGGAACAGCAAAAATTGCAGCAATGGTTGGTCAGATGAATGAAAACCATAAACTGGAAATTCTCGGTTATGGTCATCGAGAATCCCACGGAGTCAAACGGGGGGTGGTTAATAACATTGAAAGAACAGTAGAGTCTATTAGGGATGCAATAGAGGCTGCAGGGAAAATGTCAGGTGTTGATATTTTCAATGTCCATGTTGGAATTGCTGGGCAGCACATCAGAAGTCTGCAACACAAGGGAAGTATCATGCGAAATAGCCTGGAAGACGAAATCAGCAGAATTGATATTGAAACATTAACACAGAATATGTACAAACTTGTGATGCAGCCGGGTGAAGAAATCCTTCATGTCATACCCCAGGAATTCATTGTTGACAAAGAGCAGGGTATTAAAAACCCTGTGGGAATGGCAGGTGTATGTCTTGAAGCGAACTTTCATATTGTAACCGGACAAATCGCTGCTGCTAAAAATCTGGAACGTTGTGTAAACAAAGCAGACCTTGAAATGGAGTCTATCATGTTGGAGCCTCTTGCTTCCGCAGAAGCAGTTCTGAGTGAAGAGGAAAAAGAAGCAGGCATTGCTCTTGTTGATATCGGCGGTGGCACTACTGATGTGGCTGTTTTTCATGAAGGTATTCTGAGACATACCGCAGTCATCCCCATTGGAGGTGATATTGTAACTGAAGATATTAAAGAAGGGTGTACCATATTGAAGTATCAGGCAGAAGCCCTGAAAATTAAATTCGGATCCGCTTTGCAAAGTGAAAACAGAAACGACGAAATTGTTTCAATTCCGGGATTGAAAGGGAGAGATCCCAAGGAGATCACGTTGCGAAATCTGGCCGGTATAATTCAGGCAAGAATGGAAGAAATTATTGAACAGGTGTATTATGAAATTAAAAGTTCAGGATACGAAAAAAAATTAATTGGCGGAATTGTTCTGACAGGTGGTGGCTCAATGCTGAGACATCTGGCACAACTCACTGAATTCATGACAGGGATGGATACCCGTATTGGATACCCTGGAGAGCATCTCTCAGCTTCTGTTCCCAAAGAAATTATTTCTCCAATGTATGCCACAACAATTGGCCTGGTTTTAAGAGGATTTCAAAGACTTGAAGACATGCAGTCACTGAATCAGGGAGTGAAAAAAAACAAAAAAACCGGAAAATCAATTTTCGGAAAACTCTTTGACAGGGGGAAGGACTTTCTGCTTGAAGATATTAAATAGGGGAGTCGTTAAACCTGTTCATCAATTATTTGTGGTTTATTGATTCCAAATGACTGATTCATAATAGATCATATATTGACTGATGAGTATTAACAACTGTATGTGAAAAAAAAAACATTATAAAAGAAAGAAAGATATTAAATAAGTAAGTATTTTTAGAAACGAATTAAATCAGGGATATTATGGAATTTGAAAGGGCAAGAGCATCAATCATCAAAGTGATAGGAATTGGCGGAGGCGGCTGTAATGCTGTCAATCACATGCATAGTCAGGGTATTCAGGGAGTGGATTTTATTGTGTGCAATACCGATGTGCAATCGCTGGAGGGAAGTCCCGTTATCAATAAAATACAACTGGGAAAAAATCTGACAGATGGTTTGGGAGCAGGTAATGATCCTGTTGCCGGAAAAAATGCAGCGCTGGAATCCATTGATGATATCAGGGAAATGCTTGACAGTAACACAAAAATGGTGTTTCTCACTGCCGGAATGGGTGGTGGCACCGGAACTGGCGCTGCCCCCGTAATTGCTGCTGTTGCAAGAGAAATGGGTATTCTGACTGTTGGAATTGTAACAGAACCATTCTCCTTTGAGGGATTGAAACGCAAAAAACAGGCAGAAGAAGGAATTTCTGAACTTAGAGAAAATGTGGACTCCCTGATTATTATATGCAATGATAAACTCCGGCAGTTATACGGTACTCTGAAACTGACAGAAGCTTTTGCAAGAGCAGATAATGTTTTGACAACTGCTGCTAAAGGTATTGCTGAAATTATAACAATTCCCGGATATGTGAATGTGGACTTTGAAGATGTAAAGACCGTTATGAAAGATAGTGGTGTTGCAATTATGGGCCTTGGTATTGCTGATGGAGAGAATCGTGCTCTGAAAGCTGCTGAACTTGCCCTGAGCTCACCGTTACTCAATGATAATCAGATTCAGGGTGCCAAAAATATTTTGGTGTATATCACCAGTGGTTCTGATGAGATCGATCTTGATGAACTCGTTACAATCACAGATTACATTCAGGACGAAGCAGGCAAGGAATCCAATATTATTTGGGGGAGCAGCAAAGATGAATCTCTCGGAAACAAGGTCAGTGTCAATGTCGTTGCAGCAGGTTTTGATATGTCAGGACAAAAGATTATTGTCGGGTCCATGCCTCAAAGAGAACAACCTCCTGTAAAACATGATCTTTCAGAGTCACTTAAAACTTCTCAGGATTCAGAAAAAGCGGATCCTCTGCTAGACTTTGAATTTCAGAAAAGAGAATCAGTTGAAGAACCTTCTTCAAAACAAACACAGGAGTCACAATCTCATTCAGTAAAATATGAGTTGTTTGAAGACACTCTGCCCGAGAATAAACCGGAACAGGAACATGACTCATCAGAAACTGTATTTGAATTTCCTTCTTCTGTTGCAGAAAATGAACAAGAAAAGGATCATTCATCACTCAACTTTGAATTGAAAAAAGTTCAAACTTCACAGCAGGATCAGAATGATGTTCAAAAACCATCAGCACTAAAAACTCAACAGGAAAGAATTCATAAATTGAAAGACCTGAGCATGAAAATCAGAACTGGTGACGGGTTGGATGAAATTGAAAAAGAACCTGCATACAGAAGAAGAGGACTGGATATTCAATCATCAGATCCTTCCAATGAAACCGATATTTCAGATGCGACATTAACTGTTGGTTCTTTTGGGGTTCAGGTAAATAAAGGTAACTCCTATCTCCATGATAACATTGATTAAATGAACAAACAATGAATCTGAAGGATAAAATTGATCAGGACATCAAACTGGCTATGAAAGCAAGGGAAAAGGACAAACTCGATGCACTGAGAGCTGTTAAAGCAGCGGTGTTGTTGGCAGCAACGGAAAAAGGGAGTTCAGGACAGCTATCCCCTGATCAGGAATTGAAAATATTACAGAAACTCATCAAACAACGTAAGGAAGCTGCTGATATTTACTTGTCCCAAAATAGAAAAGATCTTGCTGAAATTGAACTGATACAGGCTGAATGGATTGAAGTGTACCTTCCAAAAATGATGTCGGAAGAGGAATTGAAAATTGAAATTAGATCAATCATTTCAGAACTGGAAGTCGCTGATATTAAAGACCTTGGTAAAGTGATGGGTGTTGCTTCAAGAAAATTTGCCGGAAAGGCAGATAACAAACTCGTTTCAGAAATTGTCAGGCAATTGCTTTCCTGACAGATTCGTGTGATACGTTGGATTTTACTACATTCATGACAGTTTAAAATGATAAGATTCATTCATATCGTTATATGCTTTTTGATGATGTTCAATACTGGAAAGGCACAGAATGACTCATTGAATTTGGTATCTGAATGTCATCGTTTCATGGATTTCAGAAAATTGTATGATACTGAACTTTTGTCAGATTATTATCCTTTTATCAATTATGCTTCAAATGTAATCATGGCGGACCAGAAAGCGGTGTTGCAGAGAATGTATGATGCCATTCAGCAAGCAGAAAAACAAAAGGTCAGAATACTCCATATTGGTGATTCCCACATCCATTCAGATATTTTCACAGGGTATGTCAGGCATCGACTGCAAAATATTTTTGGTTCAGGTGGCAGGGGTTTGTTGTTTCCATACTGCACTGCAGGAACACACGCAACCAGAGACTACAAAACGGATTGTTCCGGGAACTGGTCGTCAGCAAAAACAACAGAAAAAGTTCAGCTTTACGACATCGGACTGACTGGTGTAACAGCCCGAACCGAAGATGTGAATTCAACGGCTTCAATTATTTTTCGCGGAGGAGGTTCTCTCCCAAAAGATCAAAACGTTTTGATTTCTCTACTTTATTTACCATCTGCAAATGCATTTGATGCAGTGATCAGTTCAGGAGAAAAATTGTGGAAAATTCAAAGTAATGATATTGAAAACGGGCTCCTTCAGGGTTATATTGAATGGACTTCAGACACACTCATCATTTCATTTGACAGATCAGATACTTCTCAAACATTTTTTGAACTTTATGGGTTGATCGTTGAATCGGATAATCACGAAGGGGTGATATATCATGCTGCAGGAATAAATGGTACAGCAATTCAGCATTTGTCAGGACAGAAACTCCTGGAAAAACATCTGTCAGTTCTCAGACCTGATCTTATTATTCTTGATCTTGGTACAAATGATATTTATAAAGGGTATTTCAACGAGTTGGCCCTGGAAAAGATTATCACAACTGTGTTGAAACGAATCAGATTGATCCTGCCCGATGTCAATATTTTATTGATGACTCCTCAGGACATGTATTACAGAAAAAAACATGTTGTGAAAACTGAAGAATTGGCTGAATTATTAAAAAGAATTGCATACACTCAAAACTGTGCATTTTATAATTTCTTTGAAATCAGTGGAAACAATCACTCAATACTTCAGTGGGAAAAACAAGGACTTGCAAAAAAAGACAGGATTCATCTCACAACTGAAGGGTATGAACTCAAAGGCAAGTTGTTTGTGATTGCTCTGCTTGATATGATACACAGACATCAAATTTACGAACGAAACAGTAAGTTAGAACCATTTCCATTAATTGATACAGCATGCATTTCACAGTGGTTTGTTGACCCAGATCAGTATAAACCAGAAATTTTGTCTGAATCAGAAGTTCAGGTCAGAACTGAATTAAATCAGGAAAATATGCACATGGATGTCCATATTGTGAAAAGTGGGGAAAATCTTGGAATGATCGCAAACAAATACGGAATTACTGTTCATCAGATTCAACAAAAAAATAATCTGCAAATCACAAAAATCTATCCCGGACAAAAGCTGATTATTGGAAACAATCAGAAACCAACAACAAATTCACGTTCAGGAAAAGAAACCGGTCAGAATGCCCAAGTGAAGACAATTTATTCAGTAAAGACAGGAGATTCGCTTTACAAGATTGCAAATACATATGGAGTGTCAGTGAAGCAAATTAAAACGTGGAATTCACTTTCTTCAGACATAATATATCCGGGTCAAAAACTGGAAATTTTCAAATAATAGTAGATGTTGTTCAATGCTCACTTCGCAAGCAGGGACATTAGGAATTAATAAATTTTACCTTATTTGTAGCAAATCATAGAGGATCACGCTTTTTGATATTCAACTGCTTGCATCAGGGTATTTTATTTTAGATATAATACATTGGAATATCTGAATCGATCTTCGTGTGAACTAAGATTTTGGATTACTGATTTCCTGCTCAGGGATTTTTCTTCTGAGCTGATTGAGTCTGATAAAAAGTACAACACAAAACAATGTGAGAACAGAGATGATCATTATAAATGTCATCAGAGAAAGACGATGTTGTGTTTTGACTTCCTGAATTTCAGGCTCAATCTGTGTTTTCAAAATGAGTTTGTTTTCATCAATTTCTGAATAGAGGTCTTTATTTTGATGAAATTCATGCAATTGCTTGAGATAATGAAGGGCCTTTTCATAATTGTGTTTTCCTTCATATAGTTTGGTCAGGTGCTCAAGAGAACTCACTATCAGAACACTGTATTCAAGTTCTCTGGAAAACTCTAGACAATTTTGAAATAACTCAATGGCGGTGATTGTATCTTTTTTCGAAAGATAGAAAAGAGCCTGAGAACTGAATCCGTTAGCAAGCTGAACATAATTTCCAACTTCCATAGCCAATTGCATCGCATTGTAAAATTCTTCTTCGGCTTCAGTAATTTTGCCTGCTGCTTGTAAAGAAAGTGCTTTAACAAGCAGACTCTGTGCCAGACCTCTCTGGTCATTGATCTGTTTGTAAATGGAAATACTCTGTTCGGCGTATTCAAGAGCTTTCTCTCCCATATTCATTTCGGCGAGTGTATTGCCTATGTTGCCAAGTGACATTGCTTTCCCTGTGTGATAATCAAATTCATTGTAAATTTCATAAGCCTTTTGATAATACAGCAGACTGAGCTGATGGTTTTTCTCCTGGAAATGTACAGTTGCAATATTATTGTAAGAGTCAGCAGCTCCAACAGGATCATCTGCTTTCAATGCAAGTTCTGCAGAACGTGTATAAAGTGAAAGGGCTTCTTTTGTGTTTCCGTCATTGTAATAAAATTCAGCAAGATGATTCAGTCCGGAAGCAATTCCAGCAGTATCTCTTAGGGCGATGTCAAGTTCAAGCGAATTCATAATATGCTGTTTCGCCTGTCTAATCTTTCCGGTTGATTTATAGATAATAAATAGATTGTTGTGACACGCAGACATTGAAATACTGTCATTGATTGTTTCAGAAATATGGAGTGCACGTTGCAGAAAAAACAATGCCAGATCGTATTCGGATGTTGCCAGCCTGGAAATCCCTGCATTCCTGAGGCTTAGGATAAAAGATGAATTCAGTGTATCATGCCCTGCAAGCTGGATTGCTTTCATTGAAAAGCCGAAAGCAATATCAGGTTCATAGAATCTCAGCTCAAATGCTTTACTGTTCAGTTCATCAATAATTACATATTTTTGAGCATGAGCAAATTGAAGCGGTATGAGAACAAGCAGTACAAATCTAAAAAAATGGCGAACCATGAAATTAAAAACAGGTTAAATATTAATCAAATCGAAGTATCCCTGAAATCATATTGAATGTTGCAAAAATAAAAAGTTTCCCGATACACTGAAAAAATAAAATTTCATTCTGTATCAGGAAATATTTGTCCACCTGAAAAAATCTCATTTTTGACCGGGGTGAAATTCCTCTTCGGCTTTTCTGAGTAAATCGATACAGTCTTTTTTTAGTTGTGTCAGAGTTGGACAGAAGTTGATACTGTTTTCAGTTCTTTCCAACACATCAATCAGTGATTTTAAAGATGTGATTGCATGTGCATAGTTTTTTGAATGGATTTCTTTTTCAATTTTCTTTACGTTTGATTGTGCGACTTTCAGAAAAGATATCAGTTCGTTCATGGTAATGATGAATTGAAGAAGGATACATCAATCATCTAGACGTATCCTTCTTGTAGGGATATTGTTAATTGGGAGATTGAGCGCCGTAGCCTGTGTATGCACCAAAGAGTTTCAAGGTTTCTTTCCATGGATATTTGTTCATGTACATGCTTACTGTTGAAGAAATTGTTCCTGACTGATTCATGCCAAGTGCTCTTGCCCATTGATTATCTGCAGAATTAGGGTCAAAATTTGTCTTTTCGCTGTATCTGGCTGAATAAAATCCCTTCAGATATGCCTGATTGACACTTAAATCAGGAGCTTCACCAATGTTCCCTGTGACACTGACAAATTCAAGATCTTCAAACTGGTGGACATAGAGTTGGAGTTTGGTGTTGCTGGCAGGACTGTATTCAAGATCTCCGCCCTTATTACCAAACATAATGTTATGATCAATCTGAACATATTCGTTTTTACAGAATCTTGTATTGTCAATACCGCCCATGATATTTGCACCAATGATATTATGATGAATATTATATTTGAGCTTTGTCATGATGCGAACACCATACCCCATGTCAATAAAATCTTTCAGTCTGCTCCATGTGAAAAGGATTGTGTTGTATGCAACTTCAACCTCACCACAAGCAACCATATCTCTTTGCTGGTTGCTGCCGGCACAAGTGCCGAAAATCTCAATTGCTGACATACGGTTGGCAACAAAAACATTGTTTCTGACAGTAAACTTGCCACTGCGATGACCTGCCTGAACACCAAAACTCGCACCATTAACAAATACACAATTCTGAATTGTTACATTACCACCGGTTGTAGCACTGACAAACTGAATACAGGGTTCTGTTACAGTAGAATTTCCGTTTGGGTTTCCTTCAGTTGGCTGAAGGAGTCTGCCACCTTCAATGCCCTCAACAAATCCCTCCTTCAAACTGTATGCATTGCGCTCTCCCATGTCAAATACAATATTGTCAATCACAGTCCCATCCACATCTTTGGTGAATCTCAGCAAGGCCTTTCTCGATTTTCCTCCACTGGCATTATCTGGTTGAAAAACCGTCGGATGTTTAACAATGTCCTGTTTTGAAAAATCATCATTAAAACTTCCGTACATTTTCAAAGGTTTGTCACTTTCCAGAAAGCCGACGTTAAATGTTCCCATGTATGTTCCTCCGGCAATTTTGATTTCATCTCCGGGTTTGGACAATTGTATGGCTTTGTCGATGTTTTTTAACGGAGAACCCTTACTTCCGTCATTACTGTTTTTTCCGTTTGATATAGATACATGTATGGTTGCTGCATCTACGATACTCCCAAATGCAAAAAAAACAGCGAAGATTAAACTGAATACGAATCTTTTCATAACATTGGTTTTTAAGTTTGACACAAAATTAATTGAATCAGAACTGCTTTTCATCAGGAAAATTACTGATTTTTATGTACAATTTGTAACAAATCAGATTTGAGTACGTCATAGAATCAAACCCCAAAATTGTATTACCATGAAAAAGTTCGTTTTAATCAGCACATTAATCTGGATGTATGGTGCTTCATATGCATCTCCCTCAATTCCTTCGCTGGAGGAAACATTAAGAAAAGAAATCTGTTATCCTGAATTTGCCAAAACAGCACATGAGGAAGGAACAGTTCTCGTATGTTTCTGTATCGACTCCAACGGCAAAATCATTCTCAAAGAATCAAATTCTGATAATGAGATGTTGAAAAACTACGTCATCGGAAAATTATCTTCATTAAAACTACAATCAGCAGAATCTACTGAAAAAGAATATTATCTCAGATTTGTTTTCAGATTATACTGAATATGCATTCCCGAAGAAGTATTCTTTTTGAAATATCGCTGAAAGTTAAGATTTTCTTTTTTGAAAACGAAGTGCTCTCAGTAACCAGACCGGAAGTGATTTTTCTGGGTTCCGCCTGTCTAATCTGATGAAAATACCAAGTTTTTTCAATACTGGAACTTTTTTGGTTTCGACAAACTCAATCGGTGTGCCGTCCGGGTCTGAAATGTATGAAAAATTACCTGCAGCAGAGCCCATGTCAAAGGCTTTGTCAAGAGATTTTGTGCTGTCTACTGTAAATGGATATCCTTTTGAGGAACACTCTTTCTTGAGGAATTCAAATCCGTTGATATCAAAGCAAATGTGAATAAATCCGGGATCTCCCCAGATACGGTCATGAAATACTGATCTGTATTCACCCTGTTGTGCCTGAATCAGTTCTATCTGGGTTGGTCCGAATAGTTTCGCAAAAGCACCTTTTCTGTCTTCAGAATGTTTTAATAAAACACGACGAAATTCAACATTTCCTGCATTGAGATTTGAAAAATCATCAAATCTTCCGCTAAGATCATATACAATTTCATCATATTGTAATATGTCCTGATATACTTCGAGAGACTTTTCAATATCTGTGGTACCGATAATTGCGCCAAAGACGCCTCCGTTTACAGATTTGGTTTTCATAAACACATATGGATGCTCAATAAATTGAAAAATATTTCCAAACGGGTCTGAAAGATAAAACTGTTTGTGCCCATCAGGGGTTTGCATCACAGGAGTCAGCAGATTGAGTTGTTGACGGGCAAACGTGTCATAGGCAGTTTGTGCGTCAGGTGTTTTAATCTTGCATACATTGATGCCCAGCTCTCCAAACTGAAGAGGAGTAAGTGGTGGTTGAGGTGTTTTTCCTGTGTGCTGCCATATTTCAAATCCGCCTCCACCCTGCATATTTACGGCCAGCAATGCATGCCGCTCTCTTGGTTTTCCTTCAGTATAATGCAGCATGAATTCAGCCACAGCCTTTTCTTCAAAAATACACACATCCATACCAAAGTACTTCTTATACCACTCCCAGGATTCCTCAATGTTTTCAACCCCGATTCCGATTTGTTGAATTCCGCTGATTTTTGTTCGCATATATGATTTTGATAAGCGTTGATTAAAGTTGTAAAGGTATTAATTTTTAACTACATAGGTTTTATTTTTTGAGCCAGAGCATAGAAAATACAGGGAACATAACGTTTGAAATATGCCATCAACAACTCCTTCCCACCAATCAGTTTTTCACGCCGTTTGTCTTTAATGGCTTTCAGATATTGATGTGCACAACGTTCAGCTGAAATACCTCCAGACTGACCTTTGTCCATTTTACCATGAGTACTACCATCACCATGAAGTGCATGTCGTGAAATATTGGTTCTCACCCTTCCTGGACAAATGATGCTGACAAATATATTCTGCATTCTGTATTCTATGCTCAGAGATTCAAAAAAACCGTGTAGTGCATGTTTTGAAGCAGCATAGGTTGATCGCAGATGAAATCCGAATTTTCCGGAAATACTACTTGTAATACCGATATAACCTCTTCCCTGACTTAACATCAGTGGAAGCAACTTCTTGACAATCTGAACATTACTTCTGAAATTCACCTGCATGATTTTGTCATGAACAGCGATTTCAGTATCATTGACACTGTCCCGCTGACTGATTCCTGCATTGAGAATAACCACATCAATTTGTTTGTTGATACGTATGATATTTTCAATTATATTGTCAACTACAACCGGATCAGACTGGTCCATTATTTTGGTTTGTACAACCGCGCCCAGTTTCCTGCACTCTTCGCCGACACGGGAAAGTTCCGTGCCATTTTCTGAGGTTAGAATGAGAAAAGAGCCCATTGAAGCCAGCATCTTTGACATTGCTTCTCCAATACCGGACGAGGCACCTGTAATCAGGACTGTTTTCTCCCTGTAAAAATTTTGCATAATACTTGTTTCAGACAAAAATAGAGATAATATTATAATGATATTACATTGGCAGTTAAAAATCTGTCCAGCAAATATTCTTTTAAAAGTTCTTTATATTCTGAACTAAATTGACCATCAGACTGCCGGATAAATAATCGCTCATAACTGATTTGGTGAATTTTTGATTTCTTCAGTGTGATGACATATCGTACAGGATTTTCACCTGGATAAGAGTATATAAGAATTATGTAATTTACATGTAATTGAGATTCTTGTGCATTTCGTAGAAAATCTTTTACTTCTGACTGGGGAATTATAACTGAAAAGGTGCCATTCTGATGAAGCAATTTCGAAACACCCGAACAAAGTTCATTAAAATTCAATGTATCCTGATGCCTAGCACCTGCTTTTCTGGTATTTATTTTTCGTATTCCATGATTAAAAAATGGGGGATTGCAAACAATCAGATCATACATGCTGTCATTGTTTTTCACATACTGAACAAAATCAGATTCAATTAGATGCAACCTGTCATTCCATGGACTGAGTAAAAAATTTTCACGTGCTTCAATACTGCTTGCATGATCAATTTCAATAGCATCAATTATGGCCTGAGACTGCTGCGCCAACATCAGTGATATAATTCCGCAGCCTGCTCCGATGTCCAGTACATGTTTAAAATCCCCCGGGGTTACAAGAGCTCCGAGCAAAGTACTATCTGTTCCAACTTTCATTGTGGAATGATCATCACTAACTGAAAACTTTTTAAAATGAAACATTGAGTTGATTATTCAGAAATCCATATCAGTAAATGATGTTGTTGACTTAAAAAAAGGGACTCACTGCTGATAACCAAAATGAAAAACATCAGAATTTATTGATCAAGATAGATTTCTATTAGACCCTCAGGAGCACTGATATAAATTATTTTGTTTTGTTTGTCAATTTCAAGAATAATATCATCATGAACAGGAATAAGAATTTCTGATCCATTCCGGTCCACCTGTATCAGTGGTTGAATGGCATGTTCAATAACTCCTGTCACGATTCCCAAAGACCCGTAATGTTTGTCTGAGACAGTAAAACCGTTAATTTCATGGAAATAAAAACGGTTACCCGATAATTCTGGAAGCATGGATAATGGAAGAAACATCTTTTTGTTGACAAAACGTTTTGCCTGCTCAATTGTATCAACACCGTGAATTTTAAGTATACAGTAACCATTTCCCTCAACAGAGATCTTATTAAAAACTTGCGGGATCATTCCCTGCCGGGTTTGAATAAAAACTCCGTGCAGTGTTGAATAATAAAGCGGGTCATCAGCATCGATAAACCCGCTCAATTCTCCATCAATGCCATGCGTTTTAACCACCTTTCCGAGGTAGAAAAAATCGCTGGTATCTGACATTTTATTCAGTTTTGCTTTCTGAATCTGTACTTTCAGTGTCGGTATTTTCTTCTGCAGAATCTGCAATTGGTTCTTCTGCGGGAGATTCTTCCTTTGCAGCAGGTTCTTCTTCTGCAGGAGCCGGAGCTTCTTCAGTCAAGGGTGTTTCGTCAGTTACTGGTGCATCTTCATCACCTGTTACTGTTTCTGCTTCAGTTACATTTACTTTTGCTGCTGCTTCTTTTGCACGTTTTTCAGCAATTTCTTTAGCTTTTTCTTCTTTAACCTTAGCTTCTTCCTGGAGTTTCTTTTTCAAAATTTCCTTTTGGGCAAGATCTTTATCCTTGACCTTCTGGGCAATTTTTTGCTCTTTTTCTTCTACCCAGGCGTTGAACTTTGCGTCAGCCTGTTCCTGTGTTAAGGCTCCTTTGAGCACACCTTTCTGCAGATGGTGCTTGTAAAGAATTCCTTTGTACGATAAAATTGCTCTTGCAGTTTCTGTGGGTTGTGCTCCAACCTGTAACCAATGCATTGCCCTTACTTCATCCAGCTGGATGGTAGCAGGGATTGTCAACGGGTTGTAAATGCCAATATTTTCAATAAACCTCCCGTCTCGCGGAGCACGACTGTCAGCCACCACAATACGATAAAAAGGTTGTCCCTTTTTACCGAACCTCTGTAATCTAATTTTTGTTGGCATAATCTTTTTTTATTTTAATTGAGTTTGCAAATTTCGGTAATTTTTTTGAAAAAGATTAAATTTTTATAATATATCCGATGGAATTTTGTTATTTTTGTTTTTTTTAAAATGAAAAAAATTTATTTATCAACCGAAATATTGATAAAATAGGTGGATTTCAAACATTTGTAGAAAATATTTAAAAAAAAAATGGTTTTTTTTGAAAAAAAATTTGGTTTTTTAAAAAAACTAATGTAATTTTGTAGTTTAAACATGTTATTGTTCACATGAAAGTCGAAAAACATCAAATTAACAATTCGTTAGCAT
This sequence comes from uncultured Bacteroidales bacterium, assembly GCA_964388575.1. Taxonomy (GTDB): domain Bacteria; phylum Bacteroidota; class Bacteroidia; order Bacteroidales; family DTU049; genus CAYMAZ01. The sequence continues at coordinate 16,352 of CAYMAZ010000019.1, read as the reverse complement.
CTCTCAACCATGTTATAAATGTATTGAGATTTGATGTATTGACTTTTTTGAACGATATTCTCCATGCTGCAAATGAAGCAGAACAATCACAACAATCCTCCGGTGCTGACAATTCTGTCAGAAAAATTATCAGAACAACTTTAAAATCCAAAAATTCAATTCGGGATTGTGTCGCGTTACTGATTTTCCTCTCAGATGAGGAATTTTCTAAAGAAGTTTCTCTGAACAAAATGATTGATGCAAACGTGAAATCCAAATATTTTGAGAATGATACAAACAATAAAGATATTACTGTTTCATATATACCCCCTGAAAAAGACATTTTGGTGAAATGTGAAGAACTGGTTTTGCAGACAATACTAGATACCATGTTTAATCTGGCATACGAACAAGTTCAGGATTCAAAAGTGACGTTTACAACTTCATTTGAGTCCGGATTTCCTACAATTACATTACAATACAAAGGTAAGAAACATAAAATGATGAATGCAACGATTGACAAAAGCGAAGAGAAGGAAATTTCTACTTCACTCACGGAATTTAATAACCCCTACACACTTATGAAGCTTATGGAAAGAATTGGATTAGGTGTATTATCATTTTCCAGTAAGGAAAATTTTAATATCATAAATTTTACATTACATTTGATTGCTAAAGAATCAGATGCACCGCAACCCGGCAAAATTACTTCACTTCAGGAACATAACTGGAAAGATAAAACTGTTCTCATTGTGGATGATATTGAGGTGAACTATATCTTTCTCGAAACAATTCTGGCCGATACGCGGGTGAAAACACTCTATGCAAGCAATGGAAAAATTGCTGTGGATATGTGCAGAAACCACCCCGAAATCGATGCAGTTTTGATGGATATCAAAATGCCGGTTATGGACGGGTATGAAGCAACAAAAATTATTAAAGCTGAAAAACCTGATCTGCCTGTGATTATTCAAACAGCATATTCTTTCAATGAAGAATATGAAAGATGTAAGGAACTTGGCTGCAGTGACTACATTACAAAACCACTGAAAAGTGAAAATGTAATTTCTGTTCTTGCAAAATATTTTATAGAGTAAGTTTTTTTGTTTCAATTCAGCAATTTTTGACTTTCATTCTCGTTGATGTCATTAATGTAAGTTAGGGGTTAAACTTAAAGTTGAATTGCTGTTTTATGAATCTCAAACTGTTCTGTTTCTTTTTAAATATTCTTGTTTTCATTTCTCAAACTCAGGCTCAGAAAACATCAGCTATGATTTCATCTGAGAGCGCAATTGAAGATGTTGAATGGCTATCTCATTTCATTGCTGATGTGCATATCGCCCCTTTTTCACTCCTGCCACAACAGATATGGAATGAAAATGTGGAGTCTCTGAAACAAACATTACAAGCTCAGGAATCCATCAGTAGAACGGAATTATTTATTCAGCTACTTTACATCTTTCATAAAATTAAGGACATTCATTTGTCTTTGTTTCTTCCGGGCATTAAATCAACGTACATTAATGAAAACAAATTGATTTTACCCCTGAAAGTCAGAATCCTTGGGGATCAGTTATATGTTGCCGAAAAAAACTATGAGCAGATGCCTTTTGGATCAAGAATTGTAAAAATCAATCATGTTAATGATTCTCTGATTATTGATGAATTAAGAAGAGTTACTCCTGCTGACGGCAATAATCCATGGTCTCAAAACAGAATTGCAGAAAAGATGTTTGTTGAACTGTTTCCATTGTTGTTTCAGGTTAAAAATTTCAATGAAATTGAATTTATTCCTCCGAATGCAGATACTGTTTCTGTGACGAAAATTCCCGGATTTGTTCCACATAAAAAATATTCAACAGGAAAAAGTCAAAAAACCCTTAAAAGTTATCATGAAATCACATTGTATAAGTCTTTAAATACAGCATATCTATCCATTCCTTCTTTCAGCGAAGGTTCTGTTTCTGCATACAATGAGTTTTTGAAGTTTGCATTTTCTGAAATTCATGATGCCGGTGTAGAACATCTTATTCTGGATCTCAGAAACAATGAGGGTGGTTATGCTGAAAGAGGTGAGAAATTGTTGTCGTATCTGATTCCAGAGAAAACCCCGTATGTGACAAGTATTGTTTTTAAGAAAAGCAAAATGGCTGATGAGATTTTTAATAAACAAAGTAAAAACAGTCTGCTCATTAAACGTTTATTTGTTCTTGAAGAACTTCTCAGAATGGAATCAAGACCTTACGGTTCTTATGATACTGTTTATTACGGCACAACAAAACCCACAAAAGAGGTGTTTCAGGGAAAACTTTATGTGTTGATTAATGGGATGTCAGTGTCAACAACCGGTTTGGTATGCAACAGTCTCAGGGAATTCCGTGGAGCATTTTTCATAGGAGAGCCGGGAGGGTTTACTCCCCAGGGAACATTTGGACAGGTTCTCAGATTTACACTTCCAAATTCAGGAATCTCCGGGTATATGAGCACAATCAGATTTAATTCCGGATATGACTTTGAAATTGATACAATACCCTTCATGCCGGATGTTCGGATTTTCGAAGATATTGAAGATCTGTTGCAAAACAGGGATCCTGTTGTCAGAAAAACTCTTGAAATCATTAAGAGAAAGCAAAACTGATGTAATTAATATTTCGTAAATTTGCATATATAATTAGTGTTCAATGGATTCAATCAGGATTACAATTGTCCAGAGTCATATAATCTGGGAACAACCAAATCAGAATTTGAAGCATTATGATGATTTAATCAGAAATGTTGATGGTTCAGATATAATTATCCTTCCTGAAATGTTCTCATCCGGATTTTCAACAGTTCCGTCAGAGCAGGTGATTGTTTCAGCACCAAAAGTCTTAAACTGGATGAAAATAAAGGCATCAGAAAAAAACTGTGCTATTTGTGGCAGTATGATTGTTCGTGAAAAAGACAGGCTGTTGAACCGGTTTTATTTTGTGCTACCTGACGGAAATCATGATTATTACGATAAAAAACATTTGTTTGGTTTGGGACGTGAAAATGAATTCTTTTCACAGGGAAATTCAAAAATCACAATTCGATATCGCGGAATCAACATTCGGCCTTACATTTGTTATGATCTTCGGTTTCCTGTATGGAACAAAAACACTTATAATACATACACAGAAGTATATGAATATGACCTGGCCATTTATGTCGCAAACTGGCCTGAACAAAGAATTCAGCACTGGGAAAAACTTCTGCAGGCAAGAGCCATTGAAAATCAGGTGTATGTTTGTGGTGTAAACAGAATCGGTGAAGATCCGAACGGAATCAGTTATAATGGACGCTCCCAGCTGATACACCCACTGGGCCATCAGTTGCTTATAACTGCAGATAACAAAGAATCAGTTCACACAATTGCAATCAGTTTGGATGAACTCAGAAAAACAAGAACATCACTTCCGTTTGCTCATGATTGGGATCATTTTGAAATATTATAGAAATATGTGATTATGGAAAAAGAATTTAATCCTGATATAAATAATGGGAACAGCATTTTCGGATTGCCAGAAGATAAGGAAAATGCACTGGTACAGATTATTCCCGTGCCGTGGGATTTGACTGCATCCTATGGTACCGGAAGTTCACAGGGGCCTCAGGCACTGTTTAATGCATCCTTTCAACTGGATCTGTTTAAAGAGTTTTTTCCCGGATACTGGTCATCTGGAATATTCATGCAGGGCATTCCTTCAGAACTTGTAACTCTGAATCATAAATTCAATGATGAAAAGCTAGAAATAATCAGGGCATTCAATGAAGGGAGAATGTCAGATGAACATATTGTTCAAATACTGACTGAAATGAATGATGCCTGCCATGTAATGAATCAATTTGTATACAACCGGGCTTTGCAAAGTATAAACAGGAAAAAATTACCTGTAGTTCTGGGGGGAGATCACAGTACTCCACTTGGTTTGATCACGGCTCTTTCAGAAACAAATGAAAATTTTGGCATATTACATATCGATGCACATGCTGATCTGCGGAAAAGTTACCAGGGATTTGTTTTTAGCCACGCATCAATCATGTATAATGCCTTGAAATTGCAGGGGGTGAGTAAGCTTGTTCAGGTTGGGATCAGAGACTATTGTTCAGAAGAAGATCACAGAATAAGAAATTCACAGGGACGGATACTGAGTTTTACTGACAGATATATCCACCACTCAATGTATGAAGGAACAACATGGCAGGAACTTGCAGCTGAAATTATTAATGCTCTTCCTGCAAAGGTTTATATCAGTTATGACATTGATGGATTAGATCCTGGGTACTGCCCCAATACGGGAACTCCGGTTCCGGGAGGACTGACTCCCGGACAGGTGAACTTCCTGCTGGAAGGATTGTGTGAAAGCGGTAGGAAAATCATCGGTGCTGATGTTTGTGAAGTTGCTCCGGAACCCCTTGGAAAATCCGAGTGGGATGCAAATGTTGGAGCAAGAGTATTGCTTGATTTGTGTATGTATTATATTCATTCAAACAAAAGATAAATGAATTTAGTTGACACCGATGTATTTCCTGATTTATGGAATTATCTGACCAATCATCTGACCGCTGAAAGAAAGCAAAGATTGGAGTTTGTTGCGTCAATGCGTACACGTTTTCTTACTGTTGTCATTGAAGATATCTTTCAATCCCAGAATGCAAGTGCGGTTTTGAGAACCTGTGAGTGTTTCGGTATTCAGGATGTCAACATAATTGAAAATGAGAATGAGTTTCAGGTAAATCCGGATGTGGTTTTGGGTTCTGCAAACTGGCTGACAATCAGAAGGTGGAATGAAAAGCAGCGTAACTCTAAGGATTGTCTGGATTTTTTAAAAAGTCAGGGCTATACAATTGCAGCCACTTCCCTGAGTGACGAATCAATACCTCTGAATGAATATCTGCTCAAGGGCAAAACAGCGCTTGTTTTTGGAAATGAAGCCGATGGCATATCTGATGAAGTAAAACAACATGCAGATGTTTTTATTAAGATTCCCATGCTTGGATTCACAGAAAGTTTTAATATTTCAGTATCAGCAGCCCTGTGCCTTTCCCACTTCAGTCAACCACTCCGTGATTCAGAGTTTCAATGGCAGCTGGATCAAAAGGAAAAAAATGAGTTACTTCTCGAATGGATCTCAAGACATTTTAAAAACAGTGAACTGATGATCGAACGTTTTTTGCAGTTAGGAAAATAAATTTGAATACTGTGATATCAGCGACATAAATCTGTACATTTGTTCATGACGGAATTTTTAAGCAATTTTGCATATTCTTAATACAAAAACGTATTGAACTTCACTAAAAAACTGTCGTCCTCCGAATTTATTGTGAATACCGGAACCTTAATAGGTGGTACCAGTATAGCGCAAATTCTTCCCCTGATTTTTGCACCCCTGATTTCCAGATTATTTGGAACAGATGACTTTAGTGTTTATGGTGTTTTTGTGAGTATGTATTCAATTATGGGTGTGTTGCTTACTCTGAGATATGATCTGGCGGTGATGCTTCCCGAAGATGAGAAGAAATCAAAAGATGTTGTGTCTTTGTGTTTGACAAATGCCATGATATTGATGGTCGTGTTTTTAATTGTTACAATTTTTTTCAGAGAACAGCTGGCTCAGTTGTTTCATATTGAAAAAACGGATTCGTTTCTGATCACACTTGTTCCGGTTTCAGCTTTTTTTCTTGCTGTGAACAATGTCCTGATCACATGGTACAACAGAAACAAAAAATATAAGGTTATTGCAGCAAACCGGATTCTGAGAAATGGCCTTCTGACGGGTTCAAACATTGGATTTGGTTTTGCAAAGTCGGGATTTATAGGGCTGATTTTGAGTCAGATCATTTCCGATGCTGTTGCAGCTTTTTATTACATGTTCACATTCTTGAAGAAATCCCTGAATTTTAGATTTTCTTCAACACGAAAGGATATGTTTGCGGTGGCCAGACAATACAGAGACTTCCCCAAATTCACTTTGCCTTCAACGTTTCTTGATACTTTTTCTTCTCAATTGCCGGTACTGCTCATCGCCTCACTCTACAGTCAGACTTTAAGCGGAAGCTATTTCTTTGCTTATCGGATCCTGGCACTACCGATTGCTGTCATAGGATCAGCATTTGCCCAGACATTTTACCAGAAATTTGTCTCTTATGTTCAGCAAAATGATTTCAGAAATGCACTGAATTTTCTGAAAAGAAGCTGGATGTTGCTTGCAACCATTATTATCATACCTGCTGTTGTATTGTTTTTCTGGGGGGAACCTGTATTTGCAATTGTGTTTGGTTCAGAATGGAACGAAAGCGGAAAAATGGCGTCGGTGCTCATTCTTTATATTATGTTTGCCTTTGTGAGTTCTCCAACCAGCAGTACATATATTGCACTTGGAATGCAAAAATATAATCTTTTTTTCAGCCTGATTGTGTTGGCCTACAGATTCGGCACATTATATGCTGGTTATCTGCTCGGAAATTTTTATTTAGGATTGATTCTGCTTGTTGCTTTTGAAATCATGGAAATTCTGATTTATAACCTGATTGTGGTTCATCGTCTTGGTAAACAAATTGCTGCTCATCCATAATATTTAAAAAAATGCATGTCCTGTTCATCGTCAATGTTTTTCATAATACCTATAGTTCGGGTAGTGGTGTCTTTTTCAGAGAGCAGGCAAAGGCTGTTTCTTCTCTTGGTATCAGAACAGGAGTGATTGCAGTGAATTTTGTTTCATGGAAACATTTGATAAAAACGAGGAAAAAAGATTTTGGGTATAGAAGATATTCAGAAAATGAGTTAAATGCCATTGTATATCAGATTCCTGTGCTTCCTTTTTTGAAAATACTGAATCACAGGAGAAGAGACAAAATTCTGACGAAACTCTCTGAAAGGTATATGAATAAATATGGTATCCCGGATGTATGCCATGTTCACGGATTCTACTGTGCCAGGGAAGCAATCAGGCTGAAAAGAAAGTACGGTGTGCCATATGTAATTACAGAGCATTATTCAGTCTTTGCACGGAATATGCTGAATAAGAAGGAAATTCAAAGAGCTGGAGAGGCTTTTACTGAAAGTAGTGAACGTATTGCTGTGAGCCACGAATTCAGACAACTTTTAGAAAGGATGTTTCACTTGGATTTTACTTATCTTCCGAACATTGTTGATGTTGAAAAATTTTCAGTTTCAGGGGAATCATCAGAAAATAAAAAATTTACGGTTCTCAGTGTCGGTAGTCTTGATCAAAATAAAAATCAGCAACTGTTGTTGAATGCTTTTGCTCAGTTTCCTTATCCGGATAGCAGGTTGATTATTGCCGGTACTGGAAATAAGTTGCAGAAGCTTCGTCAACTCTCAAAAGAAATTGGTATTTCTGACAGAACAGAGTTTGCCGGGTATGTTCCTCATAAAGAACTTCCTGTTCTTTATCAGCAGTCCGATGTGCTTGTTGTTACAAGTAAATATGAAACCTTTGGAATTGTGATGATTGAAGCAATGAGCAGCGGTATTCCGGTCGTTTCAACTCCTGTGGGTGCAGCAGAACAGCTTTTAAAGGATGAACGGCTGGGATGTATTACAGATTTTTCTGTTGATAGTGTGTGTCAGGCTTTGATTAAAATTAAAACTCAGAATTATGATAAAAATGTGATTCGTACTTTTGCTGAATTAAACTTTTCCTCTAATAAAGTTTCTCAAGAACTGAAACAAATTTATAAAAGAGTAATTGATGAATCAGGAGATCAGAAAAAATAGACAACAGTTAATATTTATGCTGCTTTTATTCAGCCTGATATTTACTTTTCCCTTTGCGGGGAAACTGAATGTTGTGAGTCTTGGGTTTATTCATTTGTATGCATATCGTGTATTGCTTCTGTTGGGTTTTGCTTATTTGTTTCTGACCAGACAATTGGTTATCCCAAGATTTTACCATAACAGATGGTTGCTGTTTTTTATAATCTGGTTGATGGTGTATGGCTCGATTTCACTGATTTGGGATGACAATGTTATGATGGCTCTGCGTCATATTTCTTACATACTTTGGGGAGGGTTGACATTTATTGTCATTTTTACACTTTGTTACAGACTTGATAATGCATTTGGGATTATCAAAACTTCATGGTTGCTCTCGTTTGTGATTCTCGCTTTTTTTGCAGTTATTGAAATCGGTACCTTCGCACATTTTGAAGGGACGTATACAACAAATTTATCCAAATATGATTTTATTAGATCAACATTCAATGCTCCACTTGCAACCTTCGGAAATCCAAATGATTTTGCAGTATTTCTGGTGTTTTCCTTAATTATGTTTTTTTTGAGACTTGGAAGAAGCAAGAGATTTCTGCCACTGTTATTCATTATTCTGACATTATTTATTACTTATTATACCCGATCAAAGTTGTCGGCATATGCAATATATTATGTCATATTTGCATCCGTATTTCTTTTTTTATACACAGGAAATCAAATGTTCCTCAAATTTCAGCTGAATTATTTTAAGAATGTATTCAGACTTTTCAGTAAAAACATGCTGAAAGTCATTGTTATTGCAGGACTATTTATTTTAAGTTTTGTCCTCATTGTAACGACCAACAAGATTGTCATTCCTGTGGAAAACCCCGGCGTTCAATTTGAAGAAGTTGAAAAATCAGATAAGGGCCTTAATGAGATAAAGGAGAAAATGGCAGATTTTTATCTTATTAAGAGTGAGCCCGCATTTGCAGTTAAGGAAACAGATTCATACAGCATTAGAAAAAATCTGATTTTAAACGGATTCCATTTTGCAAAAGAATCATGTTTGATGGGCGTTGGCGCAGGTCAATATGAACATAAAACTCTAACTGGACAAGGGAAATATGATACAATGAAGCATGGAAATCCTCATAATTTTACAATTGAAATTCTTTCGCAGTATGGAATTATTCCATTGGTTTTTCTTGCAATATTTTTCTTTCAGATTATTTTTCTGATTATGAGAAATTTCAGACAGTTTTACGATGCCGACCTAACGATGGAAAGTAGTTTTCTTTTTCTGGCAATCCCTGCTTATGTGCTTGTATCTAATGCACCCAGTGCGTTTATTGCACTTCCTATGAATTGGATCATTCTCACGCTGTTTGCATATTCAGCTGAGATATTGTTGAAAAACAAAGCCTCCACCTTAATTGAAACAAACCATGTTTAAAATTTGTCATATAACCTCAGTACATCCATGGAATGATATTCGCATTTTTTCTAAGGAATGCAGGTCTCTGGCTCAGAGCGGTTTTGATGTTAATATAATTGCTTTTGGCGCTCCTGATGACCGGATACATGGCGTCCGGATAATCAATGCAGGGGAGAAACCCGCAGGAAGGTTAAAACGAATATTCTCAGCCGGAAATAGAATTGGCAGGTTGGCAATGAATCAAAATGCAGACGTATTTCACATACATGATCCTGAACTTGTCCCTTTAGGAAAAAAACTGGCACGTAACGGTAAAAAAGTGATTTATGATATTCATGAAGATGTGCCGAGGCAATTATTGGATAAACCATACCTGTCACCATTTTTTGCCAGGTTGATATCAGCAGTTTTTGAAATTTATGAAAATAGATCAGTTCGTAAATTTGCTGCTCTTTGTTGTGCTACGCCCTTTATTCGTGACAGATTTGAAAAGCTCCACAATCTTGTGGTTGACATCAATAATTATCCCCTTCTCTCTGAAATTCCTGATCATAATGAAGATTTCACTGCAGAGAAGCAAAAAAAGGTGTGTTATATTGGTGCCATTTCTGAAATAAGAGGATTGCTTCCGCTTGTTGATGCAATGAGTTTGTGCGGAGGCATCAGACTGGATTTGGCAGGTGAATTTCAGGACAAGGATCTGAAACAGAAAGCTATGAAGTCTGAAGGATGGAAGTTCGTGAACGAATTGGGATTAATCGATCGCAACGTTGCTCAAAAAATTAAATCAGAATCAATGGCAGGAATTGTAACATTTTTACCTGCTGCAAACCACGTTAATGCACAGCCGAACAAGATTTTTGAATACATGGCTGCCGAACTTCCGGTAATAGGTTCTGACTTTCCAATGTGGAAAGAAATCATTTTGTCCAATCAATGCGGCTTTTGTGTCAATCCTTCTTCACCCCGTGAAATTGCTGATGCGATCATTGAAATTGTTGCAGACAGGGACAAGGTTGTGAAAATGGGCAATAACGGAAGAAAAGCTGTTGAAGAAAAGTATAACTGGGCAAGTGAAGAAGCAAAGCTGATTCATACTTATCGCCGTATTTTAATCGCTCAGAATATCACAAATCATGAGTGATTATATTGCACTTTATACCTCATATTTTGATAAAGCACAAATTAAGTATGCTGTTGTCGAAAATATTTTATGGAGAGAGTATCAAAGAATGATTATGCCTGTTGGGCCCGTTTATTCAAACTATAATATTTCAAAAGAAGGAATCAGAAAGTTATTTAAGCTTTTTCCTGCAGCAGTAATGTGCAGATGGACAGGTCCGGAACAGACACAAGTCAATCAACAGGCCTTCTATGCTGTCGTTTGTAAAACATATACACCACTTGGAAAGCTGACATCAAAGCGAAGACATGAAATCAGTAAAGGTCTTAATAATTGCAGGGCAGAAATAATTGATCCCATTGATTATGCAGATCAGGCTTATGAAGTATACAAAAAGGCAGTGAAAAAATACAAAAAACGCCCTGTTTCAGTTGATGAGTTTAATTCGCAGTTTTACATTTATTCCGGATATGAAGAAATTATTCAATATTGGGGTGTATTTTATGGAACGCAAATGGTTGCCTTTGCAAAAGTTCTGCTGTTTGACAAAAAAGAAGCAAATATTTCTGTGGCCAGGTTTGATCCGGCTTTCCTGCAATATTATCCTTCATATGCATTGTTCCATAAAATAAATGAATATTATCTTGAATTAAAAGGATTTGATTATGTTAACGATGGCTTCAAAAGCATTTATCATGATACTTATATACAGAAATTTTTGATCAATAAATTTGGTTTTGAACAATATCCATTAGTTCTACATATCCGATGTAAACCGTATGTTTCATTATTTTTAAGGTTGTCCATTCCTTTCAGATCATTGTTTGAAAAAATAAAGCCAGAACTGAAAGCTTTTTATCAGCTCATCAGAATTTCTCAGAAAAGCTAAATGTATGAAAACAGATAATTCACAGGGCGTTACAGTGGTAATTCCATGCTTCAATGAAGAAAAATATATCGAAAGATGCATAAACTCAATCCTTGAGGGAACAAGCCGAAACATAAGAACAGAAATTCTGATCATAGACGGAATGAGTCATGATGATACAGCAAAAATTGTTGATGGAATCAGTCATTACACGCCAAATGTTAGAAGGATAATAAACCCTCAGAGGGAAACTCAGATTGCACTGAATATTGGCGTCAGGAATGCTGTGTATGATCATGTCATGATTGCCGGAGCACATACAACATATCCAGATAACTATATTGAAACACTATTGTCTTATATTACATCCCTGAAGTTAGATGGTGCCGGAGGAAGTATTAAAACAGATGTGCTCAATAAAACAAAAACTTCAAATGCAATAATCAAAATATTATCACATCCTGCTGGTGTCGGTAATTCCATGTTTAGAATTGGATCTGATCGTCCGGTCAAAGTAGATACTGTTCCATTTGGGATATATAAAAGAGAACTGTTTGATGAAGTTGGGTATTATAATGAGAAACTGAAGCGTAATCATGATATGGAGTGGAGTAAGCGCCTTGTAAGAGCAGGAAAAAAGATTTATCTTATTCCTGAGAAACAATGTACTTATTACGCAAGGGAAACCTATTCCGAACTTGCACAGAATAATTACCAGAACGGAATGTGGAACATTCTGGCAGTATGGATAACACGAACTTTCAGGTCATTGAGTTTTAGACATTTTGTCCCATTTTTATTTGTGGGGACATTACTAATTTCAGCACTTGCCGGGATTTTCTTCCAATTGTTTTTCATTGCCGCCTTGTCAATTTTGTTATTATATCTTCTTGCCGTTACCTTTTTTTCAGTTGCCCTGAAAGACAGAAGCACCACAGTTTTTCATATGGTGTGGGGTTTTGTTGTTTTGCATTTTTCTTATGGTACAGGATCAATGGTAGGTATCATAAAATGTATTACCGGGAAAAGGAAATGATTAGTAATAAATTTGCAATTTTGTAAAAAATAGTTATTGTGAAAAGGTGTAACAAATTTGTGTTTGACAGAATGATGGGATTTATTGGATTCCTACTGCTTTTTCCGGTAATGTTGGTTGTGGCTTTTCTTATACTTGTTCAGGATGGTTTTCCTGTGCTGTTCATTCAGAATCGTGTGGGTAGAAACGGCAAACTTTTCAGAATGATTAAGTTTCGTACCATGAAAAAAAATGACAGCAAAAACACTATCAGTGTGAAAGGAGATAGCAGAATCACCAAAACCGGAGCTTTTTTAAGAAAATACAAACTTGACGAGCTCCCCGAATTATGGAATGTACTCATTGGACAAATGAGCTTTGTGGGCCCGCGTCCTGATGTGCCCGGATATGCCGATTTGCTTGCCGGAGAAAACCGAAAAATTCTTGAATTACGGCCTGGCATTACCGGTCCCGCAACTTTGAAATATTCAAATGAAGAAGAATTGCTGGCCAAAGTTGAAGATCCGGTACAATATAATGATGATGTCATATTTCCTGATAAGGTTGCCATCAATCTCCGATATTATTACAAACACAATCTGATTCTTGACATTAAAATTATATTTGCAACAATTTTCAGACGAAATATTGAAATCTGATGAACACACGTATCTATCTTTCCCCCCCCCATATGGGCGGCTCTGAAATGAAATATATTCAGGAAGCATTTGAACAAAACTGGATTGCCCCAATTGGTCCAAATGTGGATTATTTTGAAAAAGAACTTGCTGATTTTCTCAATGTCAGGTATGTGGCTGCTCTTTCTTCCGGTACCGCTGCAATTCATTTGGCTCTGATAAACCTTGGAGTATCACCTGATGATGAAGTTCTGGTTTCTTCCCTCACATTTTCAGCAACAGTAAACCCAATTGTCTATCAGAAAGCAATTCCTGTATTTGTGGACTCAGAAAAAGACACCTGGAATATGTGTCCTGAATTACTGTGTGATGCCATTGAAAAAAGAATCAAAACAGGAAAAAAACCAAAAGCAATAATTCTGGTGCATTTGTATGGCGTTCCTGCTAAACTGGATGAAATTATGGCTGTAGCAACTAAATACGAAATTCCTGTTATTGAAGATGCTGCTGAGTCTCTGGGAGCCACCTTTCATGGGAAGCATACAGGCAGTTTCGGTGAAATGGGAATTTTATCTTTTAACGGGAATAAAATCATAACGACATCTGGTGGCGGTGCCCTGGTTTCTGATAATGAACAACACATAAAACATGCTCGACATCTTGCAACACAGGCAAGAGATTCTTTCCCCTGGTATCATCATTCAGAAATTGGATACAACTACAGGATGAGTAATATTGTCGCAGGAATCGGCAGGGGACAGATGATGGTGATCGGAGATAGAGTGAGTAAGCGGAGAGAAATTTTTCAATTTTATCAGAATATTTTCAGAAATGTGCAGGGTGTCTCAATGTGCAAAGAATTGCCAGAAACTCATTCTACAAGATGGCTTAGTTGTATTCTGATTGACTTCGAGCAGACAGGCGGGAAGACACCTGAAGGTCTGATTGAGGCAATGGAAAAACAAAATATTGAATGCCGGCATATTTGGAAGCCAATGCATTTACAACCCGTATTTGAGAAATATCCTGCATGTACAAACGGCGTTTCTGAAGAAATATTCAAAACTGGAGTATGCCTCCCAAGTGGAACTTCAATGTCGGAAAATGATATGAAACGAATTGAAGAGGTGATCAGGGAATTTTTTTCAATTGATTGACCTTCACTGCCAGCAACATATACGTTATGATTAATTATGATTCGTTGACAAAAACCTTAATCATATCATTGAACCTGATGCCCAATATTGAAGCAGCATTTCCGTCATTCTGAGCAATTTCAAGAAGTCCTGATGAATTGAACAAAGCAACAAGTTCACCGTGTTGAACATCCTGATACGAATCACTGATTGCATAAATTTCATAACCTCTGACTGATATTGTAAATGGTTTGTTTCTGACAACCTGTTTGAATTTTTCAGAAGAGATGTTTGTGATAACATTTCCAAAATTATCAGTGTAGATCGCAACTCCGGAAATTGATGTTGGCGTATCGGCAGGGGTAAAAAATCCCAGATCTGAATTCAGTGTCTGAAGTCTTGGCCCGATTTTTTTTGGAGGCTCTCCGTTAATAATTGCTGCTGCAACTTTCACAAAAACATCCCTGGTGGGAAACGTGAAAAAATCAGAATCCTGATACATTTCAATTTCATAGATGTTGTCAGGCTTATCAAATAAAAGTGGAAATATTCCATTGTCAGCTCCGATAAAAAAACTGCCGCGGTGTTCTGCAACAATGTGGGGCGTTTTGGGCGAAGCTTCTGATCGGACTCCGATAATGTGGATTGTCCCTTCAGGATAAAATTCAATGCAGTTTTTCAAAACAAAAGCTGCATCAAAAATCCGTAGCGGGGTAATTTCATGCGTAATATCAACAATACATATTTCAGCCTCTGCCAGAGACATCAGTTTGCCTTTCACTGAAGCCACATAATGATCTTTTGTTCCCCAGTCAGTTGTTAATGTTACAATTCGTTTTTTCATAATCTCATCTTCAAAATTACGTTCAATTTTTTAATTGAGACAATGAATTCAAAATATTTTTTTACCTTTGAAAAAAAATCATATTATGAAAATCAACATGAAAATTATTTTTCTGGGATTATTCCTGGCTTTTTTTAGTTTTGCCAATGCTCAAACTGTTTCAGAACCTGTCACTTACAAAATTAAAGTGCATTTTCATTGCCCAAAAGGAAAAGCGTTGCTTGAAAACAGATTGAATGCGCATCAGGCCATAGAGTCTGCTGTTGCTGATCTGGAAACAAAAATAGTCACGTTGAAATACAATCCAGATATGGTCACCGAAGAATATATCATCGACATGATTGAAAAAATCGGTTACTACACTGAATTTTCAGATACCACCAAGAAAATCGAAAAAGCCTGTGATCATGACGGTGATGATCATGATGGAGACCACGATCATTAATGATTAAAAAAAAAGCAGCTATTAAAAAAGCCTCAGTAAATGAGGCTTTTTCTTTCTGACGTGGTATCGGCCGGGATCGAACCAGCGACACACGGATTTTCAGTCCGTTGCTCTACCTACTGAGCTACGATACCTTGAATTGGGCTGCAAAGGTAATCAAGAAAATGTATTTAACAAATATTTTGAAAAAAAATCTCGGTGCTTTCCAAAATAGGATAATTTTGCACCAAACTGATTATTTTGACATTAACTTTTGTTTGACAGATCCAAACAGGTTTCTTGTGAATGATCTAAAGAAACTAATTCCTATAGATGAATCCAAACAAAAATGCCGATCGCCATTTTGTTGTTATAGATCAAGGTAATACCTTTACTAAAGTAGCTCTTTTTAAAGAAAACGCAATTCTTTCAACACGGCATTTCAATCCGTTCAGCAGAAATGATTTAGTAAAATTTCTTGGCGAACTCTCATTGGATTTTGAATCTATTGATTCAGGTATCGTTTGTTCTGTATCCGCAGATTCAAACACAATTACTTGTTTATTTCCTGAAATTAAGTGGATTTCGTTTGATGAAAAAACACCACTACCTATTGTGAATGATTATCAATCAAAGACCACATTAGGCAAGGACAGACTTGCAGGAGTCGTAGCAGCCTCTGAAAAATACCCGAATAGGAATGTTTTGGTAATAGATATAGGGACTGCTATAACTTATGATATCATAACCTCAGAGAATAAATACTCGGGAGGTAGCATTTCACCTGGTATAACAATCAGATTTAAAGCTTTGAATAGTTTTACAGATCGTTTACCATTGATGCAACCGACGGAAATTTCAGTGTTAACCGGAATAGACACAAATTCATCAATCCTTACCGGAGTAATGAATGGCACTATGTTCGAAATTTCCGGATTTATATCAGAATACACTCAAAAGTATGAGAATCTTATTACCCTGATTACAGGAGGAGATGCTAAATATTTTGATAAAATTCTGAAAAGTAACATCTTTGCATTCGAGAATCTTGTGCTTTGTGGATTAAACTTAATACTTCTTTATAATCTTGAAAAAAATAGGTAAATCATTAATGTTGCTGCTTGTAAGCACATTTTCAATAGCTAATTTCGC
>CAYMAZ010000018.1:0-63114 GCA_964388575.1 uncultured Bacteroidales bacterium | reverse complement strand
AAAAGAAACTATATTTGTATTAAATATTGTCCTAATTGATTAGACCACTTCACGTTTTCGTTGGGAAAAGCACAACTTTCAGAGAAAATTGCCTACATTGAAAACCAACAGCAACACCATAAAAAAACAAGCTTTATAGAAGAGTATAAAGACTTTCTCAAAGAAAATGATATCAGCTTTGATGAAAAATACATATTTAAAGAAATAGAGTAATTCTTCAAAACAAAGCACTTTTTTGGGTTGATCCACTACGTGGAAAATTTGTTTTTATCTATTTGGTTTTATGGACATTAAAGCCCTACGGGCTATTGAGATTGAGGATAGTTTAATGAACTCACTATGTTGCTTAACTGGATATAGATATTGTGGATAATTTGATAAACACCTCGACTATCGCTCAGTGTGGCACTCACTGCAACGCCTACGGGCTATTGAAGGTAGAGAAAAGATTGGCAATTGTAATGATGCTATGAACTTTGTCAAATCATTTTTACGTTATGTTATGCATATAAATTTTTATCTTTGAAAGCAATTTCAATAAAGTCAAATGTATTCATCAGGTTTAGGCTCCACCTCCATCATCACCGATATCACCGGCTATGCTGAGCAGCATATCCAATACTTGCCGTTTGGAGAGCTGTTCATCTCCCAGCGTAACAGCGAGTTTGACAGCCGATATAAATTTACTGCGAATAAATCCTGCCATACGAATTCGTCCGCTGCAGCGGATCGGAGTGCGGCAACGAGTAAAATAATATAATTTGATTATGAAAAATAATATCCTGTTTTTAAGTATCTTGATTTCTGTTTTTTTGATTAAAAACTGCAATAGGAATCAGGAATATGAGAGTAAAAGCATTAGCATTCAGGACAAACAATATCAGGAAGACCGTAAATCGTTTTTGCCATACTCAAGTCATTTCCCTGAAAGTTTTTCGGATTTTTCTTTTTTTTATGAGATAATCCTAACAACAGAATATGAAAATGCGTTATCACTTTTTTTAGCTGATACTATTCCTGATACAGATTTAGTTAATTTGAAAAATGAATTTAATGAGAAAGCTATTGCCACATACGATGTAAATGATAGTTGTTTGTTAATTATCAACAGGTTTTCTTCAATTGATAACTATAGGGAAATTGTGTTGTCAGAAGAACAAAAATCAATGATTGACCGTGAATGCTACCGAGGAAAATATCCTGTCCCAAAATTTAACTTTGTAAGTGAACTTATTTTCCCAGAAAATTACAGGGTAAGTATAAATGATTTGTATGATAATGAAAATCAATTATTGTTGACTAAAGATTTCAAGATACATGTTTTTAAAGCAAAACCTGGCAAATATCGAAAAGAATCATTGTTAACTCCTTATGAATTTATGCCAGAATATTGGGCACATGGATTTTCTTATGGAATTGCATTTGATGAGTTGAAAAGAGTAGTTATTTATTGGACATGTATATGGTGAACACTGCTCAATTAAATATATTAGCACAATATCGGTCGTTTGGCGAATTATTTGTAAGCCAGCGAAACACCAGTTTCGATAGCAGGATGCTTCGGGGGTGCAAACGGGAGAATTTGATTTTATTTGCTGGCACAAATCCGAAATCATGTTCCCATGCAACCAAAAAACTTGTATTTTTGTTTACTGAAAAATTTGCAAACAGCACATATGAAAAATCGCATAACTCTAATACTCATTTGTCTTTTTACCCTGGGCGGACTGAGTGCACAGATATTGGTCCCCGGGGCTGAAACAATGAATGATGCCATGCAAAAGGCAGAAAACTGGAAACGGATTTTTAACAAAGAAATCAATTATGACATCGGAAACAATTACGATCTGAAATATTACAGATTTTTCTGGAATATCAATCCTGCGGTGTATTATATTTCAGGTCAAGTTACATCGCATTTTGTAATCACAGTAGCAAACACGCAGTTTATACAGTTTGAATTATCAAACAGTCTCACTGTTGACAGTGTCAAATATCATGGCAATCATGTTTCATATACGCATAATTCAAAAACTGTGACGATTGATCTGAATACTCAAATTGCTGCTCAAACACTTGATTCTGTTACGATCTGGTATCAGGGAGCTCCGGGAAATTCAGGCGGTTTTGGCAGTTTTATCACATCAACCCACTCGGGCACTCCTGTCATGTGGACGCTTTCGGAACCCTACGGGTCTAGTGACTGGTGGCCGTGCAAAAATGTTCTGTCCGACAAGGCAGATTCAATTGATATTTTTGTCAGAACACCCGATCAGTACAGAGCTGCATCAAACGGACTGCTTGTTGATGAACAAACCGATGGTTCGTTTAAACTGTATCACTGGAGGCATCGCTATCCCATCGAATCATACCTGGTTGCAATTGCTGTGACGAATTATGCCGTGTACAGCGATTATGCGAATTTATCAACTGGCCCGCTTGAAATTCTCAACTACGTTTACCCTGAAAACCTGACCTATGCAATGGGTAATACTCCTCAGGTCATACCCTGTCTTGAGCTTTACGACTCTCTGGCAGGGCCCTATCCCTTTGCATCAGAAAAATATGGTCACGCACAGTTTGGATGGGGCGGAGGCATGGAACACCAAACCATGAGTTTTATGGGAAGTTTCAGCCACGAACTGATTGCACATGAACTTGCCCATATGTGGTTTGGCGATGCCATTACATGCGGATCCTGGCAGGATATCTGGCTCAATGAGGGTTTTGCTACATACCTCACAGGATTAACATTTGAAAATTTATTTTCCGGGAGTTCATGGATGCAGTGGAAAACACAGCTTGTTGACAATATTACAAGCGATCCCGGCGGTTCAGTGTGGTGTGATGACACAACAAATGTGTACAGAATTTTCAGCGGAAGATTGTCATACAACAAGGGCGCATATTTGCTTCATATGCTCAGATGGGTTATGGGTGATACCGGCTTTTATCAGGCAATACATAATTACATTCTTGACCCCAATCTCAGATATGGATATGCCAGAACTTCAGACTTTATCGCACATGCCGAAGCAGTTTACGGAGATGTTCTGGATTGGTTCTTTGATCAGTGGTTTACCGGACAGGGGTATCCGGAATACTCTATCCATGCAGCAAAATATCCCGACAATGAGATACATGTGATGATTTCACAAACACAATCTCATCCTTCTGTTGGGTTCTTTAAAATGCCGGTGCCGGTGAGATTCAGCATAAACAATCAGGATACAATTGTTGTTTTTGATAATACATACAACAATCAGGAGTTTATCATTCATCTGGATTTTGATCCTTTGCAGATCACATTTGACCCGGATTTATGGCTGGTGTCGAAAAATAATACTATCAGCATGAGCATTGATGATTTTCAAGCGGTCAGCGATTTTCGGATTTCACCCAATCCTGTTTCTGATGTTTTGGTCATTGAATCAGATAAAACCAGTTTCAGTTCAGTGATAATATATGATTTAAGTGGAAAAGTGATATTTTCAGCTGATTTCAAAGAAACCCGCCAGATGAGTTTTAATCTTGAAGAACTTGCAGGTGGAACCTATTTACTCAATATTTTTAGCAAGGAATCACATTTCAGCACCAAAATTGTCCGCTGGTAAACCAGCAGTTTTTTTATGAGAGAGCCTGTTCCGGTTGCAAACGATTGATCTTCAGTGTTTAAGCAATTGCGTAGACGTTGAGAGTAGGGAATTCGATTAATTTTTGTATATTTGTCATGAAATTGTGATATTTTGTTCTCAATAGGCAAAAAACGAATACAATATACATTATGAATCCATTACTAAAAAAAGTGAAAAATATGTACACAGAAGGTTGTGTATCAATAATCTTAAACACCCACAGAACCAAGCCTGACAATCAGCATGATCCTGTGTTATTGAAAAATATGGTGAAGGAAGCAGAGGAAAAATTACAGGCGCAATATGATAAAAAATTTGCACTTCCGATTATAGAGAAAGTCAAAAAAATTGCAGATTCCGTGAATCACAATTTCAACCTTGAAAGTTTGGTCATATATGCCAATGCTGATTTCGCTGATTTCACACGTTTGCCGGTAAAAGTGCAGAACCGCGTAGTGATTGATAATACTTTTTCAACCCGGGACCTTGTTCGTTCCATGCATAGCGAGTCGTCTTATTATGTGCTTGTTTTCAGCCGTCAGCAGGCGCGTTTGATCGTTGCATACAATGATATTGTCGTTGAGGAGACTTCACAATATTTCCCGCTTGAAAATGATCTGTATACAACAAGCAAACTGAAATTAACCATGAAGCAGGGCACTGACAATTTGTATGAAGAATTTTTCAACCGTGTTGATAAAGTGTTGAATGACGTCATAAAAAACCATCCCCTGCCTGTCATTCTGGTCACAGAGACACGGAATTTTGAGCACTATCTTAAAATTGCTGATAAGAAAGATATGATCATTGGTCATGTCAATATGAACCGTGATCATGAAAAGGCACATCATATTGTTCCTGAAGCCTGGGAGATTATGAAAACGCTGTTAAAACAGAAAAATCATAGAAAACTGGAAGATCTGGACAAAGCTGTTTCTGAAGGAAAATTTGTCAATGGCCTGAGCGATATCTGGAAGGCAGTAAGTGAGGGCAGGGGAAAGACCCTGTTTGTCAAAAGAGGGTATTTTCAGGCGGCTCTGGTGGTTGATGATCATATTGTCCCGATTGATCATTTTGAGAAAGATCAGAAGGGTGTTGTTGACGATATCATTGATGAAATGATTGAACAGACGATGGGATTTGGCGGAGATATTGTTTTTGTGGAGGGACAGGAGCTTGATAAATTTCAAAATCTTGCATTGATGACAAGATACTAAATCTGACGGAAGTGATTTGAAGAATTCCTTCGTGCAGGAAAGTAAAAAGCTTGAGAAAATAATGTAATTTTGCACTTCTCATAAACATCTATTCGGGTGAAAATTATCGGACCGGGACATATTACGCATGAAGCAAAAAACAGTTTGCTGACCGTTGGTACTTTTGACGGGCTGCATCTGGGACACAAGCATGTTTTGCAAAGTCTCCGCAGAATTTCTGAAGACAGGGGAGAACTTCCGGTAACGGTTATTACTTTTTCCAACCATCCCCGTTCGGTTTTATTCCCTGAGCAGCAACCCGAACTTTTGTCAACACTTGATGAAAAAATTGAGCTTTTCGCACAGGAAGGTGTTGATTTTGTGTATCTGATCGAGTTCACGCATGAATTTGCCGGCTTGTCGCCCCTGCAATTTGTTGAAAACCATATTGTTCCGTTTAAGCCTTCGGGACTTGTTATTGGTCGCGAGCATTTCTTTGGAAAAAATAAGGAAGGGAACTTTGCTCTGCTTCAGAAATTTGGAATTCAATTCGAATTTGACGTTCAGGAAGCTCCGGAATATAAACTGGACAGTATTAATGTGAGCTCATCGGAAATCAGAAAACTGCTGCAGCTTGGCAACATTGAAGAAGCCGGTAAACTTCTTGGATATCCATATTTTTTTTCTGGCAAAGTGGTGCAGGGACAGCGCATTGGAACCGAACTTGGCTATCCCACAGCAAATCTGAAGCTTCATGACAGAAAACTTATCCCTTCAGATGGTGTGTATGCAGCTTATGCGACAATTGACGGGAAAACATATCCCGGTATGCTTTACATCGGCAACAGGCCTACATTCGGAGATCAAGGCCTTCAAATCGAGATGAATGTATTCAGTTTTTCTGGAAATCTGTATAATCAGATTATACGAATTGAACCGGTGAAAAAAATCAGAGAAGATTCAAAATTTTCAGGAAGGCAGGAACTCATTCAGAAAATAAAACATGACGAACAAATTGTGAAACAAATATTTAAAATATGAAAAATCAAAGAATATTAAACCTTGTCTTACTTGCTTTTATGACAGGAATCTTTTTGGTTACTCCCAATCAGCTTTCAGCGCAGAAAAACAAGAAACAGCAGGAACCCGGAATTTATTCTTCACTTCAGGATGCTCTGAATGCTGATCCGTTGTCGGTAATTCAATTGAATCTGACAAAAAAGAAACTTCGTGAGTTTCCAGGCGAAATATTAACCTTTAAAAATCTCAGGCAGTTGAATCTGAGTCATAATAAACTTACATCTATTCCTGAAAATATTTCGGAGTTAATGCATTTAACGTATCTTGATATATCAAAAAACAATATCGAGACACTGCCATCAACGATTGGAAAATTAAGCAGTCTCAATTCCTTTAAAATGAGTCAGAATAAAATATCGGAGTTACCACAGTCGTTTTTTTATCTGACCTCTCTGGAAATTATTGATTTTTATTCTAATCCACTTAGTTTTGAGCCGACATTGTTTGAGAAAATATCAGATAATATTAAATACATTGATGTTCGGAATACAGCATTGAATGTTGATGAATGCAAAATGCTGCAACAGGTTCTTCCTCAGGCAAGAATTAAATTTGACAAAGGGTGTAATTGCCAATAAAAATAAAAAAAATGGAACAGGACACAAAAATTATTCACGAAGAATCCACACAAAAAAAACCAGTCATTGCCATCAGTCACGGTGACACAAACAGTATCGGTTATGAAGTGATCATCAAAGCACTTTCGGATTCAAGGATTTTCGATTTTCTGACTCCCGTAGTATACGGAAATTCAAAACTGGCCTCATATCATAAAAAAACACTTTCACTTCAGAATTTTAATTTCAATCTCATAAAAAACATTGATTCAGCAAATCCCAAAAGGGCAAATATCATTAATATTAACGATGATGAAATAAAAGTTGATTTGGGTAAAGAGACTCCGACTTCCGGCGAAATGGCATATCTTTCTCTGGAAAAAGCAATGCTTGATATTAAAAGCGGAAAAGCGGAAATCCTGGTGACAGCACCTGTTCATAAAAATGCAATTCAGACCATATATCAGGATTTCAGAGGTCATACAGAATATTTACAGGCAACATCCGGATCAAAGGATATTCTAATGATTATGGTCAGCAACATCATGAAAATTGCTCTTGCCACAACACATCAGTCAATTTCTAATGTACCTGATCTGATCAGGAAGGAATCTCTTCTGACAAAAATATACTTGTTTAATCAGTCTCTTGTTCAGGACTTCAATATCCTTCAGCCGAAAATTGCAGTTTTGGGCTTAAATCCTCATGCAGGAGATAATGGCATGTTTGGTACAGAAGAAATTGAAGAGATATGCCCTGCCATAGAATTGCTGAATAAACAGGGTATTGCTGCCTTTGGTCCGTTTCCTGCTGATGGTTTCTTTGGGAGCATGAAATTTAGGGAATTTGACGGCGTTTTTGCCATGTATCATGATCAGGCTCTGATTCCCTTTAAAACACTCAGCTTTGAGGATGGCGTGAATTTTACAGCTGGACTTCCATTTGTAAGAACGTCACCTGCACATGGAACTGCTTTTGATATTGTTGGTCAGGATAAAGCTTCCGGAGAACCATTTAAAAAGGCTTTATTGCTTGCTTCAGAAGTTTTTCTGAACAGAAAAAAATATGAAGAAATGCATTCCAATCCCATTGAATTGAATCTGAAAAATCTTCAATAACAGGAGTTCGTGATGCAGCTTTTGTTGTCAGAAATTAAGCGGATAATCAAAGCACATGTCAGCGGACAATTCATTCCTGACAAAACAGTTTCTGTGTTGCTGAACGACAGTCGAAAACTGATTCATCCTTCAGAAACTATGTTTTTTGCAATCAGAACAAGTCTGAGAGATGGACATGGGTTTATAGAAAATCTGTATACCGGAGGTGTGCGAATATTTGTTGTTGAAGAAGACTTTGTGCCTGATCTTCACAGTATGGATAAAGCCTGTTTTTTGCATGTTTCCTCGCCGATCGGAGCTCTGCAGGATATTGCTGCAAATTACAGAAAAAATTTTAAAATTCCTGTCATCGGAATCACAGGTTCCAATGGCAAAACAATAGTTAAAGAATGGTTGTATCATCTTTTATCAGAGTTTGGTAAAACCTTAAGAAGTCCTAAAAGCTACAATTCACAGATTGGTGTTCCCTTATCTGTAGTTCTGCTTGAACCATTTTATGAATATGCCATATTTGAGGCAGGTATTTCAAAGCCAGGCGAAATGGAAGTGTTGAAAAACATCATTAATCCTGAATATGGAATCTTTACAACAATCGGGCCTTCACACGATGAAAATTTTAAAATAAGTGAGGAGAAAATCACTGAGAAATTAAATCTTTTTCAGAACTCAGAAAAAATTGTACTGAGTGATCAACACACGCTTGTTATTGAAATCGGACTGAAGACCGGACAGTTGACAAGAAATAAAATGTTTCTATGGGGCTTTGATCATGAAAGTGATATTGTCGTCACTGATATTCAAAAATTCGGTTCCCGAACACGAGTTTCAATTCGGAAAGGAAAACAGATATCAGAATTTCAGATTCCATTTATAGATGATGCTTCAGTTGAAAATGCAATGCATTGTTTTTCTGCAATGATCATGATGGGATTTCATCCAGACAGGATCGCTCCTTTAATGAAGTCACTTCCTGTTATAGCCATGCGTCTTGAAATGCATAACGGATTAAACAATTGTTTACTAATCAATGATTCATATAATTCCGATCTGCAATCTCTAACAATTGCTCTCGATTTTGTAAAGCAACAGCAGCAAAACAGAAAAGCTACAATCATACTATCTGATATTTTACAAACCGGAATTTTTTCTGAAACACTATACAAACAAACAGCTAAATTACTCAAAAACCGGAACATTTCAAAATTGATTGCCATAGGTCCTGAGATTTCAGCACATAAGAAATTCTTTGAACAAATCGAAACGTCACAATTCTTTCGTGATACTGATCAGTTTTTATCAGAGATAAAACTATCGGGTTTTCAGAATGAAATGATACTTGTGAAGGGAGCTCGCTGTTTTGAGTTTGAAAGAATTGTTGGTATACTTGAACAAAAATCTCATCAGACTGTTCTGGAAGTTAATCTGAATGCCATCCAGAATAATCTGAATGAATACCGCTCTCTGCTCCGGCCACAGACTGCTATTATGGCAATGGTTAAGGCATTCTCATACGGTACCGGCAGTCATGAGATTGCCGGATTTCTTGAATATCATCAGGTCAATTATCTTGGTGTTGCATATGCAGATGAAGGAGTTGAACTGAGAAAAAAAGGAATTAAAATGCCGGTGATGGTCATGGCTCCCGAAGAAGCATCCCTAGAGCCGATCATCAGAAACGATCTTGAACCTGAAATTTACAATTTTGAATCATTGGCCTGGATTTGCAAATACCCCGACGACGTCATTAAAATACATCTGAAATTTGACACCGGAATGCATCGTCTTGGATTTGACAAACAGGATATTCCTGCACTTTGTGAACAGTTGAAGGACATGAAAAACGTCAGAGTGATGTCCGTGTTTTCACATCTTGCAGTATCTGATGATGAGCAACAGCAAGAATTTACCAGAAAACAGATTGCAAAGTTTGAGCTCATGTGTGATCAATTTTCAATGCTCTCCGGGGTTAACCCGATGAGACATATTTTAAATTCAGCTGGCATTGAAAACTACAACGAATTTCAGTACGAGATGGTTCGACTGGGACTTGGACTTTACGGAATTCAACCATCAAAAAACAACAGGCTGAAATTACAGCAGGCAGTCAGGCTGAAAACTCATATCATACAGATAAAACACATCAGAAAAGGTGAGAGAATCGGATACGGGACTACCTGCGTTACAGATGAGGATATCCAGGTGGCAGTGATTCCAATCGGATATGCAGATGGTTTCAGAAGATCTTTAAGCAACGGAAAAGGAATTGTCATGCTCAATGGTCATAGATGCAATGTGGTAGGGAATGTGTGCATGGACATGACAATTATTAATATTACAAGTCTGGATGCGCATGTTGGCGATGAAATTGTTATTTTTGACGAAACCCATACCGTTGAAGAACTGGCGTCATTGATGGATGTTATTCCGTATGAGGTTCTGACAGGTGTTTCAGGCAGAGTCAAACGTCGTTATCTGATGGAATAAGGGACAGGTAAAGCTTTGTAACCGGAGAGGTTTATCTACAAAATTATTTTTTATTAATAACAACGGTTTTATTGTCATAATTGAGAAAATATTTTCCCTTTTCAAGAAAATCAACATTGATTGCACTTTCAAGTCCATCCATTACCAGAACACCATTCTGATTGTAGAGCTGGTACATTGTGGAATCACTGAATTCAATAATGTCTTTTACCTTATCAGAGATGAGATTCACTTCTTTGATCTTTGATGTGTACCTGATGTCATTTGAATAAAATATCTGACCATCAGAATCAATATATTTCACCCTGAAGAGATTTCTTCCTGAATGTGGCTCAAATGAAGTTGTGAATGTGTTGTTTGTTTGCATGTCTTCAGGTTGAACGAGATTGATTGTCATCCATTTGTCCCATCTGTAATGTTCCAGTTCAAAGGACTCAGATAAAAAATTGGTTTCAATAGTCCAGCTGATCTGTTGTGTTTTTTTATCAGCCCATGCATTTACAAACTGAAAGAAATTCTTCCTTTTTAACGCATCAGGATTATAAATCGAAGGAATTCCAATTTCAGGAGAATAAATGATTTTAAGGATAAGCGTATCTCCTTCTTTGAGAAAAAACTGCTGAAGATCGATTTCGAATGCCTGTGTGCGAATTTCATCCTGAAACCTGATATGATTGACATAGACTTCTTTTACTGCAAAGTGATTGTCTTTTGCAGGATTTAATACAATTATGTTTTGTCCTGAATAATTACCATGAAACAACAGTTCTGCATTTTCCAATGTTACAGTGACATTTCCGTAGTGAAGAAAATGAATAAGGGATGCGAATAAAAAAACGAAACTCCTAAACATGCCGTTTGATTTAAACCTGCAATATTACAATTTTTTTAGGAAAATTTGCAGTTCTGTTGGTCTTTTATCCTTCAAAAACTAATTAAACAGATTCCTGTGTTTGTAAACAAAATCTTTTGACATATTCTTCAGAATATCAGTAGTTTGCAGTATTATATGTTCATCTGAGGGAAAAGGAAGTGGTTTCCAGGAAAGTTTTCTTTTAGTGTCTTCTGAAAGAGCTCTCTGGTCACCATTGATGAACAGATAGCGGTTATCAAACACCCATTCTCCGGAGAGTGGTTCGTCGATCAGCAATTGGTTGAATTCATTAACAATCCGGATAGATGCTCCAACCAAAACCGACTTGAACTGATGTACTTCAACGACATTACAGTTTATAGTCACAAGTTTTGGAACTTTAATGTCATTTCCAAGACTGTCTTTCATCACATTTCCGTTTTGATCCAAAAGATACTGAAACCCATCTTGTATTTCCTTTGATTCAGTTTTGTGATATTCCTTGACTTGTTCCGGAGATATGAGAATGTCCTGAATTTGAAGTGAAATATTGTAATGAAAAAGGATATTGTTTTCTGCATTGTTATAAAACCTTCTGAACAGAATATTCATGTCTGTTAGATTCAATTGTGTTAAAGCAATGACAAATCCCTGGGGCATAATAAGATTAGTTGAATTCTTTACCTGAAATAATATGTTTGCAGTACCTTTTTCTTCAGCTTCACGAATCAGTTGTTCAGTGTCACGAAAGTCCTGATAGTATTTTTTAACTTTCAAAAATTCAGAATAAGCCAACCTGGACGCATTGCGATTGTTTTCATTAAGATATCTCATTCCTTTGGCATAAAAATATTCTGCAGCATTTTGTCTAGCAAAAAGAATTTCATTGTCGTAAAGAATGTTTTGAAAATTTATCTTTTGAAGTATTTCTGGATTGAGAAATTTTACCATATCCTGTCTTCTTTTCATTCTGTTCAGCAGCTCAAAGACTTCCTCCCAGATTTCGGGTTGACCTGAACTTCTCAAATATGCAATCCTGTCATTATCTTTTTGATTGGCAATGAGATATGATTTATGCAGAACCGAAATCAATTTTTCCCTGTTTGGTTTTTTCATCAATTTTTTTGATGATTTTTGAATTGCTGTGTCATAATATCCTTTGTTAAAATAGGATTTTGGTGACATACAGGAAGTAAAAACCAGTGAACAGATAATTATGAAAAACAGTATAGTTTTTTTCATGTGATGATAGTTGAAATAATTCAAAAAAATACATATCAATTTCAGTGCCATCTCCAAAGTTACAGCAATAATTTAAATTCGGGTTAATATTTTCAAAATTTATAAAAATTACAACTTGTAACCATACTACTTTTAATAAAAATTTATGTCAACTCCTGTTTCTATGTATTCACTATGAAGACTGACTAATACAAAAGAAATAATACTTGAGTCAATGGATATTCATTGTTGTTGCCGATAGACTAAAAACTGAACAGGAAAAGTCAAGAGAAATCAAATTTTGGTTAATAATTTCGGGCTCAATAAAGAGCGAATTTTCTCATAAAAGATTGTGAGAACAGGGTTTTTTTTAACATCCGGTTTTAAAAAAAAACATACATTTGCAAGTTCATTTAAAACATTCGGATAGCGAATACATACAATGTGGAATTTTCTTGTTAAATTTATTTTGAGAAACAGGTTGATAAACCTCATAACTATCATTTTACTGACGGCAGTGATGGGTTATTTTGCATTAAGGGTTGAACTTTCTTACGAATATGCACAAATGTTGCCTGAGCATGATCCAGTAAATCAGACATATATGTCATTCAGGGAAACCTTTAAAGAGGACGGAAGTATCTTCTTTGTGGGCATGAAGTCTGACAAGATGAAGGATCTGGATTTTTTCAGGGACTGGTATGAACTGACAAATGAAGTAAAGGAAATTTATGGAGTGAAGGAGGTTTTTTCTCTTGCAAATCTCTTTTCTTTGGATAAGAATGAAGAAATTGGAAAATTTGAGTTAAAAAAAGTATTTGAACATGTTCCGGAGAATCAGAAATTATATGATTCTCTTTATCACAAGGTCACACAGTTGAAATTTTACGAGGATTTTGTCATTTCAGAAGAAAAAAGCCTTCATCTGATGTTGATATGGATCAAAGAACCGGTGTTAAACAGCAAGGAAAGAATCCCTGTGATCTATGGTATTCGGGATCATATTGACAAATTTGCCCAGTCCCATGATGTGGACGTGCATTATTCTGGACTTCCATATATTAGAACCATCATTTCACAGAAGATCAAACAGGAACTTCTGTTGTTTATGTTTCTGTCTGTTATCGTGTCCATGCTGATTTTACTGTTCTTCTTCAGGTCAGTCAGAGCAGTTGTTTTGCCTATCGCCATCGTAGGTATCGGGGTGATATGGTCTATGGGTCTTATGGTTCTTATGGGATATAAAATTTCAGTATTGACAGGTATTTTACCACCGATCCTGATTATCATCGGGATTGAAAACTGCATTTATTTGTTGACGAGATATCACCGGGAAATTCAGGAACACGGAGGAGTTGGAAGAGCACTAACCCGTGTAATACAGAAAGTCGGATATGCAACTTTGCTTACAAATATAACAACAGCTGTTGGTTTTGGTGCTTTTGTTGTTACAGGAAATTCCATTTTGGTTGAATTTGGGATTATAGCATCAATCAGTATCATCTTGATGTTTGTCTTCAGTATCATTCTTATTCCGGTTTTATATAGTTTCTTCAGCGCACCCAAAGAAAGGCACATCAGACATCTTGATAAAACCTGGGTAAACTCTTTGTTTCACGTTATTTATAAAATAGTTGCAGGTCACAGGCAAAAAGTATTTATTCTGACAATTATTTTATTGGTTGCCGGATTTGTCGGGCTTTTCAGACTGGACCAGAAAGGCACAATGGTGGATGATATTCCGCACCGTGATCCATTGTATACTGACTTGCTGTTTTTTGAAAAACATCTTGGCGGAGTACTTCCATACGAGATTTCAATAGATACCAGAAAGCGAAATGGATTAATTGAAGTCAAAACAATGAATAAAATTGAAGAGCTTCAGAAGTTATTAACATCATATCCTGAAATCGGAAAACCCCTTTCATATATTGAAATTATTAAATTTGCCAAGCAGGCATTCTACAACAATAATCCTGATATGTTCGGGTTGCCCGGTAATCATGAGCGGAATTTCATATTCTCATACATGCCAAAACTGGATACTACGTCTACAAATGAAATGTTACTGGCATTTACAGATTCCAATATGCAGATAACGCGTGTCAGTGCAAGACTAAAGAATGTGAACACCAAGGAAATTGCGGAAATCAACAGAGAGTTGAATGAAAAGATTTCAGAGATCTTTCCTCCCGAAGATTATGATGTAAAAATTACAGGTACAGCAGTTGTTTTCCTGAAAGGTTCCAGCTATCTTGTGAAAAATCTCCTTTGGAGTTTGCTGGTAGCGATGCTGGCTATTTCCATTCTCATGTATTTACTTTTTAATTCGTTCAGAATGGTTCTGGTATCAATGATTCCGAATATTTTGCCGCAGATTCTTACAGCAGCATTGATGGGCTATCTCGGGATTGATATCAAACCTTCCACAATCATTATTTATAGTGTGGCCCTTGGGATTTCTGTTGATGCTGCCATCCACCTGCTCAGTCGGTATCGTCAGCAGCTTGTATTGAACAACTGGGATGTTAAGGAATCTGTTAAAGGTGCACTCAAAGAAACAAGCGTTGGAATGGTGTATTCTGGAATTGTCCTGATCCTTGGTTTTGCTGTATTTACACTTTCAAAATTCGGAGGAACTCAGTCTCTTGGCTATCTTGTTGCTTTCACGCTGACTATGGCAATGTTTTCAAATTTAATTTTACTCCCATCACTCATTCTTCGTTTTGAAAAGTCTGTAACAACAAAAGCTTTTGCAAAACCCATGATTGAAATTCTTTCAGAAGAAGAAGATTCAGATGATGAATTGGATGAGAATGTAGAAACATTGAAATAATCAGTCTGATATGCTGATAAACAGAACTTTCTGACTGATCTGTATTTTCAGGTTGCCTATCAATTTTATTTGTAATTTTACAGTTTTAATCAGAGATTACAATGAAAGGAATCATTCTTGCAGGTGGTAGCGGCACAAGGTTATATCCGCTCACAATGGCACTCAGTAAACAATTGATGCCGGTGTATGACAAACCTATGATTTATTATCCCTTATCCATACTCATGATGTCGGGGATTAAAGATATCCTGATCATATCTACTCCACAGGATCTTCCGGGTTTTCAAAAATTGTTGGGGACTGGTGAACATTTGGGATGTTCCTTTTCATATGCAGAACAGAAGGTTCCCAATGGAATTGCACAGGCATTTGTCATAGGTGAAGAATTTATTGCTGGGGATAAAGTTGCATTGATACTGGGAGACAATATTTTTTACGGTACCGGTATGCATAAAATGCTACAGGCATCCAACGACCCTGAAGGAGCGATTGTATTTGCGTATCATGTATCTGATCCTCACAGATACGGAGTGGTTGAGTTCGATCAGGAAGGAAATGCAATTTCAATAGAAGAAAAGCCCTCAGTTCCAAAATCCAATTACGCAGTCACTGGATTGTATTTCTATGATAATTCCGTAGTGGATATTTCAAAAAATCTCAAACCCAGCGCAAGAGGTGAATATGAAATTACAGATGTCAACAGGGTTTATCTATTGAGAAATCAAATGAAGGTTGAGGTGTTCAGTCGTGGTGTGGCATGGCTTGATACAGGCACATTCGAAACCCTCCTGCAGGCCTCCCAGTTTGTTGAGGTGATTGAAAACCGACAGGGACTGAAAGTAGGTTGTATCGAAGAAATTGCATGGAGAATGGGATTTATTTCAGATGAACAGTTGTTGAAAATTGCTCAGCCACTTTTAAAAAGCGGTTATGGCAGCTATTTGATTACATTAATTGACAGAAAGATATGAGAAGAATTTTATTTACCGGTGGGGCCGGATTTATCGGAGGAAGTTTTTGTGAAAAATTATTGCAGGATCCTGAAAATTATCTGGTGATTGTTGATAATTTATCTACAGGAAATTTGACCAAATTGCCAGTTCAGCATAAAGAAAGATACAAGTTTATCAAATGTGATATCAATAATTACAAAGATATTTCGGAAATTTTCATGTCATATTCTTTTGATTATGTATTTCACTATGCTGCAGTTGTGGGTGTAAACAGAACACAGGAAAACCCCGTGATGGTATTGAGAGATCTTCACGGCATTGAACACATTCTGAATTTATCAAAAAACTCTGCAGTGAAGCGTGTGTTTTTCAGCAGCTCATCAGAAGTTTACGGGGAACCGGTTGAATTTCCCCAAAATGAGGAAACCACTCCACTTAACTCAAGAATTCCATACGCAATTGTTAAAAATGTAGGCGAAGCATTTTTGAAATCATTTAATAAAGAATATGGACTCAACTATACAATTTTCAGATTTTTCAATACATACGGCCCGAAACAAAGCCCCGATTTTGTAATGTCCCGTTTTATCCGTCTGGCCCAGGAAAGTCAGCCAATCACAATTTATGGTGACGGATCACAATCAAGGACATTCTGTTTCATTGATGATAATATTGAATCAACGTATAAAGTATTTCAGAATGCCTGTGAACATGATGATTATCCGAATGAGGTCATCAATATCGGAAATAACAACGAAACACGAATCATTGACCTGGCAAGAATTATCATTGACATTACCCGTTCCGGATCGGAAATCATGCATTTGCCACCACTACAGGAAGGAGATATGAGCAGACGATTGCCGGATATTACCAAAATGAAATCCCTTTTAAATAGAGACCTGTTACCTGTAGAAGAAGGAATCCGTCGAATTCTGAATGAACAAATAAGACACGATTAACTTGATAAAATTATGAGGACACCGAAGGATTATTTGCAAATATTTGAAAATGCACTTAAAAAAGAGTCATTCATATCAGATCCATTGAAGTTGTACGAGCCCATTCAATATACGCTTTCACTTGGAGGCAAAAGACTGAGACCGATTTTGTGTCTGATGGGCAGTGAGCTTTATGGGAGCTGTTGTGAGAAGACCATGCCGGCAGCCATCGCAGTTGAAATTTTTCATAATTTCACACTCGTTCATGATGATATTATGGATAACTCTCCTATTAGACGCGGACAGCCAACTGTTTTTACTAAATGGAATACAAATATTGCAATACTTTCAGGTGATGTCATGTTTGCCAAAGCATATGAATACGTTGCAAGAATTGATACTGAAAATTTGAAGCCAATTCTGAATATTTTTACTGATACAGCCATTAAAGTATGTGAAGGACAACAGTATGATATGGATTATGAAGTTATTTCAGACGTTGGGATTGAAGATTATATCAAAATGATTACACTCAAGACAGCCTGCCTGACAGCTGCTTCATTGAAAATCGGCGCCATGATTGGTGGAGCTCCAGCAGAAGAAGCTGAGGCACTTCACGATTTCGGACTATACCTTGGAATTGTTTTTCAGCTTCAGGATGATTTACTGGATGTTTTTTCAGATGTATCCAAATTTGGAAAAAAACAGGGAGCAGATATCATATCAGGAAAAAAAACCTATTTGTTTTTGAAAACACTGGAGCTACTTTCTCCCGGAGAAAGAGAAGAATTTTATGTTTATTATACATCGCGCCACCAAAATGAGGATGAAAAGATAGAATATATTAAGAAAATCTACGAAAATCTGAATATCAGGAAACATGTTCTCTCAATGATGAGGATGTATCACGATAAATCGCTGGAATGCCTTCAGAAATGCAAGGGAAATCATGATGTGCTCGGTCAGTTGAGAATCCTTGCAGAATCAATGTTTGAGAGAGAGGTCTGATCTGTGAACATTATTTATTTCGTATCATGTTAAACAATTTGAATTTTGCTCTTTGTTGTCAAATTGATTTTGCAACAATGAAACAAATATTTTAAATTTGCACAGATAACGTTGAAATTATATATATGAAAGAAGATCAAATAATTACCGGTATAGAGAACGAAAAGTGGCATTCCCTTAGGGAAGTGAGGGTGTTTGATGAGCTTAGCACAACCATTGATGGCCTGAATACAAATGAAACAGAAAAAAGGTTATCCTACTACGGTGAAAATAAATTACCAGAACAGAAAAGAGCAACAATCTGGAACATCATTTTGCATCAGTTGATCAATCCACTGATTTTTATATTGATTGCTGCTGCAATAGCATCAATAGTAATTGGAGAAGGGAAGGATGCAATTTTTATTTTACTGGTAATTTTGATAAACAGTACACTTGGAACGTATCAGGAGTTCAAGGCAGAAAAAAGTGCGGAAAGTTTGAAAAGTCTGCTCAAAATCAAAGCACGGGTTATGCGCGATGGCTCTGAGAAGACGCTTCCATCAGAAGTTCTGGTTCCCGGAGATATCGTATTACTTGAGTCAGGACTGAAAGTACCTGCTGACTTACGGCTTCTTGAAACTGCCAATCTTGAAATTGACGAAAGTTTCCTTACAGGAGAATCAATAGCTTCCAGGAAATCAACCGGACGTATATGCCCGACAACAGGTGTTAGTGAAAGAACAAATATGGCCTTTGCCGGATCTACTGTAATGACAGGTCGGGGAAAAGGAGTGGTTGTCTGTACAGGAAAAGACACACAGGTTGGAAAAATTGCCATGGATGTTGCAGAGTCTTATTCGGCTAAACCACCACTGATCATCAGAATGGAGAAATTTACCAAACAAATCACATACTTTGTTGTCGCACTGAGTTTTTTCCTGGCCATTATACTCCGACTACAAGGCATGGACCTGGCCTCGATTTTCTTCTTTGTTGTAGCTCTTGCTGTTTCTGCAATTCCTGAGGGATTGCCTGTTGCACTTACAGTCGCATTGTCAATTGCCACAAGCAGAATGTCTAAACGAAATGTTATTGTTAGAAAACTGAATGCTGTTGAGAGTCTAGGAAGTTGTACGGTGATTGCAAGTGATAAAACAGGAACACTGACAGTAAATCAGCAAACAGCAAAAAAGATTATTTTTCCTTCTGGAAGAAGCTTTACCGTTTCAGGAGAAGGATATAATGGTGAAGGCGAAATTAAAGAGGATGCTTCAGGAGAGGTCTTTGGTAAAGATGATGATGAGCAGTTAACCAGACTATGTTACATCGGAACACTGGCAAATGAAAGCATTTTGAAGTTTGAAGATGGAAAATGGTCTCATCGGGGTGACGCGATGGATGTGGCATTTTGGGGACTTGCCTATAAGCTCGGACTGGGAGCAGATGCAATCCATCAAGAGTATCAGACTGTTGACAAAATCCCGTATGAGTCAGAGCGGAAGTTTTCAGGAGCATTTTGCAGTAAAAATGGTTCTGTGTACATCGGTGTGAAAGGGGCCGTTGAAAAAATTCTCGATTTTTGTGAAAGTATGCCTGACCGTGATGCTGAAAAGCATATAGATAGAAAGCTTATTGAACAGCAGGCTGAAGATATGGCGAAGCAGGGATACAGGGTATTGGCCCTTGCTTCCGGAGAATTTGAGAATTTTGAAAAAAAAGAATTTTATGATGATGAAGACATAAGCGGTCTGAAATACTGTGGGCTTGTTTGTTTTATGGATCCGCTCAGAAATGAGGCGCTTACTTCAGTTGAGACTTGTAAGAAAGCAGGGATCAAAGTGATTATGATAACAGGAGATCATCCGTCTACTGCCCTAACAATTGCAAGAGAACTTGAAGTTGCTGATTCTGAAACAATTGTGGTTACTGGACAGATGCTTACCGAAGCAGGACCGTCAGACAGTCCGGCCTTTGAGAAGTTGGTAGCATCAACAACTGTTTTTGCAAGGGTTTCACCAATTCAGAAGAAAGAAATTGTCGATGTTTTGATTCGTGATGGTGAATTTGTTGCTGTAACAGGTGACGGTGTCAATGATGCACCGGCACTGAAAAGAGCGAATATCGGAGTGGCAATGGGTTCAGGGACAGATGTGGCAAAGGAAATCGGATCTATGATCGTTGCAGATGATAATTTTTCATCAATAGTTGCAGGAGTGGAAGAAGGCCGGTATGCATACGACAATGTTCGTAAGGTCATATATCTTCTGATATCAACAGGAGCAGCTGAGGTGATTTTGTTTATTGCATCAATTTTTGCAGGATTACCCCTTCCGCTTCTTGCTGTTCAGTTGCTCTGGCTGAATCTTGTGACCAATGGAATTCAGGATGTTGCTCTTGCTTTTGAAGGAGGTGAACCCGGAGCTATGTTGAAAAAACCAAGAAAGCCAAATGAAAAAATATTTGATGGTTTGATGATTAAGCAAACTGTGATTTCTGGTATGACCATCGGAGCAATCGTTTTTGGAGTTTGGTTTTGGCTAAGTCACTACACAAGTTTCGAAGAAACAACATCACGAAATTTTGTGTTGTTGCTGATGGTATTCATGCAAAATTTTCATGCATTCAACTGCCGCTCTGAAAGTGTGTCTGCGTTCAGAGTTCCATTGAAAAGAAACTGGATACTTGTGTTTGGTATTTTAATTGCACAGGGAATACATATGTTAAGCCTTCACCTTCCTTTTATGCAGGAAATTCTCAGAGTTGAACCGATCACAATGTCGCATTGGCTCCGTCTGTTATTACTTGCAATTCCTATCATTCTTGCCATGGAAATATTCAAATATTTTTCAGGCAGAAAAAAATAAATTGGTCTTAGTTTTATTTTGAACGCGTTTCCCAAAAAAATCATGATTGCACGAATATGAAAGTCATGAAGGATATTGTTTTTATACATTCGAAAAAATCGTAATTTTGTCATCTTATATACTGTACTATGAAAGTGAAAATTGTAAATGCTTCCATGCATTCCCTGCCTGCTTATGAAACATTGTACTCTGCCGGCATGGACCTTCGGGCGAATCTTAAACAACCAATTACATTGAAAACACTTGAAAGATGTTTGGTGCCAACCGGATTGTTTATTGAACTTCCTGAAGGATATGAAGCGCAGGTAAGACCGAGAAGCGGGCTTGCTGCAAAATTTGGAATCACTGTCCTGAATACACCGGGAACAATCGATGCCGATTATCGCGGTGAAATCAAAGTGATTCTTGTCAACCTTTCAAGCTCAGAATTCACAATTCAAAATGGTGACAGAATTGCACAAATGATCATTTCTACACATGAACGGGTAGATTGGACACCCGTTGATGAGCTACAGTCAACTGACCGTGGTGACGGAGGTTTTGGGCATACAGGACGTTAAAAAAATTGAACTATGAAAATTATTATTCCAATGGCAGGTATGGGCAAACGAATGAGACCACATACGCTGACTATACCAAAGCCTCTTTTACAGATTGCTGGCAAACCGATTGTTCAGAGACTTGTCGAAACACTCGCTCAAGCTGCCAATGAAGCTGTTGAGGAAATCGCTTTTATTGTTGGAAAATTTGGAGAGGAAGTTGAAAACACACTGAAAGAAATTGCAATCAGTGTGGGTGCCAAACCTTCGATATATTATCAGAATGAAGCTCTGGGTACAGCCCATGCTGTTTCCTGTGCAGCCAATTCTCTCGATTCTTCTGTGATTGTTGCTTTTGCAGATACATTGTTTTATGCAGATATTAAAATTTCTGAAAATGATGAGGCAATCATTTGGGCAAGTAAGGTTGAAGACCCTTCACAATTCGGAGTTGTCCTTTCCGAAGGGAAACGGATTACCGGTTTTGTTGAAAAACCATTGTCGCCAGTTTCTGATCTTGCTATTATTGGAATTTATTATTTCAAAGATGGGTTGAAGTTGAAATCTGAGATTGCGCATCTCCTTGAGAATAAACTCATGAAAAATGGGGAGTATCAGTTAACAGATGCTTTACAGGCGTTGCTTGACAAGGGGATGAAATTTGAACACAAGGAAGTGGATGAATGGCTCGACTGTGGAAACAAAGACGCGACTGTTTACACGAACAGAAGGATTCTTGACCGTTCAAAAAAAGAACATCTTGTTTCTGATTCAGCAAAGATAATTAATTCAATAGTGGTCCCACCCTGTTATATCGGACCCAATGCAGTAATCAATAATTCAATTATCGGTCCACATGTTTCTGTGGGGGAGCAAACAAAAATTGAAAACAGTATTATTACAAGTTCAATTATCCAAAACAATACAACAATTGTAAATGCCAACATAGACAATTCAATGGTAGGTAATTACGTTGAATACAGGGAAACATATAAAGAGCTGAACATCGGCGATTTTACAATGATAAATTAACATGAGAATCAACAACATACAAGTTATTGTTCTGTTAGCTCTGATCTTTGCTTTTGCCATATCAGGTTGCAAAACTGTTCAGAAAGATGGGCGAATCAGTGACAGAAAGCAACTGGAAAACAGTTCATTATACATTCAGGCAATTCAGCTGAAATTTCTTGGTAGAACAGCTGACGCTGTTGAAATATTCAAAAAAATATCAGACTCTGATCCACATCATGCTGCTTCAAGATATGAACTGGCAAGAATTTATACCGAACAAAGAGAATTTGAACTGGCACAAAGTCTCATAAAACAGGCTGCAAAAATTGACAGCAAAAACAAATGGTACAGAATGCTGATGATTGATATCTATGACAGAACCGGAGAGCATAAACAGAAAATTCCTGTTTACCAGCAACTGATCAGGGACTTTCCTGAGGATATGACCCTATACTACGGTCTGGCCAATACATACATGCAACTCAACAACCTGAATGCTGCAATTCATGTTTTGAATGATATTGAATCTCTCATTGGTATTAATGAGGAAATTTCCATTCAAAAATATCAGTTTTATATCATGACCCGGAACAATGAAGCTGCTGTTGAGGAATTAAAAAAGCTGGCACTCGCTTTTCCTGGAGAAATAGCATATACAATGGCAATAGGGGATTATTACCTGCAAACCGGAAATTATTACGAAGCACTGATACATTATTCTGCTGTTTATAATGAAGATCCAAAAAATTATGAAGCATTGATTTCTATGGCAGAATGTTACATGAGAATAGGAAATCTTTCAAAAGCAACTGAACTGTTTGAAGTACTTTTTCAGGATACAACAGTTGATGTGGATGCCAAAATGAACATCATCATGTATTACTATGAAGTATCACAGAATGATTCAGTAATCAATGCACATGCATACAGACTTCTTGATTTGTATCAGAAGGCACATCCTGAAGAAGCAAAAGTTTATTCTGTGTACGGAGATTTTTTATTCAGAGATGGGTTATATGATGAAGCAGCACAGAAGTGGAAAAAAGTAATATCAATTGATCCCTCCAAATATACTGTTTGGGAGCATTTGTTTATGTGTTATGACGTATCAGGGCAATATGATACATTGGCAGAAACGGCCATAAGAAGTATTGAGTATTTTCCTGAACAGCCCGGAAGTTATTTTTATGCAGGATATGCTTACTTTAAGAAAAAGAACTATGATAAGGCAATCACCTATTTGAAAGAAGCATACGAAAATGCTGTATCCAATAATACAATCAGGATTCAGTCACTGGGTTATCTCGCCGAAGCATATCATTATCTTAAAGATTATGAACAGTCCGATCAGATGTATGATCTTTTACTTGAGATTGATCCGAAAAATAATTGGGCCTTGAATAACTACAGTTATTATCTTTCAATCAGAGGAGTTAATCTTGATAAAGCTCTTTCCATGTCTGAAAGAACATTACAGTCTAATCCCAAATCTGCATCTTATCTTGATACATACGGATGGATATTATACCAAATGGAAAGATATACCGAAGCAGAAGATTATCTCAGGCGTGCTGTTGAATATTCTGCTGAACCCCGTGCTGTTATTCTGCAAAATTATGGAGATGTTCTTTTCAAACTTGGAAAAACAGAAGAGAGTATCAGATACTGGAAACTTGCCATTGAAGCAGGAGGAAACAAAGAAGAACTTTACAAACGTATAGAAACAATTTCAAATGAATAAACGTTATTTCATATACATTGCAATCGTAATTTTAACTCTGAGCATCGGTTCTTGCAGGACCAGAAAACTTATCAAAGAGCCACTGAAAGAAGAAGGAGCTGAGTATTTATTCAAAAAGCTGAAAGAAAGTGAGCTCAAATATACTGACTTATCCCTTCGGTTTGAAGCTGATCTTACTCTTGATAAAAAAAACAATTCATTTAAAGGAAATGTTAGAATAAAAAAGGATTCTTTGATATGGGTCAGCATTAATCCAATGTTTGGAATTGAAGCGTTCAGAATTTTATTTACCACCGATACAGTTAAAATGATAAATAAATTGAATAATACCTATTTTATTGGTGATTATTCGATGGTCAATCATATGTTCAGTACGCCCTTTGACTTTGACATGCTTCAGTCACTGATCACCGGAAATGATTTCTCCTATTATGAAAATGATATTTTTAAAGCAGGTATTGATGGGGGTTTGTATAAACTTACAACAC
Organism: uncultured Bacteroidales bacterium; assembly: GCA_964388575.1. GTDB lineage: Bacteria > Bacteroidota > Bacteroidia > Bacteroidales > DTU049 > CAYMAZ01. Next base: position 38,604 of record CAYMAZ010000018.1, on the reverse strand, counting down.
TGGGCCGAAGAAAACTGAAGAAATATGTTAAAAATCAGGTTGATAATGATAAAATTTTGGTTCAGGATATCTGGCTTGATCCTGCAACATTCAAAATTGTCCGACAACAATGGAAAGAAATTAAAAATAACAACTCAAAATTGCTGTTCTCTTACACTGATTTTGTTCTGGCTGATGATAATCAGTCCTTTCCGGGAACACTGCATTGTGAAATTACAGCTGAAAATACTGTTATCCTAAACATCAGATATTCCAAAGTACAGATTAACAAACCATTTCAATTTACGTTCAATATTCCAGAGAATTATCAACACATACGCTAGGTCTATGAAAATTTTCATTCCGGATCATTATCTTACCATCATTCGTCAAACATTGACAATTCTCATAATCGTTTTATGTGTCGGAGTTTCAGAAGCGCAAACACAAAAGGATAAATTGCAAAGCAAAAAGAAAAATCTGGAAAAAGAAATTGCAAATACAAATAAACTGCTCGATCAAACCCGTAAAAGCACACAAACAAATCTGAATCAGCTGAATCTGATTCAGGGGCAGATTACCAATCAGCAAAAACTGTTATCAATGATTCAGCAGGAAATTGCAGGAATAAATGCAGAAATGAAAGTTTTGAATGAACATATTGAAAAACTCGAAAAGGAGATGACTCTGCTGAAAGAAGAATATGCACAAATGATTTATTTTTCATATCTGACAAGAAGTTCACAGCATCGTCTCATGTTTATTTTTGCATCACAGAGTATGAATGAGGTATTTCAGAGATACAGATATCTTCAGGAATATGCCTCATCACGGCGTCGTCAGGCAGATTTGATCATAGCAAAACAAATTGAACTCAAAGAAAGCCTTCAGAATCTTGAAAAAATGAAAGATGAAAAGTTTCAATTGCTTCGCCAGCAAGAAACAGAAGTTGGTAATCTGAATAAACAGAAAAAGGAAAAAGATAAAACAATAAAAGATTTACAGTCTCAGGAACAAAAACTACGTGCGGATATTAAGAAAAAGCAACAGGAAGCTCAAAAATTGCAGAAGCAAATTGAAGAGTTGATCAGGAAGGAAATCGAAGAGGCAAACAAAAAGGCAAATGCTAAAAAAGTTGCTGGGTCATCGATGCCTATGACCACGGAAGAACTTGAAATTTCCAAAGGTTTTGCAGGAAACAGGGGAAAACTCCCATGGCCGGTTGATAACGGACTGATTACGGGCAAATTTGGTGAACATCCACACCCTATTCTCGCAGGTATCAAAGTAAAAAATAATGGAATTGACATTACGACACGGCAAAATACACAAGTAAAAGCTGTTTTCGATGGATCTGTAAGTGCTGTATTTACTCTTCCCAATGAAACCAAAGCTGTCATCGTCAGGCACGGAGACTATCTGACAGTGTATGCAAATCTTGTTTCAGTTCGGGTAAAAAAGGATGATAAGGTGAAGACTTCTTCTCTACTTGGCTCTGTTGCAATAGATTCATCATACAATTCATCTGTTTTTCACTTTGAGGTCTGGAAAGAGAAAACTCTGGAAAATCCCGAGTTCTGGTTAAGAAGGAAATAATTACAACAATTTTTATGTGGCGAAAAAGAATCTTGATGGCATTTGGTGATATAAGATTTTGGTTAATGCTTTTTTTTCTGATTCGGCTTATTCATATCACTCAGCCTCCTCTTGAATCGTCACACAACTGGCGCCAGACATTTACCGCAATGATTGCCAGAAATTTTTATGAGGATGATGCCAATATTCTGAGGCCGACAATTGATTATAGCGGAGATCGTAGTGGAATCATTGGGGCCGAGTTTCCAGTTTTCAGCTATTCTATTGCCATGATTACCAAAGTGACAGGATATCAGCATTGGATCGGAAGATTGCTGAATCTGATTGTCAGTACACTGGGAATATATTGTTTTTACCTCCTCGTCATGCAGTTTTTTAACCGAAGGCTTGCTTTTTTTGCGTCTATTTTGCTTTTAATGTCAATATGGCTAATGTTTTCACGTAAAGTTATGCCCGATACATATAGCGTTTCTCTCACGTTGTGTTCATTATTTTTCGGGGTGAATTATCTGACCCGTGGTAAAAGATTTCACTTCTTGTTGTTTCTGATATTGGGAGGGGTGGGTGTTTTAGCAAAACTACCTGCTGCAATGATATTTTCTGTAATGTTTATTCTGGTTTTTTCAAATTCGTATTTAAAATCCAGAAGAGTATATGTGATGGCAGGTGGTTTGGTTATGTTGACTCTTGCCTTTGCGTGGTATTTTGTTTATGTGCCTCAACTTGTTGAGCTTTATGGAAATCAGTTGTTTTTTACCCGCTCTTTCAGTCAGGGACTAAATGATATTCTGAGTAATATGGGTGAAACATCCAAAAGGTTTTATTTTGATGCTTTTCAGGGTTATCTTGGTTTTGCGTTTTTCTTTGCCGGTCTTTTGCTTGCGTTTTTCAGAAAGCAGAAAAAATTAATAAATCTCTTTTTAGTCAGCATGCTATTCCTTGTTATTTATGTCCTGAAAACAGGTTTTGTTTTTTCAACTCACAGTTATTACATCATTCCCTTTGTTCCGGTAATGGCTATTTTCGGAGGATATGCACTTTCAGAGATCAGATTGAAATGGATTGGATTTGCGCTACTTACCATCGCATCTGCTGAATCATTTGCCAATCAGCAGCATGATGTCAGAATCAAAAAGAACGACCTGATTAAAACCTGTTATGAATCACTTGCAGATCGAATGATTCCCAAGAATGCACTCGTTCTTACAAATGGTGGTAAAAGCACTACTCAATTGTATTTTTTGAACAGAAAAGGATGGACAATGGAAAATGACGAAATTGACAATCCTGTTGTTTTAACAGATCTGAAAAAAAGAGGATTGAATTTTATTTTTCTGAATACATGTAGGAAAAATACACCACCACTTGAATATAAATTGATCCATGAGGAAGAGTGTATAAAAATTTATAAGGTAGACTGATTCAAATCAGTGTTCTGAAAGAAAAAAAAATACGTTATTTGTCAAATCTCACAGAGTGAAGAATGCTTTCCAATTGCAGGAGTAAATCCCTTTTATCACGACTTGGGTAATATACATAAGCATCAAAACCGTAAAGGTGCTTTAAGTCCGGATCAGTCATAAATAAAGTGACAAATGGACCACCCATGTAGTCTCCAATCGTAATCCACAGCCCACGGATTTCAATGACTTTCTTATTCCTCCACTGAACTGTATTGATAATAGGAGTAATAAGTGTGTCTGTTCGCATATATGACCCCTCAACTTCTCCCGGAATATGCAGTTCTGTCATTCTGTTTTTCCAGCTGATCAGATTTTGTGGCTGTAACATCGATGAATCTGAAAATTCAGTTTTATATATCATCAAACCCTGTGAATATCTGTTCGTTTCAAGACGAAGCCACATAAAATCAGGCGCCTCTTTTGCCACATAAAAGCTTTTAGGAATCACCATTGATACATTAAATGTGTTTTTGATTTTATTCTGGATTGGAATACTTTCCTGCATTTTAAACGCTCGCTGAATCCTTGCATAATCAGTTTGTCTGAACTTTTCAAAAAGTGATGACTGGGCTTTGTGAATGAGTGCAATCATTTCTTCAGAACTGGATGCATATGCTTCAACATATGTCTGAGGTTTGGAAAATACATTGTCAGAGTACTGAAGGATTGGCTTCTTTACAGTATCACTGACGACTATTCTTAAAATGTTTCTGTGTTTTTTAAAAAGGTCGTCCAGCGACTCCAGATGGAGCAGCCTGAATAATGGTTCAGGTTGATTCAGCCCCTCAGCAGGTTGCATGAAAATTTTACTCAGGCTGTCTCCGAGCTCCGATTGCCAGAGTTTCGTATCCATATAAATTAGAACTTCAGCATTTTTTCCTGTTGAAACAGCCTGTTCTACCGTGGTTGTGCAGGACTGATGAATCAATGTGAATGCAAAAATGCCTGCAATGTAGATAAAATATTTTTTCATGTGATGGAGATGTTAATTTCCTGAAACAATTTTTAGTTTCTGTCCAACATTGATGTTGTTGCCGTTAAGATTATTATCGGCCTTAATTTTATCAACAGATGTTGAATATTTTGTGGCAATAGCCCAGAGAGATTCTCCTTTTTTTACAGAATGCCATGTTATATTGCCCTCTTTTGTAGTAGAAGATGAAGTTGATGGGCTTGAAGAACTGCTGGTTGAATTACTTACTTTAAGAACCTGCCCCGGATGAATTGTCTGGCTTCTGAGGTTGTTCCATTGCATCAGTTGATTGACTGTGCAACCATGCTTTCTTGCAATAATCCCAAGGCTTTCCCCTTTCCTGACAGTATGTGTGCCATTTGGTGAAACTGATGCAGTGGCAGATCCTGATGATGTAAACGGTTGAGATATCGCTTTCCCTGAAGGATCATAATTCCTCACTAGTGTAATCAATTCTTCGGGTGTATTGATCATTTTCAGTAGTTTCATACTATCAGTGGACAAACTGTCATTTTCTGAGAGATCTATGGTGTTTTCGGTTCTGTAATTACCTGTGTAGAGGGTATTTCCTGATTTTGTCACATATTCAGTGAGCAGTTCAGGATATTTGGTTGCATAGGTATAATAATACATGTCCAGCTCCAACTCCACATATTTTAATATTTTGTTTTTAGGTAGTCTCAACATGTGATGATTGAACGGTGTGGCCGGAATGATTTGTTTTTTGAATGCAGGATTTAAAAGTTCAACGTGTTCCATCGGAATGTCAAGCATATTGGAAATGACATAAAATGAAAGTTCCCCTCTGACAGCAACTGTATCTATTTGGGTATCAATGATAACTGGAACCATTGGTCGGATATTGTGCTCAACGTAATATGTAAAAACGTATGCTGCAGCAATAAATGCTGGAACATATTTTTGTGTTTCTTTGGGAAGATATTTTCTTATCAGCCAGTAATCATTCCTGTCATTTCCCTGTTTAATGGCTCTGTTTATTCTTCCTGCACCGGCATTGTATGCTGCCAGACATAGAGCCCAGTCTCCATAAATTTTATAAAGATCAATAAAGTGACGGCATGCTGCATCGGTTGCTTTATATGGATCAAACCTGTCATCAACATAACTGCTTGATTCAAGTCCGTATATCTGTCCTGTTTTGATCATAAACTGCCATAATCCTGATGCACCTGCCCTGGATCTTGCAATGGGATTGAGCGCAGACTCAATAATTGTGACAAACCTCAGTTCTTGTGGTAAATTATATTTGTCAAGCATTTCTTCAAACATTGGAAAATATAACTCGGTTAATCCAAGTAAGCGCGCAATAAATGATCTTCTTTTCAGATAAAAATCAATGTGGGCCATTACATCATCATTATACCTGAACTCAATCGGTGATGATGCATTCATGTTTGCAATTCGCTCTCGAACCAACGAATCGCTGTATTCAGGAATGTAACTCTCCGGATATGGGTATTTAAGTTTTACAGACATGTCTTCGCGAAACAGATTGCTGTGAAAAAACCTTGAATTTGCTAAACTGTCAAACATTTCAACTGTTTTGCTGCCCTCAAGAATACTGTCGTAGCTTTTAGATCCAGACGAAGGTTGTGAAATTGATGAAAAAATGAAGGAATTTATTATCAGAAAAAATAATATGCTTTTTTTTGTATGCATTGGCCTGAATGTTTTTGCAAAATAATGAAAACTTTTTTACTTTCACAAAATTAATGAACGTTTGAATTCAGATTTCATTGTATCAGGTTTTTGTTTTATGTATCAGAATCTTTTGAAAAATCAAATGAAAAATCTTTATTATCAATACATTAAAATTTTGTAACTTTGCAAACTCAAAAAATAAGTATGAAATTTGTTTTTTCTTTTAGTGTGATGTTCATCTTGTCTTTGTCACAACTCCTAGCATCTGAGGCTTATCCCGATTCTACTGACAGTTGTCAGATAAGACATGAAGAAATGATTGACAGTGTTCTGTCTTACGCAAAAAAATATATGGGGACGCCATACAGATATGGCGGAAAAACTGAAAAAGGATTTGATTGTTCCGGTTTTATGAGGTATATCTTTGAGCCTTTTGGGTATCAGCTTCCTTATTCAAGCAGGTCCTATACAGTTGTGGGTGAGGAAATTGACCTTTCGCAGGCAAGAAAAGGTGATTTTGTGCTGTTTAAGGGCAGAAATGCTTCAGGTTCAGCAATAGGTCACGTAGCAATGGTGACTGATGTAAATGAAAACGGATCCATTTTTATCATTCATGCCACAATACAGAAAGGAGTTACCATTGATGATATGACCACTCAGGACTACTATGTGAAAAGATATTTGTCTATGAGACGGATATTACCTGAATGTGGAAGCACAGTGGACGAAGTTCCTGCTCAGACCGAATAATTATCACTTTTCATTCTGAAACGACCAGCCATCATGTACTTTTAATCCGTTTATAAACGATTCTGCACTCATTTTCGGCTTTGATTCAGGTTGTAAATATTCAATTTGCAGACATTGTTTGTTTCCTGTGCCGGCAAACATTCTGTTTTTGGTAAAAAGAACTGTACCAGGGGAAAGATGAAATCTGTTTTCACATACATTTGCCCGAAAAATTTTAACAATAAATGGTTGAACATCTTCGTGTAATATAATTGAAAATGCTCCGGGGACAGGACTCAATCCTCTTATCTGATTGCGAATTTCTTCTGCTGGTTTGTTCCAGTCAATCACACAGTCATCTTTGAATATTTTTGGTGCTTTTTTGAGAGTGTCTATCTGATATTCCGCGATTAGTTCGTGCTGAGGTCTGATGCTGTATGTTCCTTTTTCAATATCATCCAGTGTTTTTATGATGAGTTGTGCTCCCGATTCAGACATGTGATTGTAAAGTGATTCAAAATCGTCATCATGATGAATTGGAATTGAGACAGTGTTGATAATGTTACCAGTGTCAATTCCGTCATTAATAAAAAAAGTGGTTAAACCGCTTTCCTTTTCTCCGTTCATGATGGCTCTGTTAATGGGAGCTGCACCTCTGTATTGGGGCAGTAATGAAGCATGAAGGTTAAATGTTCCTTTCTCTGGAATTCCCCATATTGATTGAGGAAGTTTTTTAAATGCGACCACAATACCAATGTCAGGATCATAAGTTTTGCATTGTTTCTGAAAATCAGGATCACTGAGATTCTCTGGTTGGAGAACAGGTAGGTTGTATTCGAGTGCAGCAGCTTTGACTGCTGAAATTCTCATTTTCAGCCCTCTTCCTGAAGGGGCGTCAGGTGTTGTAACCACACACACAATTTTATGTTTGCTTTTTTGAATAGCATGAATTGGCGGAACAGCAAAATCAGGAGTTCCAAAATATAAGATGTTCATGGTCCGGGTTTTAAATAAGACCTACGAATTTTCTAAACTTTTTTTCAGTTCAATCATTCTGACAGCCGCAACAGCAGCTTCAATTCCCTTGTTGCCGTGTTTCCCTCCGGAGCGTTCAATGGCCTGTTGTATAGTATCTGTTGTAAGAACTCCAAAAATTACAGGCACTTCTTGTGTGATGCCCACCTGCATTAAGTTATTGGCGACAGCCTGACATATAAATTCAAAATGTCGGGTTTCTCCCTGAACAACTGATCCAAGACAAATAACTGCATCCGTTTTGCCATATTTTATAAGATATTGCGCTGCAAGTGGCAATTCATAACTCCCAGGGACATATTTTACAAGAATGTTACTTTTTTTAAACGAACAAGCTTTTAAAACCTGAAGAGCCCCTTCAAGAAGTGCGTCTGTTATTTGGCTGTTCCACTCAGAAACAGCAATTCCAATTCTGGAATCTTTGAGCTGCGGAAGTGTTTTTGCATCAAATTCAGACAAATTGGTTTTTTTCAAAGGCATTGCTATTCTTTGTTGAGTTTGGCCTCGAGATATGCGATGTTTTTGTCGGCATCTCTGCTTTCTGAAGAACGAACGTAATCGGTTTTAATTTCAGTGTATAATTTAATTGCATCTTCATACTTTCCCTGTTCTTCGTAGACCCAGGCAGCTTTTGAGAGGAAAATTGGTGTGACAAAAGCATTTTTTCTTTTGTTGGCAGCCCTGAGATAATACTTCAGAGCTGATGACAAATCTCCGAGTTCAACATGAGCATCTCCAATGGCTCCGTTGGCCATTGCACTAAGTATTTCATCCTTTGATCTGAACTTCTTTAAATGTGGAATTGCATCTTCAAACTGATTCTGTTTCATCAGGATCATACCGATGTAATATTCTGCCAGTCGTGATGCAGAGGTTCTTCCGTAATCATCGGCAATTTCATAAAACCCCGGGTAATTACCGTCTCCGTTGAGTGCCAAATCCAGTGAGTCAACACTAAAATAATATTCTGCCATAAACATTTGTTCATAGGCCGCTTTTTCTTTTGGCTGAAGGATGAATTTGTTGTATCCAAGTATGGCCAGTACCACCAAAATGATACCACCGATTATATAAGTCAGTCGTTTCTGATTGGTCTGAATGAAGTTTTCTGCCTTGGAAAGCGTGGATTCAACGGATTCAATTGAAGTCTGACCTTTTGATTGTTGTGAACGAGTTTGTTTCGACATTATTGTAAATTTTTGGGTTGCAAAAATACTTATTTTTTTTATTATAATGAATAAATTCGCAATCAGGGCTAAATCTTTTTTGCATCGTTGCTTCTTCTCCAAAGTGATAACTTGAGTAGAAGTGAATAAAAAACTGAATTGTCTTCTATGAAACTCAAATTCTTGTATGGTTAATTCATCTCCGACAACAAACAGAAGCCCGGATTATAAGTCAATGGATCCCTCTTACATGAATCTGAAGAACTGATCAAAGTATGAATTCGCATTGCTGAATCATAAATTTCGTTGTCTGACTACTTCATATAAAATTATTCCAGCAGCAACTGATACATTGAGTGAGTTAATATTTCCAAATACAGGAATTTTTACAATCTGATCAGAAATTCTCAGAATTTCTCCCGAGATACCGTATTCCTCACTTCCCAGAACAATTGCAATTGGGATATTGTAGTCATTACTGGTATATAATTCTGCCCCTTTTTCAGAACACGAAATAATTTGAAATCCCGATTGTTTTAAAAATTGCAGAGTTGTTTTTAAGCTTTTTGTCCTGCAAAGTGGAATGTTATATAATGCACCTGCTGATGTTTTTACTGTTTGTGCGTTAATTTGTGCTGAATTTTTATCAGGTATAATCAGTGCATTCACTCCTGCACATTCTGCAGTTCGGGCAATCGCACCAAAATTTCGAATATCAGTGATCTCATCCATGACAACAACAAGAGGCACGATTCCATTTTCAAACCACCAGGGAACAAGTGGTTCAATTTCACTGAATACAATCGGCGAAACAACAGCGATCACTCCCTGATGATTTCCTGAAGGAAGCATCCTTCTGAGTTTCTCTGCAGGAACAAACTGTACAGGAACAGATGCGTCAGATGCAAGAGTAAGTATTTGCTTCCGGATTTCAGCTTTCACATCCCGAACAACAAATACTTTGTCAATGTTTTCTGATGATTTTAATGCTTCTAACACTGGATGTATTCCAAAAATATACTTGTGGTCTTTCATGATTTTAAATTATAAAAATTGTTACACAAAATAACCGATTTTTATTGAAATAATCGGAAAATTCGTCATTTCTTTCTCCAGAAATCAACTGCTTTGTACCATTTTTCTCTGAATGTGGGATTGCGTGTCAGAATAAAATCATTATCTGATAGTGGGTTTAAAACTTTGCGAAATTCATATGTCAAAGAATAATAATTTTTGTCTTCTCCATATATCCAGATTTCACTGAACGATGACGCATAAACAATATTTGGTTGCCCCATAACAATATAAATCATTCCCCGGTCTGTCATCCATCCGTCTTTGTATGAGGTGAAAAAAACATTCGCATATTGGACTCTGTTGTAATAGTCTTTTATCAATCTTCTTGCAACATCAGGATTGGAACTGATACTCAGCCAGAAGTCTTCTATTGTTGCCTGCGAATCTGGATTGGTTGCAATCTTTCTGAATTCTTTGTTGCTGCTGATGTATCTGAGTGGCCCCACCATCTGCCTGTGGTTTGAAATTAATGGAAAATCAGAACGGGTAATGTATATTGTATATCCATGTCGGAGTGACGTGTCAGGCATGAAATGATACAGTCCTGGTTTTCTGAAATTGAGAAATTCAGTTTCATTGTTTTTGACGCTGATTGTGAATAGTGTGTCTGGTTTCCAGGGAAAAACTGTCATTGTTTCACTGCTGAACGGCGGTTGTGCAATTTCACGGAAAGGTTTAAAATACGCTACAAATAAACTGTCAGCATGGAGTAAGGTAGACAAGTGAATTTTAAAAGTGTCCTGAATGCTGAGTGTTGAATGGGGTATTCTTCCCAGTTCTTTGTGTTCTGTGAAAAAGTATTGCCTGTTTCCTGGATCTTTTTTGTTGAAAAGAAAATTGAAAACAAACAGTTTATCTTTTTTGGGATGTGTGATTCTGAGTTTCAGTATTCCCTGATCATTTTGGATTCGGGGAAGTGTTATGATATAATCGTACCAGTAATTTGTACGAAAAAATGTTGAGTCTGAAAATCGTATAGTTGCACTATCAATCAGATGTTTTGTTTTATAGTCCTCGAAAAATTCATACGTTACCAGGAATTCAGATTTGTAATCTGAAGTGTCTGAATCTGGCTTCATCAGAAATTCGTGTAAGGGAATTCTGAACTGTAATTCAGTTAAATCAGGGTCCTTGTGAAAAAGGGCAAACCGAAATAGATGATAAGGCTGTTCTGAATCGTATTGCATACTCAGATTACTTCTCAAAAGCCGGGCTTCCTTGCATGCAGAAAAAATGAAAGCTGAAAACAAAAATATAAGGAAAAAGATATTTTTCATTAATTAAAAATATGATACTGATGAATTTTCAGATTCACAAAAATAAATAAAAATCATTGATCCGGAATCAGGATATGTGAATCAGAAAATGATTACATATCCCAAATGAATTTTGGATGATTTTATACTTAATGGCTGTTGATGGGTTTTCCCAACAGCATAAAAAAGTGAAAAAATTCCCTGATTTGTATCAAAACTGATACCCGCTCCGAACCCCATTGGACGCTGAATGTCTTTCTCTGTAACAATATGTTTCTCAATATATGCAAAATCAGAAAAAACAATCAATCTGGATTGTACATCAAATCTGTAACGATATTCTATGGTTTGCAGTCCAAACAGAGAAGCATAGAATCTGTTTTCATCAAATCCACGCAGGTTTTGTAATCCGCCAATGGTAAACAACTCATTAATAAACAGTTGTTTTGCCGACTTAAAACCGGTGTAATTTCTCAAATAAATGCTGCTACGCTGCTGAATGGGTATATGCAGGGCCATGTCATTTTCGATCTGAATACGAATGTCATTTGACTGTAATCCCTCATACAGAGTTTCATTAAGTGCAGGATTTTTCAAAATTGTTTTTTTCCCTGCCGAAATATCAAAGTGAAGCTCAAAACCCTTTGAAGGATTTGTAAGATTGTCGAGCTTGCTGTAATCAGAACGTATTCCCACAGAAATGATATTCATGTCATGGACGGGTGGCAATGTGTTTAGTTGTTGGAAACTACTGACAGACAGTAAGTTACTGTTCATGTAATGCAGATAAGCCCCAGTACGGGAATTGAGATTTGCCGAATAAAACAAAGTGAATTTGTTTTCTACATTGACATAGGTGGTGTCTCTCTTCAGAAGGAGAAAATCCCATGAGAATCCGAGCGGAATATAAATGAGCCAGGGGAATGAAATTCCGCTTTTAAGGTCTTGGGATTGTTTAGATGGTTGTCGCCATTTGAGATAAATGTGTTCTGTTAGATTTAATGCGTTTGTTACAGAAAGCATCAGTTCTCCGGTGAGAAACAATTTTCCCTCTTCCATATAATCAGGCATGAAACCTACGATTCCGTCAAATGTGTTAACAGGTTTCTTGTCAAGATTCAGATATACAATGGCTCCGTTTTCTTTAAAACTGACAGAAACAGGAGATGTTTCAGTAATGAAACGTTGATTTCTGATCCTTTTTCCGATACTTTTAGTCGCAGATTCATTGTAGGGGTCTCCCGGAAAAATATTGACGAGTGCAAAAAGAACTTCAGGATGCACATCCAGATTTCCGTTATTTATGATCGTATCAATGTTAATGGCAGGTCCCTGTGTACAATTCAGGATCGTCCATACAGTATCATTTCGGTAAAATATACTGTCAATGCTCACACGGACAAATGGATACCCATTATTTTCGTAGTATATAACAGTGTTTTCCATAATTTTCTGAATTCCTGCTGCATTCAAAAGAGAATGTTTCTGATTGTCAGGGTTTATTCCGGCTTTTTTCAGTGATTCGGGAGAGAAATTGCGAAATTGAACTGAAGCAAATGTAATTAGGGGGCCTCTGTTAAAATTGGCAGTAATAAGGGAATCGGATCGGGACAGTGAGTCATAGCATGCAGCTATATAACCTTGAGACATTGCATCTTTAAGAATTTGTTCCAGAAAAGTATTTGCTTCTGTCACAGATGAAAAAATCAAAATATCGGATGAAATGTTCATCTCCTTTCGAACAGTGTCTTCACAAAGGACTTGTGTTTGTATCTGAAACTGAGCACTTACCTGGAAGGCAAGAAAAATCAGGAAAAGTGAAATCCAGTAATTTTTCATATGCTCCAGTCAATTGGGGACATATTGTGTTGAAGCAGAAAGTTGTTACAGGATGAAAAATGCTTGCACCCGAAAAACCCCCTGCTAGCTGACAAGGGAGAAGGATGAACTGTTTCAAGTACAAGGTGTTTTGAAGCATCGATCATTGTTTTCTTTGCCCGGGCATAGTTTCCCCAGAGAAAAAAAACCACATGATCTTTTCTGTCAGAGAGATTTTGAATGACTTTATCGGTGAATTTTTCCCATCCTTTATTCTGATGGGAACCTGCAGATTCTGCCCTTACTGTCAGTGTTGCATTGAGAAGCAATACCCCCTGCGTGGTCCATGGGGTTAAATTTCCGGTTTTTGGAAATGGAATATTCAGATCGTTTTGAATTTCTTTGAAAATGTTGACCAGAGAAGGTGGCATCGCAATACCGTCGGGGACAGAAAAGCATAATCCGTGAGCCTGCCCCGGTCCGTGATAGGGATCCTGTCCGAGAATAATGACTTTTACCTGATCAAACGGACAATGGTCAAAAGCAGCAAAAATTTGTGAAGAAGGAGGGTACACTCTGTGTGTTTTCTTTTCTTCAATCAGAAAGCGTTTAAGTGTTACAAAATATTCGCTCTCAAATTCATCAGAAAGATATTTCTTCCATGAATCATCAATGCGCACATGATCTGAATTAATTTGAATCATACACATCAAAAGTTTAAAAAAATAAAATTAGCAATAATTTATAAACCAGTTATTCGTTTTGTATTTATATTTGCAAAACCAAATTCACTAAAAATGAAAAAAATAGCGATTGTTTTATTACTGGCTCTGATGGTTGCTTTTGCTTTCAGTTCCTGCCGGACAAAAGAAAAATGCCCAGCATATAAATCTTATTATTATTAATATCTGAACATACGTTTGTTTTTTTGTAAATTTGCATAAAATAGAATTTATGCTCAAACGTAGTTTCACTTTCATTTCACTGATTTTTTTTGCGGTTTTCTGGCTTCATGGACAAGTCCCTGCAGAAACTGAAACGAAAGTTCTTTTGCACTACGAAAATAACTATTACCTTCAATTACACACACAGGGGTGGGGATTGGGATACCGAACCGGAATGCATCTGACTGCAATGAAAAAGCGAATGTTTGATGTGAGCTTTTTCACAATGAAACATCCAAAAGAAATCAGGATTTCCAATAATCTGAGCGATTTAAATGCAAAAAGCTATATCTATGGAAAAATGAATCATTTCTTTTTGCTGCAGGGAAGTGTGGGAACGCAAAGGATATTAAATGAAAAGCCATACTGGGGAGGAATAGAGTTGAGATCGTTTATTTCTGTGGGACCTGTTCTGGGGATAACAAAGCCGGTTTACTTGTATATCATTCCCAATAATTCGCTGGAGAAATATGATCCTGAAGAACATTTTTATGACAATATTTTTGGTCGTGGGCCTTTCCTGAAAGGTATAGATGAAATCAAACTCCATCTTGGAGCCTATGTGAAAGCGGGCATCAATTTTGAACATGCCATAGAAAATTCCAGAATTAGAGCTCTAGAAGCTGGTGTGATGATCAGTGCTTTTCTCAAGCCTGTTCAGATCATGAGCTTTACAAAAAATTACAATATATTTACAACACTTTATCTGAGTTACCACATCGGAAACAGAAAAAATTGATTTTTCCGAATTCTTTTTATGTAATACCTTACACTTTTTGTGCATTTTAGTAATAATTTATTTTGCTAATTTTGAAAATAGGACTATTTTTGCTAGTTCAAAAGTTTGAGAATTGAAATGAATTTAATGTAAGTAAAAGAATATTAATTTATTAAGATTATGAAGAAGAAAAACTACCTCGTTTTAATTTCGTTTATCGTCATGCTCATGGCAACATCATCCGTATTTGCACAAAAAAAGGCTCAAAGCAGATATGTTCCGAGAGACAACAAATCTAAATTGTCTGCACAGGGCTTTGCAGGTGCTTTGGAATATTACAGATTGCTCAGAAACAATCCTGAGACAGGCGAATTTCATGCAGAAGATTATTATGCCGCAAGACAGGAGGTTGAACAGTTTTCAACCCAGAAAAGTGGCGCGATGAACTGGCGCAGCATTGGACCAACCGATCAGGGAGGAAGAGTCAGAGGCTTAATTTTTGACAAAAATAATCCCGATGTCATGTATGCCGGAGCTGTATCAGGTGGTTTGTGGAAAACAACGAACGGAGGACAGTCATGGCAACCTATCGATGACCTGATGCCAAGTTTGATTGTCAGCTGCATAGATCAGGGACCTGACGGCATCATCTATTTCGGAACAGGGGAAGGCTTTGCTCCGAGTTTTGGAAGTACTGCCGGAAGTACAGGTTTTGTGGGAATGGGTTTGTTCAGATCTACAGATGCCACAGGTACAACCTTCGAACAGATTCCATCAACTGATCCCGTCACTGCAACTGGATGGGAGTATGTTTATAAAGTAAAAGTACATCCCAACGGAGATATTTATGCAGCCACTCAAAGAGGAATTAAAAGAAGTACAGACAATGGTTTGACATGGTCAAATCCTTTGGATGCGTTTGTTGCTACCGCGACAGTCGCAACTCAGGATGTGGATATTTCTCCGGACGGAACTGTGGTCACTTTGGTTGCAGGAAATAAAGTGTATATTTCAACAAACAGTGGCGTTGATTATTTTAATGCTTCAACAGGCGGATCAATGCTTCCTGCTTCAGGACTTTCCAGAGTTGAAATTGATATTGCTCCGAGCAATCCGATGTATATATACGCTTGTGCCGCCAAATTGACTGGTGCTTTACACAATGTATACAGAACAACTGATGGTGGTCAAAGCTGGACAATTATTGGCCCCGGAGGAAGCTCTAGCTTTAATCTGTTCGGACCAAATAATCAAGGTTCATATGACAACGTAATCAGAGTTCATCCAACAAATCCTGACCAAGTTTATGTTGGAGGAATTGATAACTGGACTTGGGAAGCAGGCGGAAACTGGGAGCAAAAATCACTTTGGTTTCTCTCTGAATTTGACCCGTTCTATCTTCATGCAGATCATCATAAATATGTTTTTCATCCTAACAATCCAAACATCATGTACTATGGTACTGATGGTGGAATTTCAAAAAGCACAAATGGAGGTATGACTTTTACAACAGTGAACAGGAACTTCACCACCCTTCAATCCTATGCAATGGCTGTTAGCAAAGAAGGTATGATCATGACCGGGACACAGGATAACGGAACTTTGTTAATGGACAGAAAAGGCTTTATTGAGGGACGTTCTGTAAAAATGTTAGGAGGCGATGGCGGTTATTGTGCATTTTCATTTCTGAATGAACAGCTTTTATTTGGATCTGTTTATTATGGTGACGTTCGCAGAACACCAACAGGGGATTCAGAACAAATGGATTTATTTTATGATGATTGGGTTGCAGGTCTTCCAAGTTATATAGACAGGGGTTTTGCTTCATTTGTTACACCATTGCTTTTGCATGAAAAAACGGATGATTACCTCAGTCCTGATTCAGTCACCTATACTCATGTCGGTGATACGGTTTGGGCAGGTGATACCATTGCAGTATTTAGCAATACCAGTGGCTATCCTTTCCCTTATGTTTTGCCATCATCCATTCCTTTTATGGTTGAAGATGATCAGATTACAGTTCAGGATATTGTAACATCAAAATTTTATGTGGGAATTAACGGATATGTTCTGATGACCCGTGACGCACATAACTTTGCCAGCCAGCCAAAATGGTGGCCCGTTGCCCGTATCTCAGGAACAGTACAGTCAATGTCAGTTTCTCAATGTGGAAATTATGTATATGTTGGAACTCAGGCAGGAAAAATTTACAGACTTTCAAACCTGAATTTTGCAAATGACTCTTTAAGCGCTTGTGCTGTCAACATTTCTGTATCTTCACCTTATCCTGTTAATCCGTATTGTGTTGTTGAAACCAAGGAACTAACTGTTTCAGGAGTTTCTAACCGTCCGGTAAACAGTATTGCCATTGATCCCAATGATCCTTCAAGAATCGTTGTTGTCTTTGGAAGTTATGGAACAAACCTGAATTATGTGTATTACTCATCCAATGCACTTGACGAAAATCCTACATTTACTTCAAAACAGGGTGCTTTACCCAGAGTTCCCGTCTATTCAGCTCTCATTGAAATGACAAACCCCAATACAGTATTGCTTGGCACTGAGTTTGGAATATACATGACAAACAATATTTCAGCTCCAAATACTACCTGGACTGAAGAAAATGATGGTGGCATTGCACGGGTTCCCGTATATGATCTGAAACAGCAAACATTTATGTTCCCGGGAGTAACAAATTATGGAGTTGTATATGCTGCAACACATGGAAGAGGCGTTTTTGAGTCTACAGACTTTGTAAGTGTTCCCGATTATGATCCAAATCAAATGAAAACCGAATTACTGGATGTCTATCCAAATCCTGCTTCAGAAGAAATTACAATCAGAATTCCTGAAAAAATAGAAAATTCTTCTCTGGAAATATTTAATATCAGTGGAAAATTAATACAAACAATTGATTTGAAAGATTTTACCGGAAATACAGTGAATATTAATGTCTCATCACTCAAAAGCGGCGTATACTTTATCAGTCTCTCAGGCGATCAGTATAGAAAATCAGGGAAGTTTGTGAAAATTAATTAAGATATCAACAATGAGAGGGAGAAATCCCTCTCATTATTATAATTATAATCAAATTGTTAACTATAAAACAGAAAAATATGAAGAAGAGTTTATTCATGATGATACTCATAATGATTGTGTCATTTTCTTATGGTCAGGATAAGGTGTATGCACCTGTTTTGGTTTCTCCTGCAGATAATGCTACAAATCTCGTAGTAGATCCATTACTGGACTGGACAGCAGTTGCCGGAGCCCAAATTTATGAACTTCAGTATGACACTGACATGGCTTTTACAAATCCAGATAAAATATATACAACTTTCTCTGCCGCAAATGCTCAGGAGCTTAAATATTTTACCGAATATTACTGGAGAGTCCGTGCTATTGGAAATCCCGGAGATACTTCATCCTGGTCGGATGTCAGATCTTTAAAAACCATTGAAACATTAACTTTGAATTTTCCGGTTGATGTAATTACGCCCAATAACACAGTAATCAGTGTGACAACATTGTCTGATTCAATTCTTGTGAATATAACTCCTCCCAATACCGATTATATCATAACAGATCCTGACAGTTCAATAATGTTTCAGTATCTTAGTGACACCTGGACCATAAAAATTATCGATAATAATACAGTTGCCTTCATGACAAGTCTGGGTGACACCTTATTATTATCACCACCAGATACCACATTTACTGTTCAAGTATCTGATTATACCTCCCTGATTACACTGTTTTTGCCAAACGAAACTATTGAATTTATTCCTGCTGATACCTTAAAATATACGCACAGTATTTTCCCGATTTTTAAATGGCAGAAAATTTCCGGAAGCACAAATTACATTGTACAGATTGATACTTCAGCTGGTTTTACTTCACCTTATCTTAAAACAATTACAACTGCTGATCAGGATACAGTTTCTGCTCCCCTTGATCTTTTCGGGCAGGAATTTTATTACCGAGCTGCAGCCTTTCATTCAAGAGACACTTCTGCATGGGCTGATGTGAATTTTTTCTCAACAATGCAGATGCCAGTTTTGGAAAAGCCAATGCCCGGAGGACTTGGTGATCCAAACTTAAATGTTACGCCAGTTGTTGAACTTCAATGGAATGCTATTGCAGGATCAGTAGAATTTGAATATGAATATTCAACAGATTCTACATTTGCAACTTCAACGATAATACATGTTCCATATTTGGCATACTCAATTGAAAATCCAAATGATCCTTTAACAAGGAAGGGAATTGTGAAAACCAATGCCGATATTTTTCCCTATGGAGAAACAATATACTGGAGGGCAAGAAGTTACTCAGTTTTGGATACTTCAATGTGGAGCGCCCATTTTTGGTTAACAACAATTGAAAAGGTTGTCATTAATTCACCTGCTGACGGAGCAATAGACGTGTCTCTCACCCCTTCACTGAGCTGGAAGATTATAAACGGATCAGCTGAATATCAGGTTCAATTGTCAGAATTTTCTGATTTTTCTTCATTAATGATAGATTCAGTGATGCTTCATCCTGTGTCAGGCGACAATCTGACTATGAATGTGTATCCGGCATTACAAAATAATATGACTTATTACTGGAGAGTTAAAGCAATGAGCATTAATGATGTTTCTGAATGGAATGAAGTATCATTTACAACAATAACTGATGTTTCAGTTTCTCCGTTCAACCTTGAGCAGAATTTTTCTTTTTATCCGAATCCGTCAAACGGAAAACTCAATATTGATATCAATATTGGTCAGAGTCAGGATTATGTTGTTGAAATCTCTAATGTGATCGGCCAAACCGTTTTGACAAGATCAGGAATGTTGAATTCTGGACATAATTTGATCCATATGAATCTTTCTGAATTGCAAAATGGAATTTATTACTTGTCTTTCTCTGTAGATAATCAAAAGCTTACAAGAAAACTCATTCTTAGTAAATAGAATTATAAACAGATCAAAATTTTTAAAAGCACATTCTTCACCGGATGTGCTTTTTTTATTTTAACAAAAGCAGGTTTTTTGAAATTTTTTTTATCGAACTATCTCTGAAAATTGTATTTTTGTTTTGTTTAAAAAATATAAATGTGAAGTTACGTATATATTTGTTACTGATAATGCTTTTGAATTCATTTCATATGTTATCAGCGAATGTAATTGACAGTCTTATAAGCATTAAAGAATCAGAACTTACAGAAGAAGAAAGGGTTTTGTTATATATTTCCTTATCGAAGGAGTACCAGACGATTGATCAGCAAAAATCAGTTTTTTATTCTAAAAGAGCCTATGATTTATCGGGGGAAGTCGGCTTTCTTCAAGGAAAGGCTGATGCTTTGATGCAACTTGGTGATGTTTATGCTGTACTGGGAGATCTGAAGAAATCTATTGAATTATACAAATATGCCGGATTGAATTATATGTTGCTCAAAAATAACGAAGGTATTGGAAAAGCATATGTCAACATTGCGAAACTGAAAAATTGGGAAGGTAAGTTTGACGAAGCGCTTCAACTCGGTTTCTTTGCTGTCAGACATTTGCAATTTTCGGAAGAAGTTGAATTACTGGCAAGAGCTTATAATATCATCGGAATAGCGTATGACAAGAGTGGTCAGATTGTGAAAGCAAAACATTACTACCATAAGGCATTTAATCTTCTCTATCAGGTAAATGATCAATATGGAATGGCCAATGTACTCAATAATTTAGCCATCATTTCCGGAAAAGAGGAGAAATATGATGAAAGCCTGAACCTTTTTAATCAGTCCCTTGTCCTGAATAATCACCCTCAGAATATCGGGCTTCAAACAAAACTTCTAAACAATATTGGTAATATTTATAAGATTAAAGGACAATTTACTGATGCAGAAATTTATTTTCGTGAAGCTGTAGACATTAATCTGAAATCAAATAATACGAGAAGTCTGATGGTTTCATATCTGAATCTGGCATCTCTGTTTCAGGAAACCAATCATATCATGAACGCTTTTCATTATTTGAATAGGGCATGTGAAATAGCAGAGGATATGCAAACATTTCCCGAGATGGCAGAATGTTATCTGAAATACAGCGAAATGTATGAAAAGCAGGGAGATTATAAAAAGGCACTTGATTTTCACCGAAAATTTAAGGAAATATTCGATAGCCTGCAAAATGAAACAATGGCTCTGAATATTCAGAAATCTGAGGAACAGTTTCTTTCAAAATCAAACAGAAACGAACTCTTACTCGAGAGAAAAGACAATGAGATTCTGAAACTCAAACTGGAAAAGTCCATATGGATGAAAAATTTTATTTTAGGTGTTTTAATTGCTGTCGTTGTATTTTTAATTATGTTCCTTTTACAGTATCGCTCAAAGCACAAATCAAATGAATATCTGGAACAAATAAACAAAGAACTCTCATTAGCCAATTCCAGGTTGATAGAATCAGAAACCAAGATGAAGGAATGGAATGCAACAAGAGATAAGTTTTTTTCAATTATTTCACATGACCTTAGAAATCCGATTGCATCAATGGTGAGTTTTATAAGAATCATGAACCGGGATTATGATTCAATGAGCAGGGAGGAGATTATTCAGCTCATCTCAGATATGAAATTATCCATTGAAAAAGCGCAGGATTTACTTGAGAATTTACTAATATGGACGAAATCACAAACTGGTAAAATTCCTTTTAACCCAGAACATTTCAACTTTTATGATGCTGTTCAGGACAACGTGCATTTATTCCAGAGTTTGTTAAGTCAGAAACAAATATCATTAAGTGTTTTTGTTGAAAATCCCGCCAATATCTATGGGGATTTTAATATGATTAAAACTGTATTGAGAAACTTGTTGTCAAATGCTGTGAAGTTTACCAAACATAAGGGGAATATTAAAATTTGTTTTGAAAAAAATGAGAAACATTTTGTTTTTAAAGTCATTGATGATGGCTTAGGGATGACACAGGAAGAAATATCATTATTGTTTACACCGGGAGGACAAAGAAGTAAACGGGGAACTGCAGACGAAAAAGGAACCGGTATCGGATTACTTATTTGTCGTGAATTTGTTGAAAGACATAAAGGAAATATTGATATTTCAAGTTCACCGGGAAAGGGCAGTACATTTGCCGTTTCTGTCCCTCTGGAAACTTAATTCATGTTTTCTGAGAATTCTTGACTTTTGTTTTTCTGATGAGTTTTTACTGTATTCATGGACTTCAAATGCAGCGAATACATTGCAATGAATGCAATTGCAAAAATGTAATTCGGAATTAGAATTGAAAATGTATGAGCCAAGGGGTAAGGAAAGTAGAAAAATGACATCGTTGGGAGGGCCAATTGGGCAAGAGAATATATGAAAAACCCCTTTTTTCTGAGGTTCCACATGTAAATAGCTCCGATTATTGAAACGAAATACAATATGGTACTAACAATGCTGTAAGAATAGTGAGAATCGGCAATGTTTGTAATCACCGATGTGTATGTGGGGATGTTTATCGTAAATCTGAGGAGATCCATATCAATCAGAGAAAGAACTGAAACCAATATCCCAAAACCGCTCCCTATAAAAGTAAGTATACATAATACCGGAAGCAACCAATGCCTTTTTTTCTGTGTTTGCATAACAAATTATTCTGTTTGCAAAAGTACATTTTTTGTAATTAGAAACAGATCTATGTTTGGAATAGCTTAAAACAAAAAGGGAATTTACATCATTACTTTTGCAGAATGAACTCGAGACGAAGAATCAATAATAGTAATGAGAAAAATTCTGCAATTAGATTGTTGTGCAGATGAAGACCAGTGATACGAATTTAAGCCTTGCATTGCAGATAATCTGAATGTATCGATACATCTGCCGTTTGCGTCATAGATTGATATAACGATCTGTTCTTCCCTGTTTGTATTGTAATATATCTGAACTGTTGATTGTTCTTCAACACACCAAATCTGTTGATTTGAGTATGATTGTTTTTTAACAGCGATTGTGCTGAGATTTTCAACAGATCCGTCATAATCGGTTTGTGAAAGCCTGTAATAGGTGATTTCTGAAATTAATTGTTCAGGATCAGTGAAGGAATATTCTATTTGAGAGTTGCTGTTGCTGGCTCCTCTTCCTATTCCTACAGGATAATAGTTGTTATTGTTATCTGATTTTTCAATAACAAAACTTTCATTGTTGGTTTCAGAACAGCTGGTCCACTCCAAAAGAGCATGGTTATTCTGAACTCTGCCAGAAAATGTGTCAAGCTTAACATGAAGTACAAAGTCAGATGTTGGTGTGACATTGTTAACGGTGAAATTTGTGTTGTCCTTTTTAATGGCCCAGAAACTGTTGCTCATATGCACGATGGCGTGAAGTCTGAATGCAATGTATGAGCATGTATCATCGGATAGAACTCCCTGAATATCATTATTCACTTCATTGTATTGATCACCAAGAACAGTATGTATGACCTGCCATCCGTTTTCTATTGTGAATTCTAGCTTTAAAGTATCATATTCAGTGTTATTCCCGGCCTGATTTATTCGGAAGCTATAGTCAACATTCACCTGCCCTGTCCCGATGGGATTAAGAATAGGTGTATAAAGAAAACAATCCCCGTGTTGATAGTTGGCAGTCCATTGAGATGAGTTATTGTCGCCGCAAGAAGTGTAATAATTCATATTATTGCCAATTTTAGATTATAGCTCGTTTGAGCACTTAATGAATGTGTGAAAAACAAAAGAATGATGGCAAAATGTGAAGTAACTTTTTTTATAGTCATTGTTGATTAGCGATAATTAAATTTTCTGCAATTTTGGTAGTTTACAAAAATAGGGTTACCCAATAGAAAAAACCAAGCTTTCAGACAATTTATTAATTTTTTTTAACTGATAAGGATTTTGTTCATGCGAAAAACATTGAATCAGTCAAAAACTAAGACAAAACGATATATTTCTGTTTTAAAAGGTTGTAATGTGTTGAAATTAAGAAATAACCAATAAAAAGAAATGGTTTTTCCTTATGCAGAACCATAATGAACCAGCACAATGAAAGTAATTAAAAAATAATTTTGGAATGATGAACTTGTAATGTCTGATCAATGATACGGATAAACAGCAACCCATTTCCTGAACTTCTGTTTGAAAAAGACCATAGATATGTGTTTATGCCCGGGGATGCATGAAGTTTTTGATGATCAATTGTTTTTCCCTGAGAATCAAAAACCGTTAGATGTATATCTTCATCCCTGGTTGTTTCATAGTTGATTTCCACATTTGCATTCTCGGTATAGCACCACATTCGTTGTTGTTGAATTTGAATTTTTCTGACAGCAATGGTATTGAAAATTTCAGATGTTCCGTCGTAATCTGTTTGTTTGAGCCTATAATATGTTATTTCAGAGATTAACGGGTCTGGATCTGTAAAACTATACTCAAGGGGGACATTGCTGTTTCCAGCCCCCAACACTTGTCCGGCTGAATAGAAGTATGTATTGTTATCTGATCTTTCAATTGTGAAAAAATGGTTATTCACCTCAGAATATGTTAACCAGTTCAACCGGGCATGATTGTTTTCTGACTGACCGGTAAAAGAAATCAGTTCAACAGGAAGAAAGTCATTTGTGGGATTTACATTGTCAACGGTGAATGTGGTGTTATCCTTCTTGACAGCCCAGAAACTACTGCTTTCATTTACTATTGCATGAAGTCTGAATACAATAAATTCTGAAGCATCAACCGTAAGATCTCCTTGAATATCATAATTCACTTCATTATACTGATTTCCGAGCACAGTGTGTATAACCTGCCAGCCTTCTGACGGGCTGAATAACTCAAGAGTCAGCGTATCGTTTATTGTATTATTACCGGCCTGGTTAATTCTGAAACTATAGTTAATGCCCACCATTCCACTCCCAGCCGGATTTAAAATCGGGGTATAAAGATAACAACTGTGATGTTGATAATATACAACCCACTGAGAGGCATTGTTATCTCCACATGTTGTTGAATAATTCTGGTTATTTCCAAAAGTTAAAGTATAGGTTGTTTGACCTAATGAAACCGATTGAAATATGAACGAAAACAGAATGATCGTATTTACAAATATACTTTTCATGGTAAAAAAAACTTTGTTGATAGAAATTACAAAGTTACATAGTTATTTAATACAAACAAACAAAAAAATGTTAAAAAAATTAAAAAAACGATATTTATACAAATTTAACACAAAATATTGATAATTTATCTACAATTATATTTAATAATCACAAATGAAATATAAAAAAAACCCGGTAATTCCGGGTTTAGGTGGGCCCACCTGGACTTGAACCAGGGACCTACTGATTATGAGTCAGTTGCTCTAACCAACTGAGCTATAGGCCCAATGTTGAACGAAGCAACATTTTGAAGTTGCAAATTTAAGAAAAAATTAATTACTGATCATTTTTTTTATTTTTAATTGTGACAATATGTAAAGTCACTCCTACCAGGATGATGATCAGGCTTGCACGCAAAAGTTTGTTATCTGTAATAAAAATCGCAGAATAGAGTATGCCTATCCATAAAAGGAGAAGAGATATAATTTTTACTTTAACGGGAATCCCTTTTTTTTCAATGTAATCTCTGACGTAGGTGCCGTACACTTTATTATTTAGAAGCCATTTGTATGCATTGTCTGATGACTTGAGAAAACAATAGGCGGCAAGAAGCAGAAAAGGAGTTGTTGGCAATAATGGTATAAAAATCCCGATGGTGCCCAATGCAACCGAAATCATACCGCATAGTATCAGCAAATTCTTTTTCATCGTTTGCAAAAATACCAAAATCAGAACAAATGCGTTGTTTTAGTTAAATGTTTCAAACCGAATTATCAGAAAGTGTATCCGGTAACCCTAAAACATTTAATTTTGTTGCGTTTTTAAAAAAGATAACTGATGTATGCAATTTTTATCAAGGAACTGAACAGCTTTTTAAGCTCACTTATTGGTTATATCGTAATATCAGTATTTTTGCTTATCAACGGTTTGTTTTTATGGGTTTTTCCACTTGATTTTAACATTTTGAACTTTGGATATGCGAGCCTCGACAGCTTGTTTATACTTGCACCGTTTGTGTTTTTATTTCTCATACCTGCAATCAGCATGAGATCATTTTCAGAAGAACGGAGAACCGGAACTATCGAATTGTTGATGACAAAACCGTTATCTGAACTTCAACTCATTTTTGGTAAATATCTTGCAAGTATTGTGCTGCTTGTCTTTACACTTGTGCCGACTTTTTTCTATTATTTTACAGTTCATAAACTGGGTTTTCCTCCTGGAAATCTTGATGTTGGCGGTACCTGGGGTTCATACATCGGATTATTATTTTTGGGCAGTGCCTTTGCGGCAATTGGATTGTTTGTTTCTTCTTTGACGAATAGTCAGATTGTTGCCTTTATTATTTCTGTTTTCTTAAGTGGATTCTGTTACTTTGGGTTTGATTTTATTTATGAATTCAGATTTTTTGGTTCGTTTGATTTATTGATTAAATCACTTGGGATCAATGAGCACTATCTTTCAATGAGCAGAGGTGTCATTGACACACGTGATGTATTATATTTTTTAAGTTTTATATTGATATTCCTGTTGCTGACAAAAATGTCACTTGAAAGAAGGAAATGGTAGTTGAACAATTAATCAGAAAAAGCACATGAATACAACTCAGTCTAAAAATCCGGACAATATAAGGCGTCAGAATATTCTTCAGTTCGTATTGCTACTGATCATTATCATTTTGCTGAATGTTGTTGGTAAATATGTGTTTAAAAGGATTGATCTGACTGCAGAAAAAAGATACACACTTGCATTACAAACAAAAGAACTGGTCAGAAATCTTGATGATATTGTTTTTTTTAGAGTGTATCTTGAGGGAGACCTTCCTGCACAATATAAACGTCTTCGTAATGAAACCAGAATCATGTTGAATGAGTTCAGGAGCTACAGTAAGAATTTTATACAGTTTGAGTTTGTTGACATTACAGCTGATAAAGACAGGAGAGCAATCAGTCAGATTGTTGATGATTTAAGGTCAAAGGGCATTCAACCCATTGTTGACTATGCCGGATCAGGGACAGAGGTTTCACAGAAAATAATTATTCCAGGGGCAATTGCAACATACAGGGAAAGAGAAGTTCCGATACAGCTGCTTGTGACTTCCCTCGGACCCGGAACAGCGGACAAGGAGGCTATTGTAAACAGCTCAATTCAGGCCCTTGAGTTTAAACTTGCAGACGCAATCAGAAAACTTACATCTACACGTAAACCCAAAGTCGCAATGATTGAAGGTCATGGTGAACTCCAGCCTGTTGAAACAGCTGAAGCACAGAGACTTTTATCAGAGTATTATAATATTGAGCGTGTTACAATTAACGAACAACTCAATGCTCTGGATGGTTTTCAGTGTATCATTGTTGCAAAACCCGATTCAGCATTCAGTGATAAAGATAAATACATTATTGATCAGTTTGTCATGAATGGAGGATCAGCATTGTGGCTTATAGATCCGGTATATGCTGATATGGATAGTCTAGGAAATTCTGGTGAAACTGTTTCCTATGCCAAAAGACTCAATCTTGAGGATATGCTTTTTAAATGGGGAGCGCGTATCAATACAGACCTGGTTATGGATATCAACGGAGCACCTATTCCGATCTTGACAGGAATGGTTGGGGATCAACCTCAGTTTGAATATTATACCTGGTTTTTCTTTCCACTGATTTTATCAAACCAGTTGCATCCGATTGTCAAAAACTTGAATCCGGTCAAGCTTGATTTTGCAAGTAGTATTGATACTGTTGGGGGAAGTGGTATCAGGAAAACTGTATTGTTGACTACCTCTCAGTTTTCAAGAAAAGTCAATACACCAGCAACAATCAGTCTTGATATTCTTGATAAGGCTCCTGAAAGGAAGCTATATAACAAGCAACATATTCCAGTGGCAGTGTTGCTTGAGGGAGAGTTTGAAAGCGTATTTCTGAACCGATTACCACCTGAAATTTATGAAAACCCGGAAATGAAATACATGGAACGAAGTAATCACACTAAAATGATTGTTGTTGCTGACGGAGATGTCATCAGAAATCAGTATGTTTTTCGTGATGGAAGATATTCTGTGTATCCGCTGGGTTTTGACAGGTTTACAAATACAACATATGGAAATGCAGATTTTCTGCTAAATGCAATGAGCTATTTGTGCGACGAGAACAATTTGCTCGAAATCAGATCAAGAGAATTAAAAATACGGCTCCTGGATAAAACAAAAGTGGAAGAAGAAAGGGTGAAATGGCAGTTTGTGAATTTGATTATTCCAATATTCTTTGTTGTAATCATAGGAGTCATTTTAGTGTTTGTAAGAAAAAAAATATATTCAAAAAGGAAATAATTCAATGAAAAAAAAGAGATTATATATTATCATCATATTACTTGTTGTTGCAGGCGGAATCCTGATTCTAACAGAAAGAAGATCAACCTTCAGCAGTGATGAAAAGGATTTTGCAATTATTGACACAGCGTCTGTTTCAAAAATATTTTTGGCAGATATGGATGGAAACTCAGTCTTGTTGCAGCGTGGAGATAGTTTGGGCTGGAATGTCAATAACCAGTATCAGGTTCAGAAAGACATGATGCAGCAATTTCTGAGAACTTTGATGTATATCACTGTCAGAGGTCCTGTGGCTGTTGCTGCAAGGGACAATGTGATCAGGCATATGGCATCACATGGTGTTAAGGTTGAGATTTATCAGAAAAAGTATCTGATAGATTTTCTTGGAATCAGATTGTTCAGCAGAGAAAAACTTGTCAAAACATATTATGTTGGAGACAATACTCAGGATAATTCTGGAACATATATGAAGATGGAGAAATCAGATATGCCTTTCATTGTTTACATTCCCGGGTTCAGAGGATTCCTGCATACAAGATTCAGTACAAAAATTTACGAATGGAGAGATCATACAGTCTTTAATCTGTTTATGAAAGACATTGAAAGTGTTTCAATGATGTATCCTCAGGAACCAGGCAAATCATTTATAATTGAAAATTTTGATGACAAAAATTTCAGGCTGTTTTCGGTAGATCAAAATGCATACATTGAACATTATGACACCGTCAGAATGATTAATTATTTATCTGGCTTTTATGATGCCCGTT
Organism: uncultured Bacteroidales bacterium; assembly: GCA_964388575.1. Lineage (GTDB taxonomy): Bacteria > Bacteroidota > Bacteroidia > Bacteroidales > DTU049 > CAYMAZ01. Next base: position 10,017 of record CAYMAZ010000018.1, on the reverse strand, counting down.
ATGAATACGTTGTAGATGATCCTGTCAACAACCTTAAAGATTCACTGATGTCTCTGGAACCATTTCAGGTATTGATTGTTACTCCGAGAAAAGGCGATCCCATTCAAATGGTTACGTATTTAATGCCAAATACATTTACCGAAGAAGAAATGGAAGCCCGGTATTTTGAAACATCAGATTACCCCTGGGACAGGGAAAGGATGTGGGCATTTGTCAATAACGGAAAAGAACTGGTTGCAATTCAATACTTTGTTTTTGGAAGAATATTAAAGCCAATTCAATTTTTCTTTCCCGAATATCAGGATATAACCATGGAGGGTATGGAAATTTTTGAAATGCAATAGCGTATATTGCTGACCAATATTTTTTGATTTGTATAAAAAAAATCTCTATTTTTGCTATCCCAAAACTCAAACATATGAAATGTATCGTTTCAAATGATGTTCTTCTGAAGAACCTTCAGGCAATTAACGGAGTGATTGCCGTCAACTCAAGTTTGCCAATACTTGAGACTTTTCTTTTTGAATTACAGGAAGACAGTCTCCTAGTTACGGCATCTGATATGGAAACATCCATTCAGGTCAATATTCCGGTAACAATGGTGGAAAATCCAGGGAAAATTGCAATTCCTGCGAAAATTCTTGTTGATACACTGAAAACGTTTCCGGCAATACCAATTACGATATCTTCTGAAGACCCTGCAAATCCCATGAATATTGAAATTGTTGCCGGAGAGGGAAGATATAAACTGGCAGGATATGATCCTTCAGACTATCCCAAACGCCCAAATCTGGAAGAAGCACAGTCTGTAGAAATCAAAGCTGATATTTTGTCTGCAGCCATTTCAAAAACAATTTTTGCCACAATCACTGATATGCTCAGACCTGCAATGACCGGAGTATATTGTGAGATGACAGAATCACATGTGAATTTTGTTGGAACCGATGCTCACAGACTGGTCAGGTTCAGAAGGAAAGACATTAAATCTGAATCACCGTTTTCTTTTATTCTTCCGAAGAAAACGTCCAATATTCTGAAAAACATTCTGATGAATATCGATGCAGTCGTTAAAGTTGAATTCAATAACATCAATGCTTCGTTTTCATTTGAAAATTACAATTTGATCTGTAGGCTGATTGATCAGAAATATCCAAATTATGAAGCAGTTATCCCCACTAACAATCCAAACAAACTGATTGTCAACCGCACTGATTTGATTAATTCCCTCAGAAGAGCAACAATATTTGCAAACCAGTCAACACATCAGGTGCGTTTTATTATTACAGGGCAATCTCTCACTCTTCAGGCTGAAGATATTGATTTTGCAAATGAAGCTGTTGAAACGATTTCATGCAACTATGATGGGAATGACATGGAGATCGGATTTAATGCCAAGTTTATTATCGAAATGCTTCAAAATCTGGATGATGAAAATGTGATTTTCGAATTATCTGAATCAAAACGTGCCGGATTGATTCTTCCTTCTGATCAGACAAGTCCTGAAGAAGAAATTCTGATGTTGGTTATGCCTGTGATGATTGCCGGATAATCAGATTATGAATTTTCTGAATGAAATATATCAGAACGTGGTGTTGAATCCTTCACCACGTTCTTTTTTTATTCTGGCAGGTCTTGCTGTGTTGACATACAGGATTCCCCTGATTGATAAATTGCTCCGTACATTTTACACCTTACTGCATGAAAGTGGCCATGCAATGATGTCTCTCATTACCGGAGGGAAAAATCACAGAATGGAATTAAATTCAAATTTGAGCGGATTGACAATTACAGAAAGCAGAAATTCATTTTTTCAATTTGTTGTGGCAATTTCAGGATATCCCTTTGCATCAGCTTTTGCATGGCTTGGTTTTGTCCTGATTCTAAATAATGCAACAGGTGTTTTTCATATTATATTGCTGGTGCTGATTTTTGTGCAGCTTATATTTAATATCCGAAATTCATTTGGTATTATATGGTCGATTGCAGTGATGATACTATTGGGACTTGAGATGTATAAGATGCCTCACCTGATGTGGGCAACCGGAGTCATCATTTGTGCAGTGGTTTTATTTGAATCGTTGATAATGGCGGGACACATATTGTTTTTGTCTGTATCAAACCCAAAAATGTCAGGTGATGCCAACAACCTGGGCAGACTCACAGGAATACCAGCTGCTTTGTGGGGTGCAGTTTTTTTTTCTCAGGCTGTTTTTTTTGTATATCTATCCTTCAGGGAGATTCTCTTTTGGGCTGAAGGATTTTAAGAGCATTCTATATATTGGAGAGAATAAGATACAGAAGATATACAACCAAACAAATGATGTGTATAATAAGTCCGAGACGCATCATTTTGTGGCCTTTTTTACGGGTCTCTTCATTAAATTCATAAACTCTCTGACCATTGAAAATGGTGCGTTTAAAATCTTTCAGGTACCATCCGATAATCAATCCAAACAATCCGCCAAGTAAAGCAAATATCCACCCTGAAAGGACAAGTCCCGATGGTTCTGTTTTGGGCTTTTTCAAAAAGGAAATTCTATTGTTACGCATTTCAACAAGCTGATCGTCTGAATAGAATTTGCCCCTGTCGGATAAAATTTTTCTTGCAATGACATAATCATCATTGCTCCATTCGTCTGGTTTTTCCAGAATTTCAATCAACTCCTCTTCTGTGAACTCAAACAGATAATGATCACTGTCAAGTTGATCAAGAAGTTGAGTCGTTAAGGCTTGAATCAGTTTATCAACTTTCTCAAAATCTTCACGGGCAATTTTTACTCTGAACTCGTCCTGGGAGGTGTTTGCAGAAAATGTGATATCGAGATTGGGAGATGCATTTTCAATTTCGTATTCAATATTTTCCTGTTGAAGCAGCTCCACAAGTGGAGCTGTATCAAACAAATTGTTGTAGCGTCTGTAGGTAACAAATTCGTTTGCAGGCTCATTATTGGATGCAAATTCTTCGTTCATGTCAGTTTAGTGTTGAGGTTGACAGATTAAAAGCATGGAAGTTATTGTGAAATATTTATATGGAGATCAGATGGTTGGATATTTCTTAAAAACTTCTTCAGATTTCATAAGAATGTCAATATACTGAGCGCGTTTGTATGCAAACAAATCAGATGATTTTTCTTCTGACAGTTTTCCTTTGAAATCATCTAGAGAATTGTAATTTTTTGATTTCATCCAGTCTTCAATCTGAGAAATCATTTCAGTGATGACTCCGACCTTATTTTTATACAAGGTGCTGACAACCTGAACTGCGTCAGCTCCGGCAAGGATCATTTTGACAACATCATGACCGGTAAATATTCCGGTGTTGGCGCAAATGTTCCCTTTTACTTTTCCATATAGGATTCCTGTGAATCTGAGTGGCAGGCGGTTGTCCTCAGGATGGCTCAGATTGTATGGAAAATGGTGTATTTCTCTTTCCAGGTCAAAGTCAGGCTGAAACAATCTGTTGAACAGGACAAAGCCTTTTATGCCGTTGTCATCAAACTTCTTCACAACATTAATGATGTTAGAATAGAAGGGACTGAGTTTAACTGAAACCGGAATTTTGAGTACAGAAACCACTTCTTTAGCAACATCAATTTGTTCCATAATTATGTCATGTCCTGAAGTATTGATGTCGGCTGGATCAGCATAGAAATTCAATTCAAGTCCGGCAACACCAATTTCTTCAATTTTTCTGGCATATTCGATCCATGTTTCTTTATTCACGGCATTGAGGCTTGCAAAAACAGGAATATTCACCATTTTGACAGCTTTAGCAAGGTTAAACAGATATTCTTCCGGTCCTGCGTGGTCAATATTTGGGAACAAACGGGTCATTTCGGCATGACGTTCATTAAATTCATCCAGTTGATTGCCAAGTTTCAGGTTCTCAAGTTGTATCTGTTCTTCAAAAAGTGATTTGTAAACAATTGCTGCCGCTCCGGCTTCTTCAATTTTTTTCAGTTGCCTGTCATCCGCAGACAGGTTGCATGAGCCGACAATAATAGGATTCTTCAGAGGAATACCCATATAGGTTGTATTCAAAGTTGCCATAGAATTTGTATTTTTAATTGTTAATTATTTATCATAATTCAAAATTACGATTTTTTTTCATTTTAAAGAATATTTAAAGTTAAAAAGTTGTGGTAACATTCGCAATGCTATTTTTTTTTCATAACTTCGCCGAAAATTTTGAATACCGAAATTATTTTAAAGATATGGAAAAGAAGAAAAAGTTCATTACATGTGACGGAAATCATGCTGCGTCACATGTTGCTTACATGTTTAGTGAAGTAGCAGCTATTTATCCAATTACTCCCTCATCAAACATGGCCGAAAATGTTGATGAGTGGGCAGCCCACGGACGCAAAAATGTGTTTGGAGACACTGTTCAGGTTGCTGAAATGCAATCTGAAGCCGGAGCTGCAGGAGCTGTTCACGGAAGTCTTCAGTCGGGTTTGTTAACCTCGACTTATACAGCATCTCAGGGATTATTGCTGATGATTCCAAACATGTACAAGATTGCTGGAGAATTATTGCCGGGGGTGTTTCATGTTTCTGCAAGAAGTCTTGCTGCTCAGGCACTTTCAATTTTTGGAGATCACAGTGATGTGATGAGCACCAGACACACAGGTTTTGCTATGCTTGCAACAGGTTCTGTTCAAGAAATTATGGACATTGGTGCAATAGCACATCTGGCGGCCATTAAATCAAGAGTCCCTTTCCTGCACTTTTTTGATGGATTCAGAACATCACATGAAATTCAGAAAGTTGAATATTTTGAAAATGAAGATTTGTTGCCTTTGCTTGATTTGGAAGCTCTTAAATCATTCAGGAAAAATGCACTAAATCCAGAGCATCCTGTTACGAGAGGTACGGCTCAGAATCCCGATATTTATTTCCAGACCCGTGAAGTTGCCAATAAATTTTACGATGCTGTTCCTGACATTGTAGAAAACTACATGCAGGAAATAAGCAAAAAGACCGGTCGTGAATATCATCCGTTCATGTATTATGGCGCACCTGATGCTGAACATATTGTCATTGCTATGGGTTCCATTACTGACACATTGAAGGAAGTGGTAGACCACATGAATACTCAGGGACACAAAGTAGGAATTGTCATAGTCCATCTTTACCGTCCTTTCTCAGCAAAATACTTCTTTAATGTACTTCCTAAGTCTGTGAAAAGAATTGCTGTTCTTGACAGGACAAAAGAGCCTGGAGCAAACGGTGAACCACTGTATCTTGACGTAAAAGATCTCTTGTACGGAAGACCAGATGCCCCAATGGTCATTGGTGGACGTTATGGACTGAGCTCAAAGGATACAACTCCGGCACAGATGATTTCAGTGTTTGAAAATCTGATATCAGATACTCCAAAGTCATATTTCACTGTCGGGATCAACGATGATGTAACACACCTGTCGCTTCCTGTTGGTGATGAAACGAGTATCCTGCATCCAAGTATTTATTCTGCCAAATTTTATGGTTTGGGAGCAGACGGAACAGTTGGTGCCAATAAAAATTCAATCAAGATTATCGGAGAAAATACTGATAAATTCTGTCAGGCGTATTTTGCATACGACTCAAAAAAGTCCGGAGGGTTTACAACTTCTCATCTGCGTTTTGGTGATGTGCCAATCCGTGCGCCGTATCTGATCAACACTCCTGATTTTGTTGCCTGTCATAAACCAACATATATTTATCAGTATGAGATGCTTAAGGGAATTAAGCAAAATGGGGTTTTTCTTTTAAATACAATTTGGGATGTTGAAGAAACAAAGCAAAAATTGCCCAACAAAATTAAAAGGGTTCTTGCAAGCAAAAACATCCGTTTCTATGTGATCAATGCAACATCGATTGCTGAAGAAATCGGACTGGGTGGAAGAATCAATACCATTATGCAATCTGCATTTTTCAAAATTGCAGAAATCATTCCTTATGAAGCGGCAGTTGAGGCAATGAAAAAAGCAATCGAGAAAGATTTCCGCAGAAAGGGAGATATGATCGTGAATATGAATAATGCTGCGGTTGACAGGGGAGGGCAGGTAACACGTATCGAAGTGCCTGCTGAATGGGCAGAACTGAATGATGAGCCACTCCCTGTGCCGGAAGGTGTTTCCGAATTTTACGAAAAAGTAGCACATGTTATTAACAGTCAGGCTGGTGATACATTGCCAGTTTCAACTTTTATCGGCAGAGAAGATGGAACGTTTCCGGCAGGAACAACAAAATATGAAAAACGAGGTATTGCCGTCAATGTTCCTGAGTGGATTCCGGAAAACTGTATACAGTGTAATCAGTGCTCCTATGTGTGTCCTCATGCTGCTATCAGGCCTTTCCTCATTACAGATGAAGAGCTTAACAAAACACCTGAAGGAACAAAAACCATTCGCGGTATTGGTGGATTTAAGGAATACAATTTCCGAATGCAGGTCAGTGTTCTTGATTGTACCGGTTGCGGCAACTGTGTCGATATTTGTCCTTCCAAGACAAAAGCTCTTGTCATGAAACATCTTGAGACTCAGATGCAAGAGCAGGAAAGATATGATTATCTTGATTCTGTTGTCGGATATAAAGATCAGGTTGCTGATAAATTCAGGTCTGTAAAAAACAGTCAGTTTGCACAACCTCTGTTTGAATTTTCAGGAGCATGTACTGGGTGCGGAGAAACACCCTATATCAAAAATATTACCCAGTTGTTTGGGGAACGTATGATTGTTGCCAATGCAACGGGCTGTTCTTCAATTTATGGAGGTTCTGCTCCATCCACACCATACACTGCAAATTACAAATCTGGTAAAGGTGTGGCGTGGGCGAACTCACTATTTGAAGATAATGCTGAATATGGTTATGGAATGGCTGTTGGTATACGTAAGATTCGTGAACGAATTGCTCGTGAAATGCAAGAAGCAATTGCCTCAGGTAGCGTAAATGAAGAATTGAAGCAGGGATTTGAGAACTGGATCAACACCATGGAAGATGGAGTTGCTTCACCTGCTGCAAGTGAAGCTTTGGTTGAACTTTTGAAAAAAGAAAACAACAATTTTTCAACGAAGTTACTTGAACTGCAACAGTATTTTGTGAAGAAATCTGTTTGGATTTTTGGTGGTGACGGATGGGCTTATGACATAGGTTATGGTGGTCTGGATCATGTTTTGGCTTCCGGAGAAGATGTGAATTTGCTCGTTCTTGATACTGAGGTATACTCCAATACCGGAGGACAGGCTTCAAAATCCACTCCTGTTGGTGCTGTTGCAAAATTTGCAGCTTCAGGAAAACGGATACGTAAAAAAGACCTTGGAATGATGGCCATGTCGTACGGATATGTTTATGTGGCACAGGTGTCACTTGGGGCCAGCCAGTCACAATTTTTCAATGCAATTAAAGAAGCAGAAGCATACAACGGACCGTCTCTGATTATTGCTTATGCTCCATGTATCAATCATGGACTGAGTGAAGGAATGGGCAGAACACAATATCAAAAGAAATTTGCTGTTGAATCCGGGTATTGGCATTTATACAGATTCAATCCGATGCTGGAAGCTCAGGGAAAAAATCCGTTCAGTCTGGACTCCAAAGAACCTGACTGGGATCTTTTCCAGAAATTTCTCAACTCGGAAGTTCGTTATACTTCTCTGAAAAAATCATTTCCAAAGGATGCTGCTGAGTTATTTATTACAGCACAGGAAAATGCAATGTGGCGCTACAAGCAATATAAACGGTTGGCCGACTCTCAGTATTAAAAAATATCTGAAGAATATTAGAACAAAAAGCCCTGGCCAAGTCAGGGCTTTTTGTTTTTCAGTTTGTGAAATTCGTCCAGAAGTGATAAAATTATGTAATTTTGCGTGAAATTCTGAATCAGTGTCAATTTTTGAAATCATCATTATCGCTATCGTAGAAGGGCTAACTGAATTTTTGCCTGTATCTTCAACCGGACATATGATTCTCACACAGGCTTTGCTTGGAGTGGAAAGTTCTGACTTTGTAAAAATGTTTATCGTGAACATTCAGTTTGGTGCCATTCTGTCGGTAGTGGTTCTTTACTGGAAACGGTTTTTTCAGAGTATGAAATTTTACTACAAACTGTTCGTTGCATTTCTTCCTGCTGCAGTGATTGGATTTTTGGCAGGAGATTATATAGATATGATGCTTGAAAGTGTTCTTGTGGTGGCAATATCGTTGTTTTTAGGTGGAATTGTTCTGATCGGTATAGATAAATGGTTGTCAGCTGTGAAAACAACTCAGGAAATTTCATACAATAAAGCATTAAAAATAGGATTTTTTCAATGCATTGCAATGATTCCGGGTGTTTCACGTTCAGCAGCTACCATCATTGGGGGTATGACGCAAAAACTCGATAGAAAAACTGCTGCTGAGTTTTCTTTTTTTCTGGCTGTGCCAACCATGTTTGCTGCATCGGGGTATAAGCTTTATCTCGGAATAGAGCTTCTTACATCTGAAAATATTCCTGCCCTGGCAATCGGAAATGCAGTTGCTTTTGTTGTTGGAATGCTTGCTATCCGCGGATTTATCTCTTTTCTTACAAAATACGGATTCAAAGTTTTCGGGTGGTACAGAATTATTCTAAGTGTAATCATATTTATTCTTCTTTTAGCAGGAGTTGACCTTTCAATCACATAACATGCAAAATCAATATCAAGAAGGCAAATTGCTGCTTTTTGACAAGCCGCTTCACTGGACATCATTTGACCTTGTAAACTACATCAGACTTGAACTCAGAAAAAAAGCTGGAATAAAAGAGCTCAAGGTTGGTCATGCCGGCACATTGGATCCGCTTGCGAGTGGACTCGTCCTGATTTGTACAGGCAAATGGACAAAAAAAATTAATGAGTTTCAGGAAATGGAAAAAGAATATGTGGGACAAATCACGCTGGGGGGAACAACCCCTTCTTATGATCTTGAAACTGAAATTGATGCAACATTTCCAACAGACCATATTACCCATGAACTGATTATGCAGACAGCTCAGGAGTTTATTGGAACCATTGAACAATTTCCACCTGTGTTTTCGGCAATTAAAGTGAAGGGACAGAGAGCTTATGAATATGCACGTAAAGGAGAAGATATCAGAATGAAACCAAAACAGGTGCATGTTCATTCTTTTGACATCAGCCTTATTGAAGATCAGGTTGTTACATTCAGAATTAAATGCAGTAAAGGCACATATATCAGGTCAATTGCTCATGATTTTGGCAAAAAACTTGGCTCAGGTGGGCATTTGTCTCAACTGAGAAGAACGGCAATTGGTGAATATCTTGTTGTCAATGCCATCACTCCCCAACAATTTACTGCTGAACTGCTCAGCAATCTTGAAATATAGTTTTGTTATATATCTGGAATATAATTCATATTTTTATGAATTGTTTATTGGATTACGATATGTAGTTATATGTTGAAATATCATATTCTGGACTGGTTTTTTATAGTATTTCACACGGCATTGATTATATTTAATGTGGCAGGGTGGATATGGAATCGCTGCAGGTCCTGGAATCTTATCACATTGCTTCTCACTGCGTTCTCATGGTTTGTTCTTGGAATATTTTATGGCACAGGCTATTGTTTTCTCACACATTGGCACTGGAATGTTCTTTCAGAACTGTCTGTTCACCCTCCAGAACACTCATATATTCAGTATTTGCTCAGGAGATTGCTTTCTTTGAAGGTAAGTGCAGATTTTGCGGAATATCTTACTTTGATCGTTTTCGCAATGGCTCTGATCATATCACTTTGGCTGAATGTAAGAGATTATGTGAAAAGAAAGTCAGTCAGGAAACAGCTCAAATAATAATAATGTTGAAAGTCATTTTGTAATTTTGCATTTTAATACATCCTGGTTACATCTGAATTTTTATAAGTTGATCCGATTTATTTCATTATTTCTTTTGTTGTTGACCACATCTGTTGTTTATCCACAGCAGGTCGGGGGCGTTGTAACTGATGAAAAAGGCAACCCGCTCCCGGCGGTAAATATATTTATAAAGAACACCA
>CAYMAZ010000017.1:27181-63961 GCA_964388575.1 uncultured Bacteroidales bacterium | reverse complement strand
TCCGACTTCCGACTTCCGACTTCCGACTTCCGACTTCAAAACGCCACCAGTTGCTCAAACTGCTCTAGTGCATAATAATCCGACATCAGTGCAATAAACATCAGCACAGCCGAAGTAAAATCATTTTTATCGTTCAGCCTGTAAACAACTGGGATCTCATATTCCTGCCTTTCTTTTTCTTCCTCATCCAGATCCGAATACCTGACAAGCCAGTTTCTGAAGCTTGCAGCAAGCTGAGGATAAAACCGCGAGAGTGATGATACATCAGGCAGTGAATCATAACTCTGATATAAGGCTTCAAACAGCGACTCAAGGATCAGTTTTGCATATTTATTATAGTAGTGAAGACGCTTATGCTTATAGATGTGCTTATAGTTGAATTTTTTGATATTGTTCATCAGATTGAAATATTCTTCCGAGAAAGCAAGACCCTTCTCAGGCGAAGAATGCTCAACCAGATCAAGGATAAATCCATGGACAAGATTCGTGGTATTGACTTTTTCAATCCTTGAACCGAACCTTGTTCTCAGCGCATCCCTCAGCTCATCAAGTTGCTGCTGATCAAGAATTTTAAGCCGGATTGCATCTTCAATATCCCGGCCGAGATAGGCAATTTTATCAGCTATTTTAACAACACATGCCTCCCATGTGAACGGAGCAAACTGGTTGGGACGCAAAATTGAATACAAATCATTAAATTCTTTTCTTGGTTTCAGGCCGTTTTCATCAACTTCACCACAATGTGAGATCAGTCCGTCCCTGACGGCATAGGTCAGATTCAGATTTCTTCTTTTTCCGTCGAGTCCGGCAAGTGTTTCAATTTTATCTGCGACGATCAGTGAATTTCTTTCGTGCCAGAATTTTGGTTTGCCCTCAGCAATTGACAACTCCGACAAAATTCGTTCTCCTTCATGCCCGAAAGGCGGATGTCCGAGATCATGCCCGAGTGCAATGGCCTGCACCAGATCATAATTTAACCCAAGCTCACGTGCTATTGTTGAACTGATAGAAACAACATGCTGAACATGTTCAATGCGCGTACAGATATGATCATTCCGTGTTCCGTAAAACACCTGGGTTTTATGCTTCAGGCGCCGGTATGCATTGCAGTGCAGAATTCTGTTGTAGTCGCGGGCAAATTCATTCCGTATATCATCAGATTTTCTGTACATATCTGATTCACGTCCGATGGCAAATTTCCATTTTTCTGAAGCTGTCGTTGTTGAAAATGCTGAAAACATAAATTCGTAATTTAATTCTACAAATATATATCAATCGCTCTGATTCAGAGTAAAAAACATCAAGCTGTTCATTGCAAAAAAATTCATAAATACAATAATATCTGTATTTTTCGTTATTTTTGCAGTCTGATAATTCATGACACAAAGAAGATGAAAATTCTTGACAAAGTCAACAAGCCTGAAGACCTGAAAACGCTGAACAAAGCAGAATTGCTTCAGTTGTGTGATGAATTGAGAAAATACATTATTTATTCTGTTGCTGAAAATCCGGGGCATCTCGGGGCAAATCTCGGAGTCATTGAACTCACTGTTGCCCTTCACTATGTTTTTAACACGCCCAAAGAACCGATCATCTGGGATGTCGGCCACCAGGCCTATGCCCACAAAATATTGACCGGCAGAAAAAAGCATTTTCATACAAACCGCAAACTTCACGGCATCAGTGGTTTTCCAAAGATACATGAGAGTCCCTACGATTCTTTCGGAACAGGACATTCAAGCACATCAATTTCAGCAGCACTGGGGATGGCAGTTGCCGACGCCCTCAGCGGGGATACAACCACGAACCATATTGCTGTCATTGGTGACGGAGGCCTCACTGGCGGAATGGCTTTCGAGGCCATCAATCATGCCGGAGACATCAATCCGAATCTGTTGATCATATTTAATGATAATGGTATTGCCATAGACAATAATGTTGGGGCAGTGAAGGAATATTTTGCAAAGATCACAGCATCGAAAACATACAACAGATTTAAAGGTCGTACCTGGAGATTGTTGCGTAAAACATGGCTGCACAAAGCCATTCATAAAACAGCCTCCGCAATAAAATCAGCATTTCTTAAGCAGAGTAATTTTTTCGAATCCTTGAATTTCAGGTATTTCGGACCAATTGACGGACACAACATCAGCGATCTGATTGCTGTACTCAGTGATTTAAAAGTAATGCCCGGCCCGAAAGTACTTCATATTGTTACAACCAAAGGCAAAGGTTTTACAAGGGCTGAACAACAACAAACAATTTATCATGCTCCAGGACAATATGATGCAAAAACTGGTGAACTGATTGAATCAGCATGTAATGGAATTAGCACCCAGAAATATCAGACAGTTTTTGGCAAGTCACTTGTTGAACTGGCCAGAATGAATGAGAAGATTGTTGCCATCACTCCTGCCATGCTTTCCGGTTCTTCATTAACCTATATGCAGCAGAAATTTCCTGAAAGGACCTTTGATGTGGGAATAGCAGAACAACATGCCGTCACATTTTCAGCAGGACTTGCACATAAGGGATACATCCCTTTTTGTTGTATCTATTCCACATTTCTTCAGAGAGCCTACGATCAAATCATTCATGATGTCGCATTGCAGAAGCTTCCTGTGATTTTCTGCATTGACCGTGCAGGCATTGTCGGAGAAGACGGACCAACCCATCAGGGACAGTTTGATCTTGCCTTCCTCCGTCCCATTCCAAACCTGATCATTTCTGCACCCATCGATGAAATTCAGCTTAGAAACCTGATGTATTCTGCTCAGGCAAACCCAAAACTACCATTTGCAATAAGGTATCCAAAAGGTCGTGGTGTTCAGCCTGAATGGAAACAGCCTTTCAAACAGCTTGAAATCGGAAAAGCACGACTACTTTCTGAAGGTGAACAGGTGGCAATACTCTCTATCGGACATATTGGAAATTTGGTGATCGAAGCTGTTAAACGACTGCACCTTCAGAATATTTTTGTACAGCATTACGACATGGTTTTTCTCAAACCCATTGATGAAGTGGTATTAAAGAATGTTATGTCGGGATTTTCAACTGTCATTACTATTGAGGATGGAACTATTAAAGGCGGCCTTGGATCTGAAGTTGCAGAGTTTATAAGCAGGCATAATACAAGCATCAAACATATTCCTGTTGGAATCCCCGACACATTCATTCAGCAGGGAACAGTTGAGGAAATTCATGACATACTCGGAATGAGCACAGAACAAATTGTTGACATTGTCAAGAATAATGTTCTGAAAAAATCATATTATTTTTGCAAATAATTTAAATAAGAATACCATGACAAGTTTACGCGAACTGAAAAAGGACATTAATTATTTATGTACTGAATTTGTTGCTGACTGCTATCTAATGCTGCATATGAATCCCGGAAATGATGAACTGATTGATTCCGTCGCAGATAAAGTGATTGATGCCAGAAACAAACTGATCCATATTATTCATCATCCTGAAAACAAACACAAGAGAAATATCTCCAAAGATAAAGAAGCTCTCAAACAACGCAACAAAGAGCACAAAGAGCTCATTTCCAATTCGTTTGAAGATTTTATTAAACTCATTGACAACAGTTACGAAGAAATTCAAGAACTCAACAAATAACACATTCTGAACTGCCAATGGGCACTTTCCTATTTGATAAAATCATTTTTGGTCCTGTGTTCAGCAGAAGACTCGGACAATCTCTGGGGTTGAATCTGCTTCCCACTGGAAATAAGATTTGCACTTTCAACTGTATTTATTGTGAATGCGGCTGGACTGAAAGTAATAAGGGAAATTTTGTTTCTGTCAGCGATTTTACTGCAGCCTTAACTGACAAATTGGAAAGAATGAATGAGCACGGAGAAACTGCTGATGCCCTGACTTTTGCTGGCAATGGCGAACCTACTCTGCATCCTGAGTTTGATAAAATCACAGACATCACCATCGAACTTCGCAACAAATACATGCCCGGGTCAGATATTGCAGTGTTATCCAATTCTACAACCCTTCATCGCAAACAGGTCTTGGATTCTTTATTGAAAATTGAAAAAAACATAATGAAACTTGATACCGGCAGCGATGAGATGTTCATTAAAGTCAACCAGCCAAGCCAGTCACTGAACCTGGATTCAATTGTTCAGAACCTCAAGAAATTCAATGGAAATCTGATTATTCAAACACTGCTTCTCAGAGGTTCATATAAGGGAAGTCAAATTGATAATACAACCATTTCTGAGCTTAGCTTGTTGGGAAACCACCTTAGAAGTATCAACCCTCACACGCTGATGCTGTATTCAGTTGCCCGCGGCACACCGGTAGAAACACTTGAAGCCATAAGTCATGATGAATTACAGCATGCCGCTGACATTCTCTCAGGGTTTATTCCAGAGTGCAATATTGAAATTTATTGATTTTTTGTGTATCTTTACATAAAAAATGTTTTATGAAACGTAAGCTTCTGTATGAGTATCCGGTTGAAGTCCTGCTTGCTTTCGGAGAAGCAATTGACGGGAAAGAGAATTTTTTTAGTTTTCTCTTAAACAACGGATATCAGGAGCTGGCAGCACTTGCAAATGCGATCAGAGCTGACAAAGAAGCACTTCAATGGCTTATGAAAAGCGGGTACCCTGAGCTTGCCATCCTAAGTGATGCTATAGACTCTGAAGATGAGGCCATTGAGTGGCTGAAGAAACATAATCTAATATTCTATGTTGTGTTTGCAGATGCCTGTCGGGGTGTTGAAATGGCTAAGGGCTGGCTCGAAGCACAAAATTTGAAAATTTTTATCATACTGGCTGAAAAAGTACATGATGTGCTGAAATATCAACAGTTTAGAGCATGGGATTATCACAGATTCAGGTTTTAATTAACTGTAAAACTCAGCGTTTTTGCAGTTCATGTTTTTATGGACTGATTCCACAATTTTTGTAATTTTGCACATTCATTGAGACCAATATCATTTATGGCAGAAAAACGTATTGTCCGGGTTGGAAATATTCATTGCGGAAGTGAGACATTATTTCTCATTTCAGGCCCCTGTGTGATTGAAACAGAGGATATCATGATGAGAACAGCTGAATTTCTTAAAAAGTTTTCAGAGAAAAATCAGATTCCTGTGATTTTTAAATCATCTTTCATGAAGGATAACAGAAGTGATTTGAAATATTATCACGGACCCGGCATTGACAAAGGCCTTAAAACCTTGCAAAAGATCAAAAATGAATTCAGTCTTCCAATCCTGACAGATGTACATTATCCTGATCAGATCGGAGCTGTCGCAGAAGTTGTTGACGTAATTCAGATTCCGGCATATCTTTGTATGCAATCCGGCCTTGTGGTTGAAGCTGCAAAAACAGGACTACCGGTTAATCTCAAACATGGTCAGTTTATAAGTCCTGAGAATATGTCAAAACCAGTCAAAAAGATACTTGACAGCGGAAATGAAAATATCTTACTCACAGAACGTGGTTATACTTTTGGATATAACGATCTGATTGTTGATCCCCGAAGCTTTTACCACCTTCGTGAGACAGGTTTTCCCGTAATTTTTGACATCACCCATTCAATCAGGAGATACGGAATTCCAAGTTCAGATCCTTCAGGTGGATCCAGACAATATCTGGACACAATTGCACGTGCCGGCGTGGCTGCAGGAATTGACGGCATTTTCATTGAAGCTCACCCCGACCCTTCAAATGCACTTTGTGATGCTGCCAGTCAGATTTGCATCACTGATTTTGAAAGCTTTGTCAAACCACTCATTGAATTTCATCATCTTGAAATTAAATATCGAAATCAATAAAAATTAAATCCAAACTTTATGGAACTATACCTTGATTCCGCCGATTTTAAAGAAATTGAACAGGCTTTTCAGCTTGGGTTTCTGACCGGACTCACAACGACCCCAACATTCATGCATCGTGAAGGAATTTCCGACATAGATGAAGCCATTTTGAAACTCTCCAAAATGGTTCCAGTGTTACAGATCGAAGCGCTCGGAAACAATGCAAACGAAATTTATACAGAAGCCAACAGATTACTGTCTCTTGGACTTGATAAAGAAAAAACGGTCTTTAAAATTCCTGTTTCCCTCGAAGGAGTCAAAGCGTGCAAAAGACTTACAGATGAAGGGATTATGGTTAATATTCATCTTGTTTACACACTGCAACAGGCATATATGTCAATGGCAGCCGGTGCAACATATGTTTGTCCACTGGTGGGCAGATTACAGGACCAGGGACATGATGCACTTGCTCTGGTACAGCAATGTGTGGATGCTGTGAATTATTACGGGTACAACACAAAAATTATGTTTTCCTCTGTCAGACACGCTGAACATGTGCGTAATGCAATCAATATCGGTGTTCATACAGTGACTGTTCCCTGGAAAATCATGAAACAACTGACAGAAAATGTGTTTACAACTGTCGGTACTGATCAATTCTTCACACATACAAGATTAATGACCACCAGGGTCAGAGATATCATCAGAAATGAAAACCCCACTGTTAGCACAGAAGATGATATTCTTACAGCTACAGTAAAAATGACCGAATCTGGAATGGGTGCTGTCACTGTTGTGGATACACAGAATAATATTGTCGGAATTTTTACTGACGGTGATCTCAGACGTTCACTGAAAACACACGGGAAAGAAATTCTGAATAAAAAAATGTCAGAATTCAAATTTAATTATCCCATCACCATTGATGCAGACGAGCTGATTAATGAAGCAGCAGTTATCATTAAGGAAAGAAAAGTGGACAATATTGTTGTCACCCATCAGTCACGCCTGTTTGGAATGCTTGATGTTCAGGATCTGATCAAACTGAATGTTTTATGATAAAGAATCTTGAAGAAATTTTCAGTAGCCTTGGAGCTCAGTTTATTACCAAACCTGAATTAATATGCAAAAAAATGCAGAATATCAGGGGACTCCTCTTTGACTGGGATGGTGTATTCAATAACGGGACAAAAAGTGCCGGACATCCATCCACATTTTCTGAAATTGATAGTATGGGCATCAATTTACTCAGATTTGGGATATGGCTTGAAACCGGACAGATTCCATTTACTGGAATAATTACTGGACAAATCAATGATACTGCTTTTGAAATGGCAAAAAGAGAGCATTTCAATGCTGTTTATTTTAATTTTAAGTCAAAGAAGGAAGCACTTGAACACATCAGGGAAGAATTTGAAATTCGTGCTTCTCAGATGGTCTTTGTGTATGACGATGTCCTGGATGTTCCTGCAGCAAAGTTTGCAGGTTTATCTATGCTGATCAGACGAACTTCAAGTCCGCTTTTCACAAATTTTGTTCTTGAACATAAGGTTGCAGATTACATAACTGCACATAGTTCTGACAATCAGGCAATAAGAGAAATATGCGAACTACTCTTAGGCATGAAAGGAAAATATGATGAGGTATTGGAGAAAAGAATCGCATTCAGTGAGGAATACCGTGAATATCTTCAACAGCGTAATCAAATCTCAGGTACTTTTTACCATAAATCAGATAAAAAAATTATTGAAACTGTAATTTAATCCATTTGTCATGTTTCATTTCCTCGAAGGATATCACCCTGTACTACTCGCTTTCTTAGCAACTTTATTCACCTGGTTGCTCACAGCTATAGGAGCATCAGTTGTGTTTTTCTTTAAAAGTCTGGATAAGAAATTCATGAATGGCATGCTTGGACTTGCTGCCGGTATTATGATTGCTGCCAGCTTCTGGTCACTTCTGGAGCCTGCATTTGCCATTTCAGAAGAACAGGGATATCGGATTCCATGGATACCTGTTGTGAGCGGATTTCTTGGAGGCACAATGTTTATTTTCCTCATCGATAAACTTTTGCCACATTTACATATCGGAAGCAAACCGGAAAATGCCGAGGGTATAAAAACACAATGGAACAGAAGTACGCTGCTGGTTATGGCCATTACTTTACACAACATTCCTGAAGGTCTCGCTGTTGGTGTTGCTTTTGCTTCCATTGCCAGCACAGGTGATGTTTCATATATTATGCCTGCAATCATTTTGGCAATTGGGATGGGTGTTCAGAATATTCCGGAAGGTGCTGCCGTTTCACTGCCTCTGCGCCGTGACGGTATGTCAAGGGGGAAGGCTTTCTTCTGGGGACAATTCTCCGGTTTTGTTGAAGTCATTGGTGGGTTGATTGGTGTTGTAGCTGTTATTTCTGCAAAATCCATCCTCCCCTATGCTCTGGCCTTTTCCGCAGGAGCAATGATTTATGTGGTCATTGAAGAACTGATCCCTCAGGCGCAATCTGAAGGGAAAACAGATATTCCAACAATCGGAGCCATTCTCGGATTTTCGTTGATGATGATTCTAGACAATGCACTTGGTTGATTACTGCTGAATCTGTCTGACATCCAGCGCATCTCTGATGCCATTACCTAAAACCATAAATGTAAGCACAAGTGTCATGATTGCGATTCCCGGAATGATGGCAAGATAAGCATAGTCCATTATCAAAAATCCATAATTTTCCCGAAGCATGGTCCCCCAGCTTGGCATTGGTGGCTGAATTCCAATCCCAAGAAAACTCAGACCTGATTCAATCAGGATGGCAGATGCAAAATTGGCTGCTGAAACCACAATTACCGGCCCAAGCGTCGCAGGTAAAATATGATTGATAATGATTCGTTTGTCTGAATATCCAAGAGCATAAGCTGCTTCAACATACTCCCTGTTTCGGATAGACATAACCAGTCCTCTGACAAGTCGTGCAATTTCAACCCACAAAGTCAGCCCTACAGCAAAGAATATCTGCCAGAATCCTTTGCCCAGCGCAAAAGTGATGGCTATGACAAGAAATAATGATGGAATTGCCCAAACTACATTAATAATCCACATAATAAACCTGTCGGTTCTTCCTCCAAAATATCCTGCAACGGCTCCAAGAGTGATTCCAATGATTAGAGATATAATGACTGAAACAATTCCAACAGCAAGGCTGACACGTGCACCGATAATCAGTTGACTCAACACATCACGGCCAAAACGATCTGTTCCCAGAATAAATTTCCTGCTTACGAGTTGTTTCTTCCCTGCAGTTTCAGCAATCTCATCAACAGATATTTTCTGATCGACTCCCCCGGCACTCCTCCATTGATACATTCCATCAATTTTTCGTACTGGAGTCAGAGTGTCCAAAGCAGCGACAACATTAACAAGATGATACCTGACCTGAATCCCGTTGTTGGGCAACATCCCCGTAAACAGCTCGGCAACAACTGAATCGCCACTGATCTGCCACTGATAAACCGGAATGCTTTCATACATATCTGCTGAGCCATACAGCATTTTATGAAAAATCCCAGGTGTATTATTTGCTTCATTTTTTCTGACCAAAAGCATTTGAACAGATGTTCCCGGCTTCTGTAAGGTGAGTTCAAGATGTTGTCTGTTGGCAAATGGTGTAGAATCCAAGGTAATCAGATAACCAGCAACTGCAACAACAATGAACAGAATGAGAATACACAGAAAAAAAACATTCAGTTTGCTTCTGAGAAATTTTCGCCACATGATTGCGTAAACTGAATGTTCATGGCTGAACTCTTTCCTACGCTTAAAGATATTCAGAAAATGTAGCATTTGTAATCGTTTATTGCCCGGTTAAGTGCCTTGCTTCCTTTATATCAATTCGTTTGTCGTTGGCTAATGCTACAACAAAGGCTTGTGAAAACCCTGTTTCCCGCATCGCTTTCTGTATTTCAGCAGCATTGATAAATGACTTTTCTTTCCCAACAACGTACTTGTAGTATCCTCCATCCCGATAGTAAAATACATTTTTTACACCTAAAAAACGCGCATGATCCTCAGGAAGCAGATTTGGATCAATGAACAGTTGAACACTGAAATAAATGTCTTCTGCAATGATTCCATTTACAGACTGCGCAGGAACTGTCGGAACGATTGTTTGAGCAGAGGATTCGCTGCGGCTTTGACTGCCTGAGGATTGTGCATCTGCTTTTATACCTGTCACTTTGGAAAAATCAACGGGTTGCAGCTTAATTCCTTCCATATCACTCTTGTATTCCACAAATGCTTTGTAAATTGAGTAGGCAATTTTCTTTTTATTTTCCTCTTTTAAAATAAATTCTTCTTCGATTGTATTTGAAATAAATCCGATTTCGATCAGGATACTTGGCATGGTTGTTCTCCACAACACCAGAAAAGGAGCCTGTTTCACACCCCTGTTGGGAAGGGCAACGTGTGCATTGAATGCATCCATTGTTTTTGATGCGATAGAAAGGCTTTGATCAAGAAATGCATGCTGAAACAAATTGAACGCAATGTATGCCTCTGATGAATTGGGATTAATTCCGTCATATCTTTCTTCATAATCTTCCTCAAGAAGAATGGATGCATTTTCTTTCTTAGCAATTTCAAGATTTGCTTCACTTTTATCCAATCCCATCACAAACACTTCTGTCCCTCGTGCATCTGTGCGTTTGGCTGCATTGCAGTGTATTGAAATAAATAAGTCGGCATTTTCATCATTTGCAATCTTTGCTCTTCTGAAAAGTTCAACAAAAACATCTGTATCACGGGTATAGATCACTTCAACTCCCGAACAATGTGTTGTAATCATTTTTCCGGTTAATAATGCAATTTCAAGTGTAATGTCTTTCTCCTTAGATTTTTTTCCGAGAGCACCAGGATCATGACCTCCGTGTCCGGCATCTATGACAACTCTACTCACTTTTTTTAATGGTGCAGACTTGTCTTCTCCGGGGCGGAATGCAGTTGAAACCAATATAAGCACAATAAAAATTAATCTGTAGTGTTTCACACTAAAATATTTTTTAGTTTTGAACTTTATTTTATAAGGCGAAACAAAATTAATTATTATTCTCATTGAACGGATGTTGTTGTTAAAAAAATCGAACTTTTCTTTGTTCTTTTTCGTTGCTTTCTGCCTTTTCATTTCTCAGAGCATGTATGGGCAGACAGAAAGAAACAGGAAAAATGTCAGCAACAATGATGCCAAGACAGGTTCTATTCAAACGGATTCAAGTGCTACAGCTGATAGCATAAAAACTGACACTCTTCCTTCAGATTCAATTAAGAGTGAGATTCAGCGAATTTCTCCCCAAGCCATCGAATCAAGTATTGTTTATTCAGCACGTGATTCTATTGTTTTTTTTGCTTCTGAGAAGATCATTCACCTTTATGGTGATGTTAAAATTGAATATGAAGATATTGTACTAACAGCAGCATATGTGGAAATTGATTTTACAACAAGAACACTTTTCGCAAAATGGATGACAGATTCGGCCGGCAATATGACCGGCAAGCCTGTGTTCAATGAAAATGACAAATCCTTTGAAGCCCTTACAATGAAGTATAATTTTGATACAAAAAAGGGCTATCTGACAAATATATTCACAGAAGAAAGCGAAGCCTATCTTCACGGAAATGAGGTCAAAAAACTTGCTGATGAATCCATTCTCATCAAAAAAGGGTCATTTACAACCTGCCCTGACCATGATCCTCATTTTGAAGTGAAATTTACAAAAGCCAAGGTCATTCCTGATGATAAAATCATTACAGGACCGGTATGGCTTGTCGTGGAAGACATTCCTTTGCCGCTGGGCTTACCTTTTGGGTTTTTTCCAAATAAACGCGGACAGCAAAACGGAATTTTGATCCCAAGGTATGGAGAAACTGCAAATCGTGGTTTTTATCTTGAAGACGGCGGATACTATTTTGGGATAAAGGATGTTGCCGATGTAGCTATCAAGGGTGACATTTATTCACGTGGGAGCTGGGCTGCCAAAATTGCTTCAAATTATAAAAAAAGATATAAATATGACGGTTTCATCAATCTGAATTATGCCGTTAATAAACTTGGTGAACCTGAAACTCCTGATTATTCTGTTTCAAAAGACATGTTCATTGTCTGGAAACACAATCAGGATCCAAAGGCACATCCAAAACACAGGTTCAATGCTGATGTCAGAGCCGGATCCCGCAATTACAGTCAGTTTAATCCAACAACTGCTCAGGATTATTTATCTTCCACATTCAGTTCAAGTATAACTTTTTCTACTGTCTTTGGGAATAACGTCAATTTTTCTGCAAATGTGAGACACAGTCAGAACAAACAAACAAAAACCGTTGACATGAATCTTCCCGAGCTGACTCTGAGTACAAACAGAATCTATCCTTTCAGAAAAAAAAATCGCTCAGGAAAGTTGAGAATCTGGGAAAATATTAACATGAATTACACAATGAATGCCCGCAACAGTATTACATCTCCTGATTCACTCCTTTTCAAAGATTGGCAACTGCGTGACTTCCAAAACGGAGTCAAACATCAGATTCCTGTGAGCCTGACTCAAAAAGTTCTTAAACACTTCAATCTGACAACGACAGCCTCTTACACACAAAGATGGTATTTGCAAAGCCAGGATAAATACTGGGATGACCTGACTGCAACACTCATTACAGATACTGTTGAAGGTTTTAAAATCAATCACGAATATCAGTTCTCCACTCAACTACAGACCAAAGTTTATGGGATGTTTATGTTCACAAAAGGACCTCTCACAGCACTGCGTCATGTGATGACACCCCAGGTTTCTTTTACATTCAGACCCGATTTCGGTGCATCAAAATGGGGGTATTATAATTATTACAAAAATCCGGATGATGAACTTCCTACACCCTACTCAATCTTCGGTAACGGAATTTATGGGGCACCGCCCTTTGGCAGATCAGGACTTGTTAAGTTCAGTATTTCCAATAATCTTGAAATTAAAGTTAAAACACCAAAAGATACTCTGAACCCTGTGAAAAAAGTAACCCTGATTGAAAACTTCAATGTCTCAATTTCACACGACATTGCCAAAGACAGCCTTCGCTGGTCAAAACTAAGTATGAGCGGCCGTACAAGGTTGTTCAACAACATTGACCTGTCATATGTTGCGTTGCTTGATCCATATGTAATTGATTCGGCAGGACGAAACCTGAATATTTACGAATGGGATATGAATAATCGGCTTGTGAGAAAGCAGCGCAATGAATGGGCCACAAGTATTAACTGGAGCCTGAACCCTTCAACATTTAAAAAGAAATCCGAGACAAATACACCGGCCGTTCCAAATCCTCCTGATAAAGAAAACGGAATTGACCAGACTGCAATAACACCCAAGATCCCTGAAACCGATTATTCAATTCCATGGAATCTGAATCTTTCATATACATTACAATATATCAGAAACTTTGGTGCTCATCTTGAACCTGATGAAAAATTCCAGCTGATACAAACCCTTTCCTTTAATGGTGAAATCAGCCTCACACCCGGTTGGAAGGTTGGGGTTATGTCTGGATATGACTTTACAAACAAACAATTCAGTTATACTTCAGTCAATGTCTACCGTGATCTCCACTGTTGGGAAATCGTGTTCAACTGGATACCTTCGGGATTCCGTAAAAGCTATAATTTTACGTTGCGCGTTAAAGCTCCTATGCTACAGGATGTTAAGATAAACAAACGTACAGACTGGAGAGATTATTATTAGAACCAAACTGGAAACAGTTCTTATTTCTTATTGTTCTGACTTATCAACAAATTCAGCTTTTCAACCTGTCCACTCCAGGAGAACTGCTTTTTCACATATTCATAACCATTGATCGAGATTTCTTCTGAAAATCCGATATTTGTCAGTAACTTTTGGGAATGTTCTGCCAGTTCAGCCGCAGAATTACCAACAAGAATCTGTTTTCCGTCTTCTGCTCCCAGCGCCGAATTTGCAAGATCAGATGTAATACAGGGTAAACCCATTGCCATTGCTTCAAGTAATTTGTTCTGCAATCCTGTTCCGATTTGCATGGGAGCAATAAAAACTTTTGATGATGCATAGTATTCACGCATATCTTCAACCCAACCGGTGACCAGGATATGATCATTTTGTAGTTTGAACAACGAAGGATGAGGATTTGCGCCGGCAAAAACAACTTTCAGCTTTGGAAATGCAGGTAAAAGAAGTGGTAATATCTGCTTCGCAATATAATGAGCACAATCCACATTCGGAGGATATCCCATATTACCGGTAAATAAAAGATCATATTTTTTTTCAGCTGCCTGAATGTTATCGCGACTGAAATATTCAAAATCAACTCCATTGGAGATGACATGAATGTCATTCTTTTCCTTTACAGGCATCAGTTGTCTGTCTGTATCGGTAATGATCACATGATGGTCAAACCAGGAAAAAATCCTTTGTTCAAATTTTTTTAATCTTAAATACTCCAGTTTCAACACTAGGTTGACTGGAAATCTGCTCCTGGGAATTCTGCGCTTTACACCAAAAGAGAACACGTCCTGATAATCAATTGTCTTACTGTGATTCAGGTCTTTAACATATAAGGCTGTACGAAGTAACTGACAGAATATGTGGTCTGGTGATTCCTGTTCAATGATACGTCGGATTTTCGAGTGTACGCTACAATTGTAAAAATATCCTGCCTGTATTGGTCTGTTCTGAAACAACGCAATTGCTGAATGATAAAACCTTGAAAAAAGGCTTAAAGGAAATGTGTAGACTTTGGAAACAATCTTTTCCAGTTCAGTAACATATTCCCTTTTAACCTTCTGTTCATTCAGTGAAACAAGAACAATACTGTGATATTTTGAAAGTTCTTTCAATAGAAAATAGCTTCTTAACTTATCCCCCTTTTCAAGTGGATACGGAAAACGGCTTGTAAGAAAAAGAAGCTTCATGATCTTAAATGGTTCGCCCCGGATATTGTTTCAGAGCAACGGACAAACATTCCATTGATTTCTTCAGGTCATGAACATTCAATACGTAACTGATCCTCACTTCATCCATACCTTTCCCCTTTGTTGCATAAAATCCTGTTGCAGGTGCAAGCATA
The DNA here is from genome assembly GCA_964388575.1 of uncultured Bacteroidales bacterium. GTDB lineage: Bacteria > Bacteroidota > Bacteroidia > Bacteroidales > DTU049 > CAYMAZ01. Next base: position 49,044 of record CAYMAZ010000017.1, on the reverse strand, counting down.
ACAGTTTGATTTTCATGTGAGAAATCTTCGAGCAGCCACTTGCAGAACTTGTCAGAATCATCAATCGGAAGCCGTGCTACAACATAAAAAGCACCTTTGGGATTTGGGCAGAACGCACCTTCCATTTTGTTGATTGATTCTACAACAACATCGCGACGTTTATGATATTCAACAATGACATCATCAAAATATGACTGCGGTGTATCAATTGCAGCCTCTGCAGCAACCTGTCCAAAAGAGGGTGGACTGAGACGTGCCTGGGCAAATTTCATGGCAGTTTGCATCACTTCCATATTTCTTGAAATCATAACCCCGATTCTGAAACCACAGGCTGAATAGCGCTTGGATACAGAATCTATAAGAATTACATGATTTTCCAGTCCTTTCATGTACATGACAGAATAATGTTCATTCTTATCATAAACAAACTCTCTGTATACTTCATCAGAAATTAAATACAAATCGTATTTCAGAACAAGTTCCCTGATGACTTCAAGTTCATTTCTTGAGTATAGATATCCGGTGGGATTATTGGGATTACATAACAAAATGGCTTTCGTTTTTTCGGTAATCAGTTTTTCAAATTCCTGCATGGGGGGCAATGCAAATCCATCTTCAATATTTGAAGCAATGGGTTTGACTACAACTCCTGCATTGATTGCAAATCCATTATAATTTGCATAAAATGGTTCCGGAGTAATGATTTCATCGCCTTCGTCCATACATGTTTGCATAGCAAAAAGCAATGCTTCTGAAGCACCTGCACCAACAATAATGTTATCAGGATTCAGCTCAATTCCATATTTCTGATAATAGTTGCATAATTTTTTACGGTATGACAAATTACCCGCAGAATGACTGTATTCTACAACTTTGTTTGAATAATTCCGGATAGCATCAAGAGCAACTTCAGGCGTTGCAATATCCGGCTGCCCGATGTTAAGATGATACACCTTCACGCCGCGTTTTTTGGCTGCTTCTGCATAAGGAACAAGTTTTCTTATTGGAGATGAAGGCATATTCAACCCCTTCTTTGATAATTTTGGCATGATGATAATGTTTAAATTTTTTACTACCGCAAAATTTCACTTTTTTTTTGAGTTTACCAAATTTTCTGATAAATCTTTGATCATTCTTAAAAAAAAATGCACCAGTAAAACTGAGTGCATTTTTTATGTCTCATTATGAAAAAATTTCTATTTTTTACTAAACTTCTCGTATCTGCTTTTGAATTTATCAACTCTACCTGCAGTGTCAACAAGTTTCATTTTTCCTGTAAAGAAAGGATGTGAAGTATGTGAAATATCAAGTTTGAACAAGGGATATTCCTTCCCGTCTTCCCACACAATTGTTTCCTTGGTATTTGCAGCTGAACGAGTCAGAAATGCATAATCATTTGATGTATCTTTGAATACAACAAATCTGTAATTTTTCGGATGAATGTCTTTTTTCATGACCTCTGTTTATTTTCTGTTTCACAAATCGGTTGCAAAGTTAGTAATTTTTTTAATACTTGATATAATTTGTTCAAAGATTTTTTCAATCTCCATAGAAATTTAAAAAATGTCTTCAGCAGAGAAAATTTTTTCCATGTCGTCTGCAACTTTAGCAACCAAAACCATGTACATCATCAACCGGTTTTCAGGCATCAGAGCCGGTACTTTCACGGCAAAATGAAGTCCCCATCCGTTGGCAGCAGGTTCAAGCTGCCAGGCACCAAGTGTTGACTGGTAATTTGATGTCAGAATTGTCCATAACTGTTCGTGAGTGAGCTCATCGGCCTTGACAATGAACTTGGCAGGTGATGAAATTTCTCTTACCTCAGCATCTTCATAGTATTTTGTTTCTGAATTAATAAAAACAATTTGGGTGCGATTATTCTCAAGTTCAAACAACAGTTTAAAATTCCCTGATGATGTGACTTCATATTGCAGATTCATTCTGTTTAACTGATTTTCAATTCTGTTGTCAGGTGTTTGGGAATACGTTTGAAAAGCACCGATAAACAAAAGTACGGTGAAATAATATGTGATGTGTTTCATATGACATTGGTTTTTCTGTAATATCAAACAAAAATAAGCTTAAATTTTCAAACGAAATGAAGTTTTATTTATTGTACAAGGGTTTGCAGTCAACTGTTGAATACCCTGTAAACGGATTCTCTCATTTTGTGATACGAAAATTGTACAGATCAGGAGATTTTTTTAATTATTTTTTTTGCTTTTGCAACCATTCCTGAAAATGGACTTTCTGTTTCAAAATGTGCAATTTCTAGTAATTCATTTTTCAGATCAGGCTCAAAATGACAGATTTTGAATATGATGTCCATTGAGTATGCACGAATGGCAACAGATTCTTTAACATCTAACAGAAAATTGAAACACACTTCAGTAAGTTTGTCAATATTCCTGAAATAATCAACGTGTAACAGGTCTGCATAAATTTTCAGAAAACATCGTTTCACACCATCCGTTTTACAATTTTTAAGCTTCTCAGGCAATTCATCAAGATATGGTAATATCAGTTCCGGCTTCTTTGTACATGAATACCTGCAAACATTAGCACATCGCATATTCATCGGATACGGCTCAGAAAAAGCCAGATAATACAAAATGTCGAAATCTTCGGGGTTCTTTTCCATTGCTTCTGAAACCATTTCTGCTGTGTGGCGATGACTATCATAGAGTGCATTTTTATATGCCTCTGCTTTATCTGAGATCTTTTTCATTTTCTGCACTTTTCAAGGATTTATTTGATTTTTGAGTTACAAACTCCCTGACGCAGCATATTCATATGACAAATCATTACATCATGATTTTCAAAATCACGTAAATGAAGTCCGTTTCCCTCGCACCACCTAAAGTCTTCACAATTCAGACACTTTCCTGTTTTTGCCCATGACCGGTCTCTCATAACCTGATAACGATTGTTCCAGACATCCATAAAACCATCTGTGTAAATATTTCCCTGAACTACTTTTCTGCTGTTGTTCGGGCATGCTGAGATGGATCCGTCATTCAACACAGATGCAATATTTATTCCTGCCCTGCAAAAGTAATATCCTGCCCTCACCTTTCCTTCATAACTTCCGAGAAATCCCTCACATCCGTAACTTGCAATAATTCTGCGTTCACTTCGACAAGTCTGAATAAAATCCATCAGCAAGACAAATTGTTCAGGTGAAATATGCAATTGATTGTTCTCCAATGCTCTGCCAATGGGCGAAATCGTAAACAACCTCCAGTGCTGAACATTCAATGAAATGAGTAATTCTTTGAGTTTTTCCAGATGCTCAATATTTCTTTTGTTCACACAGGTTACTACATCAAATGCAATATCGGGGGTATTGGCTGCCATTGTGATTGCCTGTACAGCTTTCTGAAAAGATGTTTGTCTCCCCCTGAGCCAGTTGTGATCTTCTTCAAGTCCATCAAGACTGATGGTTATTGAACGAAGTCCGCTTTGTAGAAGATTGTGAAAACGATCTTCTGTCATTGCATATCCGTTCGTTACCATCCCCCATGGATATCCCTGTTTGTATAATTCTTTCCCGGTTTGCTCAAGATCATGTCTCATGAGAGGTTCTCCTCCGGTCAGAACAATCATAACTTTGTTCGGATTGTAATGCTGCCGAATTTTGTCTGTGACTTTCAGAAAGTCTTCAGCCGGCATATCAGTTGAACCATCATCCGGTGAACAATCGCTCCCGCAATGCAAACATTTAATATTGCATCTGACTGTGCATTCCCAGAAAAGATACGTCAAATCGTGAAGTTTTGAGTGGACTTTACGGTATTTTCTGAAAATATTCAGAGCCATACGTTGCCTTATTGACGGCCTGAAATGTTGTTTCATGTTAACGGGTCAGATTGTTCGGTGAATATCTCTGAATATTTGTTCCGTATGCAGCTGCCGGTTCCAATGGTTCCGGAGAGGGTTGCTTGACAGGGACCTGAACTTCCTTTTGTTTATTTTCAGATTTAATATTGTCACCCTTTGTGGTGTCAGATTTGTTCAATAATTTCTCTTCAACTTGGATTTCTTCCCATTCTGTAGACATTGCCCCGTATTCCGGAGCAGGCAGAAGTTCATTATTTTTCTTTGTCGTATCTTTACTTAAAGTTGAATTCGTTTTTTCAACATTTCCAGACCTGCATCCACTGATGTATATGAACAGAAATCCAAGAATTAAAATGACTAATCGATATAATTTAAATATATAATTTTTTGTCACTCTTGCCATAAAAAAATCAGTTTTTAATTTGAGTATTTTCTGTTTGAAATTCCACATGACTGTCATGAATTTTCACAAACTCAGCTGAAGGCACGCCATATTCAGGAATTGGGTTATCTTTTTCACAGGAAGAAAGGCAGAAAAACAGAAAACCCATAACCATCAGCTTCAAATAAAGTATATTAAATGTATACGACTGACAAGGTCTTTTCATGTTCAGATTTGATTGAGGTCAGGAAGATCTTCTTTATATATCCCATTTCCTGAGACCTGAACCGATTGCTGGTCTTGTTTTATCTTCATGTAATTACAAGTCTGTACTCCGTACATTGGTTGAATCGGTGGCTCTGGATTTTCCTTTTCACAAGAAGTCATAAGTATGCAAATCAGTGTACTGAAGGAAAGTAGCACAAATCTTTTCATTTTCATCAGAATTGAGTCGATTTTGACTTTCATTTATTTTGGGTTATTCTTCTCTTTCTGTACAAAATCAAAGCCCGAAAATTATTTTAACCAGTTTAAAACGATAGTGAAAACCCGTTTTCGATGAATGAATAATCATTATATTAATTAATTATCATTCTTTCGAACTTTTCTAATTAAAAAATCTTGGTGATTTTGATTTCATACTCTTACGATTCAGTTTAAAGTGCAGAAACACTTCATGAGATCCTGCTGTGTATCGTTTTAAATTGTTTAATGTCAGGTCATATGAATATCCAACTCGGATGTTCGGAGTGATATAAGCTCCGGCAAGAAACACGACTGCTTCTGAAAATCGGTAGCTTGCTCCGGCCCAGAGAATATTTTCAAATTCACCGATCGCAGTGAGTTCATAACCGTTGATATTTCTTGTATTATAGAATGAAGCGATCCCTCTGACCATGAAATTATTGCTAACAGGTTGAACATAATGTGCGTAGGCATGAAAATGCCTCGGATGTTTTACATTAGTTGAACCTTCATAAGAATTGAGAATATGAGTGGATGAAACCCCAACTGTCAGATTAGGTCTCTGATACTCAATTCCAAAATCAAAATCAGGGATCAGTGAATTTTCAAGGTTGTTGATTCCGAGATCACTTTGTTCCTCAAGAACAAGTTTGCCGATATCAAACTTTTTTGAATAAATTCCTGCAGTTACACCAAATGAAAGAATATTCCTGTCGTTGAGCCAGACGTGATATGAATATGCTGTTTTAATGTTCAGATTCTGTTCCAGTCCGATTCTGTCCTCAATAACAACCAATCCCAAGCCGACATTAAATCTGGGTAAAAATGTATGTGCTGTGAGAATATTGCTTTTTGGTGCATCCGGAAATCCGTTCCACTGACTTCTTGAAATCAGACCAATCTGATGAAAATTTGACGTTCCGGTTGCAGCAGGATTGTATATAAAACGCTGAAGCCCCTGCTGACTGATCAGAGGATCATTCTGTGCTGTAACATGAGTGCACAAAATCACACACAACAAAAACATCAGTATTGTTGATGCCTGTAAAATTTTTCTGATAGTTGTTTTCATATTGAATATCTTATTGTTAACAATCATTATTCATTAATCTTGAAAATTCTGATAAAACTGTCATATCCAAGACTTCTGAGCTGGTCTTTTACTTCAACAGCTTTAGCCATTTTTGTATATGTGTTTGAAAAATATTTATATAATTTGTCTTGACTATCATATTCTTCAACTACAGAAAGTCCTTCAACTGCATTCATAGCTTTTCTGAAATATGCATCATCTGTAATAGGAGCTTTCATTGCTGCTAATTGTACTTTATACACGATGTTTGAAGTAGCAGGCTCTGTTTTGGTTCTTGAAGGCATCTGATCCTGAGTATTTGTAAACCTCACCTCCCCTGTTCTGGCCATAGGAAGCTGCGGAGCAATGCTCTCAAGAATAAGTTCAATATTTTGATCCATGATTTGCAGGACTTTAAATACAGTTCTTCTGTTCATCTGATGTTCCATCTCAGTAGCAGCATTTCTGACAATCAGCTGAGATTCACCATATCCCTTTGCTACAAGTCTTTTCATCGGAATACCATTCCGGACAAGATAATCAACCACAGACTGTGCCCTGCGTTGTGACAGATTCAGATTATAATCATCATTTCCTCTTTCATCTGTATGTGCTGAAATCTCAACAATTAAATTGGGATTTTCCTTGAGCATTTGAACGATTTTATCAAGTTCTGCTTTCGAGGAATCTAAAAGATTTGCTTTATCAAATTCGTAGTAAATATTGTACAGTATCATATCCTTATTAGTTTGAACCTGAACAGCCTTAAAATCCATATCATAGGAGCTCTCAGAAGAGAATGTCATCGGTCTGTCAAGTTTTGGAATGTCGATTACTTTTTTGCGGGTCCAGTATCCCTGACTTGTCATCATAACAATATAAGAGTTGTCGTCAGTGAGTTCCCCGAAATAATAGATTCCTTCATCATCAGTCATTGTCTGGTCAAAATATCCATAATTGTCAACCAGGATCATTTGCTGCCCGACAACCGGACTGGATGTAAGACTATCTGTGACTTTCCCCTTGATCGCTACGCCTGTCTTGTTTGGAATAAGATCAAAATTCAGATCAAATCTCTGTTTGTTTACAGGCCTGAAAATGTGATCAACTTCTTTGTTGTCTGCAATAATTGTTTTAATATTTTGAGAATATTCATTTTTGAAAACATCAAAAATGTAATTTTTCCCTGGTGTAATTTTATAATCAAATAAACCATCAGCATTTGAATATACGGTATCAGAAAGTTCATTTTTTACAGTAATAATCACTACTGCTTCTTCTATTGGACGTTTTGTATCCCTGTCGGTAACAACCCCATGAACATCAATCATAAAAGGAATGCCTGAATAATAATAAATATCATCATTTCCCATTCCTCCAGGCCTGTTTGAACAGAAGAAACCCCCATTTAATTCTTTTGAATAGAGTAATGAAAAATCATCGGCACCTGAATTAACAGGAAGTCCGAAATTAATTGGGGTACTGAACGTTCCATTTTTCTCTGCATGAGCATAATATACATCCAATCCTCCAAAACCCTTATGTCCCTGTGAGGCAAATATCAGAAGTGAATCTTTGTAAAGTGATGGAAACATTTCATCAAACTGTGTGTTGATGACTGGGCCAAGGTTTTCAGCTTGCCCCCACTTGCCGTCAGATCTTTTCTGAGATTTCCAGATATCAGTTCCACCATAACCACCAGGCATATCAGAAACAAAGTAGAGTGTATTTCCATCGGCGGTAAGGCAGGGATGACCGATATTGTATTCTTCACTGCTCAGATTAATCAGATTACTTCCCTTGGCTTTAAATGGGTTGCTGAATTCAATGGAAACAATGTGACAATCACCTATTTTCCCCTTACATTGCGTAACAAATGCAACATTTTTGCTGAAATCAATTGCAAGTGTCCCGTCATTGTAGTCAAAATTATTAAAAGGGGAAGGTAGAGTTCTAGCTTCAGACCAGGTTTGAATGTTTGTCACATCCAGATTTTGATAATTTGTACCAGAAGTTTGCTGGTTTCCAGGGTTATTTGTTGAATAGTAAATATCTGAAAAGCCCTGTAGTGTTCTGCTATCAGTCTTACTGCTGTTACGCTCCTTTCTCATGGAAGAATAGAACAAATAAGAATTAGCATAATACACACCGTATTCACTGAATTCTGTATTGAAAACACGCATATTAGTGATTTTCAGATTCGGAATCGGATTCTCATTACGAATTGCTTTTTCTGTCATTTCAATTCTATCTCTGACAAGATCCGATATAAGCGGCTGGGAAGGAGATTCGTTAACTTTCCTGAATGTTTGCAAAGCCTCATTGTAATTGCATAAACCAAGCAGTGCATCACCGACTTTCAGATACATTTCATCTGACCTGTATCCTTTTTCAATACTTTTCAGGTAATTGACCTTTGCAAGTTCATAATTATTAATCAATTTGTAACAATTTGCAAGTCCAAAATATATTTCCTGAACCTGATCAGGAGTCTTTTTCTGAGCTTTTTTCAATGCCTTCTGATAGTATTCAATGGCTTTCAAAAACTGATAATCGTTTTCATATTCCTGAGCCTTTAGAACCAGCCCCTGGGATAAAACGGACTCAATACTGATAATCAGCAATAAGAGTATGAGATATAATTTTCTCATAATATTTATCTTTTAAATTTACAATTATCTAAATAATAAAACTGAACCTTTTAACACGACTGATTTCTCACTTAAAATATCAACTACTTCAATGAGATAAAAATATGTACCTGCAGGACATTCCTTATTTTCATATGTTCCGTCCCATCCTTCCTGCCCCTGATATAACTGGGTTCCCCATCTGTTGAATATTGTTACAGGTGCACCAGGCATAAACAGGTCATTGACATTGTCGCCATTGGGTGAGAAGCCATTTGGAATCACTCTGGCTACAGCCACCCATTGAGCCCTTTCTGTACAAAGACTATCATCTGTTACTTCAGCAGTTACAATATCTCCATCTTTGAGAAGGTTTGTTGTAAATGTATTCGAAGTTCCTGATTGCATCAAATCTTCGTTGATATAAAATGCATATTGATAAAAAATATCTGGTACAACTTCAAATGTTACACTTTGTCCGATAATAATGTCTGGATAAAGCAAATCATTTGTCAGTGTAAAAGGAGCAACCTGATTGACAAAAATGTTGACTGATTCGTAATTTTCACATCCGTCAAGTGTTGCTGTTACAGAATATACTGACGAAGTCTCAGGTGCAACAGTAATGACAGCTGTTGAATCACCTGTATTCCAGACCCAATCTCCCTGTGCAACACAGAATAAATCAATTGTATCTCCTTTACAAATTGTCTGGTCAGGGCTTAATAAAATTTCCGGAAGTTCTTTGACAAGGACATTCACAGTATCAGAGGCAACACAGCCCATATTGTCCATAGTAAGAATGTAATCTGTAGTCACAGGAGGTGAGACAATAATTTGTGGAATGGTATCACCTGTACTCCACAAGAAATTACCAATTCCTGTGCCTGTTAAAATTGTTGAGTCACCAAAACATATTTCCACATCAGGACCTGCGTCGGGGTTGGGACTGTCAATGACTGTGACAAGTACTGAATCTGTTGCCGATTGACCAGCACTATCAGTTACAGTAACATAAAACATCGTTGTAACCGGGGGCCATGCATATGGGTTTTCAATTGAATCTGAGCTCAGGTATGTTGATGGTGTCCAGGAAAAATAATATGGAGGTTGATTGCCCAGGATGATGCTGCAGTTTAACATGATACTATCATTTTCACAGATGGTCACATCACTTCCTGCATCGATATAAACTCCTGGAGGATACACAACAACAGTCACAGTATCATATCCTGAACAATCAAATTCGTTGGTCACAAATAATGTATACGTCATTGTTGAATCAGGCGAAGCCCAGGTTGAACAATCGTTTGGATTTGTAAGCCCGTCTGCAGGGACCCACAGACAGTCGAAAGAAGTACCTGTCCCTCCGATGGTCGGATTGAGAAATACCGAATCTCCCTGAATTACCAGTTGAGTTATACCAGCATCTACAAGTGGCAATCCATTTACATCTACAGTTACAGATGCTGAAGCTGAGCAAGTGCCTATGGTTCCTGTCACTGTGTAAGTCGTTTGAATAAACGGAGTAACAACAATCTGAGCGGTTTGCTCTCCGGTACTCCAGATATAATCCTGAGCCCCGTCAACATTCAGGAATAATGAATCCCCAAAACAAATGGCTGTATCCTGAGTGATTGTCAAAACAGGTGGTGGTAATACAGTAATTGTTATTGAAGTTTCAGCTGAGCATCCATTCAAATTTGTTCCTGTCACAGAATACGTTGTTGTCGTTGTCGGTGAAACAACAATAAATGAATTGGTATCAATAACATTCCAAAAGTAACTGTCAGCACCTGTAACCCACAACATCACCGAGTCATTTTCGCATATCGTTGCATCACCGCTTGTCACAAGTTGCGGAGAAGGATTAACAGTAATGGTTACAAATTCTGTTTGAGTACAGGAATTTAATGTTACATCCACAAAATATGTAGTTGTTGAGTCTGGAAACACAACTATTGATGATGTTGTTTCGCCGGTTGACCATAAATATGTTCCACCTCCTGTGGCCCACAAAGAAACTGAATCACCTTCACAAATGGTTGTATCTGCTGAAAGTGTAACGATAGGCATTGGGAGGACTTCAATATATATGCTGTCTAGTTTTTCACAAACTCCCTCTGTAACAGTCACATAGTAGAATTGAGATGTAAGCGGACTCACTGTTGTACTGCTTGTTGTGGCTCCGTTACTCCACTGCCATAATTGTCCGCCAGTAACACTGATTACTGCTGTTTCGCCCTCACAAATAGTTGTATCAGGACTAACAGAATAGATTAAATCCTGAACTGTAATTGTTGTCTGTGTCGATGCACTGCATCCAAAAATATCGGTTACAGTAACTGAATATGTTGAGTCAGCTACAGGATATACATTGATTGTGGCAGTTGTATCGCCGGTGCTCCAGAAATATGTCACACCACCTCCGGCTGTAATTATAGCACTGCTTCCCAAACATACACTAATTGTATTTGGCGTGATTGTAGCAATGGGGTTACTTATATCCACCTGCACACTGGCTGTAGCTGAACAGCTATTTTCTGTAACCGTTACGTAATATGTTGTTAAAACAACCGGAGCAACTGTAATTGATGTTGTTGTATCTCCGGTACTCCACATGTACGAAGTACCACCTCCGACAGTAAGAACAGCAGTATCTCCCATACAGATTGACATATCGGGAGTTATTGTAATCAGGGGTTCAGGTCTGACTTCCACAAAAACACTGTCTACACTACTGCAGTCATTTTCTGTTACAGTAACATAGTACATTTGCGATGAAACAGGAGTCACAATTATTGAAGGTGTGGTTTCAGTTGTGCTCCAGACATATGTTGTACCGCCGGTTGCCGTCAATGTAACAGATTCTCCCAGGCAAACGCTTTGATCAGGTCCTGCATCTGCATTGGGAAGAGGGAAAATATTCAGGACAAGCTGATCCTGTGATTCAGGACAGGGATAATCTCCGTAAGCAGTAAATGTAAGTGTAACAGATCCGTTCAATAAATCGTTTGGCCCTGGCATATAAAAGGGATTCAAAATTGAACTGTTGCTGAACGTTCCGTCTCCGGATGTTGTCCATAGAATAGATGAGTAGTTTGAAGCTGTTGCATTCAGAGCAGAAAAGATACCTCCGACACAAATCTGTTGATCCGGTCCTGCATCAACAAGAGGAGGTTGATTCACCTCGACAGTAATTTCCTTAGCTTTGCCACAACCTGCGGTAATTCCAAATAATATATAGGTTGTTGTTGTAACGGGAGAAACAGTAAAGGTTGGACCAAATCCAATAATATTGTCGGCATCGTCGAACCACAGAAAATTACTTGCATTGTCCCCCCAGAGTGTCACAGATTGACCTAAACAAATCGTTGTATCATTTGAACCGATGACGTTTGGTAAAGGTTTTACATTAAGTGTAATTGTATGAGCAGCTGTATTCAGTGCAACATCAGTCACAGTAACTGTCAGAGAGTAAATCCCGGAAGTGGTGGTGGTGAACATAACATTGCTTTGCGTTGAGTCATCCAGAAAGATGGCTCCGCTACCGGACCACACATATGCATAAGGAGCTGTCCCTCCGGTTGCTACAGCCTGTAACATAAATTCCTCACCGGCACAAAATTCATAATAATCCGGTGGTGTGCTGACTGGCTGAACTTGAACATTGAGAACCTGTCCGGTTAATTGATTTGATAAAAACAATGTTATCATAATTAACCAAATGCTGAAAAATATTTTTCCCTTCATAAATCTTAATTTTATTAATAATCATTCAGAAGCAATGACAATTAAAATTTTGTCAAATGTATAAATTTATGAACATAAATTTGCAATTTTATATCAAATCTTTCAACATTTATATTAACAATTGGTTAATGTCTGTGAATTACGACAAAAATGATATCTAAATTTTTAAAAATCATTAAAAAATGATCTTTTTTTGTCAAATTATCTCCATTTTCATGAATCTGCAGTAGATAATTATTCAAAGTGAGAACTTAAATTCATTGGTAAAGTGAAATAAAACTTCCTATTGAATCAGACTGACACGAAAATGATGGGTTTCTTTTTCTGAAAAAACTATAAGAATTATAGTCTGAGAAGGAATATTTTGAATATGAAAATTCACGGTGTTTCTTCCTGCATCTGAATCAACAGTTTTTATATAAAGTAACTGTCCGGAAATTGTATAGATTGCAAATTTTACTAATGATGGCTGTGTTATTGTAAATTCAACAACAAACTGACCTGAAGAAGGGTTTGGATAAACTACAGCATCAGATATCATATTCTCAGGCAGAACTGTTTCCGGTTCTGATTTGAATTCCGGTTGAGTTGTCATTTCCATTATTTCTTCTTCACGAACGATGTGTTCAGGTGACTCTACAACAGATTCTGGCATTGTATCACGATGACATGGGTTTTCTCCTTCAAAATCCATTGAAATCATCATCGGCTTTTGGTGTTCAATGTTACCCCAGTAATATGTTGAAATGCCATCTGTGGACTGATCAAGTTTAAATTTGACTGATTTAGAGACAAACTGACCCTGGTTATCAGGTCCGTCAATATCTGCAAGATTCATAGTAAATTCATATTCCCAATAGTATTCAATAACTTTGAAGTTAAAATTTCCTGAAGAATCTGGATATGCTTTGGACACATGGCCAGTTGCATCATTCACCAGAGTAACTTCAAGACCTCCAACCGGCTTTTCACATCCGACAGAATTTACATGTCCAAGCAGTTTGAAATGCATCACGGGGGCACCGTATTGAGCAAGCACTTTGGAAGTAAAACCGATCATAAGTCCAATAAAGGAAAGGAAATATGCCAATGAACGTTGAATAATTTTTTTCATGTAGATATTAACTTTGGAAATGCTATTTTCAACAAGAATTAAGCCATAAAAAGATCATTCCCTGATGAGAGCTTCCAGCAATATCTCAGCAGGATGGTAAACTTTTCTGCCAGTCCCGTCCTTAATCTGCTCCCTGCAACTTGTACCAGGAGCAACAATCGAAATATTTTCATCTGTATCTCTGATTTCGGGAAACAGAACAAGTTCACCGATTTTCATTGAAACATCGTAGTGTTCCTTTTCATAACCGAAAGCACCAGCCATACCGCAGCACCCTGATTTAATTTCGGTGACAGTATAATTTACAGGTAATTCAAGCATCCGTTTCAACAAAGAAGTGTCAGCAAGGGCTTTCTGATGACAATGTCCATGCATTTTAATCTGAGCAGCTTTGGTATTAAAATCTGCACTTGTGATGCGACCTGCATCAACTTCACGCATAATGAATTCCTCAAAAAGAAATGACTGTGCAGATAGGCGAAGGGCAATTGGTTTCAAGGCCTCCGTACTGAGACTGATATATTCGTCACGGAAGCCCAGAATTGAAGAAGGTTCAATACCAACTAAAGGGCAGTGTTCATTTACAACCTTACTGAATATATTGATGTTGTTTACTGCAATTTTTTTTGCTCTTCTCAAAAAACCTTTCGAAAGATATGTCCGTCCACTTACATCATGTCTCACAATATGAACATGATAGTTGAGTCTGGTCAATACCTGTATCGCATCCATGCCGATATGTGCATCCTGGTAATTGCTGAATTCATCAATGAACAGCACAAGTTCTCCCCTCGCCTTTTCCTTATCTGGATTGTTTTTTTTCAGATATGCAGATGCTTGTGAGCGTAATGTTTTAATCGGCAATTTTGGAAAAGATCTTTTAACTGAAAAGCCAATCATTCTCTGAACCATACCCCCTATCAGTTTTGTGCTCATCAGCGCATTATATATGTTTGGTGCTGCCATACCCAGTCTGTTGAGTTTGTCTATATGGGCTATAGCTTTTGTGCGAAGCGGTACATGGTGTGTATCATGCCAATGTTGCAAAAATTCAGTCTTGTATTTTGTCATATCCACATTGGAAGGACATTCTGATTTACAGGCTTTGCAAGAAAGGCATAAATCAAGTACTTCAAAAATTTCTTTATGATCAAAGGGATTTTTTTTGGGAGAATTGGTCAGAAATTCCCTGAGAATGTTAGCTCTTGCTCTTGTGGAATGTTTTTCATTTAATGTCCCCATATAGCTTGGACACATTGTTCCCCCGCTGAGATGTGTGCGCCGGCAGTCAGCAGAGCCGTTGCATTTTTCAACCGAACGGAGGATGTCTCCATCCTGAGAAAAATCAAAAATAGTTTCAAATGTTCTGGACTTCACACCCGGCTCATAACGTAAAGACGTGTTCATGGGCGGCGTGTCAATAATTTTTCTGCGGTTGAAGACGCCATTTGGATCCCAGATCTGCTTCAATTCACTGATGAGTTTATAATTCTCATCTCCGATCATCAATGGAATAAATTCACCTCGCAAACGGCCGTCACCATGTTCACCGCTAAGACTGCCACCGTATTTCTTCACCAACAATGCTGTTTCATAGGCAATCGTTCTGAAAAGCTCAACATCTTTCGGATCTTTCAGATTTAAAACAGGGCGCAGATGCAACTCTCCTGTGCCAATATGAGCATAATAAATACAATCTAGATTATGTTTATTAAGAAGTTGAATAAACTCCGTTATGTATTCGGGCAGTTTTGCCGGACTGATAGCTGTATCCTCGATAACCGGAACAGGTTTTGCATCACCCGGCATATTGGATAAAACACCAAGTCCAGCTTTGCGCAGATCCCATACCTTCTTCATATCTGCACCCCATACAACAGGAAAATGATAACCAAGATTTGCAGTTTTTAATTCACAAATCATTGCATTAGCTCTCAGTTCAAGTTCTTCCCTGGAATTACCATTCAACTCTGCAATGAGGATTGCCCCCGGATTGCCTTGAACAAAGAAACGGTTCTTGTTCTGTGTTGGATTTTCCCTGGTCAGGTTCAGAATTTTTCCGTCCATCAGCTCAACAGAAGCAGGATTGTGTTTAAGTGCAATCAGATTTGCAAGAAGTGATTCTTCCACGGAATTGAGATGAATGCAAACAAGATTCATAACCGGTGGTGGAAGTTCAACAAGATTCAGTGTTGCAGATGTAATAAACGCCAGTGTGCCTTCGGAACCTGCAATGAGCTTCGCCATATTGAACCTTACAGAATTACCTGCGAAGGGTTCGGTTTCAAGCAACAAATCTACTGCATATCCTGTATTTCTTCTTTTGATTTCGGGATCAGGATATTCATTCCTGATGTTTTGCTGAATCTCAAGATCAGAGAGCCTGTCCCTAATGTGCCTGTAAATTTCTCCTTCAAAATTTGTAAGGGTACATTTTTCATAAAATTCAGTAAGCGACAGTTCTGAGAAAGTCACATCACTCCCGTCACTGAGGATCGCTTCAACCGAAATGAGATGATCGCGGGTGCTTCCGTATATAAGAGAATGTGCACCACATGAATTATTTCCGATCATTCCTCCGATCATGCACCTGTTACCCGTTGATGTTTCCGGCCCGAAAAAGAGGCCGTACTTTCTCATCTCCATATTGAGTTCATCAAGGATGACGCCGGGCTCAACAGTCACCTGTCTTTTTGCGGGATCAACTGACAGGACTTTTGTAAAATTTTTTGAGACATCAACAACAACTCCGTTCCCGACAACTTGTCCTGCCAGGGAGGTACCGGCAGTCCGCGGAATAAGCGATATTTCATGTTTTGATGCAAGCAGAATCAATTGCCTGATATCTTCTTTATCAACTGGATAACAAACGGCAAGTGGTTTTTCCTTGTATGCCGAAGCATCTGTGGAATACATCAGGATGTGAAGATTATCATCAAAGATTTCACCCCTGAAATTCCGTCTGAGTTCTGAAACAAAAAGAGAAGCCTGATCAGTCATAGTATTCAGCATATTTTTTCTTCAGTAACGGAATTTCAGCCACGACAAATGTACTGCCTCCTGCAAAAACAAGATCTTCCTTTGGGTCAGCATGTTTGAGGGCAGCTTTGAAGGCTTCAGCGACAGTATTAAACACCTGTTTACTGAAACCTCTTTCATTTGCTGCATCGGACAGTTGCATGGCATCCATTGCCCTTGGGACATTTGCACTGCAAAAATAATATTCTGCATTGACCGGAAGGATTGAAAATAATTCCATCAGGTTCTTATCATTATTGACACCAAAGACTATATGCAATTTCCAGTATGACAGTGATTCCAGTTGTCTGAAAACCAATTTCAATCCTTCGTTATTATGAGCTACATCGCAGATGATCCGCGGGGAATTCTCGATTACTTCCCATCTGCCAATGAGAGAAGTGTTTTCGATCACATTTTTCAGTCCCGATCTGAAATGCTTTTTTTTCAGCCTATAACCAATTTTTCTCAATACCCTAAAAGATTCAGTAACAGTAAGTATGTTTTTTTGTTGGTACTCACCAAATAATGGACAACAAAGATTTTTAATATATCCATTACCTTTTCTCATGACCACACCGCATAAAGAATTATTCCTTGAATGATCTCGCATCAAATATAGAAATTTATCGGCAAATTTCAGCATTGAATTCTGTTCATGTGCAACACGTTTAAAAACATGCATTGTTCTAGCATCTGTTTCACCAATAACAACAGGAACTCCTGGTTTTATAATGCCTGCTTTTTCTGTGGCAATTTTTTCATGTGAATCACCAAGAAACATCGTATGATCAAGACCAATATTTGTAATGACAGAAAGAATTGGTGTAATAATATTTGTAGAATCAAGCCTTCCGCCCATGCCTGTTTCAATAACTGCAATTTCTGTTTTTTCTTGTCTGAACCAGCTGAATGCCAGAGCTGCACTGATTTCAAAAAAAGAAGGTTCTATGGATTCAATTTGTTCTTTGTATTTCCTTATAAATTGCGAAACAAATGCTTTCGGGATCATCTGTCCGTTAATTTTCATCCGTTCACGATAATCAAACAAATGGGGTGAAGTGTAGAGACCTGTTTTGTATCCGGCTTCCTGGAGAATGGACGCAAGCATATGTGAAACGGAGCCTTTGCCATTTGTGCCTGCAACATGAATACATTTTAAGTCCTGATGGGGATTATCGATCATCTGCATGAGCATCATTGTGTTTTTCAGATCTGCTTTGTATGCGGGTGCGCCAATGCGCTGATACATGGGGAGTTTTTCAAATATCCAGCTAACGATTTCTTCGTAATTCATCTTTGTCATTTAAGGAAGAATGGCAAAGTTATGTGAAATTTATTTTTATTAATAAATGTTTTTATAAGAATGTATTATTTAATTAATTGAACGTTGCACTGCACCTGGTCTTAGTATTTATACTACAAACTGTTAAGAACATCATCCCCTGTGGAGGGGCAGCACCCATTCAATTATTCAGCAGATAAGCATTCTCTATATGGGTTAAAGTAAGTGGCAGAGCCCCGAAATATTTGTAACCCCAATTCACAGTGTGAAAAAAAGGTACAGAGTCCCTTACTATTAATCACAAACTATGCCTCGGCTCTGGTTTTGCATCTTCAGGTACATGCTGAATTTCATATTCCAGATTTCTCAGCAATTTATTCTTGTCCTTGCTCAGTGTTCCTTCCAGTGCAAGCATATTTGATACATGATTGCTTCGGTAAATCACTTTCTCAACATTCAGGTGTTCTATAAACACATGCAATTCCTCAAACAATTCCTTCCACGTTTGCTGAATATATTCTCCCTTGAACCGTGTTTCATAATGCTGTTGACCATAGGGCATGCTCAATGTAAGGGTTGAAAGATATTTTGGATTCAGCTCACTTATAATTTGTGCCGATTTCAAAGCATGTTGAAGGCTGTACTTTTTTCCTCCCAATCCGTTTATGATCATGATTGATGTGTCAATACCGGCATCATGAGCCATGGTGATACCCCGCAATATTGAATCATAGGTTTCTCCCTTTTCGATAAGCTGAAGTAATTCATCATCTCCCGTTTCGATACCAATATACAGCAGCCTCAATCCTTTATGTCTAAGTTGTAATAATTCTTCAAATGTTTTCTGCAAAATATCTTTTGGCAATGCATAGCTTGAAATTCGCTGCAAACGGGGAAAATGAACATTGATTTCCTTCAATAGCGGTAAAAGTTGGTTTGCTGATAGAATAAAAGCATTTCCGTCAGCAATGAACACACGACGAAAACCAGCATATATCTGTCCGAGCAGTTGAATATCATTTTTCACTTCTTCAAAATTTCTTACTCTGAATTGTTTTGAAGTGTACATCTCGCAAAAGGCACATTTGTTCCATGAGCAACCGATTGTGGCCTGAACAATGGCAGAACGGGCTTCGGCTGGCGGCCGGAATAATGGTTCGTCGTATTTTATGGAATTCCAGTACATTGTGCAAAATTAGGAAATTTGGAGAATTGTCGTCAAGTGGTTAAGTAGTCAAGTTCCAAAGTGGTCCAGCCACTGGATGCATTCTTCTAAGCAACTTCATTCTGTGTGCTCTGTGCAAACTCTTTGTGCCCTCCGTGGTTAAAAAAACGTGCACCCTGGATTCGTAATTCGCGAGAAGTTTTTGCGAAGATGAGAAGTCAGGAAAATGAGAAAATGCGATGAGTAGCCAGTTAGCCGAGTGTTCTGGTGGTCAAATCAGATAAATGAAGTTTTCCAAATACCATTGACCACAGACCAAACCAACCTCCACAAACCATTACCTACAGACTAAAATTCGTAATTCGTGAAGCTATAAAAAAGAAAAAGTCCCGCTATGTTGGGCGGGACCGCAGCACACAAACTGAGTAATCATATCAGTATGCTGAGCCTCCGATATAATCGAACAATTCGCGTTTGCTGCTGCTGAAAGAGAATGCGTTTGCAACTACAAAATATGAGCCCGGGTCAGCAACAAAAGAATATGCATATTTTGCAAAATCCAGTTTATTTGATTCAAAAGTGAGAAGTCTTGTAATTTCGGCTACCTGAGCTGAGGTCATTCTGTTCCGTGAGGCGGCGTATTTTGCGAGATCAAGTTTATTGTTATCAAATGATGTTCTGACAATTGTATTCTTCAATTCTGAAAAAGATTGCGGATCCATTCCATATACATTATTATAATCACCATGACCAAAGTTTCCTCCGGAATAGCCATTATTCCAATAACCATTTCCGAAATTTCCATGTGAAGAATGATACAGTTTAACTTTCCTGATCATATTCAGTCTTCCGCGTCTGTCAATTTCAGCAAATGTAAGATATCCACCCTGTAGAAAAATTCTTCCGCTGTAAAACAGTTTTGTTACTGCCGGAGCATGTGGATTATATCTATTGTTGGTGAGTCTGTATACTTCAATATTATGGTGACCATGTGACAGATTCCTTATATGATAAGCATGACGACCTTCATCAAAGGGATAATTGTCAATAAAGACGATAAAATTTGAATTGTCAAACATTCTGATGTCCAGTTCTGCCGGCTTTGCAAAGAGCACAAGATTCAGAGCCAGAAGCAGAAAGAATACAAAAATAAGACGTGTTTTCATGGCTTGGTCCTCCAATTAGTTTTGAATTATCTATAAAATTCCAATATTATGCCAAAATTGTATTTGTTTGATTATATGCATATTGCAATTATTATTGTATAAACTTATACGATCTCATAAATAAATTTTGAAAAAGCACTTCGCTACTTGTTCGACTCTGGAATTGTTGTGACACTTGATACAACTTTGATTGCTGTTAAAAAAAGTTCATTTATTATCAATAATTGTATAACATTAAGTTTGCATATAAATCTGTGTCTCAATGTTCATAATGTCCAAGATTATGAACATAAATAAGCGCTGACCAAAATCTTTGAGTTTGAAAAATAATATATAGATGCAGTTATATAATAAAAAGAGTCGCCCCCTCGGGGACGACTCTTTTGTTCAATTAAACATATCTTTCGTTAACGTAAACGAACGATGCGTTTTTCAGATTTGCCATTTGATGTACGAATGATGCAAATCAGTACCTGACTGTCAACATCATTTGTAGGTTCATATCTAACGGTGTATGCCTTGTTAGCTTCAACTTCATCGTTGAATAATTCAGCAATTTTTACACCCAGAATATTATAGATTTCAACAACTGCTTGTGAATCCTGAGATGATTTGAAATGTATTTCTGTTTCCTTATCAAATGGATTTGGATATACAGATACTTCAATTTCATCATTAACAAGACCAAAATCAGCAGGTTCAGAATATATTGCTATACTTGGACCATTGTTGAAATAAATAAACCTGCATTCATCAAATGCATTGTTAATCAGGTCAACTGCTTCGTGGATATCTTTCAGTGAAGGGATTACAGATGCTCCACCTAAACCATTGTTAGCCAGATCAAGAATATCCTGTACTGTCGGATTGGGACCAAGAGCTGAATATACAGCAGATGGGATAGTATAATATGTCGTATCAACTCCGGGAACAGCATACGGATAATCACATGCAGATGAAGAAACAGTAAAGAAAGTGGGGCTTGTAAATTCAACACTTCCGAGATTATCTCTCCACCAAACATTGAGCTGCAGTACAATTGTTTGTGCAAGAAGAGCATTTTTCAATCTTCCTTGTGCATTTAACAATGTTCCGAAATTACCGCATCCATAGTTACCTGATAATGCAGTTTTTGTCGATCCTCCGGGCAGAATGTTTATTACACAATGTGCACCGGTAGAAGGAATAGTGAATGTGTTATTATTTGCCGGCAATCCGAGTATCATGCCATTATGAGCCATTAATAATGAGTCAATGAGCTGATATGTTCCCTGTCCGCAATAATTACCACCACTGTTTCCAAACCCACCCTGAGTTAATGAACAATAAGCGAGTTGTTCATAGAATCCAGCATCAATTGTATAATTGTTTTCTCCCACTGATAATACAACACCTGTCACAATTCCCCCGATCGGATCGCTGTCGATAGCGTCATCAATACCCTGATTGGGAGGAGAAGGCAGATATGTACTACCCGGAGAATCAAATATGACATCATACATGCCTGCTGGCAGACAGTCAAATAGATAATATCCATTGGCATCTGTTATTGTCATCTGATATACAGGTCCTGATAATGTTACAGTAACACCAGGTATTCCCGGTTCACCCGGATCTTGTATGCCATTATGATTTAAATCATTCCATACAAAGTCGCCAAGTGAAGCACCTTGTTCCACAGTAAATGTAGAGCTGCATGTCAACGTATCACACAAATCAGCTAAAATCCATGTTACAGTAACACTTCCACCGCAAGCATCGGGTATAGTGTATGAGCTAACACTCAACTGTGGACTGCATCCGCCTCCATATGTAACACTGTTAAGCCATGTATTGAACAATGCATCTATCGCAACCTGACCCTGACCAGCAGGCTCAATAGCAGCAACAGGGCAATTCAGATAAATAGCAGGTGCATCTGGTACTGTAAAGGTTGCACTGCCGGTAATCGGGCTTGCCAAACAGTAGTCTGT
>CAYMAZ010000017.1:0-27081 GCA_964388575.1 uncultured Bacteroidales bacterium | reverse complement strand
TCTGGCAATCGTCTGCTGTCATGTCCATCGGGAAGTTGTATGTGATAGGTGGTGGAGGTGTAATCTCAAATGTTGCTGAGTATGTAACTGGTTGGAAACAATGATCCGTAACTGTCCAGGTTACTGTAACACTACCACCACAACTTGGAGGAGCAACAACAGATACCATCTTTCCATTTACATTGTCAATTCCCGGTTTGGTTACACTTTTAGAAGAGGCCATTGGAGAATCCATCGTAAACTGAGGATCACAACCACCAGAAACACTGAACCCATTTAACCAATTTAAAAATGCTGCATCTGCTGAAGCCTGATCAGGATATTCACATGCATTGGATGTCATATCATTAATTGGTGTAACAATAACAGGATCAGGCGATATCACTTCAAAAGTTCTTGTGCATGATGTAATATAAGGATCACAAATATCAGTAATTGTCCAGGTAACGGTTACTGAACCACCGCAATAATTTGGAGGAAGTGGCTGTGCAGGATTCATTGTTAAAACAGGACTTGTACCTCCAGTAAAAGAAAATGCGTTGATCCAGTCATTAAATAATGAATCAATTTCAACTTGAGTATAATAATCACAAGCTAAAAGTGATACATCCGGAGGGCAATTTATTACAACAGGATTATAGGGAGGAACAACAATTGTTGCTGTTTCGGTTGCAGTACATAAATTTGAGTCAGTCACAGTCACTGTGTATGTGCCTGCATTTAAACCTGTAAATACTCCAGTTGAGTTGGAAATATTACCAGGATCAAGTGTGAATGTAAAGGGAGGAGTTCCAGCTGTTACAGATGCAGTAATTGTTCCGGTTTCATTGTAACAATCAGGATTTGTAGCATCAAGTGACAGAACAGGAAGAGGGCTCAATGTCAGATAAATTGGCGCAGGAGCACTGGCACATTCGCCTTCTTTTACAAGTACCCAAAAAGTATAGTATCCTGGCTGTAATCCCTGAGGACAATAAACAGGACCTGTTTCCACTGGTGATTGCAACATTGAATCAGCATACCAAATAATGGTAGAGTTTTGAGGAATTGAATCAAGGATATTCATGCAACCACAGGTTGATACAACAAACTCAGGAGGATCCGGAGTAAATCCAAATGATGCACCTACAAAATCATCCAATGAAGCTGTAATTGATTGTGATGATCTGGTTTCAAGCATAAATGAAGCTTTACACAGATCAAGTTCAGTGAAATTTCCAATGTGAACTTTTCCTTCATAAAAGGCGTTGATCGGAAATGACAAATAAGGGTATGTCCATCCAGAAGGAACTACATACGTAGAATGATTGTTTTCGGCTACAGTAGCAGTTGTTATGACAGGCATCAGCGAAAGATTGCTGCCGACAGTTCCGTTGCCAACACCAACCCACTCGAAGACGGAAACATTAGCATATCTTCCTCCTCCTGTAAAATCAGCCAGGATAAGAATATCACCGATAGCATGTTCCGGAAAAAAGTTTGCCGCATTTTGACCTGGGAGAATGTCCATTGGGCCGGTTCCGTTGAGTAATAACCAGAATCCGATTTGAGCATCACCCTGAACCTTTGCTCTGTCACCGGCAAAATAAAGTGTGTCTCCAATAATGACAGCTGCTCCATTGCAGATATCATTTTTACCCTTAACTTGCCCCCATTCCCATGTCAGGTCTGAAGCAAGCATAAAGTCTTTGGAGCCTTGAGTAAATGTATTATCGACCACCCCGTTTCCAAAGGGATCAGCCTGATACACATGACTAGGTTGTCCTGTGACAGCAATACTTCCCCATTCGGAGGGATCACCGTCAATAATAACCTGTGCATTCAAAGATGTGTTCTGACAACAAAGCAGAAACACAAAAAGCACGGCTACTACGCTCCTTGTTAAAAAATTTAAAATTTTGTTCATAGTGTTTGATTTAAATAAAACATTTAATACATAATGTTGATTTGAATCATATTGTGAGACTCAAAAAAACGAATTAATTACGACAATCTAATGGTTTTTGCCAGTATATGATAGGCTAAGATCGTAGTTAATAAAATGGTGATTTTCTCATAGGCACATAGTTTAGGGGGTAAATAATTATAATTAACAAATTAATCTTTGTACAAAAGTAATAACAATTTTCATTAAAATGCAAATAAATTGTGTTAAAAAAATAAAAAAAATATCTTAAACTGCAATTTATTGCGTTTTAAGTATTTTTTAAAACCATCATAACAACAAAATTTTAAACTTATACAATATTATAATAAGCCATCTTAAAATTTCAACCTCTTATTGTATATTTTCATTTATTTAAATATCAGAATAACGATTTTGGCCATTATTCATGAATTGTTGGCAAAACAAAATGAATGCAAACTTATGTTACTTAAATCAGAATCGATAGCAATATACCAAGAATCCTAAAAAATGTCAATGGCATTAAATAATATTAACCCATAAATATAAAAACGGATAAAACGTGTAAGGGCTACAAGTGATAAGTTTACAAATGAATACCTCATCATTCCGGTTACAATAAGTGCCGGAGACCATGGAACAGGCAGGACTGCAGCTACAATTACAAATGCTCCACCCCATTTATGTACTGATTTCACAAGTGTGGCAAATTTATTTTTCAACCATTTGTTTACAACCGGGATATTTGAAATTTTCAAACCAATAAAATAAGAAAAAAGTCCAGCTCCATAGGAAACGAGTCCCAAAAAAAATAAAATCAAAAACTTATGATTAAAACTGTCTGCCCATAAGATAAATAAATCAGGAGGCACAATGCTCAACAAGACTGAATCAGATAAAAAAAACATCACATAAACCATCCAGAACGGAACAGATTCAACAACTGAAATAAACGTTCCTTCAAGATCATCAATAAGAAAATTTGTAACTAACACAAATGCTGCAACGAACAAAACCACACCAAACGACAACTTCAAAACACTTTTCAAGAGAGTTTTGTAAAATCCTGATTTTTTATAATAATAATTATAAAGTTCAGTATTTTTTTTTAAAGTTCTTTTCTTTCTATCCTTCATTCCGAGAATACAATCAATACTTTTTTGTGTTACCTTGTAACTTTTTCTTTAATATTACAAATGCTTCTTTATCACCACTGAAAGTGAGTTCGGATTCATCCAATAATTCAATTTCCATCCATCTCAAACTGATAGCGCCATTTTCAAGTGGTTTAAAATCATATCTGTAATCAGAAACTTTAAGTTGATCATAATCTTTCAGCTTTACTTCATAATAAACAGGGATAACCTGAGTGGATGGGATGAAGTCAGAAACAATAAGACTGTCGCTGGTATATAAGTGATCCATTTTCACAATCATAACACCTAATTCTTCAAAAATCTCTCTTTTCAGGCAATCCGAAATACCTTCTCCTGGTTCAAGACCACCACCTGGAAATTTTGTCATGGGTGTATCATACCAGAATTCATCAGAAAGCAATATTCTCTCCTGATGAATAATGATTGCATACACTCTTACAACGATTTTTTCAAAAGTCTTTTGCATTTTAAACTTTAAAAATTTATATGTTTGTCATTTTATTTTAACCAATTACAACGTAAAAGAAACTCTTTTTGTTGCTTTTGAAATTTCTCTTTTTCCATCCGGACCCGAAATTTTTTCAACATTGAAACCAGCATCTTTCATAGCTCTTCTAACACTTCCACTTGAACTATAAGTTATTAACATACCATTCATTTTAACAGTATTAAATATTTTTGCAAACACATTGCTGTTCCATAAATTAGCATTCAAATCGGGTCTGAAGAGATCAAAATAGACCAGATGAAAGTCAGAATCGAGAAAACTCACATCCTGAATTTTTGAATCAATCAATTTGAATCTAAAATGTTGATTTATATCATGTTTTTCATTTTTTTGTACACAATGCATGGCATGAAATTCATTCTGATAATTCCTTTCAGTAAATAATTCAGGATATTGCAATCTTGAAACAAAAGATAAATCAACAGGTTCGGGCTCTACGGCTTCATAGTCAATCTCAAGATCATACTTATATGCCTGATCAAGTGTACACAAAGCATTCAGTCCGGTTCCAAAACCAACCTCAAGAATGTGAATTTTTTTGTGTTGTAACATTATTTGATTTAATCCACATTTTATAAAAATATGCATTGATTCAGCAAGTGCTCCATGAACTGAATGATAATGATCATGATATTTCTCTGAATACAGAGTATTTGAGCCATCAAGCGTTTGAATAATATCCAGTTTCATTGTTTGTTGTAAAGAATGTGAATTTTTGTAATCGAATCAGGGAAATTGATCACTTCTTCAGTATTTACAGAAAGAAAATCAATAACTTTCATTGTGTTGTTCAACGCATAAAAAATTTTGTCTGTTGTTTCATCATATGCAAGATGACCTGTTCCAGCAAAGGGACCATAAGGTGTGAGGCTGTTGTCTGTATCGTTATACATCAGCAGCCCGACTGAATGAGAAATGATAAAAATCCCCGGTCTGACTCTGACAACATCAAATACAGAACCGGTGGGCAAAATTTTCAATATGGATGTGTTATTCTCACTCAGTTTATATATTCTCATTACCCCCTGCCCTGACTGATTTCCAAACATAAAAACTTCGTCTCTGTTTTTACTGAACATTTTCATCAGTTCCCAGTTTGTTACAATGTATTGCATATTGGTATAGGAATTGTCAAAATGGACACTGATCATATTCAAAAAACCCATATTATGTGCAGCACCAAGAATTAAATAATCTTTTTGCTGGAAGGCATCATGATGTCTGAGAAATACTCTGGGAAGGTATTCTTCAAGTTGAAAAACAAAAGCAGTCGTTCCATCAGGATTAAATCCTTTGACTCTTCGGTCAGTATATCCTGTAACAACAAATTTTCCATCAAAGGACATCCCTTCGAACCAGGGAAATGGAGGATTAACAAGTGCATCTTCCTTCCAAACCAGCTGATGATCGTTTCGCAGATCATAGGCTGCAAGTGGACCTGTATATCGACCGCAGAGAAACAAATAACCAAATGCGGAACAAATATCAGAGGCAGAATAATCAGTATTCACTGAAAGAACCTGCTGATATGCAGATAACGTATCAATCCGGTATATGTTCATCAGGTTATTGCTGATATGTGACAAGATGTAAACTGCTTCACTTCTCAATGGCATTTCAGATATATGAATTCTCACAAACCTGTTCACGCTGAAATTATCATAATCAATTGCAGTAACTCTGAAGTAATACATTCCTGAAGGGATCTGTGAATTGTTAATTACATGCTGTCCTTGCAGCACTGAACTGGTTTCGGTAATTTCAAAGATCTCAAGAGCAGTAACAGGAGATTGTGAAGTATTTACAATCTGTACTTTTACCTGTTTAATTGGTTTTACAGATTTCAGTGTAATTTGATAGGGAATTGTATCTAAGACAGCCCATTGTGAATTTTCCAGGGGTTTGTCAATTGTAAAATCTGGAAGTGTTTCATCAGGTTTGCTACATGAGCAAATCGCAGCAATCAGCAAAGTAAGAATTGAAATTGATTTGATCTTCATTAAAAAGTTACTTTAAAAGACATTATTTCATTTATGATATTCATATTCCAATCATCAGCTCAGCAAGACACATCAAAGCTTCAACTCTTTCTTCAACACATCAATCATATGATCGAGGTCTCTGCACACGATGTCATATTCAGTTTCATCCTGTAATTTTGCTTTCACACTGAAATAGAATTTAATCTTGGGCTCTGTCCCTGAAGGGCGCATTGTAATTTTCGAACCATCTTCGAGAACATACTGGATTACATTGGATTTCGGAAGATCAATAGATGTTTTTTCACCTGTAAGAAGTTGAACTGATAATTGATGTTTGTAATCCAGAAATTTGATAATTGTCTTACCAGCAAGTGTCATCGGGATATTATTTCTGAACTCTTCCATCATATCTGTGATTTCCTGCATTCCAGAAATCCCTTTTTTGGTAATGGAAACAAGACCTTCTCTGTACAGTCCGAATTGCAGTGAAATATCCATTAATATATCAAGAAGATTCTTTTGCTGAGCCATAGCCCATGCAGCTGCTTCTGCCACTAGACAAGCGGTCATGACAGCATCTTTGTCTCTGATAAAATCACCAGCAAGAAAACCGTAGCTCTCTTCACCACCACAGACATATTCAAGCTGACCTTCGTATTTGCCAATAATTTCGGCAATATATTTAAAGCCAGTCAGAACTTCAAACGTTTTCACTCCGTATGCATCAGCAATTTCTGACAAAAGATCAGTTGTAACAATCGTTTTCACGATCATCTGCTTTCCGTCAAGATTGTTCTGTTGTGCACGTGATTTAAGGATATAATATGTCAGGATTGCTGCTGTTTGGTTTCCATTAAGCAACTCATACTGTCCGTTTCTGAGTCTCACTCCCACGCCGAGTCTGTCTGCATCAGGATCAGTTGCCATAAGAATATCGGCCTGTGTTTCTTCTGCTTTCAGGATAGACATTTCCATACCAGCCTTTTCTTCCGGATTTGGAGAAATCACGGTTGGAAAGTTTCCGTCGGGAATATTCTGTGGATCTACTTCAATGATATTTTCAAATCCGAATCTTCTTAAAGCTTCGGGAAGTATTTTGTACCCAGTTCCATGAAGAGGTGAATATACAATTTTTAAAGTATTGCATTCACGGATCACATCAGGACGGAGACTGACTGTTTTCAGTTTCTGAAAATAGAGTTCATCAAATTCAGAATTAATAAGTTCAATCAAATTATCATCTTTTACAAACTTAACTTCTTCCGGAGACTGGATCATTTTCACTTCAGTGATCACATTAACATCGTGAGGAGGCACAAGCTGTCCACCATCGTCCCAATAAACCTTATACCCATTATATTCTTTAGGATTGTGGGATGCAGTCATCATAATTCCAGCCTGACATCCGAGCTGTCTAACTGCAAAAGAAAGTTCAGGAGTTGGCCTGATATCATCAAATAAAAATACTTTTATTCCGTTGGCAGTTAGCACTCCAGCAGCGACGTCTGTGAAAAAACCAGAATTGTTTCTTGAGTCACGAGCAATTACAACCGATATTTTTTTGTCAGGAAATTGCTTCAGTAAATAATTTGCAAGACCCTGTGTGGCCATTCCAACCGTATATTTATTCATTCTGTTTGTACCTATTCCCATGATACCACGAAGCCCTCCAGTACCAAACTCAAGATCAGTATAAAAAGCATCTTCCAGCTCTATGGGTTTGTGCACCATTAAATCTTGAATTATCTTCTTATCTTCACCGTCGATTACAGATGATCTCAGCCATGTTTCAATAATTTCCATTCTCTGTTTTTCCATGGTTATTTTTTTGTTACAAAGTTAACGTATTTTCAATTAGAATAAAACATCAACCCGAACATTCCTTTATTCTTAAAACAAGAATAATTATCATGATATCATGAAAACCATTCCATCATCAAAGAACTTCAACACAGGCTATAATGAGTTTAAAATTTGTTTTTTTTGAATACAATCACTTGGATATCAATTTACCATAATGATTCATCAGTGACAAACAATAATTGAATGATATTCCATTCGTCAAAACGACTATTTAAATGCTGTTTCGCTAATTCCTTCGCCATGCAGACTTAATCTTTCAAAATATTCAGGAACTGGTTTCCCTGAAATTTTGTTCACATACATTTTCGCAAGATATTGCGAAAGCATAAAACCATGACCACGTAATCCGATAAATAGCCCCAATTTCGGATCAATAATATATCTTGGTTCAACATAATACCCTGACCACACAGCCTGAAACCCAACAGATGATAATTGTGGAATCCAGTCAACAATAATTTCAGAAACAATTTCAAGAAATTGTTGTGAATTTATTTTCAGATTTTTGTCTGTTTCTGACGGATCGACTGCGGGAGAAGCACAACCGATAATTTGCCCTGTTTCCTGAAGTTGCTGCCCGTAAACAGCTGAAAACCCCTTATATTTTCTTCTGTCAATGAGCATATCAAGTGTATCTCCTTTTTTTCCGATCATTGGCATTCGTCGTGTAATAAAAGCCTGATGTTTTACAGGATAGATGCCAGTTTCAATTCCGAGTTTCCTTGCAAAAACTTCTGCAGATGGCCCCAGGGCGTTAATAAAAACAGGAGTTTCATATTCAACGTATTCTCTTTCATGATTCAGAGTTAATACGATATATTTTTCACCCTGTTTGCTGATGTCAAGCATTTTACAATCTTCAATGACACTTCCTCCAAGCTCTATTCCCATGCGCCTGATCAGATCGATGGTTTTCCCGGGTGTAGCCTGCCAGCAGTTTTTGGTGATCAATGCAGCCTGATAGGTTTTCAGTTCAGAGTTAAAATACGGTGAAATCTCTTTTTGAAAATCACGTGATTCAATCATCTCTGCATCGGACCATGCTATGGAAGCCTCAAGAGCTTTATAAGTCGCATCGTCATGTGCAAAAGAGACATAGCGAATGGGCTTGTAATCAATATTTTTCAGTTTCTGCAGTTCCTTGAAAATTTCAAGATTATGAGCCGCAATATCAGACAATTCAGGAACACTAAAAGCAGGACGTCCTCCGGCAATATTTCTCCAAGAAGCTCCTCTGTCATAATTAATCATAACAGGCTTCATCCCTTCTTCTGAAAAGTAACGGAACAATGCACTGCCACCGATTCCACCACCTGCTATTAATACAGGAACCTGCACTCGTTTGATTTTTCCTTGACTCACAAAAGGAACAATTTTTTCGTATCCATTGCGTGGATACATTTCAACCATCGATATCTGATTTGACAATGGAGCCCTGGGGGTAGCATCTCCAACGACAGCAATACCTGTTTGGGAAATTGCCTGTTTCAGACGTTTGATACATCTTTTGCCTCTGCAGGCACCCATTCCCAGTCTAGTTGTATGTTTCACCTCATCAACGGATATGAATTTTCTATCGCCTATGGTTTCAACAATTTCATCAAATGTAACATCATCACAGTGACACACATAGGTCGGTGATTCTTTTTCAGAAATGTAATCGTTCATTATCACTGGCTCCGGAAACTTCGTTTTCGGAATAAACCCTCTGACATCCATTAATGCTGTTCCGGATACATCTTTTGCAGCAACTCTAACAACATTTGTTTTATTCGATTTCTTAAGAACTTTTTCAATCACACCTTCACCGAGCTTTTCCCCCTGGTTGTTAACAAGGTAAACATCGATATTTTCATCAACTTCATATTCAACAGGTAAAAACAGTTTCCCTTTCGGCAAATTATACCCAAAAATGGCTAGTCCTGGACATTGGTAAACACACTGCATACAGCCAATACATTTATTAAAATCAATGATCGGAACTGTGCTTGTGGAAGATTTTGTAATTGCTCCGTAAGGACAGGCAAAAGCACATGGATTGCATGCAAAGCCGTACAGGCAATCAATCAGAACAAAGGGTTTGTCAAGTCTGCTTTCTTCAGGGCGAAACTCTCTGTCAATTACTCTCACAGGATGCTGCTGAGAATCAATGTATTCTTTGGATACTTCGAGAAAAGCATCATAATCGTACCTTTTACCAATCGCTTCAATTATTTCGAAGGCAACCTGCTTTCCTCTCAAAACAGCACTTGTCCCCTCCCCGATACGAATCGCATCACCAGCACCAAAACAATTTCTTCCGAAAACTTCATTACCTTTAATTAACAACTGATCATCAGATACCAAACCAGTGCAGATGTTTATTGTGTCAATCCCTTCAATCAGTTGTTCTGTGCCTGATACTGGCTGAAAGTTTTCACATCTGGCAATGACAGCTCCACGAATTCCGGTATTATCTTCATTTGGAATGGCCTTAACCAGAATATGGGAAAGCATCACAGGAATTCCAAGTCTTCTCACCCTGTTTGCCTGAACCGGAAAACCACCTTCCTTGTTTTGAGCTTCAATGATGGCCTTTACATTTGCTCCGGCCTGCATCAATTGATATGAAACAAGATAGCCGATGTTACCAGCTCCAATAGTCAATACATTCTTGCCAAGTAAAGTATGTTCAGTATTCATCATTTTCTGAACAACAGCCGCTGTGTAAACACCCGGCAGATCATCATTTTCAAATGCAGGCATAAAAGGCACTGCTCCTGCTGCAACAACAAGATATTCAGTATCAATGAAATAAATTTCTTCTGTTTGAATATTTTTCACAGCAACACGTTTCCCTTCAAGTAAATCCCAAACTGTTGAGTTCAGAAAAATTCCCGTATGATCTTCTCCGGCAAGTGTCTGAGAAATCTCAAATCCACGCATGCCCCCATATTTTTTTTCTTTTTCGAAAAAGAAAAACTGATGTGTCTGCATATTGAACTGTCCGCCAATTTCCTGATTGGCATCCACAACAATGTTTGAAACACCGTTTTGATTCAGAATTTCTCTGGCTGCAAGTCCTGCAGGACCAGCTCCAATGATAACAACCTGTGTATGATAAACGGTAAATGGTGTTTTATTATTTAAATCCTTCACCGGAGGCGTATAATTCTGTGGAATTTCCCGAACTTCTTTAACTCCATCAACCGGAGTAATGCAAATTCTTTTAATCTGACCATCGACCAGCATCTCACATGCTCCACATTTTCCGATACCACATTCGAGACTTCTGTTTCTGTTTTTCAGGCTGTGTGAATGAACAGGAAACCCCGCCTGATGAAGTGCAGCCGCAATGGTATACCCTTTTTCACCTTCAATAATATTTCCGTTAAAAGAAAACTGAACTTTCTCTGGTTCAGGAATATTCAGAATAGGATGTTTTGAAATTTTGTACATAAGCATTAAATTGAATTCAGAAAGTCGTGGCAAAATTATATGTTTGTGTTGAAAATAAACAAAAAATTAATGAACTTCATTAAAAATGTGTTCATCTTTCTGAAATTAAATGAAAAAAAATTCAACATATATAAAAAAATAGATACTTTTACAAGTCATAACCCTAAGATAATGAAAACATTTTTACCTTTAGTACTGATTCTGATTTCAGCATTTTTTACCAATGCGCAGCAACACATTAATTTACAGGCAGAGCGCAGCGAATTCACCATTTCGCAAAACACAGGTCTGACTTTTGAGTCGACTTTTTCTTTTACTGAACTGGAGTTTCATCAGGTCAGAACCCCTCTTGGCATTTTTGCTGAAATGCATATTCCTGATTTCACTTTCAGATACAATGACGGAAACCCCTCAATCCCTGTTTATTCGAAGTTGGTTGAAATTCCCGGAAATGCCTCTGTGAATATCAAAATTCTCAAATTTGATACTCAAATTATTAACCTTGCTGACTATGCTGTCTATGAACGCATCATTCCTGCTCAGCCATCTTACTCCAAGAGTACTGACCCGGATGACATTGAATTTGTTTTCAATGAAGCTGCATATCTTGTGAATGATTTTACTCAGGGACCCATTGCAAGTATTGAGTATCAGGGAAAGGCTCGCGGTGCCGGGATTGCTCAGCTGATTATTGATCCGGTCAGATACAATCCTGTTACCAATCAGCTGATGATTTTCAACAACATTGAGTTTTCTGTTGAATATGCAACTCCATCCTATTCTGAATATCTCGAAGAAAAATCGAGAGTATACAGTCCGATGTTCAGTTCTCTGTATCATAAATTGCCCAATTTTATTCCACCTGCAAACAAGGATCTGATTTCACAATATCCAATCAAATATGTGATTGTTTCTGACCCCATGTTTCAGGATTCACTTCAGAAGTTTGTGCAATGGAAAACTCAGAAAGGGTTTCACGTGGTTGAAGCCTATACAAACAACCCTGCTGTTGGAACAACGACCACATCCATTAAAGCATATCTGCAGGGCTTATATAATGCAGGGACTCCGACAGATCCCGCGCCAACATTTGTGCTGTTTGTGGGAGATGTGGCTCAAATACCGGTTTTTTCAGGTACTGCCGGCTCTCATCCAACCGATTTGTATTATGCTGAATATGATGGTGGAACAGATTTTATTCCGGAGCTCTATTACGGAAGATTTTCGGCAACATCAATTGCACAGCTGATGCCACAGATCAACAAAACACTCAAATATGAAAAGTTCACACTGCCATCAACAACCTATATGGATACTGTGGTGATGGTTTCAGGAGTCGATGGCACGTATGCAATCACGCACGGAAACGGACAGATCAATTATGGTAATAATAATTATTTCAATTCAGCCAATGGAATTTATTCTCACACGTATTTGTATCCACTGAGTAGTGAGTCATGGGTTGATGCAGATGTGAGAGCCAAAGTCAGTGCAGGTGCCGGATATGCAAATTACACTGCACACTGCAATTCAGCAGGATGGGGGGATCCAAGTTTCACAACATCTCATGTGCCTTTAATGACCAATATAAACAAATACGGACTGATGGTGGGAAATTGCTGCCTTTCAAACAAATTCAATGATTCCGAATGCTTCGGTGAAGCATTGCTGAGAGTTGCTGACAAAGGAGCTGTTGGATATCTGGGAGGATCAAACAGTACATACTGGAATGAAGATTTTTACTGGGGTGTCGGTTATACCTCAAGCATCTCAGCAAACCCAACCTATGCAGGAACAGGATTGGGCGCATATGATAAATTATTTCATGATCACGGAGAACCCTATTCCGATTGGTTTGTAACCAATGGACAGATGAATTATGCCGGAAACACTGCGGTTCAGGCGAGTACATCTTCATTAAAAAAATATTACTGGGAAATCTACCACCTGATGGGAGATCCTTCTGTTATGAATTATCTCTGGAATCCTGACCCGCTGGTCATGTCATACAATGTTCCGCTAATGGTTGGAGATCAGTCTCTTGTTGTACAGTGCGAACCATATACGCTTGTTGCACTTTCTCTGAATAACTTATTGCTCGATTCAAAATTCAGCGGCCCGAACAACTCTGTCACGCTTCAGTTCCAAACACTTACCAACACTGGAATGGCCTTGATTGTCGGGACAAAACAGAACCGTGCTCCACATATTCAGAGCATTGAAATTGACGAAATCTCAGTCCCTGTTGATGCTCAGGTCTTGCAAATTGCTAATATTGAAGATTCATACACCTGTGTTAATGTGAATATTCAGCCTGAAGTTGTCATCAGAAACAAAGGCATCAACAATCTGACACAGCTTACACTGAACTACAAGTGGAACAGCGGAGCAATACAGCAAATCTCCTGGACTGGAAATCTGACAACAATGGATACTGCTCACATTTTGCTGCCTGCATATTTACTCACTGCTGGAAATCACCAACTGATGGTATACAGTACCAATCCAAACGGGAGTATTGACGGAAACACATCAAATGATACAATACTATTTTCGACTACAGCACAAAGTTTGCCAGTTGTATCTGACTTCAGCGCAAATCCAACAGCAAGTTGCAATTTGCCTGCAACAATTGATTTCACAAACTTAAGTCAGAATGCACTGACTTACTTATGGGACTTTGGAGACGGAACAACATCAACTGATAACAGTCCTTCGCATACATACATTAGTAACGGAATATTTTCAGTCACACTGATTGCAGATGCTGGTATATGTGGAAGTGATCAGAAAACGTACACCAATATGATCCAAATTGGAAATGTCCCACCAGCTGCTGATTTTTCAGCAAATAATCTTACACCGATTTTAGGAGAAACAGTAACATTCACTGATTTGTCTGACTGTACACCAACATCCTGGTCATGGAGTTTTGACCCGGCAGCTCATGTTACATATATGAACGGAACCAGCAGTTCTTCTCAAAACCCACAAGTCTCTTTCACTCAAACAGGTTTATATACAATCACTCTGACGGCAACAAATGGTTTTGGAAGTGATGTTATAGTAAAAACGAATTACATTCATGTAATAAGCTGCACTTATTGTACAACCAGTTTTTCAAATACTTCAGACGAATGGATCAGTAATGTTACATTTAATACAATAAATAACAACAGTAATTCTACCAACTATTCAGATTTTACAGGAATTTCAACCGAAGTCTCACCAGGATCATCCTATAATGCTTCTGTAACAATATCTGTAAATGGAAGTTATACAGAGTATTGCAATATATATATTGACTGGAACCAGAATTGTGTTTTTGAATCAGGTGAGATTTACAGTCTTGGGCAAACGAATGGTACTGGTACGCTTACTTCTTCAATCAACGTACCGTTGAATGCTCTGTACGGACCAACAAGAATGCGTGTATCCATGCGATATTCACAGGCTCCCACAGGATGTGACCAAACCACTTATGGAGAAGCTGAAGATTACACAATTCAGGTCATGTCCTTAACAAGCTGTTTACCTCCTTCTGGATTTATAGAACAAAATATCACTCAGTCATCTGCTGACATAATTTGGACAGAAAGTGGAACAGCAACAGCATGGGAACTGGAATGGGGAATAGACGGATTTTCACCAGGCAACGGAACTCTCGTTTCCATAACCAACAATCCCACATATCAATTAACAGGATTAAATCCGAATACTGAATATGATTACTATGTTCGAGCTATATGCAGCATTGGTGATGAGAGTAACTGGGTCGGCCCTGTTTCTTTCATGACTTTATGTGGTATTATTTCAACGTTCCCATTTCAGGAAAGTTTTGACGGTACAATATTTGCCCCTGCATGCTGGACCAATATCCAGACTACAGGCAGCAGTTCACCAGGAACATGGGACAGACAAACAAACGGCTCAAGTCCTTCATGCACTCCACATAGCGGAAGTGGAATGGCCCGTTATAACTCCTATTCATATTATTCAGGTACACAAGGTATCTTAATTACTCCAACTCTTGAGTTTACACATGATCAGTTTGAAGTTTCTTTCTGGATGTACCGTGACAATGGTTATCCTTCGAATGCTGACCTTGTCAATGTGTATGTGAACAATTCAAACAATTTGATCGGAGCCACCCTGATGGGAACAATAAACCGTTCTACAACATTATCACCTCAGGAAAGCACCAATGGATGGTATCAGTATACATTTAATTTACCCACGGGGACATCAGGATTATCATACATCTTATTTGAGGGAAGCAGTGCCTATGGGAACAATATGTTTATCGATGATCTTGTTGTGACTGAACTTGCACAACCATGCTCAGACCCTGTTGCGTTAACAGCAAACACAACTTCTGCTACAGAAGCTGTTTTGAGCTGGACAGAAACAGGAATTGCCAACACCTGGGATGTGGAGGTCGGAATCAGTGGATTTACACCAACAGGAACACCAACAGTTCAGGTTACTGAAAACCCTTACTCGATTTCTGGCCTGACTCCAAACTCCACATACGACTTTTATGTCAGAGCTGTCTGTAGTCCCGGAGATGAGAGCAACTGGTCAGGTCCTGTCACTTTTGAAACTTCTACTAAAGAACTTCACATAAATGTACTACTTGAAGGACTTTATTCAGGTTCGGGAATGATGCTCCCTGCTCAAAATAATTCAGGATCTCAATTTTCAAACAATATTGCAGATGTAGTTACCATTGAACTCTACGATGCAGTCCAGACAAATATCATGCACTACCAAAATACGAACGTTATGCTCGAGATTAATGGACTCGCTGTTTTGAATGATATCCCGGTTTCATTTCAGGAATCATATTACATCGTCATTAAACATCGTAACAGCATTGAAACCTGGAGTAGCTCACCAATTTCATTCACAGGCAGTGGAACAGTGACATATAGTTTTACCAACAATTCTGTACAGGCTTATGGTCAAAACCTGAAAGCTGTTTCAGATGGATATTACGCTGTTTTTTCCGGTGATCCAAATCAGGATGGTATTGTTGATGGTACTGATTTAATGGAAATTGATAATGCAAGTACTTTACTTTTGTCTGGATATGTAGGCCAGGATCTAAACGGAGATGGAATCGTTGATGCAACTGACATGTCTTTATCAGAAAACAATTCAACAATACATGTTCAAATTCACAAACCTTAAGATTTTCAAGACCTGATTTTTTTTTCAATTATTATCTTTTACTGAAAACCAGTTTTTATTGTATAAATGTTTTGTTATTGCATCATCTGAAATATTCCATCGTATGATGAGCATATGAATGAATCTTGTATAATCGAATTTTATTACTTTTACACGCAAATTAAAATTCATGAAAAATTTCCTAATTACGGCTCTCCTTATCATATCCTTTACCCTTACCAATGCGCAGCAACACATTAATTTACAGGCAGAGCGCAGCGAATTCACCATTTCGCAAAACACAGGTCTGACTTTTGAGTCGACTTTTTCTTTTACTGAACTGGAGTTTCATCAGGTCAGAACCCCTCTTGGCATTTTTGCTGAAATGCATATTCCTGATTTCACTTTCAGATACAATGACGGAAACCCCTCAATCCCTGTTTATTCGAAGTTGGTTGAAATTCCCGGAAATGCCTCTGTGAATATCAAAATTCTCAAATTTGATACTCAAATTATTAACCTTGCTGACTATGCTGTCTATGAACGCATCATTCCTGCTCAGCCATCTTACTCCAAGAGTACTGACCCGGATGACATTGAATTTGTTTTCAATGAAGCTGCATATCTTGTGAATGATTTTACTCAGGGACCCATTGCAAGTATTGAGTATCAGGGAAAGGCTCGCGGTGCCGGGATTGCTCAGCTGATTATTGATCCGGTCAGATACAATCCTGTTACCAATCAGCTGATGATTTTCAACAACATTGAGTTTTCTGTTGAATATGCAACTCCATCCTATTCTGAATATCTCGAAGAAAAATCGAGAGTATACAGTCCGATGTTCAGTTCTCTGTATCATAAATTGCCCAATTTTATTCCACCTGCAAACAAGGATCTGATTTCACAATATCCAATCAAATATGTGATTGTTTCTGACCCCATGTTTCAGGATTCACTTCAGAAGTTTGTGCAATGGAAAACTCAGAAAGGGTTTCACGTGGTTGAAGCCTATACAAACAACCCTGCTGTTGGAACAACGACCACATCCATTAAAGCATATCTGCAGGGCTTATATAATGCAGGGACTCCGACAGATCCCGCGCCAACATTTGTGCTGTTTGTGGGAGATGTGGCTCAAATACCGGTTTTTTCAGGTACTGCCGGCTCTCATCCAACCGATTTGTATTATGCTGAATATGATGGTGGAACAGATTTTATTCCGGAGCTCTATTACGGAAGATTTTCGGCAACATCAATTGCACAGCTGATGCCACAGATCAACAAAACACTCAAATATGAAAAGTTCACACTGCCATCAACAACCTATATGGATACTGTGGTGATGGTTTCAGGAGTCGATGGCACGTATGCAATCACGCACGGAAACGGACAGATCAATTATGGTAATAATAATTATTTCAATTCAGCCAATGGAATTTATTCTCACACGTATTTGTATCCACTGAGTAGTGAGTCATGGGTTGATGCAGATGTGAGAGCCAAAGTCAGTGCAGGTGCCGGATATGCAAATTACACTGCACACTGCAATTCAGCAGGATGGGGGGATCCAAGTTTCACAACATCTCATGTGCCTTTAATGACCAATATAAACAAATACGGACTGATGGTGGGAAATTGCTGCCTTTCAAACAAATTCAATGATTCCGAATGCTTCGGTGAAGCATTGCTGAGAGTTGCTGACAAAGGAGCTGTTGGATATCTGGGAGGATCAAACAGTACATACTGGAATGAAGATTTTTACTGGGGTGTCGGTTATACCTCAAGCATCTCAGCAAACCCAACCTATGCAGGAACAGGATTGGGCGCATATGATAAATTATTTCATGATCACGGAGAACCCTATTCCGATTGGTTTGTAACCAATGGACAGATGAATTATGCCGGAAACACTGCGGTTCAGGCGAGTACATCTTCATTAAAAAAATATTACTGGGAAATCTACCAC
Source organism: uncultured Bacteroidales bacterium (assembly GCA_964388575.1). Lineage (GTDB taxonomy): Bacteria > Bacteroidota > Bacteroidia > Bacteroidales > DTU049 > CAYMAZ01. Next base: position 9,089 of record CAYMAZ010000017.1, on the reverse strand, counting down.
CTGATGGGAGATCCTTCTGTTATGAATTATCTCTGGAATCCTGACCCGCTGGTCATGTCATACAATGTTCCGCTAATGGTTGGAGATCAGTCTCTTGTTGTACAGTGCGAACCATATACGCTTGTTGCACTTTCTCTGAATAACTTATTGCTCGATTCAAAATTCAGCGGCCCGAACAACTCTGTCACGCTTCAGTTCCAAACACTTACCAACACTGGAATGGCCTTGATTGTCGGGACAAAACAGAACCGTGCTCCACATATTCAGAGCATTGAAATTGACGAAATCTCAGTCCCTGTTGATGCTCAGGTCTTGCAAATTGCTAATATTGAAGATTCATACACCTGTGTTAATGTGAATATTCAGCCTGAAGTTGTCATCAGAAACAAAGGCATCAACAATCTGACACAGCTTACACTGAACTACAAGTGGAACAGCGGAGCAATACAGCAAATCTCCTGGACTGGAAATCTGACAACAATGGATACTGCTCACATTTTGCTGCCTGCATATTTACTCACTTCTGGAAATCACCAACTGATGGTATACAGCACCAATCCAAACGGAAGTATTGACGGAAATTTAATGAATGACACTTTAACAAAATTTTTCACTGCACAGGATTTGCCTTTATTTGTCGATTTTTCTGCCTCACTGACTGAGTTCTGCAATACTCCTGCAACAGTTCTGTTTAACAACAACAGCTCAAATGCAGCCTCCTTTACCTGGAACTTCGGTGACGGAAGCTCTTCAACACTTGAAAATCCGGTACATGAGTATACATCTTTAGGATTGTATACAGTCAGCCTCACAGCTGATGCAGGAATCTGTGGAAATGATCAACTGACATACAACAACATGATTCTTGTAGGTGCTGAACCTCCTGTTGCATTCAACCAAAGTCACTGCGGACCTGCTTCGTTTATTATGACGGCTTCAGCTCAAAGTCAGATATACTGGTACATTGACGCTACAGGCAGCAATCTCATACACACAGGAGACACATTTGTTACACCTTTGCTGAACAACACAACAACCTATTATCTTGGAACTGAGATACAAAATATTCTCTACGGAGGCAGGGCAGATAACTCAGGAACTGGAGCTTACTTTACGAGTACAGTTGCACACGGCCTGGTTTTTAACTGTACATCGCCCACACTGCTAAAATCTGTTCAAGTGTATTCAGGAGCAAGTACCAATGTCAGCAGAACCATTCGTCTTGAGACAAGCAGCGGAAGTTTAATTCAGAGTGTTACGGTCAACATCCCTCCCGGGGAAAGTCGTATCACACTGAATCTGAACATTCCGGCAGGAACAAATCTAAAACTGATGGGACCAACAGCACCGAATCTTTTCAGAAACGGAGCTACGGGAATGAACATCGGCTATCCGTTTGCTGCAGGAAACAATATCTCAATTTTGCAAAGTACTGCCAGCGGAGCAGAACATAATTACTACTACTATTTCTATGATTGGGAAGTTGAAGAAATCTGCGAAAGTCCTCTTACTAAGGTGAATGCATATATTCAAACAACACCGGTTTCAGATTTTTCATACATTATTAATCAAAATCAGGTTGAATTTACGAATCTTTCATCAGGAGGAGGCGGAGCTTCAAACTTATGGGATTTTGGTGACGGAAGCACATCACAGGATGAAAACCCTGTTCATTCATATGTTTCAAACGGTCTCTACACTGTACTTCTTGAAGTATCCAATACATGCGGCATTCATAATACTTCTAAAATAATCGCCATAATCACTGGTATTGATGAATTCTCAGAAATGCCTGTACATATTTACCCAAACCCGGCGCAATCATTTATAAATATTGAATCGGAAATTCCCATTACGATGATTCAGCTCTTTGATGCAACCGGAAAACTTCTTCAATCAAAAACATCTCAAATTCAAGTTTTTGAATTTGATCTGACAGGATATGGAAAAGGATTCTATTTTCTTAAACTCATCTGCCAAGAGGGGATTATAATCAGACAATTTATGATAGAATAATGCAAAAAAATCTGTTAATTTGATATAATTCATAATTTTTTATTGAATGAATTATTACATTTGCATCATCATTTAAAAACCTATTCTTATGAAAAAGTTCGTTTTACAATTTGTGTTCATTTTATCAGTTATCACAGTTCATGCTCAGATGTGTGACGGATACTATCCGTCTACTGTGGGTCAGTCATGGGAAGTTACCAATTATAATGCTCGTGATAAAGTTGAATCTGTACAGAAAAATACGGTTCTTTCTGCAGAGCAGTCTGATGGAGGATTACTTGTTACTATTTCAGCAACTACATATGACAATAGTTCAAAGGAGCTGTCAAGTCATCAGTTTACCACTTTCTGCAAGGATGGAAGTTTTTCTGTAGACATGAAAGCTTTCCTGGATCCGGGAACCATGCAGAGCGAAGATATCCAGCTCGAAATTGAAGCAAGCAACATGGACATTCCAACAAAAGTTGAAGTTGGACAAAAACTTCCTGATTCATGGATGAAAATTTCAATGCAAATGGAGGGTATGCCAAATATGATGTCTCAATCCATAAACATCAAAAACAGGATTGTTGAGGGTTTTGAAACCATAACAACACCAGCAGGAACGTTCAATTGTGTCAAAATCTCATATGATACTGAATTAAAAACAATGTTTACAATTAAAGCAAAAACGATTGCCTGGTATGCAATCGGAGCAGGTGTCGTTCGAATGGAAAATTTTGACAGCAAAGGGAAACCACAGAGTTATTCTTTGCTCACAAAACTTTCAAAATAAAAAATGGGTTACTGCTTTTCGTAGGCTCCGAGATCAGGTGACATGCCCTGAATCCGGGGCTTATTTTCAATATCAAGATAAATTGTAGTAGAAGGCGGAAATAACTGATTCCCTGCTGTTATGGCTGATGATCCTGCATCAATTGCAGGTGAGGTTATTTGCAACTGCAGATACATACTATCAGGATTTTCAAACAAGGGGTTTGCATTTTTCAACAATGAGGCATATGAAAGTGGTTCAGCAGCAAAATCAAGACTACTTCTGACAATGCAGTTTTCCATTGTAACATTAAAAACACTGGATCCAAAGGGATATTTATCAAAAGCTATTTCATCTTCTTTATTTCCCCATAAAATACAATTTCCAAAATATGCTTCGCTGAGTGCACGCACCTGATAATTTCCAAAAATATCCCTATAGTAGTTGTTTATAATTAATGATGGTGTCTGCCTGTTGCTGTATGACCAGAAATTCCCCACAGTGCAATGTCTGAATCTGTATTTACCGCCAATGTTTAGCCATAAAGCCATTTCGCCGCAATCTGCAAAAATACAGTTATAGGCTTCTACCCAGGAACCCTGAGCTAACAAACCTGCGGCACTCATATTTTTAATGATTGTGTTGGTCAGTGTTAAAGTAGGTTGGGATGAATTTCCTAGAGTATCAACCTGAATTCCAACTCTGCCGTTTTGTATAACAGCATAATTAATCTCATTGTTCAAACTTCCTGCTGTCAGCCAGATTCGTCCCCAGGCACCAGGTTGATCACGATAATATTCGTCAAGTCTGCTTCCCCTGATTATGACTTCCTGACCGTAAGTTCCGTAAATTTTCAGACTTGCACCTGATAAAACTGCAATATTGGCGGAATGATGCATATATACTTTTGCTCCTGAAGGAATCACCAGCGTTGAATCATTCGGAACAAATGCCCAGCCGTATACAACATGTGGTTTATCTGTCTGCCATATTCCTGAAATTGTCGAATACGCAGGAAAAGTGGAAGTTGCAGCAACTGTTGGATAATGGAAATAAGCATCCTGGCCAAACGCTGCCAATAATACCTTTTGACGCCCGGAATTCAAAGTAAAAATCAATGAGTCTTCCACAATGAGAGGTGTTGAAGCATTATTGGGATCAAGAGTAACTTCTACAAACACCCAAACGCTGTCTTTGCCTCTGATTTCAATATCATTAATCAGAACACCGCTGCGCCCGTCAACATTGAAACGATAATTTGAAGACAATTTCCCACCCAGTTCTATAGAAGAAATAAGCACAGGTTTGTTTGAGTTATTATATACTTTAAAAACTTTTGTAATCGAACCAACTGTTGTAAAAACAGTATCAAACATAATTGTGTCTGCTGAAAATGAAAGTTTAAAGTTTGGATCATCATTAAACAAACTGTCTTTGCGGCATGAACCAAGCAGCAGGGACATCAGAATCAATGATAAAAACAATATATAAATAAAAAACCGCAATTTCATATTTGATCGTCCAGTAATTTGCAAAACTAAGTGAAATCAAACAATAAAACGCAAAATTTCAATGATTATTTTAAATCATGATCTGTCAGTTAATCACAACAACCACAATCTTCGTGATCTGTCAACAGATAAAAGATTTTTTTAGCTTTTTAATGATTCTGCCACTTCTCAAGAAAAACTTTGTTGTCTGAATTCTTGAAAGCATATAGATACAAATACTTTACCTTAAGGCAATCTTAAAAATTTCTGTTTCACAAATAAAATGAACTCGTACACACAATTCAATGTTTTGTAAACTCAATTTCAACATTAAACATGTATTTATCCAAACAATTCACATTGAAACAAAAAAATCATCAAAAATCAGTATATTTGCAAAAAAAAACAAGCTGATGTCATTTATAAAACTAGATAAGAGCCAGCTCGTTGATCTGGAATACACACTAACCAAGGAACTGCTCAGGGCAAGTCGTTCGGGCACATATTCCTGCACAACACTTAATTTCTGCAATACAAGAAAATATCATGGATTGCTGGTTGTACCCCAACCCGATGTTGATCATCAGCGTCATATTTTACTTTCATCAATAGATGAAACTGTCATTCAGCATAATACCGAATTTAACCTTGGAGTTCACAAATATCCGAGCACGTATTCACCAAAAGGACACAAATACATTGTTGATTTTGAAACCGACCCCATTCCAAAACACATATATATGGTTGGTGGTGTGAAACTAAAAAAGGAAATCATATTTTCAACAAATGACGATTTGGTTCTGATCAGATATACACTACTGGATGCACATAGTCCTACAATTATAAGAGTCAAACCATATCTGGCATTCAGAAATCAGCATTCCCTGAGTAAAGTAAACATGGGAGCTGACACGAAGTTCTCTGAAATTAACAATGGAATCCGTATATGTTTATATGATGGTTATACTCCTTTAAATTTTCAGATATCAAAAAAATCTGATTACATTCATGTTCCTGACTGGTACAACAACATAGAATACACAAAAGAACTTGAAAGAGGATATGAAGGTCATGAAGATCTTTTGGTTCCCGGCTATTTTGAGTTTCCAATCAGTAAAAACGAAGAGATTATCATTTCAGCAGGCACACATGAAGTCAATCCAAAAAAACTTAAGGAATTATTTTTAAAGGAAACTCAAAGCAGAATACCGCGAAACACTTTTGAAAACTGTCTGATTAACTCTGCACAACAATTTTTTTCTGTCAGAGACGGGAGAACAACTATTATTGCTGGTTTTCCCTGGTATGAGACAAGACTCAGAGACACTTTTATTTCATTACCAGGCCTTGTTCTTGTCAGGAATGATTTTCAAACTTTCTTTGACATCATTGACCCACTGGTTGAAACAATGCACGGACCTCATTTTTGCAATTCAGCACCATCTGGCATCGAAACAGATTTTTCTCCTGACACATCACTCTGGTTTATCCGGGCACTGCAGTTTGCTGATGAACAAATGTCTGATCAGCCTGGTTTTATCTGGAATAAATACGGTGACACTGTCAAAGCAATTTTAAGTGGGTATAGAGATGGTGACAGCCCTGTTGTCAGAATGCGTGAAGACGGACTTATAACTGCTCAATCTGAAAAAACTGCTCTCACGTGGATGAATGGAGCTATGGACGGAATGCCAGTAACACCACGTTACGAAATGACAGTAGAGACCAATGCTTTGTGGTACAATGCTGTGATGTTTGCATTCAATTGTGCTAAAAGAGTACATGATGGCTCTTTTACTGATCAATGGAAGAATCTTCATTGTATAATTCCTGCCAGTTTTAAAAATGTATTCTGGAGCAAAGAGCGCGGATATCTGGCTGACAACGCCGGATCCTATCATACTGACTGGTCTGTTCGGCCAAATATGATTTTTGCTGCTTCACTCCCGTTCAATCCTGTGAGTGTTAAAATAAGACAACTCATTGTTGAACTTGTCAAATCAAAACTACTGACTCCAAGGGGATTGCGAACACTTTCGCCGGATGACCCACACTACAAGGGGGTCTACTATGGTAATGAAAATGAACGTGCAGCTGCCTACCATCAGGGAACAGCCTGGCCATGGCTTTTGGGTGCTTATGCAGATGCATATCTCAAGACATACGGTAAATCCGGATTGTATCATATTGAACAGATTTACGACGGATTTAAAGAAACCATTCTTGAGCACGCCATTGGCAGCATATCTGAAGTGTACGACGGAGATCCACCTCATCGTGGGGCAGGTGCAATTTCAATGGCATGGAGTGTTGCTGAAATAATACGCATTCATCATACATTAGAAAAATTCAGGGAGGATACTGTATGAAAGTTCTGATGTTTGGATGGGAATTTCCTCCTCATATTTCGGGAGGATTGGGGACAGCTTGTTTTGGATTAACAAAAGCTCTGTCAAAACAAAATCTCGATTTACTATTTGTCGTACCGAAAGCTTTCGGTGATGAAGACAATACCGTTGCCAGAATCATCAATGCAAGTGATATTACAGTAGATCTTACTGAATCAGAACATAAGCAATACTGGGAACGTGTTAAGTACATGGAAATTAACTCCACAATAATTCCTTATATTGATCCTGAAGAATTCAGGGAACTGAAAGAAAGGAACATGCTGATTTCTGAGTTTGAAACAAACAGGATATTTCAAAAAAAATATGATTTTTCAGGAGGATATGGCCCCGATTTAATGTTTGAAGTTTCCAGATATGCCTTAATTGCCGGAGCACTTGCCTCATCAAGTACCTTCGATTTAATTCATTCCCATGATTGGCTAACCTATCCTGCAGGTATCGCAGCTAAAAAAGCCAGTAACAAGCCACTGGTCATTCATGTTCACGCTACTGAATTTGACCGTACTGGTGAAAATGTCAACACAGTGGTGTTTGACATTGAGCGTTCAGGAATGGAAGCTGCAGATATGATCATTGCTGTTTCTGATTTGACGAGAAATACAGTTATTAACAAATATGGCATAAATCCTGAAAAAGTAGTCACTGTTCACAATGGCGTTGATCAGAATTACGAGGATAAAACGCTCAAAATTCACAGACCTTTTAAGGAGAAGATCGTTACATTTCTGGGAAGAATAACATATCAGAAAGGACCTGAATATTTTGTTGAAGTGGCACGCAGAATTTTGAAGAAGGACAGTAAGGTCAGATTTGTGATGGCCGGATCTGGTGACATGATGAACAAAATCATTATGCTTGTCGCTAAATACAGACTTGGTGATAAGTTTCATTTCACCGGCTTTTTAAGAGGGGCTGACGTTGATCAGATGTTTGCCATGAGTGATGTTTATGTCATGCCCTCTGTCTCTGAACCTTTTGGAATATCACCACTTGAAGCCATCAGATCAAATGTTCCGGTTGTTATTTCAAAACAATCGGGTGTTGCTGAAGTTCTTAATCATGCAATCAAAGTCGATTACTGGGACATTGATGCAATGGCTGACGCAATTTACGGATTATTGCATTACAAAGCGCTCTCTGAAATGTTTCGTAAACATGCAAAAGCAGAAGTTGACGAAATCCGATGGGATAAAGCAGCTTTTAAAACAATCGAAGTCTATAAAACAGCATTACAGAAGTTATGAAAGCAATTTGTCTGAATTTTCAAGTCCATCAGCCTGTTAGGCTCAAAAGATACAGGTTCTTCCAGATTGGAAGTGATTATCATTATTATGATGATTTTCAAAATAAATATCTGCTCAACAGAATTGCTGAACGTTGTTATCTGCCTATGAACAACATTTTGTTGGATCTCATTAAAACCCATCGTGGAAAGTTCAAAGTTTCTTTTTCAATTACCGGCACTGCAATTGAACAATTTGCAGAAAACAATCCTGAAGTTATTGAAAGCTTCAGAAAACTTGCAAAAACTGGTCAGGTTGAATTTCTTGCTGAAACGTATTATCATTCCCTGAGTTCTCTCAAATCTCCAGAAGAATTCCGGGAACAGGTCAACGAGCATTCCAAAGCATTGAAAACATATTTTGATTATTCCCCCATAACTTTCCGAAATACTGAAATGATTTACTCCGATCAGATCGCAGACATGGTTGATGATATGGGATATGACACGATGCTAACAGAGGGGGCAAAACACATCCTCGGGTGGAAAAGCCCAAACTTTTTGTATTGTCATGCTTCAAATCCCAGATTAAAAGTTTTATTAAGAAACTTCAAGCTAAGTGATGATATTGCATTCAGATTCTCAAATGAGAATTGGAATGAATGGCCACTCACAGCAGAAAAATATATTACATGGCTGAAGGCATTGCCCAAAAAAGAAGAAATCATCAATCTGTTTCTTGATTACGAAACCTTTGGAGAACACCAAAACACTGAAACCGGGATTTTTGATTTCATGAAATCATTTATTAACAATGTTGCGAATTCAAAAGACCTGGAATTTGTTTTGCCCGGAGAAGCATCTGAGAAGCTGCAACCTGTATCAGGAGTTCATGTAGAACATCCTATCTCCTGGGCTGACGAAGAACGTGATATAACCGCTTGGCTTGGAAATGAACTTCAAAAAGATGCGTTTGACAAAATTTATTCACTTGAAAAACAAGTCAGAAACACAGGAAATGACAATCTCCTTAAAGTTTGGAGAAATCTGCAAACCAGTGATCATTTCTATTATATGAGTACAAAATGGTTCAGTGACGGAGATGTCCACAAATATTTTAATCCTTACGGAAATCCATACGAAGCCTATATCAACTACATGAATGTTTTGTCTGATTTCTCTATCCGGCTTAAGGA
>CAYMAZ010000016.1:0-66381 GCA_964388575.1 uncultured Bacteroidales bacterium | reverse complement strand
GTATCAAAAACACATGCCAAAATATCCATACCCACCAGCCCCCACCCAACCACCCTGTTTTTATTTAATTTTTTTTTGGATTTGTTTTTTTTATTTCATTAAAAAAAAATAAATTTGCATCAATTGTACTTTATCTTGTTTTACAAAACCAATTATATTTCATTTTGTATGATTTTACATAGCAAAGTCAATTTAATGGTTTCAACTTTCCAAATAATACGCGCATGAAAAGGTTAACTATTGCAGTTCTTTCGATCACAATATTTATATCGTTTTCTTTTGGGCAGGTTCAGGAAGCAACCACTTTAGAAGGAAAAAAAGTAATTTTAAATTCGGATGGTACCTGGAAATATATTGAAGATGAACTAGATTCTTTGTCCAATAATCAAGAATTATTATTAGGTGGTTGCTGGTTTTACCCTCATGATGCACCTACTAACATTGCATTTTATAAAGATTTTACTTTTAAATTCAATTCTTTCGATGGGGTGAAAAAAGGCACTTATTCTTTGTATAATGATGATGTTTATTTGAATTGCAGAGATGGTTCAAAATATCAATTTTTAATATTTGAAAAGCAATATTTGAAAAGTTATCCTTTAGAAAAAAAAGAATATTATTTGGTTCATAGTAAAGACTGGGTGCATCCAAATCTGGAATGATTTTAAATTATTTAATATGAGAAAAATTTCATCTATTTTTATAATATTATTTTTACTGACTTTAGTTGCTTGTCGGATGTCAACAGACGAATTATCAGCTAAGTTAAAGCCAGAAATTGAATATAAAATCCGTGATAATTTTAATAAGGATTTTATTGCCAAAGAGTTAACAATTGCACATTCAGGCGGTAATAATTATGAGGGTATAATGGAAGGGTCAATTCTTAACAACCCCGTATCGTACAAAGTTAAAATTGTATATGATGGTAGAAATACTTATTATGAAGTTCGTCCTAACTTAAATTCAATTTTTAATTAATAAAATCATGATAGATATAAGTAATTTTCTTCAAAATCATCAAAATAACATAATCAGTATCATTTCAAATTTAAAGGAAGAGTTTAGTTCTCATGATTTTATTGAAAAATTTTCTCAAATGTTTGAATCTGATTATATTGAAATGCTTGTAAAATATCAGCATACTGGTAGTGCTTTTCAAACAGTTCATAGTAAGATTGCTAGATATCTGTCCACGAACAAAACTACCTTTAAAATTATAAAAATTTCTAGGAGCGGTAGTGAAAACGTTTTTGGCTCTATTGACTATATTCAATGGTGGAAAAAGGTTTAATTTGTGCAAAAAGAAAATTTTTTTAGAATTTGCAATAAGAACGTTTTTCTTAGGATTAGCAGTGAATCATCTTAATACTAATGCAAAGCTTAAATAATAAATAGTGCGTTTTCTGTCATAATGTTTTCATTTTCATTATTAATGCATTAAATCTTATGCAATAGTAATTCCCTGTAGCTTGAAGATATAAAACAAAAAATATCGAGTCATTAATACTGCATACTTTGGTTCTCTCTAATCATCAATCACCCCTTCTGCAAAGTTAAGAGCGATTTCCTTCTTGCAAGGTCAAGCCCTCCTGGTTTTGCAAAAAAAATCTCCAGCCCCCGGCGTTATTCTGGTGCATGATGATTCTGCAGGGTAGTATTTTTTTTGTCAAAAACCTTGCAATTCACCCATCGCTCACCTTTTTTTGGCGCATAAGGGTTGATTGATGTGGTTTTTTGTTCTTTCAGGTGTTGCAATCTCATTTTTGATCTTTCCGGCTCATTCCATGCCCACAAATCCTCAGCATTGTCGAGGCAATACGAAGCAAAATCTGACATAATGTACTGTAAACGGGCTTTTCGGCTGCAAATCCTTTGAAAACGCCTGATATTGAAGTACTTTTGTATTAAATCATAAAATCAGGTCATCATGTTCAACAACATCCTCAACTTCATCATCGGCTCAGTCACAACCGCTGGTACTGCATCAGCCTTCAAAGACATTGACCCCATCCAGTTCGGGTCCATTGAAGAATTAGTTAAGTATCTTGTCAGCATCCTGGGAGGGATCCTCGCTGCAATCATCATCAACATCCTCAAGAAAAAATTCCCTGAATGGTTCAACTCAAAGAAAGCATCAAGGTAAAAATTATTCCACATCAACTCCGTATCAAGTCCGTATCAAGGCCGCTTAAAATGAAAAAAATCATGTCCGCAACCGAAGCTAACCAACCCCAAATATCATTCATTAACCTAAAAAAGGAGGAATCATGGCTATAGTCCAAAACCCCGTCACCGGCAGAACCAAAAAGAAATTCGCAACTGCCGTATTTTCCAAACAGTTTGGAAAAAACACCATGCGATCTAAACCCGTTGAGGTCGCTAACCCCAGAACCCTACTGCAGAAGCAGCAAAGGTCTAAATTCTCTCTCATGGTCGAATTGTCCAGGATGTTCCTGTCTTTTATCCGTCTCGGATTCAAACAGGTCGCCATCGGAATGTCCCAGTTCAATGTCTTCATGAAGTCAAACATCAAGACAGTGATCACAGGCACATATCCCAACTACTCAATCGACTTCACAAAGCTCATCGTCGCAAAAGGTACCCTCATGGGTGCTGACACTCCCGAAGCTACAGCCGAAACCGGAAACAAGATCGCCATTGACTGGATCGACAACTCAGGAAACGGCGATGCTGAAGAAACCGACAACGCATTGGTACTGATCATCAACTACGACAAAAAAGCCGTCAAAACCGACACCATCTCCAAGACCAGGGGCGATGAATTAATCGAAATCACTGTTCCTGCTTCATGGATCGGTGACTCCGTTCATGTGTATCTGTCATTCTTCAAGGATGAAACAAATGCCGTGGCGAACAGTTCTTTCGTTGGTTCTGTAACTGTCATTGCATAATACCGGGCTCTGTTCTGTTTGTTTGTCTCTTTGGAAGCTGTCTGTTCATTCCGGCAGCTTCTTTTTTTTAAATGATTTAATAACTCAAAATTGTAATAATATGGCACGACTTAAAAATGGATTTCTCGGCAACGCTTCCGGCAAACTCGGTAATGTTGTCTTTGCAAAGTGGCGTGACCTGTTCACGGCCCGCTCATATCAACCCGATATCAGTGATGCAAAAACAACATCTCAGCGTACACAGCGTGATCGGATGTTGGCATTACTCCAGTTCCTCAGACCAATAAACCAACCCTTCATCCGCATGCTCAATGAAAATATTTGCCCCGAATCAACACCCTGGGCTAAGGCAATCAAAGACAACATGCCGGCAATGACTCAGGAATGTTGCTTTTCTCTTGACAAGCTCAGACTCGGAAATCCCAAATTTCCGGCTGTACAGATCAAAACGCTCAGCTATGACCCTTTCATTGACCAGATCAGACTGGAGTATTCATTTTTCTCTCATCCCGCAGCTGCTCAGCAATTCCCTTTCATGGTGGCAACGGCCCTGGGCAAATATAAAACCATTGAAGAGCGCCATGAGTTTGACATCCGTCATCCGGCAAGATACTTTCCTGCAGGGAAATTCTATTCAGACATCATCAATCTGGAAGCAATAAGCGATGTGCTCAGCTTCTGGATGCATGGGTGGTTTTGGCTTTCTGCAATGAACAACGAAACCCCGGATCAGACTTTCAACATCAACAGCAACTTATCTGAACCCCTTTCTTTTATTCCGAAGCCCATCATTGAACCTTTCAACAATGACATCCCCGAAGATCTGATTCCGGTTCAGGCCCTCATCTGGGAATATGAAAATACCGGTGACATGTGGAGGCTCACTTTTGAAATGGAAAGGGAATTATATGATCCTGAAGCATTCGTTGACTGCACACTTGTTTTCTGGATCCTCGCATTGACCAATCAAACTCACTCAATCTCAGATCCTGTGTTATGGCAGCTGAATGAAACACGATATGTTTACAACGTCAACGAACAAAACAGAGGCGGTGGGGCTGTCATGTTGTATTATATCCTCAACAAGGAAAACCAGCAGATCAGCAAATTCAACAGATTATACATCAACCTGTCTTTTGAGGGTACAAATTTTCACTTTTTTGAACAACTGTTCAAATGCAATTATACTCACCCGGCATCCTTTGTCCTCAAATCTGAAGAATGTGGATGTTGCGGCTCTTTTGATGAATTGTTCTCAGATTTCATCACATACTGGACTCAACCTGATCACCCGAAACCAACGGATGAATTTCCCCTCAATTCTCAAACTTATGAAATAGATGAACAGTATTTCAAGTGTGAGATTACTTCCGGAGACGGCACACCCATCAAAGAAGCTCAAAAGAATGATGCAAACATGTTCTATTGTAATAACTTGATTCCGGGCCGTGATTACTCTCTGATTTTCACCTATGATGACATCCTCCTCGATGTCATTGACTTCAATTGCCCTGATGCCTCGAAGGTGGTTTATTTGTCTCCGGCTCATATCATCTCTAATAAAACAGTCTTAAAAAATTCAGACACATTCAATGTTCTTGTCAGAAAACTCAAAAAGAGGCAGGAGTATTTTCAGATTCCTCAATCCAATTGGTCATCCCGGACTTTGGAAATGTTTCTGTCAACAAACCCACCGGACAAAGCCGATTATCTGTGTCCCAATAAACCAAAACGATACAGGGCAGGCGCTGATCTTGCTGGGAAAATCAAATAATATTTTTTTTTTTAATATTAAACCCCATATCTCCATGAAAACAATTCTTCTGTATTTTAAAAATAGATTCTCTTATCTTATGTAAAATCGAGTTATGGTTTTTATATGCATATACTTTGTTATTTTAATGCTGTTCTTTTTAAATCTTTTATATTAAACCGATTACTAATGATACTTTAATATTTTATGAAATAATTTTATTCAATAAATTTCATTTTTTTGCATTGAATTAATTTGTTTGTACTTTTGCCTAAAGATCAGGGTGCATAGGATTTTTAGTTGTTAGGCGAATTGTTAGGCACAATCAAAACACAAGCCCTGAAACACAATAAGCGGCAGTAGCTCAGTCGGTAGAGCATCAGCTTCCCAAGCTGAGGGTCGCGGGTTCGAATCCCGTTTGCCGCTCAACAATCATCTGCGAATAATTCTTCTATCCTTCCATTTTCCGGGCAAAATAAATGACAAAATTGCTGTCAGAACAATATACGGGACATATATGATTTGAAAAGGAATACTTATCATATGCAGGATATTCACTTTGTGAATCGATTTTCCGGAATAGAAAAAAGTCGCGTCAAGTATTACTTTTACAGTCAATATCAGAATTGCAACAGGTAATAATTTTGAATATATGATTGAAGCAGCAAACATCAGAGGTATTGATAAACAGAACAGAAAAACTGTTAATGCCATATAAACAGAAAATCCATCACGATATGATGAGGTTTTGGATGCCCACCGGATTCGCTGATTTAAAAATTCAATAAATTTTTCAGGTGGTTTGGTTTGCACACGGCAGTCCCCTGAAAAGGCAAAAACAGCAGCATGATTACCATATTCTGAAATTACAGAATGCAATAAAAAAACATCATCTCCTGAAGCGAATCTTTTTCCTCCAATTTTGTGATAAAGGCTTAAAAATATTTTTTTTTGCATAAGCATATTCGCACCATTGCAGAAAACCGGTCTTTGAATTCCGAAAGCTCCGGCAGAGGTCAAAACAAGGGACATGAACTCAGTGTAAAAAAACCACTGCAAGAAACCTGGCTTTCTGATGAATTCCACAAAACCGCACACCATCAGAACTTCATTTTCTGCATTTCGCATCATCGAACTAATCCAATCAGGTCTGAATATGCAGTCAGCATCAGTAAATAAAATATTGTCATGAGTTGCAGCATCAACTCCTGCTTTCTGAGCATCCTTCTTCCCTGACAGATTCGGTAATTCAGACAGATTAATGAGCTGAACAGTCATGTTTGTTGCTCTCATCGTAAAATGTCTGATCAAGATCTCACTACCATCTGATGAATGATCATTTACGAAAACAACCTCAACAACTTTATCCGAAACGTTCAGTTTCCCAAGAGAATCAAGTAAAGCCGGAAGATTTGCTTGTTCATCACGAAACGGGATTACAATACTCACATTGACAGGCTTATTTTCTGATTTTTTCGGGATTTGTAATTTTTTCAAACCTGAAATCAGCAGAATGATGAGCAAAATGTAATTGCTCAGAAAGAAAAAAGAAACTACCATTAACCAGATCATGATTTAACAAGATTTAATCTTTTCAGATTGGGAAGCATTGTCAATCCGGCCATGGCAGGAATAAAAAGGTTGATAAGCCATAAGGATGTTGAGGTCAGAAGAAGAATTGTTTCTTTGTCTGAAGCAAACCAATTCTCTGAAATCAGAAAAATATTGAACACAAAAACTGTAATTGCCCCGCGTGTAGCAATTTCCGCAATAGCAAACTGAGGAACAATAGTGATCAGCAGATATACAATTGAAATGATCATCATACCTTCCGTAATTGAAATATGAACTCCAAAAGCAACAAGGAAAAGATAAAATTGAAAAGTGTAAACAAGAAAACGGACAATGCTGAGCATTATAACAATTAATTTTGTTTTGAGAGAGAATAATGCAAGAATATGTGAATTTTGTAAAATCCTGACAGCCCATTTATTCTTGATTTGTGAAAATACTTTACTGATCCATCCAAGGTAAAAAAAAGCAAATAACGCAATTGCAAGGCTTAATCCTGCCAGTGTAATCAATGTTGACCCATTGATAATTATGAGTTTGTCGTCGAAATTGTCCTGATTCAGGATAATGAGGGACATTAAAGACACAAAAAGCGTTGCAATAATCTGTCCCAAAGACGCATAAATATTGGCAAAAAACCCCTTCCATCTGAACCCGGACTCAAGCCAGAGGATTTTTCCTGCCACATCCCCTATTCTGTTGGGCAGAAACATACTGATTGTAATTCCTGAAATAACGCCTTTTATGCACTTCATCATTGACAACTTGGCAAAATGTTTTGTCAGAAGATTCCACTTGAAAATCTCCAGCCCCCAGTTTAGAAACATCAACAGAAAAATGCCAAATAGAAAAAAATAGAATTGATCATGCAATTCAGTTTGTTTCAGTTCTGTCAGAAAGCCCCCTGAAGTGATTTTCCGGTCAAACTGAATATAAAGAAACACCATTGAAACACCGAATATAGTAATTCTGATCAAATAGTTGAAAAAAACCTTTAACTTTGTGGTCATGGAGTTAAACATTGACGTGAATTGGAAAAGATCATTCTTGGCATAGATCCCGGGACAAACATCCTTGGTTATGGGTTGATATGCAGCAAAAATACGAAAATTGAGATTATTGATTGCGGTATTTTATCTTTGGTCAAAACAAAAGACGTTTATATAAAACTTGGCAAAATATATACTTTTGTCACAGAACTCATTGACAAGTATCATCCGGATGAATTGAGCATTGAAAGTCCGTTTTATGCAAAAAATGTACAGTCCATGCTTAAACTGGGCCGGGCACAGGGCGTTGCAATTGCCGCTGCACTTGCAAGGCAGTTGCCGGTATTTGAATACAGTCCGAAAAAAATAAAACAATCTGTAACAGGAAACGGAAATGCTTCGAAGGAACAGGTTGCCGGAATGCTGAAAAACATGTATGGCTTTGACTTCGGCAGTCAGATGCTTGATGCCAGTGATGCTGTTGCGGCTGCTGTATGTCACGGTTTTCAGAATAAAATTCCTAAAGATTCAGGCAGCTATAAGGACTGGAACGCCTTTTTATCTCAGAATCCGGACAGATTGGTCTAAATTAGAAGTTCCTGAATTGTTATAAATCTTCTTCTGTCACAGTGACACTTCAGTATCCCTTTACTGGATATTTGCAGAAATTTCAATACAGATTTGTTGAAACTCCTCTGGAGTAAACTTTAACTTTGGCTTTGCAAAATCAATATCATGTATGCCATTGATTGGCACCAGATGAATGTGTGCATGGGGAACTTCGAGACCAATCACAGCAATTCCGACCCTTTTGGCTGTTGTCCATTGGTCTATTGCCTTTGCAACTTTTTGTGCAGCTAGCATCAATACTGTGTATGAATGTTTATCAAGATCAAAAATGTAGTCAACTTCCTTTTTTGGAATAATCAACGTATGTCCTGCTGCAAGCGGATTGATATCAAGAAATGCCAGACAGAGCTCATCTTCATAAACGATGTAAGCGGGAATCTCCCTTTTTACAATTTTTGAAAAAATGCTGGTCATAACTCCATAACTTTAATATCAAGAACCTCAAAATGCATTGCTCCGGCTGGAGCATTAATTTCGGCAATTTCTCCTACTTTTTTTCCCAACAGACCATTGCCAATAGGAGAAGTGACTGAAATTTTCCCTTCCTTTAAATTTGCCTCATTCTCCGAAACAAGTGAGTATGTGAATTCTGCTTTGGTTTTCACATTTCTGATTTTCACTGTTGAAAAAAGTCTCACTTCAGAATTTGTCATCTTTGACTCATCAATCACTCTGGCTTTGGTGATTGCTTCCTGAAGTTTTGAAATTTTTAGTTCAAGCATTCCCTGAGCATCTTTGGCTGCATCATATTCTGCATTTTCTGATAAATCGCCCTTGTCTCTGGCTTCTGCTATTTGCTGGGAAATTTTATTCCGTTCTACTGTTTGTAGATGCTCCAGCTCTTCCTTCAGTTTCTGAAGACCTTCTTTTGTAAAATAAACAGGTTTGCTCATTTTATGTTCCTCCAAGCTTTTTGAAAAAATAAAACAAGAAGACAACCAGTGCCTCCTTGTTTTTTGCAAAGTTAATACATTTTTTAATATCAAAACAAAATTTAAAGGAATTTTTTCTTTAATGATCTGAAAATATGCTTGGTTCTTAAAAAACGAATTTATCATATGACATTATCCCTTCGTTCAGTTCATAATATGAATTTTCCTATAATGAATTTGAACTTAAGTATTTTTATATTTTGGATCGACCAACTTTTGAACAACCTCATAATTTGCACGCTGTACAACTTGTTTGGGTATTTTTTTATCAGTAGAATTGGCGTAAGTTAAGTCTTGAATTTTGATGCATCTGCCAAAAAATCGTATCTTTGCATCGAATTTTTAAAAGATGAATAACGATAACGATCATATGGACGGAAATCATTCAGATGACTTTCTTTCTGAGCTTTTATCCCGTTTTGAGCAGATGATGCAGAACCATCAGACATCATTCTTCGATGCCGATGAGTTGATTGAGCTGATTGATTATTATATCATGACTTCACAGCTGCAGTATGCCAGAAGAGCTCTTGATCTGGGATTAAGCCAATATCCTGATAACACAGAAATGCTGGTATATCAGTGTCGTTATTATCACGCAACAGGTCGTTCACCGAAAGCCATAATCATGCTGAAAAACATCCTGAAAGACCAGCCGGATAATATAGAAGCCTTGATATCAATTGGAGAAATTCTTTCAGACACAGGCAAACAGGCAGATGCTGTTCATTATCTTGAAACTGCTCTCAAATATGTAGAACAGGATGAAAAACAACTTGTCATGCAACAGATTGTGGATGCCCTGGATGATGCCGGACAACACCATAAAATGATTCACTATCTCAAAGAACTTATTCGTTTTCACTCAGGAAATTCAGAGGCAATGTCTTCTCTTGCCTATTGCTACAACATTCTCGGAAGAGAAGAAGAAGGCATCATCTTTTTTATGAAACTTATTGACAACGAGCCGTTTAACACTTATGCATGGTTCAACCTGGGAACACTATACTATGGTACGGGATTGCTTGAAAAAGCAATTGAATGTTTTGAATTTGTGCTTGCCATTGAGCCGAGGTTTACAACAGCTGCCATAAAAATGGGATCTGCCCTTTCTGCCCTTAACCGAATTGATAGTGCAATCAATGTTTACAAAAGTGTTCTGGAATATGAAAAAAACGATGCATCCATCCATAGTTACATTGCCTATTGTTACTCTCAGAAGAAAGACTACAAAACAGCGATTCATCATTTTCATAAAGCCATCAGCCTTGATGGAGAAATGACAGATGCACACCTTGGTCTTGCTTATGCATACGCAGGAATTGACAGGTTTACATCAGCATATAAACAAATTAACCGGGTTATTGAGGATTATGATGATGTTGCAGATCTTTGGCTGTTCAAAGCCTATTTAGCGGAACAGCTTGAACTGTATTCACAGGCCGTTGATTCCTTCAGAAAAGGACTCTCCCTGAATTCCGAAGATGTAAATGCATGGCTTTCACTGAGTGGGATGCTTACTGAATATTTTAACGATTATTCTGAAGCACTTTCAGTACTGGACGAAGCAATCTTTCATAATCCTGAAAATGTAGAAATTTTATATCGCGCAGCAGCAATAAGTTTTGAAGGAGGGTTGGATGCAGAGGGGAGCACCCGTCTACAATCTGCATTAACAATAGATCCCAAAAGCTATGAGTTACTTTTTCTTTATAATCCGCTTTTACAAAAAAACAGGAAAATCATTGATATTTTAAACCAATACCTTTAATCATCAAGTTATTATGAGAAATTTTCAAATACCGAATCTCCCACACAGGGACAACAAACCACGTAAAAAGGGCCTGACAATGGTTATGGACAAAGGACTCAGTGTTCAGGAAGCAGAACAACTGATTTCATCATCCGGCCATCTTATCGATTTTGTTAAACTCGGGTTCGGTACTTCATTGATTACCAACCAGCTGTCTGATAAAATCAGAACTTACCAGAAAGCAGGAATCCGCGTACATTTTGGAGGAACATTGTTTGAAGCTTTTCTGATCAGAAATGTCATTGAGGATTACATTCAGATTTGTCGAAAATTCGGTGTTGATCATGTGGAAATATCTGATGGTTCTCTCACTATGCCTCATGAACTGAAACTTGAAATTATATCAGATTTCTCAGCACATTTTACAGTATTGTCTGAAGTTGGAAGCAAGCAGACTGATGTTGTCCTTTCTGATGAAGAATGGGTAAGACAAATGAATCTTGAAATGAAGGCCGGATCATCATGGGTCATTGCAGAAGCCCGTGAAGGTGGTAACGTGGGAATTTATGACTCCTCAGGAAAACCAAAAACAGGGTTGATTGAGCTCATCAGGTCTCAGACAGATGAATCCAGAATTTTGTGGGAAGCACCGAACAAGGGACAGCAGGTTTGGTTTATCAAGCAATTTGGATCAGATGTAAATCTCGGTAATATTGCACCAGGGGAAGTCATTTCATTGGAGACACTGAGACTTGGGCTTCGCGGTGATACATTTTTCGACTTTCTTCCAGAAGATTTCAAATCAATCCCTTCCAAATAATACTTCTCCACATGTTGAAATCTGTGGTCTTCTTTCTTAAAGGGCTTGCCATGGGGGCTGCCAATGTTATTCCCGGTGTTTCCGGCGGAACAATTGCATTAATTACCGGCATCTTTGAGCGTATCATCAATGCGATCAAAAATACATTCAGCATCAATTCAATGAAGCTGCTTTTCCATGGAAAATTTTCTCAATGGTTCACTTATACAGACTTGTTGTTTATGATTGCTCTTGGACTTGGAATTTTCACAGCAATCGTTTCAATTGCCAGACTGTTGGAGTATCTTTTTGCACATTATCCTGTTTATGTCTGGGCTTTCTTTTTCGGACTTGTTTTAGCTTCAGTATGGTTTGTTGCCAAAACCGTAAAGAAATGGTCACCGGCTGTGATTTTGTTCTTTATCTTCGGGACAACCATCGCTGTTTCAATGGCTTTACTCAAACCAATGGGAGAAAACAGAGACATTGTGTATCTGATAATCTGCGGTGCTGTGGCTGCGTGCAGTATGATTCTTCCTGGCCTCAGCGGTTCTTTTGTGCTTGTGCTCATGGGAAATTACGAATTGGTTATGATACACGCAGTGAACGAAGCTGATTTCAGCATATTGCTTCCTGTCATTATCGGAGCTGGGGCAGGATTACTTGTATTTTCGTATATTCTGGCCTGGATATTTAAAAAATTCCGCAATCAGACGATTTCTCTGCTTTCCGGATTTATGTTCGGTTCTCTGCTGATCATCTGGCCATGGAAAGTTCCTGTCTGGAAATCCAATGCTGCTGGAGAACTGATACTTAGTAGAAGCGGTGATAAAATCGTTGAGAAATACCTCTGGACATTCCCTTCAGAGTCAAATGCAGGTCTTTTTATCGCTATCGGCTTTATTCTCCTCGGAATGACTGTTATTACTTTCACCGAAACTCTTGCCAGAAAAAAAGAATAATTTCATATTTTTGTTCAAAAAAAGAGCAAAATGCAATTATTGCAAATTTCATGGGACGTTTCCCCCGATATCTTTTCGGTTGGCACTGTCACACTCAAATACTATGGTATTTTGTTTGTGCTTGGATTTATAGTTGGATATTTCATATTAAAGCGTCTTTTCCGTATTGAAGGAGTTTCGGCAGATGAAGTCAACAATCTGGTGATCTGGTCATTTGTTATTGCGGTTCTTGGAGCACGTCTGGGACATGTTTTCTTCTATGAACCTGTTTATTATCTGAATAATCCTTCCAAAATCCTTAAAGTCTGGGAAGGTGGAGTTGCAAGCCATGGTGCTGTGATTGCTCTGTTGCTGTTTTTCTGGTTATATTCACGCAAAAAAAAATGGAAATTACTTTGGCTTCTCGACAGAGTCACAATTCCGGGAGCACTTGCTGCATCATTAATTAGAATTGGAAACCTGATGAATTCTGAAATATACGGAATTGAAACCCGGATGCGGTTGGGTTTTATTTTTGTAAGAAAAGGAGAAACAATTGCAAAACATCCTACACAAATCTATGAAGCATTAGCCTATTTCTCAATATTTATTGTTCTTCTCTTAATGTATAACACTAAAAAGAAAACTATGCCCGCAGGTATCATGACAGGATGGTTAATGATTCTTTCATTCAGCTCCCGGTTTTTGATAGAATTTTTTAAGCAGCCACAGGTTGCTTTTGAAGAAAACATGTTTCTGAACATGGGACAATTACTCAGTGTGCCTTTTATCCTTACGGGAATAATACTGGTATGGCATGTTTCCTTAACAAAACAGCAAACAATAAATTCTGATTCATCATAAATTTCTAACTTTGTAAAAAAAATTCATGCACAATTTATTATACATCACATGGGATGTTTCTCCTGAATTGTTTTCTATCGGTCCTGTTACTGTTAGATATTACGGATTACTTTTTGTTCTGGGATTTATTACCGGTTATTATATTTTTCAACGATTTTTCAGGATAGAAGGCATCCCTGTCGAAGAAGTTGACATACTTTCTGTGTGGGTCTTTATCGGTGCAATTGTTGGAGCCCGTCTTGGACATATTTTTTTTTACGAACCAACGTATTACCTAAAAAACCCTCTCGATATGCTCAAAGTATGGGAAGGAGGATTGGCAAGTCACGGGGGAACGATTGGATTGTTCATCGTGTTGTGGTTTTACTCAGGAAAGAAAATCCCGAGATATGTCTGGATCCTTGACAGAATGAGTCTGGCAACAGCCCTTGCAGGTGCATTTATCAGGCTTGGAAATCTGATGAATTCTGAAATATATGGACATGAAACAACCCTTCCATGGGGATTTATTTTTGTACGTGACGGTCAATTTGTGGCAAAACATCCCACACAGATTTATGAAGCACTGTGCTACCTTTTGATTTTCGGATTTTTATGGATTCTTTACAACAGAAAAAAAACTGAAACACCTAGAGGTCTGATGATTGGATGGTTCCTTATCCTGGTATTCGGAGCCAGATTCTTGGTTGAATTCATGAAAGAAGTTCAGGTTGGCTTTGAACAGGACATGATGCTGAATATGGGACAAATATTAAGTATTCCCTTTGTAATCATTGGGATCTTCTTCATTATTGCTTCTCGTAAAATTCCTGTTACTTCCAATGAAGATTTGGCCAAACGACATCATAAATCTAAGAAATAATATCCTGACTTTCTTCATCCTGAACCTGAAATCATCGTTTTATGAAAACATATGACCGGATTTGAGTTCCGGTTTTCAGGCTAAATGTATATGTCCCTGTATGTAGCCATGAAACATCAACGATCGGGTTTTTATCTGATTCAGTTTTTCTGTATACCTCGCGACCGGAATTATCAAATATCCGAATTTCACAATTGTTTATACAAGGTATTGACACATATAGAATATCCTCAACCGGATTCTGAAAAAACACAATTTTTTGTACCTGGCTTTCAGCGATGTTCTGTTGTTGACACCAGCTTATTCCTGGCCCAATGGTTCCGAAATTGATGTCAACAAAAGGGACAGATACCGGTGGTGTCAAATCACAAAAGTCAAATGTTCCCAGCATAAACCCTGAATTAACAGAGGAATCTCCAACTTCCACATATCCTGATACGCCTCTGATTGTATCCACATTATAAAAATTGTTCCCAACAAACATCAACCCATTGTTTTCAATCAAAGCATCGAATGTTTGCTGATTGCTGTTCAGAAGATTGTGTCCAATCTCAATTTCAGAATATGTGTGATTGATGATTTTACCCTGATTCCACATATTATGAGTCCCTGTGCAAATTCCGCCTACATTCTGAAAATCCCCATTGTTTGTATAGTCTGTAAACCGAAGTCCGCCTGAATTTATGAACATCGCGACATTGGTCAATGCTGTTGTTTCTATCATACCGTAATTCGTCAGAAATAAGTTGTTGTATAAGCTGTCAGTTACAATATGCCCGATATTATCCAATCCCGTTGTCAGAAGCATATTGACTGACTGAATAGAACCGGCATTCATCAAAGAGCCATTATTTCCCTCATAATGAATATTACTGATCTCAAGATGACCTGAATTGCTTAAGTACCCTGTTCCCGAAACCCATAAATCCCCTCCCGGTGTACTTTCCTGAAGACTGGCACCTGCGTTTATAACAATCTCACCACTTGTATAGGCAAAATCAATTTCTATCAGAATCTGATGATTGATGGTGATTGAATATCCGGGAAGTGGCACACACATACAATCCCAGGTTACAGGATTCAGCCAGTTTCCGTCACTGACTGTTGATGCAGTCTGGGAAAAAGCTGAAGAAAATGAGAGACAATAAATCAATAACCATATAATTCTTTTCATTACACTTCCTCTTCTCAATTTTAATTGTATTGTATTAAGACTAAATAATTCATTAAAAACCAGGAAGTTCCATCAATACAGTTGGCAAAAGCAGCAAAAAACCAAGGATCAGCAAAGTAATGACAAAAGGAACCACCCATCTGAACCACTTATGAAAAGGAATTCGGGCAATACCGAGGGCTCCGATCAGCACACCAGAAGTTGGTGTAATCATATTTGTAAATCCGTCGCCAAACTGAAAAGCAACAATGGTTGCCTGTCTTGATAAGCCGATAAGATCAGAAAAAGGAGCCATGATCGGCATTGTTAATGCTGCTTTGGCTGAACCACTGGGAATAACAACATTAATGACAGCCTGTATAACATACATTGCCCCCACACTTGCCACCTGACCTGTCCCATCCATGATGGATGCCATTTTGTAAAGCAGTGTTGCAATGATTCTTCCGTCTTCCAAAATCACAATAATTCCTCCTGCAAGACCCACAACCATTGCTGCAGGTAAAATATCGGCTGCCCCCTCAATAAAAAGTCTGACAATCCCATTGCCTGATTTGTTCATTGCAATTCCCGAAGCGATTCCCATTGCAAAAAACAACGTTGCAATTTCCATAATGTACCATTGATATCCCATGACACCCACAATTAGAAACAAAATAGTAAAAAACAGAATATTCAGAATAAAAAAGTGATAGGATTTTCGCAACAATGGGATACTTGTAATAAACAATCCTGCAAGAAGCGGAATTGCAGGGAAATGTAGTTTCAGAGAATCAGCAGCATCAGGATCTCCGATAGAAAGTGTTGTGTCTGGATATATAATAGCAAAAACAATCAAAACAATCTGAATCAAAAGATAAACAACCCAGGAAGCAGCTGTTGTTTCATATTTGAACTGATCAGTGTTAACAGTTTCACGTTTACGCCAGTATTCATCTTCTTCATACATGATTGATTTTTGTGGATTTCTTTTAATTTTTCGGGCATAAATTAAAATCCAAACGATCGTAAGTGTCATCAACACAAGAAAACAGAATATTCTGTATTCAAAACCTGAAAACAGTGGAACATTGGCCAATCCCTGAGCGATTCCTATTGTAAATGGATTCAAGATTGCACCGGCAAACCCCACATGTGCGGCAACATAAACCAGACAGACCCCGACAACAGAGTCATATCCCATGGAAATAGCCAGGGGAACGAGGATAATTACAAATGCAATTGTTTCTTCACTCATTCCAAAAACAGCTCCAAAAATTCCGAAAACAAGCATAATCATTGACATAATGATATTGTCGACACCAAGTTTTTTTAAAAATCTGATTCTTTCCCATTTTCGTGCTCTTCTTAGAAATGACATGATACCCACATCAATGGCTTTTGAGTGATTCATAATCCAAAATGCACCTCCAATCATCAAAATAAAAATGATGATCCCGCTTTGTTTGTTGAAACCTTTGAAAAAAGCAGAAAAAATTTCCCAAGTCTGTACCTGACTGTCGACTCCCTGGTATTGCAACTCCTTTCCTTCCGGTGTGTCAATTTCAACGTATTCTCCTCCCGGAATAAACCATGTGAGAGTGGCAGAAATCACGATCAGAATAAAGATGATCAGCCATGTGTGTGGAAATTTTCTGGATGATGCCATATAACCTGTTTTTTTTGGATTTCAAACTTACATATTTTTTTTATCCGGTTCTGCATCAATTTTAACGAATTTTATCTGTGAGAAGTTCTTGCATTTTATCAGAATATCAAATGATGCCATCATTTAAAATGCCAATAATTCTTTAATTTTGCAACATCTGAGTACTCCATGGCTTCACAATATCAATTTATTCTTCCCGATTCTGTCCCTGAGTCTACACTCAGGAAAATGAAACAGTCTGAAGACTTGGTTCCGGATGAATTTATTTTCAACATACAACCTCTGACTGATCAGGATACTGAAAGTGTCAGTATTGATCACTCTGAAAAATTGTACATTAAATACCTTACTCGAAATCAGGGGCTTGAAAAGCAATTTGTCAAGAGAACCGACAGTCAAAATTTCTTTCCGTTTATTTTACTAACAATTGCACTGTTACTGATTCTTTTAGTTAAAATACTTTACTGGAAATCTCTGAAACAATTTTATGAATCCCTTATTTCATTTACAAAGTTCCGGTTGTGGCTCAGAGATACAGGAAGTTTGCTACACAATATGTTTTTTCTTACGACACCAGCTTATATTCTGATTTTTGCACTGGCTACAGATTTTCTGATTCAGAAATATTCAGGTTCTGATTATGTTTTTCTGTTGTTCCGCTATGGGATTATTTTATCAGCCATTATCCTGTACATTGCTATCCGGCATGGTCTGATGATATTCTCAGCTTCTGTTTTCAATTCAAAATCAGCTGTTGAAGAGCAGATAAGGAATATTCAGGTACACTATACATTTTTGCTTTTTGGTTTAATGATTGTACTGCCCTTAAGTATCTATTTTCCAAATAATCAACTGTACTACTCCATCATTCCCATGGCTGTTTTGACTGAAGGAATCAGGATTGTTAAAGCATTTATTTCAGCAAAAACACTCAAACAATATCGTGCATATTACTTTTTTTTGTACTTTTGCACCGTCGAAATTGTACCGATTCTTCTGTTAATAAAATTGGTATCTTTTTGACAATCAATGATTAGCTAACCAACTTTAATCCCCTCATTCATTCAAAAATGAGCAAATTGAAAATAAAAACTGTGCTTGTATCTCAACCTCAACCAACAGACCCTGAGAAATCTCCGTTTTTTGAGCTTGCAAAGAAGTTTAATCTGAAAATTGATTATCGAAAATTTTTCAGGATTGAAAGGTTATCATCCAGAGAATTTCGTGAGAATAAAATTTATCTTCACGAATATCCTTCAATCATTTTCACAAGTCGACAGGCCGTTGATCACTATTTCAGCATGTGTAAAGACATGAGATACAGTCCACCTGATGCTACAAAATACTTTTGTTTGTCTGAAACAATTGCACTTTACCTTCAAAAATACATTCAGTTTAGAAAGAGAAAAATCTTCTTTTGCAACAATAATCCTGAAGAACTGGCAGAACTGATGAGGAAGCATGATAAGGATGCTTTTTTACTTCCCTGCTCAGACGAAAACAATGACAATCTTTCAAATTTTCTGATTGAAAAGAGTTTCACAATTCAAAAGGCTGTCTTTTTCAGACCTGTTAGAGAAGAATTTAATGATCTGGACATAACTAAATATGACATGCTTGTTTTATTCAGCCCTGCAGGAATCAAATCATTGATTGAGAATTTCCCAGATTATAAGCAGGAAACCCAGATTATAGCTGCCTTTGGAGAGCAAACAGCTCAGGCTATTGCTGAAGCAGAATTAACCCAACATGTTATTGCTCCGACAGAACAGTTTCCATCAATCATCATGGCCATTGATGACTTTATTACAAAATTGAACAAAAAGAAATAACATTGTCAGTTTTCGGGTTCAGATTTCCAAAAAAACATCGTGTCTATTTAACACATGATGTTCAATTTTTATTTGATCAGGGACATGCTTTTCTGGTCTTTCCCTTTAAGGTGGTCATTGCTAATGCCAAAACAAAAGACGTCCCTCTGAAAGTTCTGATTACTGTTCCCAAAAACAAACATAAGCTTGCGGTTACACGTAATACGATCAAACGCAGAACAAGAGAAGCTTTCAGGTTAAACCACCAAATACTTTCTGACAAACTTTCAACGGCTGGAAAATCAATTCTTGCTGGCTTCATATATATTCACGACAAAGAACTGGACTACAATGTCATTGAACAGGCAATGTTCAAAATCTTCAAAAAAATTGAAGCGTTAATTTCTGATGAAAATTAGTAGTTTTCTTCTTTTATGAAGCGACCTTCTTCGTCAAAAAACTTCCAGGTTCCAAATGGTACATCGTTTTTGAATTTCCCTTCATAAAACAATTTACCATTCGAATGATAAACCTTTCGAAATCCATGCGACAAACCGTTTTTAAACTCTCCTTCACTCCACTTATTACCGTTTTCGTACCAATATGTCCATTTTCCGTGACGTTCACCCTTTTTAAATTCTCCTTCCACTTCCTTTTGTCCACTTTCATAATAAAAAATTTCACGGACTAATTCTTTTTGAACACCTTTATTTTTGTAAAAGCTTACTTTTTTTTCACGACCGTTTGGCCAGGATTCCTCAACAACCCGCATATCTGGGTCTGCACCACAGGAAAACAGAAATACAAGTAATACGAACAGCAATCTGCTCATAACCAGTCTCTTACTCATTATCCGTACTTTTTCTGCTTGAGTTATATCGTTCGTTTAAAATTCCAACGACCATTTCAGTGATTTCAAGTGCAGGGTTGGCATACAATATACCTGCTCCCGGAGTATACCCGAGAATAAAATCATACTGTTGATTCTCGTTGATCAGTTCAAGCACAACCTTTAAGGAATCAAAAACCCTAACTGACATTTCATATTCTTTCAGGGAGATCTGATTTGTATAATCTTCTCCGAGTGTAATAAGTTCCTGTTGCTGGCGTGCCAGATTCTCTTCCGTTTTTCTTGCATCATCATAACTGATCGTTCCGGCCTGAACACGACTTTGATAACTCTGAAACTGACTCTGCAGTGACTTTTCTCTTTTTTCCAGATCCTGTCTGAGTTTCAGAGTTTCAGCTTCCAGCTCTGTTTTCACATCCTGAAAAAGATCATAATGCGACATCAATGTGTCTGAGTCAATAAATGCAATATTTAATCCTGAAATTGGCTTGTTGTCGGTTGTTACATCAGATTTTTGAAGCAGTAATAATATCAGACAAATTGCTAATCCTGCAAAAAGAACAATGTTGATGATCATCTGCAAATTACTTTTTTTTAATTCAGGCTTTGATTTCAATGAATTATCATCCATGATCATGGTTTCGTTTTCATTCATAATGTTATGTTTATTTAATTTCCGAGATCGGACATAAATTTAATTCTCATAAGTCTAACTTCCTGTTCTGTAAATTCATTTTCCCCGAGACTCAAAAGGGCCTCATCAATTGAGTCTGTCTCTGCTGTGGAAAAATAATCATGAATCTCCTGTTGATGGTACTCATCAATATATTCATCAATATAGTAATTCAGGTTTACTTTCGTTCCGCTTGAAACGATGCGTTCAATTTCATCAAGTAGTTCATCCATTGTCAACGTTTTGGCAACTGCAATCTGTTCAAGTGGAATCTTTCTGTCTATTGCCTGAATGATATAGACTTTCAGTCCCGACTTATTTATGACTGATTTGACGACCACATCATTTGGTCTGGTTATTTCATTCTCATCAACATATTTTTTAATCAGTTCTACAAATGGTTGTCCGTACTTCTGGGCTTTTCCAACGCCAACTCCTGAAATATTCTTCATTTCCTCAAGTGTAATTGGATACTGAATTGCCATATCTTCCAATGACGGATCCTGAAAAATTACAAATGGCGGAAGTTTTTCCTTTCGTGCAATTTCTTTTGTTAGATCTTTCAGCAGAGAAAACAACATTTTATCGGTGCCACTGCCTTTCTGCATTGCCCCAGAATTGATGAAATCGTCATCATCACCATCAGAGTCATAATCATGATCTTTGGTCATTTGAATTTCCACTGGGTTTTTCAGAAACTGTTCACCATGAGGTGTCATTTTAATAACACCGTAGTTTTCAATGTCCTTTTGAAGTAATTTCTGAATCAGCATTTGTCTGATGATGGCATTCCAAAACTTGTCATCATAATCCATTCCAGATTCAAAGCACTCATATGACAGTACTTTCTGGTTTTTCAACGTTCCGGTAACTTTTCCGGTGAGAATACTGATAAGTTGTTTGGCTTTAAACTGCTGTTTTGTCTCTTTAACAGCACTGAGCACTGTCAGTACATGTTCCTTGGCTTCAAATTTCATCTTCGGATGTAGGCAATTATCACAGGTTGAACAATTTTCGGCTTCATACGTTTCTCCGAAATAATGCAGAAGTTGCTTGCGCCGGCATACAGATGATTCTGAATACGCAATCACTTCCTGTAGAAGTTGCAGGGCAATTTCCTGCTCAGCAACGGGTTTGTTTTTTCCAAATTTTTCAATTTTATGAATATCATCGATGCTGAAAAACCCGAGACATTTCCCCTCCCCTCCGTCACGTCCAGCTCGTCCGGTTTCCTGATAATATCCTTCGAGGCTCTTAGGCATATCATGATGTATAATAAACCTGACATCGGGCTTGTCTATACCCATGCCAAATGCGATGGTTGCAACAATGACCTCAAATTCTTCCATCAGAAACATATCCTGATGCATTTTTCTTGTTTTTGCATCCAAACCAGCATGGTAGGGAATAGCTCTGACACCGTTTACCTGAAGTGCCTGAGCAATTTCTTCAACTTTTTTTCGGCTCAGACAATAAATGATCCCTGATTTTCCAGAGTTTGCTCTGACGAATTTTAAAATTTCCTTAAATACGTCTGTCGTTTTTGGACGAACTTCATAATACAGGTTGGGTCGGTTAAACGATGACAAAAAGCAAGCAGCGTTTTGCATCTGTAATGTCTTGATAATATCCTGTTGCACTTTGGGTGTGGCCGTTGCAGTAAGGGCAATAATTGGCACATTCTTTCCGATGGTCTCAATAATTGGCCGTATACGTCTGTATTCAGGCCTGAAATCATGCCCCCATTCAGAAATACAATGTGCTTCATCAACTGCGTAAAAGGAAATTTCAATATCACGCAAAAATAAAATATTGTCCTCTTTGTTTAAGGATTCAGGGGCCAGATACAATAATTTTGTTTTTCCTGAAAGCAAATCTTCTTTAACCTGTGCAATTTCCCCCCGTGAAAGTGAAGAGTTCAGTACATGAGCAATTCCTGTTTCTGTTCCGAAGTTCCGGATGGAATCAACCTGGTTTTTCATCAATGCGATGAGAGGAGAAATGATGATTGCAACACCGGGACTCATCAGTGCAGGCAACTGATAGCACATGGATTTTCCACCTCCGGTGGGCATAATAACAAATGTGTCCTTGCCATCCAACAGGTTTTTTATGATATGTTCCTGATTATCTTTGAACTTATCAAAACCAAAAACCTTCTTCAGCACTTCCTGCAAATTAATATCTTTCACTTTGGGCATTTGAAATTATGCGTTTATTCATTTAAAAACTGACCTGCAAAAATAGAAGTTTATTATTCATTATTGCAAACTTAATTTAATATTTAATTATAAAAAAATTTTTTTATCACTTTTAGTCCAAAAATTACTGTTTAAGTTTCTTTTACATAACATTTGTTTGTGGAAAAAAATTGTATACCCCATCTGATCCGGTTCTGCATATTGAATTCTCCCTTTCAATACAATGACATCTCTTTTCTGAAAAAGAAATGCAACATCATTCATCCTTATGATCACATTACACTTCACCAAAAAAATGTACCCGAATGTGATCAAAGCGTTTATTTTTGATATTTTTGCAAAATTAAAGGTGAAAGAACAACGTTCATTTATCTGAAAATTGTTGAAAAAAAACACACTGTTCAGGTAAATACAGATTACACTACAACTATGAAACTCCGGACAGAAAACATTGTTAAAAGATACAAAGGACGTACGGTAGTCAACAAAGTAAGCATTGAGGTCAACCGGGGTGAAATTGTCGGACTTCTTGGTCCCAATGGTGCCGGAAAAACGACTTCTTTTTACATCATTGTCGGCTTGATCAAACCGAATGAAGGAGAAGTTTTTCTTGACAATGAGAAAATTACAGAAACACCAATGTATAGACGTGCACAAATGGGGGTGGGATATCTGGCACAGGAAGCTTCTGTTTTCAGGCAGCTCAGTGTTGAAGACAATATCAAAGCAGTTCTTGAATTTACACGTTTATCAAAAAAAGAGCAACAGGACAAACTAGAATCCCTGCTTGATGAATTCGGTCTTCAGAAAATTCGAAAAAGCCTTGGAAACAGGCTTTCCGGAGGAGAAAGAAGACGAACTGAAATTGCCAGAAGTCTCGCTGTTGATCCGAAATTTATCCTGCTTGATGAACCTTTTGCCGGTGTTGACCCAATTGCGGTTGAAGACATTCAAAATATTGTTGTCAAGCTGCGTGACAAAAATATTGGAGTCCTGATCACTGATCACAATGTGCATGAAACACTTTCCATCACAGACAGAGCTTATCTGTTGTTTGAGGGTTCTGTACTCACTTCAGGATCAGCCGAAGAACTGGCAGCCAATGAACATGTGAGAAGGGTGTATCTGGGGCAGAATTTTGAACTTAGGAGATAGTTACATATCTTTGCTTAAAACCCATCAAATCAATAGGGAATTGTATATTGTTCAGTTGTAAAAACCGGGCAAAATAATGAATCAAAATAAATATCTGTATGCTGATCTTTGATGACTGACCGCATAAATACAATTTTTTTGTTTCCATAAAACCGGCAGGTAAAGGTTGTGTCAAAAGCGGGACCCATTCCAGTGTGAGGAGTGTTTGTGCAACAATCTATACAATTCAGATCAGAGTTTGTAAAATAAAAAATAATCTGATCATCTTCATCCGAAGGATATGCATTATACACCCGAAGTTCGATAAATCCTTCCGGATTCATCTCCAGTTCTTTTGAATAGGAAACAGAGGATGCAAAGACAGATGATGAAAATTCATGTATTTCAGTAAAATACTGGTTTTTTAATGCTGTTATCCTGAAACTGTCGCTTCTGTCTTTTTTTCTGACAAAAGAAAAACGCCCGTCAGAATCTGTTGTCGTAGTTTCAAGTACGACGAAGTCGGGTGTATAAATGCCTGACTGAACGCCATTCGCGCTCAGTTTGACCGTTGCACCAGACAAATATTGATCCAGACCGGAATCATAAACCCTTCCGGAAATGGTTATTTCGTCCTTATCCTTGTTGCAGGCAGACAATAAGAAAAGAAAGAGAATTAATCCGGATATGTTTATACATGAAAAAAAATTGTTACTGTTCATACTCTTATGATTTTCAATATAATTTTGGAAAGGCAGCAGGTCTGTATTCATGCATGATTGCATAAACTGATTCAAAAACATCTTCAGCATTGGGATTTGAAAAGTAATCTCCGTCTGTTCCATACGCAGGCCTGTGATCTTTCGCAGTCAGGCATCGCGGCTCTGAATCAAGCAGAAAATATCCGCGCTGAACTTCAAGTACCTGCTGCATCATAAATGCAGTGGCACCTCCGGGTACATCTTCGTCAAAAAACAGAACTTTTCCCGTTTTTCTCAGTGAGTTGTAGATAATATGACACGTATCGAAGGGGAGCAATGACTGGACATCAATCAGTTCCACACTGATTCCGAATTCTTCGAGCTGCGGGATGGCTTCCTGAGCAATTCTGACACACGAACCATACGTAACAATCGTGATATCCTTCCCTTCCTGCAAAATTTCGGGAACACCCGGTTCGAGAGTGAACTCTCCGAAATTTGCGGGTCGTTGTTCCCTGATCCTGTATGCGTTGAGCGGTTCAATGATCAACGCGGGGTCATCAGATTGCATCATGGTGTTGTAAAATGCAGCCGCCTGGGTCATGTTTCGTGGAACCAGAACAAAAATACCCCTGATTGAATTTATGACCATACTGAGAGCCGACCCCGAATGCCAGATTCCCTCAAGTCGATGTCCGCGGGTGCTGATAATTGCAGGTGCTTTCTGAAAGCCTTTTGTTCTGTATCTTAGTGTTGCAAGATCGTCACTCAGAGTCTGCAATCCATACAACAGATAATCAAAATACTGAATTTCGGCAACCGGTCTGAGTCCGCGCATGGCAAGTCCGATGGCCTGTCCGACAATTGTTGCCTCACGTATGCCTGTGTCAAAAACCCGATGCGTTCCGAATTTTTGCTGCAATCCCTCCCAGGTCTGATTGACTCCGCCGATTCCACCGACGTCTTCGCCAAAGGCAAGCATTTCAGGATATTTGGAAAGCAATGCATCAAAATTGTCACGAAGAATTTCTCTGCCCGGAACAAGCGGTGCATCCTGATCATATGCCACTGAGACCTGTTTCACAAGCATTGCCGATTGTTGTGTAGTGCTGTAAAGATGTGAACTGTAACGTTCGGCCCCGTCTTCATTGGCTGCAGCGATCCATTGCATCACATTGTTTTTCATTGGCCTGTCGTGTGTGCATGTCTGGCAGAAATGCCTGAGGATTTTTTTTGCTGAGGAGATGATGTCTTTTCTGTTGGGTTCGGCAATCCTGTCCAGTTCATTCATCACTTCTTCAACGCGGGCAATTTTTTCACAATGGCAATCTGAGATCTGCACAATGTCCTGCAGACTTTTTTTCATTTCAAGCACCGGGTTCTGAACATTCATCCAGGCCTTATTTCGTGCTTCCTTCACCCGCTTTTCAGCTTGTTTGTCAATTTCATCAAGTTCTGTGACCGTGGCAAATTTTTGTTCAATGACCCATTGTCTGAATTTTTGGATTCCGTCAAATTCCTTTTCCCACTCAAGTCTTTCAGCACTTTTGTAGCGTTCGTGTGAGCCTGAAGTGCTGTGTCCCTGGGGTTGGGTACATTCAGTGATATGAAACAAAACCGGAACATGTTCTTTGCGGCACAGTTGTATTCCTTTGGCATACACTTTCATCAGACTTTGATAATCCCATGCTCTGGCAGTAAAAATTTCTATCCCTGCAGGACGGTCTTTCGTTCTCTGAAATCCTTTGAGTGCTTCAGATATGCTGTCTCTGGCAGTCTGGTGTTTGCGACTGACAGAAATTCCGTATCCGTCATCCCAGACCGACATTGCCATGGGCACCTGCAACACTGCGGCAGCATTGATGGTTTCAAAAAAATGTCCTTCTGAAGTGGAGGCGTCACCGATGGTGCCGAAAGCAACTTCATTTCCCTTCAGAGAAAACGAATCTAAGCTGTGAAGCTCCCTGTTTTGTCTGAAAAGTTTTGAAGCAAGAGCAAGACCGAGCAGTCGGGGCATTTGTCCGGCTGTTGGTGAAATGTCTGATGAAACATTTTTGAGTTCTGATAATTTCAGCCAGTTCCCGTTTTTGTCAAGCGTGTGTGTTGCAAAGTGATTGTTCATCAACCGCCCACTGTTTGAAGGATTGAATGATGTGTCAGTGTCTCCGTAGAGTTGTGCAAAAAATTCTTCAAGTGAAAATAATCCGGCAGCCATCATAAACGTCTGGTCGCGATAATATCCTGACCGCCAGTCGCCCGGCTGAAAAACAGAGGCCATGGCAAGTTGTGGTATTTCTTTTCCATCTCCGAAGATTCCGAATTTGGCCTTTCCGGTGAGTACTTCTTTTCTCCCAAGGATTGAAGCCTTGCGGCTTTCAACAGCAATTTTATAGTGTTGTAAAATAGTTTCGCGGTTCATTTCAATGTGTTTCAAAAATTGATTTATAAAATTACAATATTTCTTTGAATTGCAAATTTCAACCTCAACAATACATAATCGCTCAAAATAAAATCGATAAAGAATATGACAAGAAATTTTTTTCTTAGGTTTGCAGAAAGTTCCTGTCTATGATTTCAAAACCCAAAATCAGTCTCATCAGAAGTCTTGAACATAAAAAATTCAGGCAACAGCACAGTTTGTTCATTGCCGAAGGCAGAAAAATCATCATGGAAATTCTGAAGTCATCCAGTTATGAAATAAGCGAATTGTTTTTGTTGGAGGAATCTGTGGGTGAAATTCCTGTTGATCTGTTGAACAATATTGATGTTTCGGTAATTTCATACGGAACACTCGAAAGAATATCACAACTCACTACGCCTGATTTCGGCCTGGCTGTTTTGCAAATTCCGGAAAATGAGCCTCCTTCTGTTCCGGCCGGAAAAGAACTGTTTCTTCTGCTGGATTCAATCCGTGATCCGGGAAATCTGGGGACAATGATCAGGCTTTGCGACTGGTTCGGGGTGAATCATATTGTTTGTTCGGAGGATACTGCCGATAAGTATTCTCCGAAAGTTATACAGGCGACCATGGGATCATTCTGCAGAGTTGGTGTTTCATACACAGATCATGTTCAATGGCTGAAATCGCTTGGTAAAAATGTCAGTGTTTATGGGACTGTGCTGAACGGAAAGCCTTTGCCAGCAGTTGAACCCCGGTTTCCTGCGGTTGTTGTTATCGGGAATGAAAGTCACGGCATATCGGATGAGATGATGTATTTGGTTCAGGAAAGAATTTTTATCCCCGGATCATCACAGTCGCTGGCTGAATCGCTGAATGCAGCAATGGCGGCGGGGATTGTTCTGTATGAGTTTTTTAAGAGCAGATAATAGCAGACCATCCAAAGTACAAGTTTTACTTCCTTATACTCTTTTCGGATGTCAATTTTGAAACGTCTTTAAAGAATTATATGAATGACGATGGGATAATTACAATATCTCATGCGATAATCAGAACATCTCATGTAATAATCAGAACATCCCGTGCGATAATCAGAATATCTCATGCAATAATCAGAACATCTCATGCAATAATCAGAACATCTCATGCAATAATCAGAACATCCCGTGCGATAATCACTTTTGCAGGAGGGAGTTTGAATTTTGTAATTGAGTGTCTTAGGTTTTTCGATTGAAAAGTTGACTTCGTTCTCATTTTCTCATCTTCCAATCATCGGGCTTCGGATTTCGGACTTCGGACATCGGACTTTTTTAAACCATATAAGGCATATAAAGGGGCATATAATGAATTACTCCGCCGCAAGTGGATGGATTCTTAAAAACATCTTTTATCAAAACAACAGGTGTATTTTATGTTGGATTGCTTCAATTTTTCGTGGTATTTGTGAAATTCGTGGCAAGGAAAAGTGTGATAGCAAATCGGTTCATAAAAGAAAATTATATAAAAAAACCACTATTGTCTGATAAAATGCATTCAAACTTCAGAATTCTATTGATGATACTGGCTTAGCTGAATTTGTATTTTCTAAAGGCTTATTTTTCAAAATTGCCACTAAGGCTCCAAGACACCAAGAAATCACAAAGATTAAGTCATTGACTTCGTGAATTTTAGTGTCTTAGTGGCTTCGTGGCTAAAAATACGTAAATTTTACCCGGACAATAGTGTAAAAAAATTAAAAAAAACTTGCATTTTATACGATCAGTTTTGTATATTTGTTGGCAAATTTAATACCGCATATATGAAAAAGTATTTCTACCCCCCCCCCCTAAAACAGTGTTTATCAATTAGTTGTGTTGTTGTGATGTGTTGTTTTACAGCATATGGAAAACCGGCGGCACATGTTAAAATGAACGGAATGTTCGAGTCAAAAAAACCTGAAGCGGTCAAACCCCTCCCCGATGCAGAATTAACCATTCAAATTGTGCCCCATGTCTATTCCAACGGCTACAATATAAGTTGTTTTGGTGCCAAGGATGGAATAATTAATCTTAACGTCAGTGGTGGAGAAGCTCCGTATTCTTTTTTATGGAGCACGGGTGACACGACTCAAAACATTTCAGGCCAACCTGTAGGTTATTACAGAGTTACTGTGATTGACGCAAACTTAAACACAGTTACCGGCGATGTAACCCTTACACAGCCCAATCGAGTACCAGAACTTATGGCCGATGGGGATGCTTACAAATATCCCAATGGCTATAATGTGAGTTGTATCAGCTGTTTTAACGGCAGTATTAATATTGATGTAAGCGGAGGGACAGGAAGCTATTTATATGAGTGGAAGGACGGGCCAACAACTCAGGACAGAAATGGGCTGGGCGCAGGGAGTTATTCTGTATTGATTATTGACAATGGGACATGCAGTAATGGTGAAAACATCAGGCTTTATTTTGAGTTGAAGGAACCCCCTGTTACAAACTGGGAAATGAGCGGAAATTATGGAACAAATCCCGGCACTCATTTTATCGGAACAAAAGATAATACTGATTTTGTTTTCAGAACAAACAATATTGAACGATTGCGGCTTAAATCAAGCGGAAATATTGGCATAGGCACAATAAATCCCACTGAAAAGCTTACTGTTTCAGGAAGCGGTACTTTTACAGAAAACCTGACAATCGGGAAGAGTGTTATAATTCGTGATTCATTAAAAATTGACAGTCTTGGAGGCCCGGGGTTTAATTTTGACAGTCTTTCAAATAAAAGCTACAAACTGGTGTATGTTGACCAGGATGGCAAATTCATAACAAATCTTGAGTACAATTATATTGAAAATCCACTCAGACCATGCCTGACAGAGAATACAATACCCTGGACAATTGGAGGAAACACATTGCCCTTAAACAATGAAGATTATAATTTTATCGGAACCTGCACACCCTCCCCTTTCAGAATATATACTGATGCTTCAGAACGAATGAGAATTACCACTGACGGCAAAGTGGGAATTGGAACCATTTCGCCTCGTCAAAAACTTGAAGTGCGAAATGGCAGCATTCTGGTTTCAGGCGAAAACAGTGGTGTGTTTTTTCATCAGGCGTGGGGATATACTCCGCCAAACCCAACAACTGGTGATCACGGCAACTATGGCATTGAATATTTGCCGCCTGATGTTAACAATAACAACAAAGGTGGTTTAAATTTCTGGCGGCCTTATGGCAACAATTTTAACGAACAGGCAGAAAATTTTATACTGCATCTTGCCGATGACGGAAATGTGGGCATTGGGACGGGAAGCCCGGAGTTTGAGTTAGATGTTGTTGGTTCGGCTAAGTTTTCCGAGATAGTGGGGATTGGAACAAGCCCAAACCCAAGCTATAGTTTATCTGTATGTGGCACTATTCGATCAAAGGAGTGGATTGTAGAACCTTTTACTTGTGCTGACTTTGTATTTGATGAGAATTATAAAAGATTAAGTTATATTGAGAAAGAAAATTACTTTAAAATTAACAGACACTTACCAGGAATACAATCTGAAAGACAAATTGAACAGGATGGATTAAAAGTTTCTGAAACACTTACTGGTATAATTATGAATGTTGAAGAAAATTCTCTTGATATTATTGATTTGTATAAGATTATTATTGAACAGAAAAAGGAAATTGAAAATTTAAAAAAAGATATAATATTATTGAAAAATCAATAAGTTAAAGATGGTTAAACTCATTAATTTGCATAATTGAAAAAACAATTATTATCGTCATGGAAATATTATGGTTATTTATTATTTTTTAACTTTAAATATTAGTTATTAATGAAAAAATCATTTTTTATTTTAATTATTGTTGCATATTGTACTTCAATAAATTTTTTGCTTGCACAAGATACTTTAATTTTAAACTCTTCAGGAAGTTACAAGTATAATATTGGATTATTTTTTTCTTCTATTACCGATGATTTTCT
Organism: uncultured Bacteroidales bacterium; assembly: GCA_964388575.1. Taxonomy (GTDB): domain Bacteria; phylum Bacteroidota; class Bacteroidia; order Bacteroidales; family DTU049; genus CAYMAZ01. Next base: position 35,818 of record CAYMAZ010000016.1, on the reverse strand, counting down.
TAATTCACATCAATTTCCTGTTAATTTTAATTACAAAATAGGTGCAAAAACGAACATTAAGCTAACAAACAGAATATCAATATATACCGGATTGGGATACGGGTATGAAAGTTATAATTTAAGCGGAAGACCTGTATTCAGAACACAAGATTTGTATCCAAGTTGGTTCCAAACAAAGACAATCCGAACTGACTGTCAGTTAAGATTTGATATATCAAGAAAGATAAAAAAAATCTTATTTTATGGGTTAGGAGGCCCAGTTCTTAACATTAACTTCTACGAAAGATATAACTATGATTTATTTATAATCGTAGATAAAAGAATAAGGGTATATAATATTCTTTTTTTAGTTGGAGCAGGTATTGAATATTCAATTAATAAAGTTGCATTAAGCTTTGAGCCAACATTTATTACACCGATTTGGACAAATTCAAAAAGATTAAAACATCCTTCAGAACATTTGAACGGTGCTTATATATATCCTTATCGATTAGGAATGAACATAGGATTAAGTTATAAATGGAATTTCATAAACTAACTTTAAAAATTATCAACATGAAAAAATATTTATTTTCTTTGACAATAATAATATTTTTTTCTTCAATTTTTTTTGTTGAAGGACAAGATGTATATTATTATTTTGATGGCAGTGAAATTTACCTTAATAGAGATAGTAATTCCGTTGTATTGTTTTTTAAAGAGGAATACTCTTTTAAAAATACTGAATCAACTTTTACGAATTCATCAATTATTGATATGTATGTACCTGGTGATTATGCAGAAGATTCACTAATGGCAAGACTAACAGCCATAACATCTATAAAAGATATTCCTATATTTCTTGGCACCATGGGGATATTAGTTTCTGAACTAAGTGGATTTTCTTATGGATACAAAACTTTCGATGGTTCAAGTTGCTGGCCAACAATGAAGATAGTTTTTAGGTTAAATCAAGGGAAAACTATTAATGATATAAGTGAATTTCTTGTTCAATATAATGCAACATTTATTTCAGAAAAATATGGTGTTTTCATATATAAGGTTTCAAACATTATTGATGTTTTTGATTTAGCAAATTATATTTTTGAAAATGGCTATGCACAATGGGCAGAACCTGACCTTTCTGCAAATGTCACTTTTTCTACAGATCCTCTTTACATAGATCAATTTTACTTAAATAATTTTAGTCAAACAATAGATGGTGTTTTATGCACAAATGATATAGATATTGACGCTCCCGAAGCATGGTCAATTTCTCTGGGTTCTCCAAATATTAAAGTTGCTGTAATTGATGAAGGTGTTGAAGATCATGAAGACTTAAGAGATGAAAATAATAGTAGCAGAGTACTGTCAGGCTATTCAGTTAATTGCCTTTTAAATTGTGATGGAAGACCGAAAGCATCCAACAAACATGGCCAGCCAATTGCTGGAATAATTGCTGCATCACATAACAATATCGGGATTAGGGGTATTGCCCCAAATGTAAAAATAATTCCAATTTCAATTAACTCTGCAACAACTGCAAGCCATATTGCAATATCTATCGGGAAAGCATGGGATGATTTTGGTGCTGATGTCCTAAGTTGTTCTTGGAGTTGGCCAACATTGAGTAATAATATTGTTGATGCCATTAATATTGCAAGGGCTAATGGTCGCTATGGTAAAGGTAGTGTTGTTGTCTTTGCATCTGGCAACGATCGTAGTCCTTCGAATATTTCCATGGTTTCTTTTCCTGCTAATACTCCCGGAGTTTTGGCTGTTGGGGCAGTAAGCAAATTAGGTGTTCTATCTACATATAGCAACGGAGGTCCAGAGCTTTCTGTAGTGGCTCCGTCAAGCCCAAATAGTTCTATTAAAGATATTAGAACCATTGATAGAATGGGAAATGCAGGTTACAACAACGGAAATTACATGACTAATTTTTCAGGTACATCTGCAGCTTGTCCACAGGTTGCAGGAGTAGCTGCTCTTTTACTATCAGTTGACCCATCATTAACTGAATCTGAAGTCTATTGTAGAATTACAATATCATCAACTGATATGGGACCCGCAGGTAGAGATGATGATTTTGGTTATGGCAGACTTAATGCATATTACACTATTGCTCTAACTGATATGTTAATTGAAAATAAAGTTTTTGTTGGTGTTCAAAAATTCACAGCTTCAAATACTGTTACAATAGGTCCTAATACCGTTTTTGAAAATTCAGGTCCTTGGTTATCTAACGTTGAGGTCGTTGCAGGTAACAGAATTATCGCAAAATATGGCAGCAGTTCAGAAAACGGTACATATTTTCATGCATACATAAGTGATCAGGGGCCATGTGGCTTTGGGCCAAGAAATATGTTAGTAAATAATGATACTTTATATTCTGAAGAAAACAAAACGAAAATTGATAAAAATAATATTTTTTCTCTAGAAAATACATTATTCCAAATCTACCCCAATCCCTTTTCCAATTCCTTCACAGTATCAATTTCACAGCCAGAGGAGACAGATGCAAAAATTTATCTCACTGATGCTTATGGCAGGCAGGTGCTTGGCATTTTCAGCGGTTCATTTGGCAAAGGGCAACACTCCATAGATGTTTCAACTGATGGCATTACAAAAGGCTTGTACTTCTGCGTTATGGAAACGCCAGCTGGCAGGAATGTGGTGAAAGTTATTAAAACAGAATAATAAAATGAAAATGAACGCAATCCTTCTGAAAAAGATTGAGGAGCTCACACTCTATGTGATTGAATTGCAGAAGCAGGTAAAAGAATTATCAGAGTAGTGTTTTTTTAAAACCCATTTTTATGAAAACACTATTTTCAACTATTCTTCTTTTTTGGGGGTTATTGAATGTTACATTTGGACAGGTAGAGCAACTAAAAGCTTCTACACAAAATAATAATAAAAAACATTTTGAATTTACTTTAGGCGGAAATTACAAATTGTATTTTGGAGATAAACATATACAATTTATGCCTAAAGACACATTAAATGATGACCCCACTGTTGGATTAACCAAATATTCCAGATTTGGTGGGTTTGATTATCAAAACAAATTTACTTTTAGTACTTCATTCCTTTACAATTTTTATTTTAAATCCAATTTTATTACTTCTTTTGGGGTTTATCTTTTAAAACAACAAGAACTCTTAACATCGAGTCCCGATACAGTTATTTTTTATAATTCATTGTATGATTATCACAGGTTAGTTAAATCATATCAAAAAAACACTTACAACATTGGACTTCAGGGGCTTATGGGATATAATGCAAAAGCATTCTTTATTAAAGCAGGATTTGCCTATGATGTTGTTAAAATTATCAGAGAAATTGAAACCAATATTGATAACAGTATAAACAAAGGACAAGTTACTTTGGATTATTTTTCAAAATATGATTGTTTATCCACAAAAGTTCTTGTAGGAAAAGAAATCTTCACATTCACAAATCAAACAAAACTCGCTCTCTCTACTGGAATTACCTTTTTTGTGAGTAGAATATATTTTGATGATAAAAAAATTTTGTTTAATAAATATTATAATGTGAACTTAAATATTCATTATTCATTTTAATCAATAGAAAAATGAAATTAAAATACTATATATATTTCTTTCTAATTTTCAAAGTGCAATTTGGATTTTCTCAATACATAACACATAATGCAAGTTTTGAAGACAATAGTTTCCCATCATCTCCAACTGCGACTCAAATTGACAAATCTTTTGAATACGTAAGTGTTTGGGTGGGAGATCAATCAAATTATCAGACATGTCATGAAGATGAATCAAATGATGAGTATAATAATATATATTTACATTCACCAGACTGGTTTCATTCTTTAAATAGGCCAATCCGAGAATTAATATGGAACGGAGCAACCTGGCAATGGGAGACAATTATTCCGATTAGTGGTGGTTCTTTTGTCGGGATGGGTGCATGTGAATTAATACAACAACGTTTTTTTTCTCAAGACAGACCTTTAAACACTGGAGAATATACTCTTAGTTTTTATTTTAGGATAGCAACGGGATCAGATCTTGGATTTGGCTGGAGCAATGTATATTCAAACGATTTTGCTAATATTAATATTTTGCTAAGCAATAAAAGCATTGAATATCAAAATTCTTCTTGTAGTTATTGGTGTTCATCTTGTATTTGTTCTAAATTTGAAGATTATTGCATAAAGAAAAACAAACTTAACCAGGATATAATTGTTGCTGATCAAATACCTGTTTCGTTAAACTCTTTTCCAACAGGTACATGGCATAAAGTAAGTACAACTTTAAACATTAATAACAATAATTTTGAATATTTGGTATTGGAACTACAAAGGCCAAGTTCTTGGATATCAGGAAGTAATTGCGGTGTTTATATACTTATTGATGATGTAATCTTTGTGTGTTCAAATGGATGCAGCAGCACAGCAGGTGCAGAATATATTACAATTAATCAATTGCATACTAATGATAATCCTTTTACAATTTTTGGTTTAAAGAATAAAACTGATCTACATTTAAAGATTTATGGAATTCCCGGTAATGAGGTCGTTACGGAATATAATATACCTAACCCACAAAACATCATTTCATGGAATGGAAAACATTACCTGTATGGAACAGAGTTAGCTCCAGCATATTACTACTACGAGGCAACAATTACAAATGACTGTGGTACAAAGATATATGATGGCCTTATCTCAAAAACAAATCATACTTATGATCCCACAAATGATGTTGGTCCAAATTTCAATTACAATCCCGTTTCGAAACCCCCATTACCTGAATGTTGCCAGGAATATATTGTTTTACATAATCAATATCTGGTTCAGGACAAAACTATCGGAGCACCTGACCCACTATTGTATAAAGCAGATATTGGTATTTCAGCAGGTCCTGCAGTTATTATTGAAGAAGACAATACAGTTATTTTTGAAGCAGGACAGGCAATAGATCTGCTGCCCGGTTTTACCGTTGAACAAGGGGCACAATTTACTGCTACAATTACTCCATGTGAGGGTTTTTCAAATAAAAGCATCATGTCAGAAAATAATTTTTCTTTCAGCAATGAAAATGATCCAGAGTACCGGAATCTTACTGAATCAGATTCTCATAAAATAGAAAACTTTCAAATCCACCCCAATCCCTTTTCCGATTCATTCACAATCTCATTCACACAACCTGAGCAAACAGATGCAAAAATTTATCTCACAGATGCCTATGGCAGGCAGGTGCTTGGAATATTCAACTGCTCAATTGATAAAGGGCAACATTCGATAGATGTTTCAACCGATGGCATTACAAAAGGATTGTATTTCTGCATTATGGAAACGCCTTCGGGCAGAAATGTGGTGAAAGTTGTTAAAACGAAATAATAACCGTGAAAATGAACGAAATCCTGCTGAAAAAGATTGAAGAGCTTACACTTTATGTGATTGACCTGCAGAAGCAGATAGAGGTGTTGAAAGTAAAATAGAAGAACGATGAACATTACAATCAAAAATATCTGATATTTCTATTGCTCATTCTACATGCTGTAAAATCTTATTCGCAGGAAGAAAAAGATAGAAAATGGCAAATCATAAATACATGAAAATGAAAGGTGCAGGATTTAAGATTTCCGTCAACCGGTTGAAGGAATTTTTGTAAAAGATTTTTTCAACCAGATAACAAACGAACCTGTTCCAATGCCCAGAAAAACACCAACTGCCATCCCGGCAATTACATCAGATGGATAATGCACACCTAGATAAACTCTTGAATAGGAATTGAGCAATGCATACAGGATGACCACAACCATCAGCCAATTGAATTTTTTTCCAAAAAACAGGATGGACATGGTGGCAACGGTGGCCGTATTGCTGGCATGAGATGAAATGAAACCGAACTTCCCGCCGCATTTGTCATTAACCAGATGCAGCATTCCCTGCAGATCAATATTGTGACAGGGGCGATAGCGCTGAAAGACATTTTTAAACAAATGAACAGATATCTGATCTGAAATGACCACAGCCAGTATCATTCCCCCGATGATCAGAAACGCTTTTTTTCCATACAGCCTGAATGAGATATACATCAGCAAAACGTAGAGTGGTATCCAGATAAATTTATTGCTTATGCCGTACATGATGACATCAAAAAACGAAGAATGTGAACCGTTGATTGCCAGAAGCAATTCTGTGTCTGCTGTTTTCAGTGTTTGAATGATGTTCAGTACAATCATTTCAAAGTATTAATTGTTTAATTTCAGCCAGAGTTTGTCCTTCAGTTCTGTGATTCCGGTTTGTGTGTGTGATGAAATGAAAACCGGGTTCAGTCTTGTAAGTTTTTTCTTCAGCTTTTTCAGTTCATCAGCGGGCAACAGGTCACATTTTGTGATAGCAATGAGATAATCCTTGTCGGCCAGTTCGGGGTTATACATTTTCAATTCTTTCTGCAGGATTTTAAATTCTCCTGAGATGTTTTCCGAGACAACAGGTATCATAAACAACAATAGTGAATTTCTTTCAATGTGCCGCAGGAAACGGAGTCCGAGTCCTTTTCCTTCGTGCGCACCTTCGATGATTCCGGGAATGTCGGCCATTACAAATGATTTGAAATCTCTGTATTCGACCATTCCGAGATTGGGCGTGAGGGTTGTAAACGGATAATCAGCAATTTTGGGTTTGGCAGCAGAAATGACAGAAAGCAAAGTCGATTTTCCGGCATTTGGAAAACCGACCAGTCCCACATCGGCAAGGATCTTGAGTTCAAAAATGACAGAAGCTTCAACACCTTCTTCTCCGGGTTGAGCAAAACGGGGAGTCTGGTTTGTTGCAGTTTTGAAAAAATCATTCCCCATGCCGCCTCTTCCTCCGTGAAAAAGAATTTTTTCTTCACCGTGTTGGAGCACTTCCAGTAGAAATTCACCGGTTTCTGAATCCTTTACGACAGTGCCGAGAGGAACCTCTATGATTATATTTTTACCATCGGCACCGGTTTTTTTATTTCCGCTGCCGTTTTGTCCGTCATCTGCAGTTACATGGCGGGTATAACGCAGATGCAACAGAGTCCACAACTGATTGTTGCCCCGAACGATTATGTCGCCGCCTTTTCCGCCGTTACCACCATCAGGACCTCCTCTTGGAATATATTTTGCACGGTGGAAATGCACCGAACCGGCGCCGCCTTTTCCAGAGCGGCAAAAAATCCTCACATGATCTACAAAGTTCGGGTTTGACATATTGAAAAGTTATATTTTATTATTATTGAATTGTTTGTGATTTCAGCTTTTTGAATGTTGATTTTTGATTGCTGAATAAATTTTCTTTCACTTTTTATTATTGAGTTTTTTCAGATTTTTTGGGATGTTTCAATGCTTTTTACAAAAATTTATATGTGTTCATTGTTATTTATTTTCAAGAATTTATCATAGTCATCAATCGTCAATCATTCTTTTCATTGAATCACTCACAATTTCTCTTATTTCTTCCGCAACAATTCCCACATCACGCATTCCATCTACTTCAACAAGCCTTCTTGTGACTTTGTAATAATCAATAACAGGACGTGTTATGGTTTTATATACTTCAAGCCGTTTTTGCATCACTTCAATGTTGTCATCTGCTCTGCCGGAGTCAATAGCCCTGCCCATAACGCGCTGGATCAGTTCTTCATCATTGACCTTCATAAAAATTACAAGAGCAATTCTCAGTTCCTTTTTGTGAAATACTTTATCGAGATTTGCTGCCTGTGTTTGGTTTCGGGGAAATCCGTCAAACACAATTCCGGAAACATCCTGATGCATGAGTGCATATCTGTAAAATTCACGCATTACAATATTATCCGGCACAAGTAATCCCCGATTGATAAATGTTTTGACAATATCCCCAAGTGCTGTTTTATTTTCAATTTCTTTTCTGAACAGATCTCCGGTTGAAAGATGTAAAAAATTATAATGCTCAGCCACAATTTTTGACTGTGTTCCTTTCCCAGATCCGGGAGGACCGAACATTATCATATTAAACATATTTATCTGATATTTTTAAAAGCTTTGGTTAATGCTTCAGAGATGTTGTTGAAAATTAAATCTTCATCACCAACTCCGTCAAATGTTTGCAGCAGATTTCTTTTTTCATAAAACTCGAGCACGGGCTTTGTAAACTTATCAAACACTTCAAGCCGATGTATGATGATATCAAAATCCATGTCATACACCCTTGCACTTTCAGTTTTTGCTCTGGCAGTGAGACGTTTTATTGACTGCAAGGTGGGCGACTTTATTTCATACACACAGGACACCCGCGATCCCATTTTTTGTAATAATCCGTCCAAAATATAAGCCTGTACAAGAGTGCCTGGAAAACCTTTGAATATAAAGCCTTTTGCCCCGTGAGACTGTTTGATTTTCTGTTCCAGCAATTTTATGGCAATTTCATCTGGCACAGGGTCTCCCTTTTCAAGAAATGGCTGAGCCAGAATCCCCATTTCTGTGTTTTTTGCAATTTCTTCCCTGATGAGCTCTCCGGTTGAAATATAAACAAGGTTAAACTCCTTTGCCAGTTTTTTTGCCTGTGTTCCCTTTCCGGCGCCAGGAGCTCCGAACAGGATAATATTCAACCATACATTTTCAAGTTGTTTTTCAATGATTGCATCCACTCTGCTGAAAATTTCCTCAATTGTTCCCATTCCGTTCACATTGAAAAACTTATTCTGTGCCCTGTAAAATTCAGCAACAGGTACTGTCTTTTTTTCGTATTCAACAAGCCGGTGATTGATTACTTCGAGATTTCTGTCGTCAGCTCTGTTTTCCTTTTCCGCACGGGCAACCATACGGGTAATCAGTTCTTCGCGTGGTACTTCAAGGCTGATCATACATGTTAAAGACATTCCCATTTTCAGTAAAAGTCCCTCAAGAATATATGCCTGGACGACTGTTCTTGGGAAACCATCAAACAGGAACCCGTTGGTATCAGTGCTCATTTTGATCTTTTCTTCAATGATCTGGACAATGATCTCATCAGAAACAAGTTTTCCCTGTTCAATGGCTTCTTTGGCCATCAGTCCAAGTTTTGTTTTTTCTGCAATTTCACGGCGGAGCATATCCCCAGTTGAAATATAGGTAAGTTTGTATTTTTCAAGCAACTGCTTTGATTGAGTTCCCTTTCCTGCTCCGGGGGCTCCGAATAGTGCTATATTTATCATGTTGTATGCTTTTTTATGTCAAATTTTATCCCTTGTTTGATTGCTCTGGAAAAGCCTGTAAACTTTAACATTCAATTTCAAAATTCGATCAATTATTTTTTTCTCATCTCAATAAACTCACATTTTTCAATTTTTCATTATACACTGCAATTTTCTTATCTATTCATCAATAACTGTATATATATCCTTCAGATTTCTTCCATATCCATTATAGTCCAGTCCATATCCAACGACAAAATCGTTTGGAATTGAAAACCCGATGTAATCAACTGGAAAATCCTTTTCAAATTTATTTTTCTTGAACAAAAGTGTAGCAATGCTCATACTGAGGACACCTTTATCATTAAGCGATTTCAGAATATATTCCATGGTGTGTCCTGTATCTACAATATCTTCAACGACAACAACATGTCTTCCTTTCAAAGTGTTATCAAGTCCGAGTACTTCTGTAATCTGAGTTGTAGACTCCATGCCAAGATAAGAAGAAACACGCATGAATGAAACTTCGCAGGGAATTTCAATATATTTTAGCAAATCTGAAGCAAACATAAAAGCTCCGTTGAGAACAACCAAAAAAACAGGATTTTTATCCCTGTAGTAAGCGTTAATCCTGACCGCAATTTCAGAAAGTGAATGCAAAATTTCTTCATGGGAGATATAGTTTTTAAATCGTTTATCCGAAACCTGAACGATGGATTGGTCAGTATTCATTGCAGCCATATTAAGAAGCAAAAATACAAAATTTCGACGAACATCGAACAGGTGGCAGAAATTTGACTATTTTTGTAAAAAAGTAAAACACAATGAAGCCTTTGGTAAGTATCATTATGGGCAGCACTTCTGATTATAAAATTCTGGAGGCTGCTGCAGTTTTTTTCAATGAAAATGAAATTCCGTTTGAGTTACATGCTCTGTCTGCACACCGAACTCCTGAAGAAGTAAAACAATTTGCAACTTCTGCCCACGAAAGAGGCGTGAAAGTCATCATTGCTGCTGCAGGGATGGCTGCACATCTTCCCGGAGTTGTTGCATCACTGACACATCTGCCTGTAATCGGTGTTCCCATCAGATCATCTTTTGACGGACTTGATGCATTGTTGTCAATTGTGCAAATGCCTCCCGGTATTCCGGTGGCTACGGTTGGTGTCAATGCTGCACAAAATTCAGCAATCCTTGCTTTACAGATTCTTGCAACAGCCGATCCTGCTTGTGAAGAAAAAATGCTGAAGTTCAAATCCGGACTGAAACAAAAGGTCATCTCTGCCAACGAGGAACTGGCAAAAGAAACCTTTAAATTCAGAGTATAGATAATCATTTTGCTGCCTGAGCAGCAAACAAAAACCGTTACCAACTGAACATCAAACAGTATATGAAAAAAGTTATTTTTATCCCTTTTATTTTCAGTCTTTTGTTCGGGACCACTTTATATGCCCAGACAGAAAGTCATGGAGCTGTGAGCGCAGGAATGGGAGGTGTATTCACCACAAGCACGAATTTCTGGTCATCCATGAACAATCATGCCGGTCTTGCATTTATTGACAGTCCAACACTTGGAGTTGGTTATCACAACGAATTCCTTTTGAAAGAAATGGCAACCAAATATGCAGGTTTTGCCATGCCTGTCAGGGGAGCTGGTGTGTTTGGACTGAATGTTTCACAATTTGGCTTTTCCCTTCTGAATCAGACAAAAATTGGACTCGGATACGGAATGAAATTCTCTGAAAACTTCAGCGGTGGAGTACAGCTTGACTATTTTCACCTGAAACTGGGTGATGTATACGGAAGTACAGGTGCATTCACATTTGAGGTGGGCACAATGTACAAACTGAGTAAAAAATGGATCCTTGGGGCACATCTCTTCAATCCTGTGATGGCTAAACTTGCAGATTACAATGATGAACGAATGACAACCATCCTCGGTGCCGGCGTTTCATTTTTTGCTTCTGATGAAGTTCAGTTTGCTGCAGAGATTGAAAAAACAATGGAAGATAAGCCATCCCTGAAATTTGGTGTTGATTACAACATCATGGAATTTCTAAATATCAGAGTGGGTGCAACAACAAAACCCACAAGACTTTCTTTTGGATTTGGTCTCAACTTCAGCAATTTTATACTGGATTTTGCTGGAATATATCACGAACACCTTGGGTTCAGTCCTTCTACAGGAATCATATACAAGTTCAATCAAATTGAAAAATGAAAACCATTTCAGGAATATTGACCTGCAGACTGATACTGACTTTGCTCTTTGTCCTGGCCATGTACACATTGAAAGCACAGGTGGAAGACGAACAGAAAACCAATGAAACACTTGAGGAGACTTTTGAAAACATCACTGAAATTATGGAAGATGAGGTAGATTTTACTGAATTTGCCGAGCTCTTTGAAAGACTCAAAAACAATCCGATTAACCTCAACAAAACAACATTCGATGAGTTGAAAAAAATTCCTTTTCTGACGGATATACAAATTTTTAATCTTCTGGAACACATCCGAAAATACGGAAATCTGGCAACCATATACGAGCTTCAGACCATTGATGGGTTTACGCAAAAAACCATTGAAAATATTTTGCCATTTGTTACAGTAACAACAAATCTTCAAAAACGGAAAGTTACCCCCGGAGATATCCTGTCAAACGGAAAGCATCAGCTTTTTGTGAGATATTCTCAAATCCTTCAGGAGCAAAAAGGATATTCAGACATCAGTGAAGAAGATCTGGCAGCGAGTCCGAATTCCAGATATCTCGGAAGTCCTTTCAGACTCTATTCCCGTTATCGTTATACCTACTACAACAGCATGAGTGTCGGCATTACAGCAGAAAAAGATCCTGGTGAAGAATTTTTCAGGGGGACACAAACACAGGGCTTCGATTACTTTTCGGGACACTTCTGGATGAAGGACATCAGCATTTTTAAAACACTTGCTTTAGGTGATTACAATCTCTATTTCGGTCAGGGAGTAGGCTTATGGACTGGACTTGGTTTCGGAAAATCTTCAGAAATTTCAACCATTAAAAAGAATGCAAGAGGCATAATGCCTTACACATCTGTAGAGGAAAATAATTTCCTTCGCGGAGCAGCAGCTTCCTTTTCTTTAGGGGATTTTGAAGTCTATGGTTTCTTCTCTTATAAAACAAGAGACGCCAACCTGGTTTCTGTTTCTGACACTCTGGACAGTGAAGAGTTTTATTTCACTTCACTGAATGCAACTGGTCTTCATAGAACTCCCTTAGAACTGGAAAAGAAAAATGTGCTGACAGAGCAGTTATACGGCGGACGTGTTGAATATAAATCTTACAGATTTCAGGCTGGAGCAACAGGGTATCTAACAGCTTACGAACATCCCCTTGGTCGAAATCTTTCAACTTACAATCAGTATGAGTTCAATGGTCAGCAGCTTTTTGTGGTTTCGGCAGATTACAATTACATTCGTCGTAATATGAATGTATTCGGGGAAATTGCCCGGAGCGATAACGGTGGTCTTGCAATCCTTCAGGGCTTGCTTATTACTCCTGCCCCAAATCTTTCACTGGGATTGAATTACCGCAATTATCAGAAAGAATACCAGTCATTGTATGCTTCCGGATTTGCCGAATCAAGTAAAACGGCCAATGAACACGGACTGTATATTGGCATTGAAAGCCGTTTGCATCCAAAATGGACACTGAACGGTTATGTTGACGTATTCAGTTTCCCATGGTTGCGCTATAGAGTTGATGCGCCATCCAACGGACATGACATGCTCGCTCAGCTCACATACAGACATTCTCGAACAGCAATGATTTATTTCAGATACCGGCAGAAAAATAAATATCTGAACGGAACCGAAGGTATTATCAAAGACATTTTTCTAACTGAAAAAAACAACTACAGAATACATGCCCAATATGCTGTTTCACCCTCTGTTACGCTGAAAAACAGAGTTGAGTTTCTGACATATATCACAGACGGAAATATGAAAACCGGATTTCTACTGTATCAGGATGTTACCTGGAGACCAAAACAAACACCATGGGCCATATCTGTCCGTTATGCCATGTTTGACACTGACAGCTATGATGAGCGAATTTATGCTTATGAAAATGATGTTTTATATGCCTATTCAATCCCGGCCTATTATTACAAGGGAAGTCGTGCTTATGTCCTGGTGAAATATAGCCTCGGACGAAATATTGACCTTTGGCTTCGCTATGCTCAAACCTATTACAATAATAAGCAGGTGATCGGTTCCGGGCTTGATGAAATTCAGGGCCGGTTTAAATCCGAAATCAAAGCACAGGTCAGGTTAAAATTTTAATCTTACATTGCTTTATTTTTTCAATTCCTGGAATGATGATCAGATTATTTAAAATCTGGCAGAGAAATTGCAAATTCTTAAAAAAACAATTACAAAATGATTCACATACTCAAACACAGTTTATGTTTTGCAGTTATTTTAATTTCAGTATTGTCTGTTTCATCACAGGAACAGCAAAAGGCTGAACAGGCTGTTTTACATTATATGAGTACCATATATGAAGATTACGGATACATTCCGGGGACATTCGGACAACTGACAGGGCAACCATATGCAGAAGCTGTTGAAAAAAAGCTGGGTGTGAGTGGAAAAATCAGATACTCAATCCCGCATACACTCACTGTTGAAGAAACATTCATTCAGTCTGAATATTTTCATCTTGATGAAAACTTCAATGTGCTGGGACATCTGTCGGAACAGGATATGCTTGACATGATTATGGAGATGTTTTATTCAGATGAAAAGATCCGGAAGTTGATGCAACAATTCAGTGTTGATACGGTTTATTTTGAAATCTATTCAATACCGGAATAAAAAAGCTGTCTCAAAACCTGAGACAGCTCTTCAAAATATTCAGTTTAAAACTATTACAATCCTGTTGTCCATCCCTGTGCCCATGAAGGAATGCCGTCACCATTGCCTGCCCCGGTAGCATTTGGATTGGTAGTAACAGCCGAAGGATCTCCTGCTCCAACATTTACTTCTGTGGCACAATTGATAAACTGCACATTTGTGACCTTCAGTTGTCCGTCATTTGTCCAACCTTCACTTACATTTCCTGAAACTCTGACACCAATTTTCCAGTCTTTCAGCACAACATTATCCATAAACCCCTTCGTTCCTCTGCGAAGCTCCATTCCCTGCGGCTCGTTGCCCTGATCTCCGCTTCCGATGAGTGTAATGTTGCTGATTGTGGGATTTGAAAGCGTTGAGGCACTGTTGTCCGTTTCCCAATTGTCAGCTTCAAAACCTCTGTTTCCGTATCCCTGATCATTCTTCCCATACCAATGGCTTCCTGTACCTCTCCAGCCTTCAGTCCAGTCGAACAAATCGTCTTCAACATGTGATACAATCAGATAGCTGGCATTCACAGTTCCTCCGTAAAATTCGATGCCGTCGTCTGCGTTTTCATAAATCTGAACATATTCAATGGTTGTTCCGCTGCCAACGCCAAACAGAGAGAGTCCGTTATATTCTTTTTCACTGTTAAATGCAGCACCTGAATATTCAATTCTCAGATATCTGATCACACCTGAGTTATCATTATCAATATTGCCGCCATAAGGCACATCGCCAACTTCTGACATGCCTCCGCCTGAGTTGCATGATGCTTTTCCGCAGATGACCAGTCCACCCCAGTCGCCACGTGCTTTGGTTGCCAGACCTGAGGTCATCACAACAGGGTTGGTTGCTGTTCCGTTTACAAAAATTTTACCGCCCTGCTCTACAATAATGGCCGCTGATGTACCTCCGGTTCCTTCTATTCTGGTACCGGCTGGTATGGTCAGTTTTGCATTATTCTTAACTTTCACAAGGCCTGTTAAGTTGTATACTTTTGAAGCATCAAGAGTAATGTCACCGGTGATATCTCCTTTGAAGTTTGTGTGATCAATCACCACAACATCATCGTCATCATCGTCATCTTTTTTGCAACCGGATGTCGTAACAACAGAAACTGCTATAAATGCAATTAAAAGAAATAAGGATTTTTTCATGTTTTTCATTTTGTTTTTTGTTTAATGTTTATGATGCAAAATTATTTCACAGTAACTTGAATCTGATTAAATTAAGGTTATGGTTTTTTTAAATAAAGATTGTTTCAGACACGAAATTCTTAACAATAAATTATTATGGGTTCGGAAAACTGATAACAATGATTTCATCAGAAGATTTTTAATTTAACTTTCAGTGGAATGTCCGAAAAGTCTTACTTGTTGAATCTAAAACCTGTATCCGATCTTCAATCCGGCAAAGGTTCCCTTTTTGTAAGAAATGACAAGAACATCGGAGTCTTTATTGGCCTGGTATCTTTCGATTGCCGGATTCAGAAGGTTTTTGAAAATCAGACTCAAAGAGAAATTTTTTAACTCTGATTTAATGATCAGATCCAGAGAGCTAAATGGTTTTTCTATGATGTTGCCTCTGTTATTTGTTCCGATGGCATAAATACGGTCGGAAAAATAGCTGTAAAACACTGTTGTCATAACATTACTTGTTTCATCATTCCAGCTTTTCACAAATGTGACATCCGTATTCAGAAGCAGATCTGAAGCCCCTGTAAACCTTGCCTTTTCATGTGTAAAGTTAACCATATACATCGTTTCGTCTTTTACCTTTTCAGAGTTCAGCTCCTGCTCAGTAAGCATATAGGAAGCATTGAAACCTGTATTCAGTCTTACACCGTTTTTATTCAAAAGTTCTTTTCTTGTTTCAAATTCTATTCCGGCAACATATCCCCAGTCTCCTGTGTTCAGAAATGAAATGTCATTGGTGGCAGAAGTGATTGCAAACTCATTGATCGGGTTTAAAATATATTTGCCGAAAACACCAACAGAAACTATTTCTCCGGGTTTTGCAAACATTTCCCACTTCAGGTCGGCATTATAGTTTTCAGAGTTGTAGAGATCGGGATTCCCAAGCTTAACCTGGGTTACATCTTCATAAATAAACAATGCACGTTCTTTAAACTGGGGTAAAGTATAGGTTTTGCTCAATCCAAACCGGAAATTCTGTTTATTGTTGATTTCATATTTGGTTGTTATACTGGGAAGAAAATCTACAAACTGAAAGGCATCAGATTTATCGGAAGGATCAAGTTGAGTATTCCATTGAACTTCCTGAAATATATATTCCATTCTCAATCCAATAAGCGCAGTGAATTTTCTGTTTGCCCTGAGTTCAGTAGTCAGATATCCGGCCTGTATATACTGAGTTCCACCATAAACCTGAGGGTCAAGAGCATTGGGGACCTGAAAATTTCCTCTGAAGGTTTCTATTCTGAAGTAGCCGTTATCAAGATTTTCCTGGTTGAAAAAAGCTGAAAGTTCATCAGGATCAACAATTGTATTTCTCTGTTGGGCAGATATTCTGAAATTATACTGCAGGGCCTGAAAATCTCTCACCTTATATCTTGCTGTTGAACCAAAGGTTAGCTTTGCCCTGTATTCCACATCAGATTCGGATAAAAATTTAAAGCTGAATGCAATGTTGGCTGCTGTTTCATTTTCGTTCAATTTATGGAAATATCTGTGATTATCTGTAATCTGATTCTGGCCGAAATAGTAATTTCCGTCTACCATTCTGAATGTATTCTGAAGCCGGTCGGGAGCATCAGCTGTGATCATATTGTATGAAACTCCCCAGTTTAAATCAGAACGTAATCCTGTTGTGTGTTTTCCCAGCAACTGGTTCACAAAAATTGAATTTTTTTCGTACACCTTTCTTACGAGCAATCCGTTGTCATAGTCAGCAATATCAATAATGGTTCCATGATAAATTTCGTTTGAACTGCTGGATGAATTAATCATTACAAAATTGTAATTCAATTTATTGTTTTTATTGAACCGGTACCCTACATTAAGCATTCCTGTGGTATTGGTGCCATATTGATAGCTTTTCATTTTAAACGACTTGTGGGGGATTCCGGCACTGTTGACAGCACCAAAGGCAACGCCTTCTTTTGTTGAAAAGTCATTTCCAAAATTTAATGTTGCAAAATAGCTCAGTTCTTTATTGTTTTCTTTCCCTGTCTTAAGTGAATTTCCGGCTGAAACAGAGAAACTTGTTGCCACGGGAGTCATATGTGTTGGATTCATACCGTCTTCAAAATCAAAATTTTCAAGGCTTTCGGGAGGTGAAGATGAATGCCGGCCAAGATAATCAGGTCCCTGTTTCAGCGGAAATGATCCCTCATCGATCGCACTGAGATTTATGCCTGTCCCGATTTCAACGTTCATAAAACGTTCCCCTGTGAAATCCCTGGAATTAATGTCAACATTACCCCCTGCAAAATCGCCGTAGATCCTGTTGTTGTATACTTTGTCAATTGAAATATATTCAACAATGTCTGTTGAAAATATATCAAGTGATATATTTTTCTGTTCCGGGTCATTGGAAGGCATTGGCAAACCGTTGATCTGAGTTGAATTGTATCTGTCTCCGAGCCCCCTGACATAAATATCATTGCTGCCTTCAACTTTTGATATTCCGGTCACTTTGGTCAGTGCTGTTGCAACATCACTGATGCCTTTTCTGCTGAGTTCCTGAGAACCAATGTGCTGAACTATTTCAGCAGATTTTTTTTGTTCAAGCAATAAAATATTTTCCTTTTCTTTCAATATTCTTGCTACAACATCAACAGTCTGCAGTAACTGAGTAATCTGAGAGAGCTCAGTATTAACTTCTGTCGCCCTGTTTGCAAACACTTCAATATGTTCAATTGTTTTTATCTCATAGGAAATGTAAGAAACCTGCAATGAATATTTCCCCGGCTGTAAGCCTCTGATCTCATATTTTCCTTCAAGATCTGTTGTGGTCCCGGTTGTGGTGCCTTCAATAACCACACTTGCTCCGATAAGTGTTTCGCCGGATCCCTTTTCTTTGATAATTCCCTTAATGCTTCCGGTTTGAGAATTTCCGGAAAACGATGCTGATATCAATATTATAAAAATGGAAAAAACTAACTGTTTTTCAAGAATTTTGAACAGGTTCATAAACTATTTGCTCTTACTTCGCAACGATGATGTATTTCATCTGCAAAATTATCCTGACTCACCCTGAGCATGATTAAGGGAATATTAAATAATATTGAAGTTTGTCTTAGTAAAACGTCTCAATGTTAAGATTCAGTAAATATTTCAAGGGAGACAATATCACTTAACTGCCTGAAGAGGTTGTTTCCGGAAAAAAGTAATAAACATGACTAGGATAATGACACCAATGGCGATCCATGTTGTCATAACAATATCTGAATAAATGAGTTCCTGTGAATTCCTTTTAAGAATAATGCCAAAATAAGCCCACACCACAACAAGAGCAAATGCGTAATTTTTTTTGAGTAACAAGATCAATACAGCGAGAAGGGCTCCAACAATGATCATGATGACAGTCCACATACTTTCAGAAACTGCCGGTGTACTCCATCCTTTTGACACAAGCAGTGCTGACACATTGGCTATGGTTGCAACAGAAATCCATCCCAGATATATGCTTACAGGCCATCTGACTGCAATTTGCTCAGAAAAGCTGTGTCCAGCGAGATGGTCGATCCGGACATACATCAACAGGAGAGAACTTAACAGGAGAATCATCAAAACGACAGATAACAGCAAATTTTCATAATGCCAGGCAAAAATCCATGCTGCATTGAAAATACAACTTAATGCAAATACAAAAATTACGGATCTTGTCAACCTGCCTTCAGTTTTGTTGGATATGATGCGCTGAACCTGGTATATTACAAAAATAAACAACAACAGATATATAACACCCCAAATTGAAAAAGTCAGTCCGGCAGGGGCAAACAATGTAGGATATTTATCTGAAACCTGACCTGTATTCTGACCATTGACAGGCAATATATTTGCAAGTGCATTCATCGTTACCATGCCGACATAGCATAATGAACCAAAAATAATAATGATAATTGCAGTAACTTTGTGATTATTTCTTGTTACCATGGCCGTTCATTATTTGCTCTCAAATTCTGCAATCAGTAATCCAAGCATTTCATTGATACCCATGATTGGTGTGTAAACTTTTGTGCTGACTGAGTCGGAAACAGTTGATTCAATTTCAAGACTGATAAATGAAGGAAGCGTGAATCTCTGTCCCTGAAATTTCTTGTCTGTTGACAAAACCACAGTGTTGGTTTTTGTATCAATGAGCTGAAGCAATTTTGCATCAGAAGTTCTGATAAACTGATTAAACAATTCATTGATATTTTCAATATTGTTGCGCATCATGTCACTTCTGACAGCCCAGGAAAATGTTTTCGTAGCCAGTTCAATTCTGCTGAGTTTTAAACTGTCAATCTGATTTTCATAGTTTGAAATGATTGCTGACTTTTCAGCATGAAACGCTTTTTTTTGAGAATTTGTTTTAAAGAAAAACCAAATTTCAAGAAACAATATCACAAGAAGGAGAATAACAACAAGCGGATGCTTGCGTATCAGTTTCCAAAACTTTTCACCAAAAGAGCTTTTATCAGTTTGTTCTGTTTCTTCGGATTCATTGAATTGGTTTTTTTCAATATTCTGACTGTCCATAGCAGGTTTCTGAGCTTCTGACATGTCTTTTTCAATATTTGTGTTTTCGTTCATCACTGTTCTTTTTATGTTTTCAAGTCTGTGTTTTCAGTTTGACTCCTTCTTTGTAATGTTTCTGAACAATGAAATCAACAGACTCCCGGAAATTGTCCCGAGAACATAAATTCCGATCAATGCAAGGAACAAAGGAATGTTGACACTCCAGTTTAAAAATTTTATGGTTACAGAACCAAGATTCTGAACTGAAAAGATGATAATAATTATAAGAATCAGGATCAGTAAAAATTGTTTGAAAAATTTTTTCATATCTTATTAATTTTAAAGGGGTTAATGTTTATACCATATCAGTACAATTTGATTATGTTCAGATTGATATTTTAATACAAATATAATATAAAAACTGATTTGACAAATGGCACAAAAATTATTCTGTTAAATAATTCAACTGGGTTCAGAATGATGATTTAATTTTCCTCTGTTCAGAGAGGCAAAAACTCCCAGAAAGCAGAGAATTGTAAAAATTATAAAAATCAACTTCATGCTTTTCATAAACATGGGATATACTTCTGGTTCAATTTTGGCTTTTCCCATAAACAGAGAAAAAACAAACATGGCAATACCCATACTGAACATTTGTCCTGTCAGCCTCATTGTTCCAAGGATTGATGAAGCAATTCCGTAAGATTTTTTTTCAACTGAGGTCATCACTGCATTTGTATTTGGCGAAGAAAACAGTGCAAAACCCAACCCAAGAGTCATTAGATAAATGACAATGATAGGAATAGGCGTTTTGGGTTGAATCCAAACAAGCATAAACAGGCCGACTGAAACCAGGGCCATTCCTGCTGATGCAACAATTCTCGGTTCGGCTTTATCAGACAAACGTCCGGCCAGAGGAGAAAAAACCGACATGATGAATGGTTGTGCAATTAAAATTGTGCCGGAAAACTGCGCGGAAAAACCTTTGATATACTGCAGATACAGGCTCAGAAGAAATGTTACAGCAAAAGTTGCACTGTAATTAATGAATGCAGCAAGATTTGAAAACGCAAACACACGATTGTATTTAAACATTTTGATGTCAACCAGAGGACATGCAGAACGGTTTTGTATATACACAAACAGGATGATGAGGATGGTCCCTGAAAGCATGAAAATTATTCCATCGGCTGAGGGCAGACGACTCATTCCAAGCATCAGTGCAATCAGAGAAACACTCAACACAAAGGCACCTTTAAAATCAAATTTTTCACCTCTTGCTTCAGCCCATTCACCTTTAAGGAGTTTTAAAACAAGAAACACAAGAAAAATTCCCACTGGCACATTCAGCCAGAAGATACTTCGCCACCCCAGTTGCTGAGTCATAAATCCGCCAAGAAAGGGACCCATAGAAAGTCCGAGATACGTTGATGCCACGCTGATTCCAAAAGCTTTTCCCCTTTCTCCGGGTGGATAAACCGACGTCAGGATAGCCATTCCAGTGCTGAAAATCATTGCGCTACCTATCCCCTGAATAATTCTGAAAATAATCAGAGCAGTTGATGAAAATGAAAGCGCACATAACAACGAACTGAAAGTATAAATAATGATGCCAATGGTATAAATTTTCTTGCGACCAGCAATGTCTGCCAGTTTTCCAAATGGAACAAGAAACACCGCTGCTGTGAGCAAATAGGCTGTGGCTACCCATCCCAGCATGATGGCATTCATCGAAAAATACTCACCAATCTGGGGAAGTGCAATATTAATTGAAGAACCCATAAACGGGCCCAGAAAAGAGCTGACTGTAGCAATCAGAAGAGCAGGCTTTTTGATCTTGTCAGTGTTGTTATCAGTAAAAACAGTCATCAGTTCCTTTTGTTCGGAGTTTTATATTGTTAATCGACTTTAAATGTTTTTCTCACAGCCTTGTCTTCAAATCCTTCAATGGCAATCACGACCTCATAATCTCCGTCAGGCCAACCTTCATATGGGGCACTCAGGCTTGAATATACAGGATAGGAACCACTTTCTTTCAGCTCAACTGAAACAACATCGATTTCAATAGGATCACGTTCGGTATAATACCATGAGAAGGTGATCGTAGTTTCTGACGGAGCATTTTTGACAATGCATGAAACATAAATGACAGGGTCGTCATTATCAAAGACAGGATCATCGTCAGAGCACTGGTCGACACTTAACTCAGTGCACATTCTGACATCTTTGATGTGTGCTGAGGTAAAGCTGCATGAATTTGCCAATAACAGAACTGCAGCAAACATTAAAATCAAATTTTGTTTTTTCATAATATTTAGGTTTTGGGGTTGGAGGCCTATTGGTTTTTCTTTTTTGAAAGCAGATTTTTAATTTCATTCAGTTTCATTAGAGCTTCGACGGGAGTAAGTGAATTGATGTCAAGATCAATCAGTTCATTTTTTATCTGTATTAGCAACGGATCATCCAGTTGAACAAAACTGAGCTGAAATCCAGCTGCCTGAGATTTTGAGGCTGGCAAAACTTCATTTGAGTTAATTTTTTTCTCAAGCTCAACGAGAATCTCATTTGCACGACTGATAACCTGAGAAGGAATTCCTGCCATTCGCGCTACATGTATTCCAAAACTGTGTTCTGTTCCGCCTGGTTCAAGTTTGTGAAGAAATATTATTTTATTTCCTGATTCACGGACAGAAATATGAAAGTTTTTGCAACGAGGCATATAAGAAGCCAGTTCATTCAGTTCATGATAGTGTGTGGCAAATAGTGTTTTTACTCTGGCTAAGGGGTTTTCATGCAGAAATTCAGTAATAGCCCACGCGATTGAGATTCCGTCATATGTGCTTGTTCCGCGTCCGATTTCATCCAGAAGCACAAGGCTTCTGTTGGAAATATTATTAAGAATGCTTGCTGTTTCATTCATTTCAACCATGAATGTTGATTCTCCGGAGGAAATATTGTCTGAGGCTCCAACACGTGTAAAAATTTTGTCTACAATGCTGAGTTGTGCTTCTGAAGCAGGCACATAGGAACCAATCTGAGCCATTAGTGAAATCAACGCAGTTTGTCTGAGCAATGCTGATTTTCCGGACATGTTGGGTCCTGTCAGGATGATCATTTGCTGTGTATTATTATCAAGAAAAATATCATTTGGCACATATTCCTGCCCGGGTTGCATTTGTTGTTCGATCACAGGATGACGACCTTCTTTGATTTTCAATGCAAAACCATCCGTAATCTCGGGTCTGCAATAATTTCGGTTTTCTGCCAGTTGAGCCAATGACAACAAGCAGTCAATTCTTGCAAGTAATGAAGCATTCTGCTGCACCGGACGAACATATTCTTCAGTAGCTCCAATCAGCTCCTGAAAAAGTTGCAATTCAAGAGTCAGAATTTTTTCTTCAGCACCGAGAATTTTATCCTCATACTCTTTAAGCTCAGGAGTGATATATCTCTCAGCACTGGTTAGTGTTTGCTTTCTGATCCACTCGTCCGGCACTTTGTTTTTATGTGCATGAGTTACTTCCAAATAATAACCAAATACATTATTGAAGGCTATTTTAAGGGACGGGATGCCGGTTCTCTGAATTTCACGCTGCTGTATGGAAGTCAGATAGTCCTTTCCCTCATAGGCAACTGAGCGAAGATCATCAAGTTCTTTAGAAACACCTTTACTGATGATTCCCCCTTTCATGGCAACAGCTGGCGGATCGGAAGAAATTTCATTTCTGATTCTATCTCTGATAAGGGTACATGGATCAAAATGTTCAGCCCAGGCCTCGAGTATCGGGTGACCGGTTCCTTTAAGCAACCTGATCACATGTGCGGTATGCTGCAGGGCTGTTGAAAGATGCAAAAGTTCACGCGGGTTGATTTTTCTGACAGTCACTTTTGAAATAAGACGTTCAATATCTCCGATTGAAGAAAACTCATTCTTAATCTCTTCTCTAAGTTCAGTATTCTGTAAAAAGTATGTCACAACAGACAATCTGTCTTCGATTTTCTTTTTATCAATCAAAGGCAACATAATCCAGCGCTTAAGCATACGCGCGCCCATTGGCGTTGTTGTTTTATCGAGCACATGTAACAGCGTAACAGCATTGATGTTGGGCGAAAAAACCAGTTCGAGATTTCGGATTGTAAACTGGTCCATCCACACAAAATCATCCTGCTCAATGCGTGAAATTCTGGAAATATGTCCAGAATGCTCATGATGCGTCTCTGAAAGATAATGAAGTGTTGCTCCGGCAGCAATAATTCCTGCATGCTGATCTTCAATACCAAATCCTTTCAGGGTTTTTGTCTGAAATTGTCTGGTAAGTTTTTCATAGCCAAAGTCAAAAGTAAATACCCAGTCTTCAAAAGTGTAAGTGTAAAACTTTTCTCCGAACATTTCAAAAAAATCTTCGCGTTTGTTTTTCCTGATTACAATTTCACTTGGGCTGAATGTTTGAAGTAATTTTTCGCAATATTCCCGATCTCCTTCAGCAATGTAAAACTCACCTGTAGAGACATCCAGAAATGACATGCCAAACTGATCCTTTTCAAAATGGACACCTGCAAGAAAATTATTTGACTTATTTTCAAGCACCTGATCACTAAAAGCAATTCCCGGAGTAACAACTTCTGTGATCCCTCTTTTGACAATGGTTTTTGTCATTTTCGGATCTTCCAGCTGTTCGCAAATGGCAACCCGATATCCTGCCTTCACAAGTTTGGGAAGATAATTGTCAAGTGAATGATAGGGGAATCCTGCCAGATTCACAAAGGATGCGGAACCGTTGGCTCTTTTTGTCAGCACAATACCCAGGGCGTTTGCGGTTTTTACAGCGTCATCTTCAAAAGTTTCATAAAAGTCCCCCACCCTGAAAAGTAGCAGCGCATCAGGATATTTTGCCTTGACGGAGTAATACTGCTTCATAAGTGGTGTTGTGGCTGCTTTCAACTTGTCCCGGGTTTCAATTTTCAGAGCTGTCAAAGTTAGGGTTTTTCTCTCAAATTCTCGTACCTTTGCCCGAAATTTTACAAACAATAATATGTCATTAATAACAGAATTCGAACGTTCGGGCAACAGCTTGTTTAAATACAGAAGTTATATTCCGTTGTTCTTATATGCCATTGTGATTCCGGTTTTATATTTTGAAAATGATGAATTCTTTCATTTTGAAAACCATTGGTGGGCACTGGCATGTTTTTTAATTTCCTTTTCCGGCCAGATTATAAGAGCTCTGACGATCGGATTCACACCTCAGAACACTTCAGGCAGAAACACCAAAGCCGGTCAAGTGGCAGAACAACTCAATACCAAAGGGATGTATTCAATTGTCAGACATCCGCTGTACCTGGGAAATTTTCTCATGTGGCTCGGGCTGATTCTGTATGTTGGTAGTATTGAGTTTTTAATTTTTGCTGTGTTTTTCTTCTGGATATATTATGAAAGAATCATGTTTGCTGAAGAACGGTTTATAAATAATAAATTCGGTGATGCTTTTACAAAATGGTCTCAGAATACGCCTTCTTTTTTTCCAAAACTCAAAGGTTATCAAAAAACAGGGGTTTCTTTTTCAATAAAAAATGTTCTAAAAAGAGAATATCACGGTTTATATGCAACAGTCATTACCTTTACTTTAGTTTATTTGATCAAACAATATTTCACGTATGCTCATTTGAAAATGAGTTTTCCCTGGATTGTATTTATTCTGTCCGGAACCATATTTTACCTTATCATCAGAATCATTGTCAAGACGACCCGATGGCTCCATGTTGAAGGCAGATAACTTCATAAAAAGAGGCTGCATCACATCAACACAGCCTCTTTGATTATTCACAAAGACTTTATTACTACCTGTTGATCATAAATACTTTGCGGAATTGCGTGTTATTTCCGTTTCCAATCAGAAAATATGTTCCGTTTGCAAGATGTCTCATATTCATTTCCATGCTGTTTTTCCCCGGAACAAGATTGATCTGTTCTGTCCAGATGATTTTTCCGTTCACGTCAGTGATCTGAATTTTAAATACATCCTGGATGTCTGTTGTCATCACACAACTAAAAATTCCCTCACTGGGATTCGGAATCAGTTCAACTAACAAACCTTTTTCTACTTCATGAATCCCGGCACATGGATCAACCGTGATGGTTAATCCGGGAGAAGGAGCGCTTAACTCTCCGCAAGGATTACTTGCAGAAACAGACAGCACACCACTTGTAGCACCTGCATCAAAATCAATGGTAATATTTTCTGTATTGCCATTGATTATGGCTCCGGTCCCGGAATATGACCACAGGTAGGAGTCTGCATTTGCAACAGGTGCAATGGAGTATGCTACATTTGTATATCCCTGACATGTAAAATCAGGGCCTGTAATTGCGCCGGGAGTTTCTGCAGCACATGCATTGTATGTCAAAATATATTGTGTGGAACAGGGCCAGTTATCAAGATCAGTCCCTACCCAAATCCACCAGGTACCTGCCCCTACTGTAGATGAAATTCTTGCTGTATCCCCTGTATAGGCAATATCGTCAGCGATAATGTCAGGTTGAGTGCAATCCACATTTCCGTCAATAAGATATAGAATGATGTAACTTTCTGAAGTTAAACTGATGTCAATTTGTGTTGAAGTGGTTGTGGTCAGTTCATACCAGTCAGTATCTCTGCTTGAATCAAAAACGCCTGTCTTTCCGCAGATTATACCGCAACACTGTGTTAAGGTCTGAAAAACATTGGGTGTAGAATTGCAACCACCATTGTATGAGTCAACATAGCCACTGTAACATTCAGGTTCTCCTTCCAGTATTGCACCCGGAGGACAAACAATCGGCTCAGGTGGAGATCCGATGTAAAATTCATGAATAACTGTATCTGTTGATTCGGCATCGATTAAAAGATAATATGTTATACCGGCTGTTAATGGCAATGTTCCTAAAGCAACTGGTCCTGACAGATCATCTATGCAAATCCAACCAGTATCATTACAGAGGCTTGTTTTCCAGAAATAGTCTGCATAGTAACCATTTGTAGATGTAACTTTGAGCGAATAGTCTCCACTCACAGTTGGAGTAAATTCATAAATTTTTTCCTGTCCTGGGGTATTGTAGCCACATTCTGACACATCCCAAACTCCGGTTCCTGTTGACATATAGCTTTGAACATTGGAAGAACCACATCCTGAAATTGTTGTAATCGAATTGCAGGGATTTGAAGAAGCAGGAAGTTGAATATAAAATTCCTGAGTTCTGGGAGTAGTGCCCTGTGCATCAAGTAATATGTAATATGTTGTTCCGGCTATCCAGTTCAACGATCCATAATTTCCAGGCTGATAGACAGATGAAATACAGTTCCAGCCTGTTTCGGAACATGATCCTGTTTTCCACTGATAATCAAAATAATATCCACCAGGTGTTGCAGATACAACCTCTAAACTGTAAATTCCGTCAACCGGAGCAACAAATTCATATATGAATTCCTGACCGGGAGGCACATACCCACCACATGCAGAAACAGTTGACCACAGTCCTGTACCATTGGATGTAGCTGTTTGCATCTGAGAAATTCCACATCCTAATATTGGTGTAATAATATCGCATGGACCTGGTGTAAACTGCCTGTATGCAAGTGTGTAATTCCCTGCGGAACTACCAGTACAGCATGAATTTACTTCAAGATAATACACTCCTGTTGTTGCAACTGTATATACAATCTCTGACAATAAACCACACACATCATCATTTGATGCAACAGTTGTACAGGAAGCATCCCTTAATGTTAGATATGTATCATAATTGGCTGTACCGCCATTTGAACAAAATGTAAATGTCGCAATATTTCCAGCGGTCAAATTCACCTGATATTGCTTACATCCTCCGGTCACTATACTTGAAGAGTGTGTCTGAAATGTGCTGGTCGCTGTAATTGTGAAATCAAAAGAAGGACACGTGAGACAATTCACAGGTCCTCCGCAATTGGCAATCATTGTAGAAGAAAATGTTCCGCAGTAGGTGCAAACGTCAGGACAACAGTCTCCATAACCCCAGCAGGCATCATCACAATAACAACTCCCTGCACTTCCCCCGCAATTTCCGCTACAGCTTTGTGCATTTACATGTGTTGGCATTTGCATTATCAGAAATGCAATGATGGCCAAAACTGAAAAGAAAATATTATTTTTTGTTTTCATGGATTTTCATTTTTTGGTATTATTTTACTGCATTTTTAAGACTTATGTACTTATCATCAAGAAAAATCAGATACTGAATAAGTTCCTCGGTATTATTTTCAAGCCAGTAACTGAGGTTTTCTTTGTCTCTGGCTTTATCCAATGTTCGTTCTGGAAATCCTGGAGCCACAATTTTTCTTTCATTTCTGATCGAGGGCATCACAGTATTGCTGATATAATCCTGTGGGTAAGGCAAAGAATAGAATGCTTTATGCTTGTTTTCAAGTAAATCAATCCTTTGTTGCAGATTATAAGACCTGACATCGTTGTAGGAAGAGATTTTTTCAACCTTTTCAGAATTTGAAATTGTTTTGTGATGCTTTTTTACTGCATCCGGGTTGTGCGTAGCTTCCGGCACATTACTGCCAGTGTACTGCTGAGCCTGTATGGTAAATACCATGCACAGGATCATGTTCATAAACAAAATAAATTTTCTCATGGATTTGATGTATTAATAATTTGGACAAATATACAACCACGAGTAGCGGTTTTCAAAATAAAATGAGATTTTTTTATGAACAAATTGTTGTTATTTGTATAAAAAATGTTTATATATCAGAATAAACGTTTACTCAAAATTAATTACGTATGATAAATTATATGAAGTAGAGATTCAATCATACAAAATTAATTTATCAAACCTGTTAATTAAGTCAAATAAAAAAAAGAAGAAACTGCTATACAATTTCTTCTTCTTTTTAAATTAAATGAATGTGGATAATCAGTGAGAACTGATAAGATTAACTCATAAAGCCCCCATAAGTTAATATCCACCCTCAATCGTCCAGACAAAAGCTCTGATGCCGACTTCTTTGTTAATTTCGTCAATCTTTTTGATTTTCTTGAGGATGATGTCCACCTGATCATCTTCAACAATCGTCATGACAGCCGAATTCATTTCAGGCCAGGTATGAGTTCCGTAACGTGGTTCGCCTGTTTCAGAGCCTCTTCCCTGCACATCCTGCCAGAAAGAATACCCTCTGACGTTTAAAAAATCGAGCATATATTCAACTTTTTCTGTATGTGCCTGATTAAAAAATATCATGATTGCTTTCATAGTTTTTGTTTTTAAGAATTTCCATTATTTTCCACAAGGAATCTCATATTTTTTCTGATTTTCTGCTTTTTCTCCCTTTCTCCTTTTCTGACAAAAATTGCATACAGAACGGGAATGAGAACAAGGGTCACAACAGTTGAAAAAATAAGGCCTCCGATCACAGTGATTCCCATTGGCTGCCAGATTTCAGAACCTTCGCCGCTAAGAATAGCCATGGGCAGCATTCCGAGAATTGTTGTCATGGCTGTCATCAATACAGGGCGCAAACGGCTTTTCCCTGAAATTGCAATGGCTTCATACAATTCGATTTCACGGTCACGCATGAGATTAATATAATCCACAAGTACAATTCCGTTTTTCACCACAATACCGATGAGTAAAACTGCTCCGAGAGCCGCAATAACACTGAGCGTAGTTCCTGTAAGAAACAGAGCAAGAATGACACCGCTAAATGAAAACGGTATTGAAAACATGATAACAAAAGGCATTTTAAAGGATTCAAACTGAGAGGCCATAACCAGAAATACCAACACAAGGCTGAGCAACATCAGCAACCCAAGATCCCTGAATGATTTCATTTGCTCCTCATAGGATCCGCCAATATTAATAACGACATCTGAAGGAACATCAATTTCAGCAATTTTTTCTCTGATTGAATTTGCCAGTTCTCCAAGTGAAACATCGTGCGGAACTGCAGAAACAGTCACCAGTCGTTCTCTCCTCTTGTGTTCAATATTAGGCGGACTCCAGTATTCACCGATTGTGGCAATTTCTTTAAGCGCAACGCGTTTCCCTGTTTGAGACATGATTGAGAAATTTTCAATATCATTCAGTGAAGACCTGTAATTTTCATCGTACCTGACAATGATATCATATTCTTCACCTGCTTCTCTAAGTAAAGAAGCCTTGATACCCGCAATTCTGTTTCGGACAGCTGTTGAAACATTTACGCTACTTAACCCGTGCAATGCCATTTTTTCCTTATCCAGCCTGATCATAATTTCAGGTTTCTCTTCCTGACGACTTATTGTCACTTCTCTGGCACCGGGAATGTTTTCAACCTTCTCTTTTACCAATTGTGCAAGCTTTGTGGTCGTATTAAAATCATAACCAAAAATTTCAATTGCAACATCATTGCTGCCAAAGCCTCCTCCGCCACCTCCGCTTGTTCTGACATTATACTTCACAATTTCAGGAAATTCTGCCAGTTTCTTCCTTAAATCATCAGCAATTTCAAAAGAACTTCTGTCTCTTTCTTCGGGTTTCACAAGCCGCATCCCAAAATTGATCACGTTTGTTCCTGTCTGGCTGAACAGAGAAAAGAAACTTCCCGCATCATCAGCACCTGCCGATGTATAGAAAACCTGATGCTCAGGTATATCATTGAGGATGATTTGTTCCAGTTTCTCAGCCATTTTGATCGATTCTTCAACCCGAATACCGGTTTGCAGCTCAATTGTTCCGGAAACACTGCTTTCATCTGACTGAGGCATAAAGTCGGTGCCAATAAATTTCATCAGAAATAATGAAGAAACAAAAATGATCAGTGCTACAATTCCTGTCATCATTTTATGCCTCAATGCATATCTGAGGGTTTTTTCATAAAAAACATCAAGTTTATCAAACAATTTTCCAAAGGTATTCTGCCAACCGAATCGTGGCAGTTTATCAAGCTTTTTATGCATGACAAGCAACTTGGAAGATAACATTGGTGTCAGAGTGATAGCTGCAATTGTTGATGTAACAACGGTAATGGTTACAATCCAGCCCAGCTGGTTGAAAATGACTCCTGTCAGCCCTGATACAAGTGTCAGCGGGAAAAAAACAGCAACAATAACTAGTGTTGTAATGATTACAGACAACCAAACTTCATTGGTCGCATAAATTGATGCTTCGCGGGGATTACTGCCTCTTTCCACATGTCTTGTAATGTTTTCCAATACTACAATGGCATCATCCACAACCATCCCAATTGCAATGGCAAGAGAAGAAAGAGAAATAATATTGATTGTGTTTCCAGTGATAAACAGATAAATAAATGCAACAATTAAAGAAATCGGAATTGTGATAATGATAATAAATGTTGCTCTCCATCGGCCTAAAAATACAAGAACAACGAGGATAACAAAAAACAATGCATATAATAACGTTTGTGATAAATTACTGATTGAGTTCTTGATAAAATCAGAAGTATCCATAACCTCAGTAATTTCAACATCAGGAGGGAGATTGGGCATAAGTTCGTTCATCATTTGTTTCACATCTCTGGTGATCTGAATTGTATTGGCTCCGGACTGTTTTTGAACGAACATACGCAATCCCTGTCCGCCCATGATTCTTTCTTCAAGGGAGATATCTTTCTTTCGGTCTTCCACACGGGCAACATCTTTCAGATATACTGGTTTTCCCTGAAAGTTTCCCACCACAAGGCTTTCAATTTCAACACTTTCATCAAATTCTCCCTGAATACGAATGGGATAATCCATCATTCCCATTTTGACATTTCCGGACGGAAGGTTAAAGTTTTCCGAAGATATAACTCCTGCGACCTGTTCTAGAGTTAAGTTATGTGCCTGCAGACGAAGAGGATCAACTTCTACATAAACA
Organism: uncultured Bacteroidales bacterium; assembly: GCA_964388575.1. Classification (GTDB taxonomy): domain Bacteria; phylum Bacteroidota; class Bacteroidia; order Bacteroidales; family DTU049; genus CAYMAZ01. The sequence continues at coordinate 4,223 of CAYMAZ010000016.1, read as the reverse complement.
ACTCTTTTGGGCTCTCCCATCATTCCAACAGATCCAATGCCATTGATTCGGTTAAGTGAATTGATCAGTTTTTCTTCCAACAATTTTGACAACCCCATATAACTTTCATCAGCAGTGACTGCAAAAAACAATATGGGCATCATGCTCGTGCTGAACTTGAATATTAATGGCCTGTCAGCTCCTTCAGGAAGCTCATCTGACACACTTTCAAGTACATTGCGGATGTCATTGGATGCTTCATCAAGATTGGTTTCCCAGTTAAATTCCAGAGAAATAATGCTTAGATTATCATAGGATACGGATGAAATCTCATCCAGATTTTCAACGGCATTCAACTGATCTTCCAGTACTTTGGTAATATTAGTTTCTATTTCATAGGCATTGGCCCCGGGATAGGTTGTCATGACCGTCAGAAACGGTGGCTCTACCTCAGGATATAGGTCTATGGGAATTCGTGTCAGGGAATATAATCCGAGAACAATGATTCCAACAAAAACCATCATTGTTGTTATCGGTTTATTGACAGCTGTTTTGTAGATACTCATAGTTATGGTTTTTGAAAATTATTATTTAACGACAACAACATCAACGGCATCCACGAGTCGTGACTGTCCTGAGACAATAAGCTTATCGCCATCTTTGATCTGATCGGAAAGCAACTCCACCTGATCATCAAAACGTCTTCCGATTTGAACAAAAACACGTTTTGCCTTGCCGTTTTCTTCAATGAAAACGTAACGTTCATATGAACCCTGAACCTTCAGAATCGCTCCGGCAGGAACAATGTATGCTTCTGTTTCTCCTACGTTGAAGGATGTCCTGCAAAACATACCCGGCCTCAGTTCTTCTTTTCCGTTTGGAACTGTGATTTCAATCTGAAAGGTTCTCGATATCTGATCAATTGTTGGGAAAATTCTTAACACCCTGCCTTTTACAGGTTTGTCGGGAAATACATCTGTGACGATATCGACCTCCATACCTGTTTTGACAAGGGGAAAATATTGTTCCGAAATATTGACAACTGCTTTTAGCGGATTTATCTGAACTATTGAAATAACTGCAGCTTTGCCAACCTGTGTGTTGGGTGCACCTGAAAACATTTCCCCATTCTGATAATACTTACCTGAAACAATCCCGCTAAAAGGCGCTTTCATCCTGCTGTTTTCCTCAAGAAACTGAACATTGGTCTTTGCAATGTCATACTGGGTTTTAAACTGGTCATACTGTTGTTTTGGAATACTGTTCGATTTGATCAGCGTGTCAAAACGAGCCATGTCAACTTCAAGATTTTTCAGTTGTATTTTTGCCTGATGCAGCTGCGTCTGATCCATAACAAACAGCAAGTCGCCCTGCCTGAAACGGGCCCCAACCTCAACAAAAATCTTTTCAATTCTACCGGGACTGGCAGGTGCCAGATATATCTCTTCATTGGCAACGAGCGTTGAGGTAAACTCCAGAGTATTATCAACGGTTTGTTTTTCAATGGGTATCACCTGAACTCTTTCAGCTTCCTTTTCTTCTACAGTGGCATTTTCCTTTTTTGTTCCAGAACAAGAGCTGATCAAAACAATGAGGATAGCCATCAATCCGCTTGCGCAAACATTGTATTTTCTTAGTGTTTTCATTTGAATTATTGAATTATTATTTATTATTGATGATTTACTGTGTTATCTGATTTAAAAATACATCCAGCGAAGTTTTGGCTTCCAGAAACTGCATGATTGCCATAATATATCCGTTTTCAGCCTGTAGAAGATTGGTATTGGCAGTGGTCATATCAAGTCCGGAAATGATTCCCTGCTGATATTTGATGTATATGTTATTGTATACCCTTCGGGCAAGATCAATGTTCTCCTTTTGTGCCTGATATTGTTCCATTGCAGTTTTCAGATTCTGTCTAAGTTGTTTTTCCTGAATGGAAAGCTGATCAGTGACAAATTCAAGCTGGTTCTCAACTGATTTGTATTGTAATTTGGCCTGAGTATGTGAGAAATATCTTGCACCACTTGAAAAAATTGGGATAGAGATATTCAACCCAATGACATTTTTGGGTGAAAAGTCAAGTTCAGGTTTTTTGATCTTTTCTGTATAGTTGTAAAATCCCGTTATCGTGGGAAGAAATTTAGCCTTTTCCAGATTGAACTGTTTCTTTGCAATATCTCTTTGCAATAACATCAATTGAAAATCGAGGTTTTGATTAACATTGTATGACGATGTTAATGTTTTGTTCACATTGGTTTGTGAGACGATGGCAAATAATTCATCTGTCAGCACAATTTCTGTTTGCGCATTAACTCCCAGCTGCATCCTCAGCAGATTGGTTGCAAGTTCGAGCTGACGCACTGCAGATTTGACAGCATTTTCAAGTATGGTTTTCTGCAGCCTGATCTGATCTGCGTCTGTTTCGTCAAGCATGCCGACAGTCACCAGAGCTTCAGTTTTTGCAATCACATCTTCCATATTCTCCACATTCTGTTCAAGAATTTCGAGCGAGCGCACTGAAATTAAAACCAGATAATATGAATTCATTACCTGTGAGCGTATTTCTGCATCTGTTTTTCTGAAACTGATTTCTGTAATTTCATGATACAGTTTGGCCATCTGTATACCAACAATATAACTGCCGCTGAAAATGAGCTGACCAACGGTAATATTAAGATTACTTGTTGGATTGAATGTAAAGGACATGGGGCCGATGTATGCTTTCGCATTGAAAAAATTCTGATAGTCAATCGTTGCATCCACCTGCGGAAGACCCTGTGCAATTGTTGACCGGTATGCTGCCTGAGCTTCCTGCACCGACAACGAAGCATTCTCAACCATCTTGTTGTGTTCTATAGCATAGTTCACTGCACCCTCAAGACTTAAATCAAGTCTGTTCTGTGCAGTCAGACCATGAACAAAAAATATTGTCACGGTTAGCAGAAAAAGTTTTGTTTTGTTATTTGATTTCATATTGTTACGAATTGTTATTTCTTTAACTCATTTTTTTTATCTGCAATTATTTTTTCAATAATCATTATTCCCTTATCTGTCGCAAGGCCACGAGTGAAATTCACAATGATGTTTTCAAAAACTTCTGCTCTTGAAAATTGGTTGTGTGGAAAAATGTCTTCATTTGTCATTTCCTGTAACTGTAAATTAAACATTCGCGCAACAATTTCAACATTAATATCACTTCTGAAAAGCCTGTCTTCAATCCCATTACTGATTAAATCTCTCAATTGTTTGATGTGTTCTTTCTGAAAACTCAGAATGTGTTCCTTCCAGACCTTGTAATGATATTTTTTTAAATCATTGACAAATAATGGACTCACCCTGTTCATTGATTCTACAACATCAAACATAATCCTGAAGATGACTTCCAGTACATTCTTCGAAGAAAGTAAAACTTCTTTTTTATGTTGTAACTGATGTTGATGATGCATTGATATGCAATGAACAAGAAGTTCATCTTTATCTCTGAATTTTTCGTAAATTGTCCTTTTTGACACTCCCATCTGCCTGGCAATGTCATCCATGGTAACACTGCGTATGCCATGTTTCATGAACAACTGTGAAGCTTCCTGAAGTATCCTTTCGGTCATTTCCATTTTAAAAAATTTTTGCAAAGATAGAAAACTTTAAAAACAATTGCAGTTTTTTTATTACCGTTTAAAAAACTTAACAATTATTTAAATTTTTTTTCTTCAACGACTATGCAAAAATATGCCTGCAACAAAATCCGGCAAAATAAAAATCGGTGAATGACGAATTTTGGGGTGTGACTGACGGGAAGTTTTACGTAGTTCGAAGTGAACAGGGGTATAAGGGTATAAAGGTATAAGGGTAATTCAATAGATACTGGACCACCAGACCACTTGTCCACTTGACCACAATTTCAGGAATGAACAACACATAACACTTAACATAAAATGAATAAGTGAAATCCACCCATTGGTTGGGATCCCCTTGCGATAAATAAATTCAAATCTACAAATCCAAAAATTTACAATTTACAATTTGATATTTATGCCAAAGGCATCCCTTTGGGACAATAAAAAGATGAACCAACATCCCCCAACCACCGACCTGACCAACCTCTATGACCATCAACCAGGAACTGAATAGTCAAATATAAATATAAGGGTATAAGGAATCTCACCTTCCCATCTTCTCATCTTCTCATCTTCTCATCTTCTCATCTTCCCATCTTCCCATCTTCCCATCTTCCCATCTTCCCA
>CAYMAZ010000015.1:54484-67301 GCA_964388575.1 uncultured Bacteroidales bacterium | reverse complement strand
TTTACTCCAAACCGCGATGGACTGAATGATGAGTTGTGTGTGATTGGTGAGGGGATTGAGCAGTTGTCGCTTGTGATCTTTAACCGCCGCAGTGAGGTTGTGTTTGAAACCAAAGACCCGTACCACTGCTGGAATGGCAGTCACAACGGCCGCATCGCACCCCAGGGGGTGTATGTGTATCTGCTGAGTGCAACCCTCAAAGACGGGACAACGGTGAACAGGGATGGGGTGGTTATGCTGGTGAGATAACAGGAGATTGCTTTGGGGTTTTTTATTGGAAATTGTAAAATGTAAATTTTAAATTGGAAATTTTTTGAAGAAGTCGTGTGGCAGATTTCCAGCTCGTTTACCCCTAAATCCTGTTTCGGCAGGCTCAACACGGCGCCTAAAGGGGCTCGCTGAAAATCTCAAGCGTTTTTTGATTTTCAATAATTTACTGCGAAGCCGCGAAGACGCCAGGATGGAGATTATTAGAGTCTTAGTGCCTTTGCAGTGAAAAATTCATAATTCACGAGGATTGTTTCATTCTGAAATGAGTGAAGGTGAATGAAGAAGTGTAAAAAAAAATCAGGTTGCGTAAGTATGCACACTGTTTCCGGCCACAGCAAGATAGTTTACCCCGAACCAGCAAATGAGTACAAATACCATTGCCAGGATGAGGAGCCACAGCGGGACTTTTACGAGATTTTTGTGCCTGTAGCGGAAATGAATGTATAACAAATAGACCATCCATGTGATGAGTGCCCATGTTTCTTTGGGATCCCACGTCCAGTAATGACCCCATGCTTCTTTGGCCCAGAGACCACCAAACAGAAGTCCGAAGGTGAGAAAAGCAAATCCGAAATACACCAGATTGTCTGCATAAATCAAGTGTTTTTCAACATATTTCTTTTGCCATAACTGAAGAATTCCGTAAGCCGAAATAAGTGCTGCAGCCGAAAGTAGTGCGTAGGCGAGAATATAAACAATGACATGCGGCACGAACCAGGGACTTTGTAATGCGGGCATCAGTGTCTGATCAAACGTATCGGGTTTCAAATAGTTGAGCAGCAGAAATACAGAAGCCATCATCAAGCTGTAGGTGAGCAACCATTTTATTTTCCAGCGGTAATACAGAACAATGCCAATGACTGCAAGAAAAACACCGTACCACAGTCGTGTTTCGGCAAGTGTCCGAAACGGGGGCCTTTCCAAACCGATCCATAACTGAATTGTATAAATAATAAGCAATAAAATCCCGCTGTTGATGAGGATATCTGCAAAAATGTTTTTATTGCTCCATCTTACGTACAACATCAATAATCCAAAAATCCACATCGGGAAGATGATATACATGTAAACCGAATAAACCTGCCAATTCATAGTTATTAGTTATTAGTGAATAGTGAATAGCTATTAAAGGAACAAAATTACTACAACTTTCTGCCGACCCAGAGTAAATAAACACTACCGAGGAGCATCATAAAAATACCAGTATACACGACAGGCAGCCATGGATCGCGAATAATTTCAAACATGCTCATCTGTGACCATCGTCCCATTTCTCCGTCATAACTGTGCTGATAGATTTTCCACTTTTTGTGTTTCAGTGGATTGTTGACACTGATTTCAGAATTACCATGAATGGTTTTACCGTCTCTTGTCAGATCTACAACAGATATGTATTTTTTTACTTTTGGGTTTGCCATACCAAGAATATGCTGTGAATTCAGAGGCGCATATTTAGGGGGATACATGAAGTTTCCGCACGATATCCATTCTTCAGCTGAAAAATTGTTTCCTGAGATTCGTATCAAAGCAGCGTGAGTGCTTCCGAACTGCTCAGTTGAAATATATCCTTCTCCAACCGGCACGGCGTATGGAAGCATTGACATCACTTCAAATTCATAGTCCAGTATGTTGCCCTTTTTTCCGGCTATAATAAACGGTAGTTTTGAGCCTTTTTCAATAATTGGAAACCCGGTTTTTGCATCAAAAATCATAAGTTCGGGAGGATATTCCTCAATGGTGAATGATTTTAAATGAAGTTCAAATGGCATTTGCGCCTGGTGTCTTTCATCAGGGAATGCAATATTTGTTGATTCTCCCTGTTTGATGCGCATTTCCAGTCTTAAAAGATCACTGCTGCCGATTGATGCTGCTGTGAGAATAATAAACAATCCGACATGATTGAGCATAAATGCTGCATTTTTAAGATTCATTTTTCGGCTTAATCTTTTCAGAATTGTGTTTCCAAGCACTGTTAGCATAAAGATGGCAATGATGATATACGGTTTGCTTGTATGCACGTGATTAAGACCGATTTTACCTGCAAAACCTGATGGCTGTCCCTGTGGAATAAAACCCATGAGCAGGATCAGCATTGTGAACACTGTCATGCTTGCCATTGCGGCCGGAACCGATGAGAGCCAGGTCATTACTGGTCCTCTGGCAAGATAATGTGTCAGAATAAGATAGAGTAAAAAGGCAATTAAAAGATAAAGATTTACAGGCCAGGATGGTAACTGAACAATTTTTCCCTGTGAAAAGTATTCAAGAATGAAACCAACGAGCAGGAGCCCGAAAGAAATTATGAAACTTTCTCTGTAACTCCATGGAAACTGCCAGGTCTGGCGTTTTGTATTTTGTTCTGTCATAATCTCTCAGTTATGGTAAAATGAACAATGCGAAATTAAGGAAATTATGTGTCTGATTGTATAACGAAGTGTAATTTTTTTAAATGTACTTGATCATTTTCAATGCATCGCTACCATCGAGATAATAAACGGAAATTCTGCCTGAAATAGTAAAGCCATGTTTGTTGTAAAATGCGATGGCCCCAGGATTATTAATGCTCACTTCAAGAGTGATTGCTGTTTTGTTTTCTGCTTCTGCAATTTTTTCAGATATATTCAGGAGCAATGTTCCGATGTGTCGATTTCTTGATTCTTTTGAGACAGCAATTGAATATATCCTCAGATTCTTGCTTCCGCTGCGTTTCAGCAAGATGATATATCCCGCAATTTTGCTCTTCAAAACTGCTGCCAGAAAAAAACTGTTTGGATTTTTTAGATGTCTGATAAATTGCTGTTTTGAAAAGGCTTCTGAATTAAAACTTTCATTTTCAATTCGAAGAATGTCAGGAAGATCTTGGTGTGCAACTTTTCTGATTGAAATTTTCTGATCCATCGCTTACTGATGCTTTTGTTCCAGGGCTCTGACAAACTCATTCAAAATCCTGTAATATAACTCATCACCGAGAATTGCATCTTCAATACCATAATCGATGCTGGGGTTGTCGTTGATTTCAATTACCACGGCTTCACCATTGACCATTTTCAGATCAACTCCGTACAATCCTTTTCCTATGAGTGAAGCAGCACGAATGGCATTTTTAATGATCACTTTCGGAACCTGATAGATGGGTATTGTTTCTGTTGTTCCGGATTGACTTTTCCCTGAATTCTGATGATAGTAAATCTGCCAGTGTCCGTTGACCATAAAATATTTACATGCATATAATGCTTCACCGTTCAGGATGCCAATTCTCCAGTCAAACTCTGTGGGCAGGAACTCCTGGGCAATGGTGATTGATGATTTGCAGAAAAAGGTATCGATCTGTTCTGTAAATTGTTTTTTATCTGAAATTTTTGCAATACCGTGAGAAAATGAACCGTCGGGAATTTTTAAAATAAAGGGAGAACCAATTTCACTTATAATTTCTTCATAGTCTGAAAGATCATTTTTAAACAGTAACATCGATTTTGGGGCAGGAATGCCTTCCTTCTGAAGTAATTCGCTGATATACACTTTGTTGGTGCATCTGATAATTGACATTGGATCATCAATAACAACCAGGTCTGCCTGTTTGGCTTTCTGACAAACCTGATAGGTGATGTGGTTCAGGGAAGTGGTCTGGCGCATGAACAGGGCATCAAATTCCATCAGTCTGCTGATGTCTGCTTCGGTGATCAGTTCTGCATGGATATTCATGCGTTTTGCAAGATCAACAAATTTTGACAGTGCCTTTTTATTGCTTGGAGGAAATGGTTCTTCAGGATGATGGTAGATTGCAATATCATAGCGAGGCATTTTTTTTGAACGGGGTGTTCTCCAGACTTTGGTGCTGAATTTATCTAAGGCCTCTGCGAATAATGTTTGCTGATTCTCATCCAGTTCTGACAACTTCAGTGGATTGACTGCCTCGATCTGATTTCTTCGCTTATTGTTCAACACAACTCGCAAGATGGGATAGGAGTATTGATCAAAAATGAATCGTGCAATTTTTTCAAGTTGCTTTTCTGCACATGTTCCAAAAAAAATATCGAGATACCATGATTCACTCGTAATATTATTTTTTTCTATCCACTGATTGCAGATTTTATGCATATTTGAGTCCATTCTAATTCCTGCTCCGGATTCAAGCTTATTCAGAACCTCGGCACTTGGGATAACTTTGTGACCACGGGCCTGGGCAAGAAGAGAACAATAATATCCATCCGAATTGTATGTAATATCATTGCATAAATTGAGCACCAAAACAGGACTGATATCTGATGATTGGTTTTGAAGATACTCAGCTGCAGTAAGAATGCTGTCTGTCTTGTAATATGGCTTCCATTGTGACAGGGAGTCCAGGAGAATTAGTACATTTTTCATTTTTGCTACCTATTGAATAACCCTGGGTTTCATGTTCATGGTGAGTTGAATATATTTAATGCAGTACAAAATTATGCAATAAATCATTTGCTATTTATAAATAATTCTTCAGTTTTATTGAAATCTGAAACATTTTTTCGATGATCGTGCTGTCAAATATCCAGAAATCCTTAATTACAATTCCAGTTAAATTTTTCTGATTTTTGAATGGTCCAAAGTCAGGTGAAAAAGAGTTTATTAAAATTCTGATCCGCTGATCAGTTTCAAAGAGTTCAATGATGGTATTCAATAAATCTGGTTTCAGCAGGTGATAGATCTGATCAAAGTTTTCTCCGGTGATGGTGCATTTTGAATCGAATATTTCATAACCTGTTTTGTGTCTTTTTTCTGAAAGATTAAAATTCATACAATCAACAAAAAACCTTTTACGAAAGCAAATTTGTATGTTTTCCTTAATATTTGTTGTGAAAAGTATCCCACAGTACATTGAATAGGCAGAAAACCCTTTTGGATTGTTGTACCAGTGAAAAACCACATGATTCCCTGAATCGAAAGGAATGAATGCTGTTCTTTTGGTATGTTGATGTGAAAGAAATCCAGTTGAGGTCAACTTGTCCTCAGTGGTTTCAATTATTCGACCTGTTACTTCTGCAAAATCTCTGAGTAATTCCAGTGAACTCAGTTCGATTTTATCAGACTTCATGACTGGCTTTCAAGATAATAATCATATTTTTACCTGGGTTAACATCCTGATTGTATAATAATTTCGGATTTTTTATCCACTTTGAATTCTTCCGGGGCATCCTGTTGTTTTATATACATCGGGTAATTGTAATGCTGTTTCTCTTCACTGAAGAATCCGAATGCTGGTTCAAATGAATCTATGACATGAGTCTGAATAATGTTATAATTGCCATTGACAGGGCGACAATCATATCCGCATTGTCTGAGCAGGAATGCAGCTGAATGTGCCATGGATTCAGTACTGCAATAGATGATATTTTGCTGTTTGCGTAATATTTTTCTGTTCTTTTTGTCAAATAATGTTTTAGTTGGAATGTTAACAGCATCTTTTAAATGACCGGCATTGTATTCTTCGGGTGTTCTAATATCAACCAGCTGAAAATTCCTGTCCTGCTGACTGAGTAATGTTCTGAGTTCGTGCAGTGTCAACGGATTTCCGCTGATCTCTTCTCTGAGACTTTCATTGACAGGTGTTTCATATCTGCCGGGAGCACATTTCTGAACAAACATGAATAAAATGATTATACCGGTAAACACTGTTACACTGACTCTTAAAGGATTTGCATTTATTTGAAACATGATTTTTGTGCATTAAAGTTAAACATTAACAACCTCCGGCTGTGGGTGCGATTTTTGGTGCATTGTCAGCAGGTACAGAAACTTTCTTCTGTGAAGGTGCAATGAGCAGAATTTCACCTTCTTTGAAAAAGGATGCCGCCTTATTACGGAACTGATAATCATCAAAAATTGATTGTCTGAATTCATCTTCAGCAGGAGGCTGAGGATAAAATATCTCTCTTATAAATCCGTTAATCCCGTTTTTCAAAACATACACATCACTGAATCCGCTGCGTCGTGCAAATATCCAGGCCTTTGACGCAAGTGTTTCACCATTTGAAATCAGCACTTTCTTTCCACTCATTTGAAAAAGATCTTTGGTACCTCTGTCTACCAGAGTTTCAAAGGGAACATTGATTGAGCCGGGAAAATTCATCAGTGAAAATTCCTGAGGGGTTCTGACATCAATAATATGAAAATCTTTCAGCTGATGCATGATGCTGTATGCAAATTCATCAGTATGGATATATCTATCCTGAGAAACAAGTTCATTCAGAATTGTTTTTTCACCGGGTTGAAAATATGAGCGGGCACTTTTCTCAGGAATACGAATAATGATGATTCCAAGCAGAATGATAAAAAATATTTCAATTTTGTAAGATGAAAACTTTCTGTTTGTAGGCTTCAACCCCTGTTTTGCCTTGTCTTCAAAATGATGACCCACAGCAAAAGCGACTACAGCCATCATGATCATAAGAAAGACAAACCATCCGCGCTGCATACCAAGTGTGTTGTGTATCTGCTCGCTGTCGAAATAATAACCACTGAACAAGCGGTTGAAAGTAGGATTAAAAGTTCCGAATATGAAGATCCCAATAAAAATTCCCGCAATAAAGAACCAAGCATCAATTTTTCCGATCATTGCGGCTGTGACTGAAGTTCCCGGACAGAATCCACCCATGATGAATCCGAAACCCATGATGACCCCTCCTGCGAGTGTACTCCATAAAAAATTTGAATTAATGAATACAGCAGACATATCAATGAATCCGAAATACTGCATAAAAATGAGTCCGATCATGGCTGTCAGTCCGGCTGTAAAAAATACTTTCAGCACAACAAAATCATAGCCGTAGAAAATTCCAACCAGTTTTCGGGATGATGAAAATCCGGCCGACTCAAGGATAAATCCGAAGGAAATCCCAATGAGAAACATGATGACGAGTCCCCAGCCGGGAGAGATGATTTCAAATGGAAGAAGTGGAGCCATATTGATATTATTTAATATTTTTAATACAATTTGAATGATTAATGAATAACATAAAATGAATAATGATTAAGTGTTTTGTTTTTTTGTGGTTGTATATAGCTGTTTGTTTATGTTTGCAGTTTCTATGCTTTTTACGAAAATTGAAATAAGTTCTTTACATTCTCTTTCAAGATTTTGAATTAATGTCAGATCCCGGATCAAAGGTTTTCTCATAATAAACTGAATGCCAATATTACATTCCTTCAGTTCTTTTAAACAAATCTTCATTTTATGAATAAAATCATTTCTTGATTCTGCAACTTGAGCCTCACCGTAATTATAGGCAGAGGAAGTCCCTGATCTCAGTAATTGGTTTCCAATGATCTGACCGATTGTGGATTTGGGCAAAAGTTCAACAACCTCTATCACCTGAAGCCCAAAACCAATAAGTCTTTCTTCAAGATCATATTTGCTTCTATATTCCTCCGCACTACTGCCCTTATTCATTATTCATTAAGTGTTATATGTTATTCATTAAAAAATGATTATTAAAGAACATTCTTTAAGTGTTTTCATTACACCCATAGTTTTCTGAACAAAAACGCAATGGCGAATCCTGTCCCGAAAATTGCCATCATTGTCAGGATGCCGGAAGTAGAAAGGACAGCCATTCCACTGAGAGCAGCCCCGCTCGTACAGCCTCTTCCCAACTGGGCCCCGATCCCGAAAAATACTCCGCCAATTACGGCAAAGATGAGACGTGCAGCTACTCCTGACCGGGGACCTCTGTCAACCTGAAATTTCAGTCTTCCTGCTATGGCACCTGACAGAAATCCACCCAGCATGACACCGATAAACATAATGACAATCCATTGATTCCAAAGCTGTGAAACATCAAAACTTCCGAAGAAGTGGGATTTTGTCGCCACATCCGGGGCTAGTTTCTGTACAATTGAAATTGTGAAGTTTTTAACGGCACCACTTGCGCCAAGGCCGTGTCCGCTGATCCAGATTGTAAAAAGCAAGGTCAGGCCCAAAGCAAATCCTGCCATATAGGGGTTTGCGTATTTGTGTTTCTTTTCACTCATATTTGTATGTTTTTTATGTTAACATCCTCCCTGAGGACTGACTTTTTTTGTCTCTATCATCTGAACGTCTCCTTTGCCAGTGTTCTTCGTTGTCACAGGATAATTCATGATACTTTTTTCTGTAAAAGCATGACCGATATCATCAACAAGCATTTGGTGCATAAAACCATTTGTTCCGTTTTTCAGAGAATACGCGTCATAACCCAATATCCGGAGATATGCCGTAATGGTAGCACTGTGTTGCCCTGTAAAGCAATAAACAACAATTGGTTTATCAACCGGAAGTGTGTTGAGTTCTGCATTTCTCATAAGCGACTTTTTCGGTGTATATTGTGTGGCACCGGGCAAATGACCTTTGGAATACAATGCATGTCCCCAGTAATTGATGATATAAAATGCGGAAGGATCTTTCATTACTTCGGGAACAGAAACCGTATAAGTGTTATAGGGTTTGCTTAACAAGTTTTTTGCTCTTTCACGAAGTACATCATATGGTTCATTCATTACAGACATGATTTTGGGATAGTCGCCAGGAGGATTTTTTGGTGTCTCTTCAATACTTAACTTATCAATATATTCGGAAGAAATATAAGTGAGCCAATATTGTTTAGCAGATTCCTCATCCCATGAACTCATCCCATAACGAATTGTTTTTGTGTTACTGTATCCGAGCAATCTTACCAGAGAATTGACAAAAGCAGCAGCCTGTCCATCGGATGAGATAAAATAAATCACTTCGAAAGAAGAAGGGTTAATCATTGTCTCAAAATAATGAATTACATCCGAAAAAGGGACATTGACAGCTCCGGGAATATGCTTTCGGAGAAATTGATCTTCAGGTCGAATGTCGATAATCAGAATATTATCTTCCATTTTGGACATGAGCTCTTCAGCTCCGGTTACTGCTGGTGCATCTTCAGAATTTATGTAGTCACCATTCGTTTCAATAAATTCAGCCAGTTTGGCGAATTGATCATTTTCAATAGTATCTTTTTTTCCGCTTTTGCATGATGACAGTACAAAAGCAACGATCAAAATCAGTGTAACACCAGTTCTTGAAAATAATAAACTGCTATTATTCATATGAATCTGTTTTGGGTAAATTTTCATCATTGTGTAAGGATTTATGTTCTTTGGTTTCTGCATCATGTGCATCATCATCAAGGTCTTCATAGCCTGTGATCATTGCCTTGAGGTTTGAAGATATTGTGTGTCCGGTTGTAATGAGATACAAATGCGCAATGACAAATGCAATAAGCAGAAACGCACCGAATGTATGCAACACTGCCACGATTTCAAGTCCGCTTGAACTGCCCGCAATAATTTCACCCTTCTGGGGGTACCTGTACATGAGATATAAAATTCCTGTAATGACCATCAACGGAATCATAATGACCTTGAGGCCGAAATAGACGAGTCTCTGAAGTGGATTAAGTTTGCTTAACTGAGTTTTTCTTGTGGGATGCGGAGCATTTTTAAAAATTCCGAAAAGATAGTAATTTGCCTGAGCTTTCAGATTTTTAGCTGTGGGGATATATTGTTTCCACTCACCTGTTGAAAAATGCCAGAAAATTGTAAAAATAATCAGAATAATCAGGGAAATGGCAGCAACATTGTGGTACTTGACTGCATTTTCAAATCCAATAATTGAGTAGGAACTGTGGACTTCAAAGCCTGTAAACATCAGGAAAAAAATGAGAAGTGCCTGTGACCAGTGCCAGAACCTTTCAAAAAGTCTGTAGATGTATACCTTTTTTTTCATTTTTGATGTATTAAAGTTGTGAAAGATAATTTATGATTTTATTTTCCGGTAATTGTAATACCGCAATGAAGCATGACCAAATACGCCAGCCAGTGTGAACAGAATAATAATGATACCACCAATATCGGCGTATTTATTACGGTCGCGGCCTGGAAGATAAAAATCATTGATACCAGCAAGACGCGAATTGTTTCTTGTGTGACATTCATTACAGCCAATAACATGTTCTTTGGGAGAAACCATATGGCTGATGGGAAGATGCATTTCGGTTTCAACAAAATCATACTGTCCGCTGTAAGGAATCTGTAAATATTCCATGGCTGTGTCAATTGCTGCAGTCCAGTCAAAATCAACCCAAAGTGCACCTTTGCCTTTGTCGTAGTCCCAAAGTTTTGCCTGTACAATACGATTGTTTACCACATCGTAGGGTTGTTTCCCTCTGTGAATTTTTTTCGGAATGAGTTTTGACTCGGTGTCATCATATGAGCCAAACAATTTATTGATTTTGACTGGAACTTCTTCAATCTGGTCACTCAGAAAATGATGGTCAGCAGTTCCATTAAACCATTGATAATCAGGTGTTGCATTTTGTGCCCAAATGAAAGACCCTTTTTCTGAAAGATAAACCTGATTTCCGGATTCATCAAGCTCAAAATAAGGAGCACCACCACGCAAATCACATGCAGTGGACCAATCCCAGTACATTTTTGTTGCATTCACTTTTGCATATACAGGGATGTGACAGGTTCTGCAATCTACCTTAATTGTATGCTCATTCATCATATCATCTTTATGGGGGAATGGTGTGTGACAATCCTGACAATGGGCCCGTCGTTCATTTGTGGAAGAAAGTCCATAATATCTGCCTTTCATGACATGATTTTTTGTTTCATGGCAATCAATACATTGTAACCCTGCACCTTCGGGTGACATATGAACATCAATTTCCTTAGAACAGTCTATAAGTGCAATCTCCAGGTCTCCGTGTTTTACGTTGTTTCCACCGGCACTGTGAAAGTGACAAACTCCGCAGTTTTGAAGTCTGGGAGTGCCAAGGTTGGCAAAAACCAGTGGATAATCAGGTGCATTTTCCCCGATTTCAGGATAACCTGCTCCACCTGATCGTTTTTTGTAATTGTAGCTGTTATCATGACAAACGAGGCAATCAATGTTGTTTGGATCAGTAAAATCAAAAAATGGATTGCTGTAACCATATCCTGCATGACAGCGATTGCATGTTGGCTCACTACCTGCTGCAATTCCTGTGCAGAAATTATTCAGTGCATTTTTTTTGCCGTAATACACCACACCACGCCCCGGAATATACTCTTCCTTTTGCCATGTGAAATGATGGCTGAGCAGAAGTTCATGTCCTCGCTCTTCATGACAGCTCAGACAGGCAGCTGTAATATCATGGGCAGATTGAAAATTTTTCTGCAGTTCTGTAAACTGAGAGTGATCCTTAATTGTTAATTTTCTTTCTGAATATTCTTCCTTTAATTCATCAATATTGTTGTAATTGGGCAAATTCTGAACGTTGTAAATAGCCAAAGCGATGAATACCTGAGGAATGAGAACCAGAAAAATGACTTGTATAAGTTTTCTCATAAATGGTGATTTATATGAATGCAAGTTTACAAAATTTTTTACTTTAGAAACCATGCAAATATAAATATTTTCAATATTCATTGAAAAAATATATATAAAAAATTAAATAAGTATATATGATTGAAAATAAGAGTATTAATATCAATTACTTGAATGAAGGAGATATGGAACAAATCTAAAGGTAAATCAATTTAAACATTCATTCAGTTTTACAGCTTTAACATCCAGTGCATTTGCTGCTAAGATATTTACAAAATAATCAGGATTTTCAGAAATATCCAGATAAAACACAACTTTAGGTTTGTGTTTCAGAGGTGATAAACGAATTGTGTCATTTTCCATATGGATCTGATGGCTGATGTCATAATTTCTTTGATGCAGTTCATTTTTGTATGGCTGGAAATGATATATAATGTCATATATTGCAGCCGGGAAGTTTCCTCCAAACACGATCTGCGTGCCGGGAGGTTTTCTGAAATCGAGGATCATGGATAAGAGAATGAGCAGAACCATTGTGTTCAAAGCAAAACCTTTAATTGGTTTGATTTTGATTCGGTTTTTGTGTACAAGATAATGTTTGACACTGCTAACAAAAAGCAAGCATCCAGATAACCAAAAAAACAACATCAAATTATAAACTCTCATCGGCGGATTAATGCCCATTGCCCATGCCTGTACAAAAAGTCCGGAAAACAGAACTGATTGCCACAAAATGGCAAACAATACCGGATGAATGCTGATCATTTTTTTGATTTCAGGTTTGAGCTTTTCAGAATTAAGCATTGTGAATAAAAAGATTACAGTGAGAACAATGGATGGACTTTGCAATGCAATTCCGTTCAGCTTTGCTAGTGAAATCAATGAAATCTTCATTGCAGTGAAAAAAGACCGGCTTTCAGTGAAATATTCGGTTCTGTATTCATTACCCGGGGCAGAAACAATAAAAAATGAGACAGCCACCACTGCAAAAATTAATATGAATTGATGCAAATCGGTTTTCCTTTTAAGAACTGAAGGGATAATCACAAAAAGAACAACCATAATCAGAGTGAGCAGCATACTGATTTCATTAAAACCACAAACGATCATGCTCAGAATGACCAGAAGAATTGTATTATTTGTTTTGTTTCCGGATGGATCACTCCATCTGATCATAACTGTCAACCATAA
>CAYMAZ010000015.1:10147-54474 GCA_964388575.1 uncultured Bacteroidales bacterium | reverse complement strand
CCTGACCACCAGTAAACAGTTTCTTCTGGGCCGGGGATAATGTGCAGATAAAGCAACATAAACCATAATGACCCTATCAGGATACTATTTTTTTTGTATCCGTTGATGAAAAGACTTCTGATTACTATCCAAATTGAAGCACTCATCAAAGCCAGCGTAAACATTAATGCAAGGCGGTAACCTGTGATTCCGAAATACTCATATGGTTGAGTTGCACTCAGCAAATGACTTGAGTATCGTCCGCTCCAGGAATTCCTTAAGTACAACAATAAATCCTTTACACCATGAACATGTTCTTTCAAAACCATGGAAATTGTGAAGTCATCAGCAACCGGAAAAGCCAGCAAGCACAAAACAAAGTACACAATCAGAAACAAAGTCAGAATGAGCATCAGTAAAAACTTTTTTGAAAGCTTCATTGTTACTTGATTTGTTAAACAAAAATAGTTTTTTTTAAAATGCAGAAGGTTGAATAATTTGGTTGAATTAATAAATAATTAATCTGTGATGCAAAACAGCTGGATGAATTATAATTAATTTTGAAAAAAATTGAGCTGTTGATGTTGTTGCAAATACTGAGCATTATTGGGTCTGTATCATTATTTCTATACGGGATGCGTGTTGTCAGTGATTCGTTGCAAAAACTGTCGGGTCAGAGGATGCGTTCAGCAGTTCATACATTAACAAATACACGCGGACGTGGATTTCTTACGGGTTTTTTTCTGACATCACTGATTCAAACATCATCAGCATCAACATTACTGATCGTTAGTTTTGTCAATGCGGGAGTCATCACACTCAGCGCGTCCCTGCCGATGATCATCGGCGCAAACCTGGGGACAACAGTTAAACTTTGGTTTATTTCCCTGCTTGGATTTCAGTTTGACATTGGAGGATATGCACTTGTGCTCATTGCTGCTGGGTTTCCGTTTTTATTTTTAAAATCCGGGAAGTATAAAAATATGGGTGAATTTCTTGTTGGATTTGCACTGCTATTTCTTGGACTGATGTTTATGAAATCTGCTTTTCCCCCTGCTGATGAGCATTCAGTGTTTTTTCAATGGATCAGAAATGCTTCGCAATCGGGATTTCCTGGCATTCTTTTTTTTGTTTTTATTGGATTTGCTGTAACAGCCATTATTCAATCATCAAGTGCTGCCATTACCCTTACGTTTGTATTATGTTACAATGGAGTTATCGGATTTCCGATGGCTGTTGCAATGATTTTAGGACAGAATATCGGAACAACAATTACGGTCAATCTCGGAGCATTGGTTGCGAACGGAAATGCTAAAAGGGCTACACTGAGTCATTTGCTCATGAATTTGATAACAGTACTTTTATTTCTTCCCTTTTTTACTCAGTTCATATCAGCTTCGAAGGAACTAGTCAGGGTTTTATTTTCATCTGATATGAATGATCCCCATCAGATTCCTGTTGGGTTGGCTTTTGTCCATACAGTTTTCAATCTTGTGCTCGCACTTGTCATGTTGCCATCAGTTTCCTTATTAATCAAGCTGATAGAAAGAATATTGCCTGTTTCACAACCTGAAAAGCAAAGACTCAGAATATTGGAAGATCATTTTTTCTCCACTTCAGAGATTTTACTTCTGAATGCGAAAACAGAAATCACCAGACTTGTTGTTCAGATAAAAAAGCAATTGAATTTTTTACCAAACTTGCTCATTGAGAAAAAAGAAAAGAAGTTTACTGAGATTCAAAATATGATTCAGCAGAACAAAAAGGCAACAGATGAATATCATAAGGAAATTACTGCCTACCTGACAAAGATTTCTGAGCGTGATTTAAGCAGTGAAGGCTCAAGAACTACATTGAAAATGCTTGAGATTACTGGTGGTTTACAAACAATCTCAGAACTGACTCACGATTTTTTAGTTTTAGTTGAAGAAAAAAGCATACATAAGGCTTGGTTTAATCAGGATATGCGTGATCATATTCTGGAATTATTCTCTCAACTCAGTGAGGAAAACGAAATACTAGTTGAGTTACTGTCAATGGAATCTTCGAATGATATAAATAATGAGTTGACAGAAAAGCATGGGAATATAGAGAAACTGATCACGAAATATGATCAGGCAATTTCTGAAATGAATATTCAAACAGAATTGCCTTTGTATTCACTGATCAGTTATAAAAAGATGCTACAGATCATTCTGAGAATTTCAGAATCATTTTTTCATATTTCATTGTTGCTGAGCAAACCGGAAAAATTTAAACAGTGAAAATCCATGCTTTATAAACATCAAAATTTAAAAGCTTGCAGGAGAATTCAGTATGTTCATCCATTATATTGGATTAGGGAGCTGAATATACTAAATTTGTGAAAAAATAAATTATTATGAAAACAAAGCATCTTTTTCTATCGTTCGCTTTTGTTGTTTTTTCATCAGGGTTTATATTTTTTCAGAATTCTCATCCTTTGGTTACAATTTCCGGAAAGGCATCCGGGTTGATCACTTTGGGTGAAATCGTCGGGCAGAAACTCATGGTTGACAAATCTACTTATGTTGTTGAGTCGTTCACAGTTGTTGCTGGTTCCGGAGAATTTGCTCAATATGTAGATGTTAAGGGGGATATTGTTGATAAAAATGCATCAAATATGATCAGGATTCTTCCTGATGGAACAGAAATTCATTTCAGGAGCATTGTAATGTCAACATTGGGGAAAGTGACACTGGCCCCTGAAATGAAGTTTGTGTTGGTCGATAAGCAGCAATATTCAGGTATTTTCAAAAAATAACCTGAAGAGAGTTTGTTTGAAATATTCAGTCTTTTTTTTAATCTCAAAAAGATACGTTCATTTATGTACCTTTTGTTTTCATTTTTTTAAATTTCTCAAAACATTTCTTTGCAAAATAAGCTTCTTTTTTCCTGACAGTATGAATTATTTCTTCGGATTGAAGTGTTTCTTAATGTAAAGAACGAATTTTCAAAAAAATGAGAAGCTTGAGATTTAGCAATAATTTAAAAAAAAATTATGATATGATAAAAATTAAATTGCAATTAATGCGTTAAATTTGCAAATCTTTAAAGATAATAATTTTTTTTTAAATCAGACTTCTGTGAATTATAGACTCATATTTACATTACTCATTTCGACATTCATTGTTCATGGCTCGATTGCACAGAGATATACAATAAGTGGTTACATAACTGATGAAAATACGGGTGAGTCGCTCATTGGAGCAAATGTTTATCTGAAGAATCCCATAAGGGGAACTACAACCAATACCTATGGTTTTTATACAATCACTCTTGAAAAAGGGACACACCAGTTGTTTGCAAGTTTTCTAGGTTTTGAGGACTGGTCACAGGAAGTACAGCTTGACAGAAATATTTCGTTCAATATCAGGTTGCAATCAACAGCTATAACAACAAAAGAGGTTGTCATTTCAGCTGATAGGCCTGATAAAAATGTAATGAGTACGGAGATGGGCTCATTTGAAATGCCTGTGGAAATGGTAAAAAAGCTTCCTGCATTTATGGGAGAAGTGGATATTCTGAAAACCATTCAACTCAAGCCCGGAATACAGTCAGGCGGGGAGGGAATGACCGGATTTTATGTACGCGGAGGCGGTCCGGATCAGAATTTGATTCTTCTTGATGAGGCTGTTGTTTATAATGCTGCTCATTTATTTGGGTTCTTTTCTGTATTTAACTCAGATGCACTTCAGAATGTTGATATTTTCAAAGGAAGTATGCCTGCAAATTACGGAGGACGCCTTGCATCAGTACTGGACATATCCATGAAAGATGGTAATAATCGGAAATATGCAGCTGAAGGAGGTATCGGGTTAATTTCCTCTAGACTGACAGTTGAGGGGCCGATCAAAAAAGACACATCTTCATTTATCATTTCGGGGAGAAGGACATATGTTGATGTTGTGATGAAACCATTTCTCAATAAAAATTCACCTTTCAGGCAGTCTGCCTATTATTTTTACGATCTGAATGCCAAGGTCAATTACAGGCTCTCGGACAAGGATCGTGTTTTTCTGAGTGGATATTTTGGACGTGATGTGTTTGATTTATCTGATGCTGAGGATAATTTCTCCAATGCAATCTCATGGGGCAACGGAACTGCAGTTTTACGCTTGAATCATTTGTTCAATCAGAAAGTTTTTGCCAATACGTCAGTGATATACAGCAAATATGATTTTGGCTTTGATGCCATTCAGGATCAGTATGACCTGAAACTGAATTCAGGAATTGAGGACTGGAATGCAAAGATTGACTTTACCTGGATTCCATCCACTACACACACTGTGAAATACGGTATTAATTATATTTATCACACATTCACACCATACAATGTTTCTGCCAAAACATCAGATGTGGAGTTTGATTTTGGTGAAGCTGTCAAATTGTACTCCCATGAAGGTGCATTATATGTGAATGATGAGTTTGATCTGACCGGTCTGATTAGAATCAGTGCGGGTCTTCGCTATTCCTTGTTTTGTCACGTGGGGCCTTTTGACAGGTTTATTAAGGATCCGGTGACAAACCTAACTGTGGATACCATCAGTTATGCTTCCGGAGAGAGCGTGAAAACATACAATCATCTTGAACCCAGATTATCAGCCAGATTTATCGTGGATGAATATTCGTCAATAAAAGCCGGATTCACTCAGAATTATCAATACATTCATCTTGCTGCTCTCAGTGCTGTTTCTCTACCGACAGATATTTGGGTCCCAAGCACTGAAATTGTTAAACCGCAGTTTGGTACACAATATTCAGTTGGGTATTTCAGGAATTTCTATAAAAATATGTACGAAGGATCGGTTGAAGTATATTACAAGGACATGAAGAACCAGATTGAATATAAAGAAGGGGCACTCATTGAAGACAATGTCAGCAACAATACTGACAACAATTTTACTTTCGGGGAAGGATATTCCTATGGGATTGAATTTTTTGTCAACAAGCAGTACGGCAAATTAACAGGCTGGATTGGATACACTTTGTCCAAAACAAGCAGAATCTTTTCAGAAATAAATCTTGGAGAAGAATTTCCGGCAAAATATGACAGAAGACATGATGTTTCTATTGTAACCATGTATGAAATTAATCCCAAGCTGAATGTTTCACTGGTTTGGGTTTATGCAACCGGAAATACAGCGACTTTACCTGTTTCCCGATACATTATCGGAGGAAATATTGTAAATGAGTATGGAGCTAGAAATTCTTACAGAATGCCTCCATATCACAGAATGGATGTTTCTGTAAACTGGACTCCAAAGCCGAAAAAACCAAGAAAATGGGAATCTACCTGGAATTTCTCAATTTATAATTTGTACAATCGCATGAATCCATATTACATTTATTTTGAAACAACAGGCAATATCATGGAAGGTCACATGGAAATCAAAGCGAAGCAGGTTTCATTGTTTCCGATTTTACCATCTGTATCATATAATTTTAAGTTTTAACTCATGAGAACGAAGCAGAAATATTTGTTGCTCTCAATTTTGGCAGTTGTTGTTCTGATTAGTTCCTGTCAGAAGGAAGTATTCATTGAACTTCCGGAGCCTGAATTTAAACTTGTTGTGGAGGGATGGATTGAACAGGATCATTATCCGGTTGTTGCTCTCACACGAAATTCGCCCTACTTTTCGCAGGTTGATTCTTCCACACTTGCAAATCTGTTTATTTTAAATGCAGATGTGTATGTTTCTGACGGAACGCAGACTGAAAAACTGGAGCTTGATTTTTCAAATGCCTTTACTGGTATATGGCCTTTCATTTCATATAAAGGCACGTTTTTGAAAGGAGAAATCGGGAAGACCTATACCCTGACTATTTATGCTGAAGGTGATACCATAACCGGAGTAACAACCATTCCTGAACCTGTGACCCTAGATTCAATCTGGTGGATCCCTGACACTGAAGGGAAACCTGACAATGACTCATTGGGATATATCTGGGCCCTTTATAATGATGATCCTGCTTTGAAGCAATATTTCAGGTTGTTTACGTCCAGAAAGGGGAGAGATAACGATTGGGTGCCAGTGCTTGGATCGGTGTATGACGACATTTTTTTCAGTGGCAAGGAGTTTGAATTCAATATGTACAGGGGTGTTCCAACATTATCAGATATTGATGCCATTCGTGATGATGAGGAATTGTTTTATTTTAAAAAGGGAGACACGATTGATGTGAAGATTACAAGCATAGACCGTGAGCATTTTGAGTTCTGGAGAACAATAGAACAGGAATATTTTTCAGGTGGAAACCCTTTTGTTTACCCCGTGGTTATCAGGCACAATGTGAATGGTGCTGTGGGTGTGTGGGGTGGATATGGCGCAACCATATATACAATTATACCCGGAGAATAACTCCATGAGTTGAATTCGCCGGGCACAATATGACTGCACAAGTTGTGCAATTTTACTGTAAATGATCAATATCCGAAAATATCTTCCTGACTCAGATTTACTGCTGGTGCATACTTTTTCAGTGTTTCGAAATCAATGTCAGCTCCACGTCCAAGAATGATGTAAGTTTTGGGAATATGTTTCAGATATTTAGCTGAAAAATTCCTGACATCCTCGAGTGTTAGTTTTTTGACCTGATCATAGATGTCTTTACGGTAATCATATTCAATTCCAAGTTTTTCATTGCTCAGATATGTCCAGACAATTCTCATTTTTGTCAGTCTTTCCGTTTCAATGCGATTCAATATGCCGGATTTGGCAAGTTCAAATGAACGTTCACTGAGCGGCATCTCATCAAAAAGTATGTTAAACGCTTCAAGTGCATCCGGGACTTTATCATTCTGTGTAGCAATAAACGCATTGTTCATAAAGTTTTTCTCTTTTTTTGAAGGAGTGCTGAATGTTGAACGGGCTGTATAAGCAAGAGATCTTTTTTCTCTCATTTCCTGGAAAACAATGGCATTCATGCTTCCGCCGAAATATGCATTGAACAAATTCACGAGAGGAAGAATCTCTTTATTGAAGGGAATGCTTTTAGAAACCAGCTGCACATATGACTGATTTGCATTATAATCAGCAAAATACAATTGGTTTTCTTTTGTTTCAAGTTCTTCAAAGCTGACTTTGCCGGGAAGCTCCATTGATTTTTTCGGTACCAAATGATAGGCATTCAATGCTTTTGTCAGTTCTTTTGGGTTCTCGGGTCCGTAATAGAGAATTTTGTGAGGATAGGCAATGAGCTGTCTGATAATGTCTGTTAAAGTTTCAGGTTTTATTTTTCCGAGTTCAGAATCGCTGAGGATATACTTATATGGTGAGTTCGGGCCATAGGTGGCATAACTCACAAGAGCTCTGAAGTTGGCTTGTTGATTTGCTTTTGCATCAATTCTTTCCTTTTGAATGTCAGCAATCAGATTATTCAGTGCTTCGGGATTTGGAACAGGGTCTCTTAGTACTGATTCAGCAAGTTTTAACGCAGGAATAAAGTTTTCAGATAGTCCACTGATGGATATCCAGGTTTCTTCTGTCCCCGCGTTGACTGAGAAAGTGCAGGCAAGTTTGAAAAATTCCTGTTGAATTTCTTCGGCACTCATTTTTGACGTACCGAGATATGGGAGATAATTGACGGCAAGGCTGAGAAGTTTGTCATTCCAGCTTCCCATATTAAAATGGAAAAACAGATTGAATGTGTTGTTTTCAACATTTTTCACATAAAAAATGTCCTGCCCGCTTTTTGTTTTCAGTTTTGTAAGATCCTTTTTAAAATCCACAAAAACAGGTTTCAGAGACTCTACATTGTTACTTCTGATATTTACAAGAAATTCTGATTCAGAATCCCTGTTCAGGAAAATAGGAGTGATCGGCGGTTTGCTAACTTTTGGAAGATCCTCAGGAGTGGCCTGCCTTTTATATATCACAGCGTAATTGTTGTTCATTGATTTGTCTGCATACCTGAGGATGTCATTTTTAGTAAGTTTTCCGATTCTTTCAATATAAGTCACCTGATTTTCCCATGGCATATTGTAAATAAATGAATTCATCATCAGTCTTGCTCTTGAAGAATTTGATTCAGTTTGTTTCATTTCTCTCAGTTTGAGGTTGTTGATGGCAGCCTCAAGCATCCAGTCGGGCCATTGTCCTTTTTTTAACAAATCAACCTGTTCCAGAAGCAAATCTCTGAGCTGTTCTAGAGATTGCCCATCCTTGGGCTTTCCCGAAAGGATCAGAGCTGAATAATCTCCGAGCATATAGGGAAAAGCTGATGCTTCAAGTGCTTTTTGCTTCTGATTGATGTTTAGGTCAATCAAACCGGCCTTTCCGTTGAACAGCATCATGGCCATCATATTAACATACAGAGCATCTTCACTTGAAACTCCCGGAAACCTGAACGCAATGATCAGGTTTTCAGCTTCTAAACCTTTGACTTCCTGTGTGATTGGTTCAGTGATTACTGGTTCTTCTTTAAAAGAAAACTCAGGGAGTGGTTTTGATTCAAGTTTTCCGAAATATCTGTCTACAACAGCAATTGCCTGATCAGGATCCAAGTCTCCGGCCAGAACAACTGCCATGTTATTTGGGATGTACCATTTGTTGAAGAAATTATTGATGTTGGTCATCGACGGATTCTTCAGATGCTCGGCATGTCCAAGGACGGTTTGCTGTCCGTAGGGGTGGTTTGGATATAGTGATGCAAACAACGTTTCAATCGTTTTACGTCCGTCATTGGTCAGTGACATGTTTTTTTCTTCGTACACGGTTTCAAGTTCAGTGTGAAACAGTCGAAGAACCGGATGTGTAAACCTGTCAGCCTGGATGATTGCCCAGTTTTCGAGTTGATTGGAGGGAATATTCTCAATGTAAAATGTATAATCCAGTGAAGTGGCAGCATTTGTTCCCTGTGATCCGATCAGTTTCATGAGTTTATCATATTCGTTTGGAATGGCAAGCTTAGAAGCTTCATACGAAATGCTGTCAATTTGTTTGTAGAGCGATGCACGTTTTGATTCGTCAGTTTCAACACGGTAAATTTCAAATAATGCTTCAATTTTGTCAAGCAGCATTTTTTCTTCAGTCCAGTTTGATGTTCCGAAATTCGGAGTGCCTTTAAACATCATATGCTCAAAATAGTGAGCCAGACCCGTCGTTTCTGCAGGATCGTTTTTTCCTCCCACGCGAACTGCAACATATGCAGTTATTCGAGGTTCTTCATTATTCACACTCATGTATACTTTCAGACCGTTGTCAAGGGTGTAAATTCTGACTCCCATTTTGTCGCCGGAAACATCTTCAAATGTGTATGTTTTCTGAGCCTGGGCAAACAATCCGGGCAACATCAAAAACAGAACAAGTGATTTTAAAAGAAATCGTTTCATATTATTATGCTTTAGTTTAAAATTCAACCAACGAAATTACAAATATTTTTGAGTTACCCGGAATGTTCTATACATAACGGGATTTTTAAACGACATTTCCACTTAAAATAGTTTTATATAAAAAGATCAACAAAACATCACTTTTTAGATGTGAAATTTTTCTATTGAAGTTGTGGGATATGTTTTAACAACAAGGATTTATTGAATATTTTTTATGCAATACATAAGAATAAATTATTGCCTTAAGATCGAATGTTTCATCTGGATAGTGGCTTTTTATTATATTTGCATTCTCAATAAAAACTATATTTAACATGAAAATCATTGCCTATATCTCTCGTTTTCTGCTTGGAGCTGTATTCATCTTTTCAGGATTTGTAAAAGCCATTGATCCGATGGGTTCAGCATATAAATTTTTGGATTACTTTGCTGCCTTTAACATTCAGTGGCTTGATTCCTTTGCGGTTTTTCTGAGTATTTCATTGTCTGCACTTGAATTCATTATTGGTGCAGCATTATTTTTTGGAATTAAGAACAGATTGTCAGCCTTGCTGGGATTATTGTTCATGGCTTTTTTTACACCGCTGACACTTTATCTTGCAATCAAAAACCCCGTTACTGATTGCGGATGTTTTGGTGATGCAATCGTTCTGACAAACTGGGAAACTTTTTACAAAAATGTTGTATTCATAATTTTAGCAATCATCACGTTTATTTACCGAAAGAAATATAAAAAACTGTTCAATTGTAAAACGGAATGGATTATTGTTGCGCTTTTATTGATAATCCCTTTAGGAGTCAGTATATATGGATTGCGACATGAACCAGTGATTGATTTTCGCCCATGGAAAGTAGGAAGCAGTATGAAAATTGATGGAGAAGAAGAAGATAAGTATTTTCTGATCTATCAAAATAAGGAAACGGGTGAAATTCAGGAATATCTTTCTCCGGATTTTCCCTGGGATGATTCATTGTGGATGGCCACATGGGAATTTGTGGATCAGAGAATAGAAGCGGCTCCCTTTCCTGAAACATATATTTTTATTGGTGATGAAAAGGGGCAGGATTATTTCAAATCCTTTACACAACATCCCGGCTATCAGTTTCTGCTGATTATGTACTATATTGAAAATGCAGATTATAGAAACATAGAAAAAATCAATTCTTTTGCTCAGAAGTCAGTTGAGCAGGGTATTGATTTTATTGCAATTACCGGAAGTGCTCCTTCAACAGCAGCTGAATTCAGAGAAAAATATGCAGTACCCTATGAGATTTTCTTCTCAGATGAAATTACACTTAAAACTGTTATCAGATCGAATCCTGGTTTGGTTTTGATTCATGATGGAACGGTCATTGCCAAATGGAGTCACCGGGATATTCCGGAATTTGAAAAAGTTGATTTTGAAAAATTAACCCAGAAGTCACAGAAAGATAAATAAAATTCATGCTGAAGTTCATACTGAAGCGACTTGTTCACGGTATTCCTGTTTTGGCAGGAGTCCTTATTGTTATTTTCTTTCTCTTTCATGCACTTCCTGGTGATCCGACACGAATGTTGCTCGGACAGAGGAGCGATATGGCAGGAGTGGAAGCAATACGAAAAGATCTGGGTTTGGATAAACCCCTTATGGTTCAATTCTTTCACTATCTTAACGATCTTTCTCCCCTTTCATTTCATTCAACTGATCAGGATAATTTCTGGTTTTATGATTCCTCCAAATACATTTCTTCGTCAGTGCTCTTTACAATAGGACATGTCAAAACCGTTGTTAAAAAGCCCTATCTGCGCAAATCATATCAAAGCCGACGGCCCGTATCTCAGATTATCGGTGAGTCATTTCCAAACACACTTATCCTTGCCCTTGCATCAATACTGTTTGCCATCATCATCGGTTTAATACTTGGAATGATCAGTGCACGATATAAGGACACCATTCTTGACAAAACTATCCTGATTGTGAGTGTTGGTGGAATGTCAGTGCCTTCTTTTTTTGCAGCAATACTCATTGCCTGGATATTTGCATTTTTACTTGGAGACATTACCGGACTTAACCTCTTCGGCAGTCTTTATGAAGTTGATCCCATGGGTAGGGGTGAGTATCCTGTGCTGAAAAATCTGATTTTGCCTGCCATAACTCTTGGCATACGACCTCTGGCTGTGATGACAGAACTCACCAGAAATTCATTTCTCGACACTCTCGGGTCCGACTATATCAGAACAGCACGATCAAAGGGAGCTTCCGAAACCAGAGTCTATCTGAAACATGCACTCAAAAACGCGTTGAATCCTGTTGTCACTTCTGCGTCCAACTGGCTTGCTTCACTCTTTGCCGGGGCTGTATTTGTTGAATACATCTTTGACTGGAAGGGGATCGGATATGTCATTGTCACTGCCCTTGAACAGTTTGACCTTCCCGTTATTATGGGATGTATTTTATTTATCTCATGCCTCTTTATTTTGCTCAATATTATTGTTGATATTCTCTATGCAGCAATTGATCCGAGGGTTAGGCTGCAATGAACAATGAACAATGAACAATGAACAATGAACAATGAACAATGAAGAATTGTCAGACGTTATATTGTTATTCCCCTAAATCTTGATTTTTTTTCTGACTTCTTGTTTTCCGACTTCCAATCTTCACATCGACAACATTATTTTCCACCTTACTTTGTCATAACTATATTTTCATCTATTTTTGCATCGCAAACAAAAAAAAACTGAATTATGAAAGTTGTTATTGTCGGAACCGGATATGTTGGTCTTGTCACAGGAACCTGTTTTGCTGAAGTTGGAATTGACGTGATATGCGTTGATGTCGACCACCGGAAAATCAATATGCTTAATGAAGGAAAATCTCCAATCTATGAGCCCGGTCTGGATGAAATGTTACAGCGAAATATTGCAAAGGGGACTCTGAGTTTCAGTATGGAACTCAAAGATGTGCTCGAAGGAGCCGATGTTGTTTTTATTGCTGTTGGGACACCACCCGATGAAGACGGAAGTGCCGATCTCAAATATGTCCTTGATGTCGCCCGTACGATTGGCAAAAACATGAACCATTACATGCTTGTTGTCACTAAAAGCACTGTTCCGGTTGGCACTGCAAAAAAAGTCAGAAATGCCATTGAAGAAGAACTGAACATCCGCAATTTCAATCAGGAATTTGATGTAGCATCCAATCCCGAGTTTTTAAAAGAAGGCGATGCCATTCTTGATTTTATGAAACCTGACAGGATTGTTGTGGGAGTTGAATCCGAACATGCTGAAGTAATCATGTCAAAACTTTATAAACCATTTACACTCAACGGGCATCCGGTCATTTTTATGGATGTGCCATCAGCCGAAATGACAAAATATGCTGCAAACTCAATGCTTGCCACCCGAATCAGTTTCATGAACGATATTGCCAACCTCTGCGAAATCGTCGGAGCCAATGTGAACATGGTCCGCAGAGGAATCGGCAGCGACAGCCGGATAGGAAATAAGTTTTTGTATCCCGGTGTGGGCTATGGAGGTTCCTGTTTCCCAAAAGATGTCAAGGCACTCATCAGAACCGGGAATGAAAACGGTTACAACCTCAGAATTTTACAGTCAGTTGAGGATGTAAATGATGATCAGAAATCTGTTTTGTTTAAAAAAGTCAAAGAGTATTACAACGGCAATCTTGAATGGAAAAAAATTGCCATGTGGGGACTTTCTTTCAAACCCAACACTGACGACATGCGCGAAGCTCCTGCATTGGTTCTGATTGAAAATTTCAAAGCTGCCGGTTGTCAGGTCAGAGCATTTGATCCTGTTGCCATGGAAGAATGCCATCGCCGAATTGGTGATACAATTGAATATGCAACAGACATTTATGACGCACTGGAAGGTTGCGATTGTCTTGTGCTTGTCACCGAATGGACCCAGTTCCGTTCACCAAGATGGGTTGACGTTAAAAGTAAACTCAAAGATGCAGCTGTTTTCGACGGACGAAATATCTATGACAAAGCAGAAATGACCAACCTTGGTATTGAATATTTCGGAATTGGATTTTAAAAACGGAACTGATTCATTTTCTCTCAGTCAAGTTGAATGACTCTATTAATCTTTCAAACAACGGGCAGAGTATCCGTACATCTTTGTCCACGTAATAAGGGTTGCTTCTTCGAGATTGAATCTCATGTTTAAACCATATGCCTGAGTGACACCAAAGCCTCTGGTTGACCAGAAATTCGTCAGACCGGTAATATCTCTGTCAAGATTATAATATCTGTATCCGGATGGCAGGGCAGTAAATCCGCTTTCGTTTGTGGCTCCCTCATTGGGACTGATCCAGTGTGTTGTACCCGATTCTTTTAATTTACCCCCTGCCACACTTTCTCCACCAAGATAATTGGTCAGCACTGTATATTCTACTCCGCTTGGCAGATGCCAGCCTTCGGGGCAAAGCCCGCGAACACCGCTGGGATTTGAATTACTGGCTGCTGCACCGTCCATCACTGCATACCAGTTGTACAAAACACCATAAGTCTGATAGTTGGCTGTTGTTTTGGCAGTAGAAACAACACTGTCATTGTATCCGTATACACCAATGGCCGGAAGTTCATTCCTTGTTAGCGTGTCAAAATCAGCATGATTGTTTACAAAAGGCACATATTTCAGGTTTTCGGCCATCCAGCATTGGTTTCCGATCTGAACAGTTCGGTATATACTACTGTCGCGCTGATCAAAAATGTAAGGTTCGTCAAAGCATCGGATGCCGTAAAAAAGATCAAAAACATATGTATCACTAGCTGTTGGGTCATCTGAAATAATATCCGTTCCTGTAATATTCCCCACCAGAGTTGAATAACCCATGTATTTCAGTGTGTCACCGGGAGCCCACGAGTGAATGTTTTTTAACACCTTTCCCTGCAAATCTGCAGGAGCAGTTCCAAGATGTTCAATTCTGCAATTTCCGGTTTCATGACCGGTGTAGATCATTTTCAGTACTCTTGTCTGATTGTTCTTTTCGACAGCCAGAAAATACATATTTTCATTTCCCGGATAAAATGTAAATTCATGTGTTCCGGGCATAAGAGACTGTTCAAACTGCATGACTGTTCTTCCAAGAATATCGTATGCGGAAATCCTGACCATATCGTGTGCAGAGGTCAGGACTGCAAAGTTTGTAGAATTGTTGAACGGATTCGGAAAAGCGTTAGAAACAAAAAAATCAGCCGGTACATATTCGCCGACAGACATGTCAGTTGCAAGCACCAGCACAGTGTCCGGCCAGTAAAGCATTGTGTCTCCACCCTGGGAAAGGTTGGTGATATATATACTATCAAGTTGAACATGGCTTCCGTTAAATTCAGCGGTGAATGCTAATTCAACGGAGGTTTGTCCGTTCAAAAAAGCCGAACAGGAAAAACAAAGGCTTAAAATCAGAATGTGAATTTTTTTCATCGTTCAGGTAAACTTTGCTGGCAAAGATAGCACTTTAATTAATAAATCTGACGTGCAGCCAAGTTTCTGGGCTGAATTTAACCCGATTGCAAATTAAAACTCCTGTAACTGCTCATGGCTCAAAACGTACGATTATTTAACCACGTATTTCATCACAAATACCACGAATAATGAGAGTTTTTCAATACAAAAGACACCTGTTGCTTGTGGCAGCTTGTTTATTTCTCCAGAACAAATCTGCTTTTATAAGTTTTCGACTGATCAGTGATTAGAACTGAATATACTCCGAAAGGCAGGTTATTCAATGGGATTGAGAAATTTGCAGACAAAACGATTTCTTTTCTTATTGTTTTCCCGTTTGCATCCAGAATGATCAATAGTGCATTGTCAGTATCAATTTTTTGTGAGAGTTCAAAATGAAGCAACCCGTTTGTGACAGGATTCGGATACATGATGAATCCGGTTTCCGTCAATACGTTTTCTATGCTCAAATCCTGATTGGTGATTGTGATTTCAAGTGAATCCATTTTTGAAATATCGTAATCAGACACAGCTTTTGCCCATACTGTGCCGTTAGTTTGTGCTGTAACGAGACCCGAAGTTGATATTGCAGCACTTCCTGTTACCGGAACGATACTCCAGGTGACATCCTGACCTGCATTCGCAGGTAGAACTGTTGTGACCATCTGCAGAGTGCCACCGGGAGTGTTGATATCAGCAGGAAGTCCACCCTGTGTAGACACTGTCAGGCTGGTAACCGGAGCCAGCTGATTTGAAATGGTGATCATCAGTGAATCCATCTTTGAGGGATCCTGATCTGATACTGCCTTTGCCCACACTGTTCCGTTTTCGAGTGCCAAAACAAGCCCTGTTGTTGAGATTGTCGCATCTCCGGTTCCGTTGACTATCGTCCACGTCACACTCTGATTTGCAGTTGAAGGATGAACTGTAGCTTCCAACTGTAGAATGCCACCGTCAGTGTCAATTATTGCCGGCACATTTCCCTGTGTTGCAACTGAAATGCTGTCAACAGGATCTGAAAAAGTGAGCTGAAGCAAAGGTCTGCTTGAATTCACAAGCATGACAAGTGCAGCCAGACTTGTGCTTCCTACGCGTGTTGCATTTGTGTTGTTGTCAGTTGATCTGCCCCAGTTTATGTCTGCTGTTGGTGTGCTTGGACGGTACCATTCGACCATAACAACAATATTTTGAGTTCCGTTCCACACAAAGGGTGTGGTGAAGGGTATTGTTTTCCAGCCTGTGCCGGCAGGAATGCTGTAAGTACTTGACGTAAATACTTCAGTGGCACCAACAATTTCTGTATCCCAAACGGGAACCGGACTGGTTGACCAGATATCATTTGTTACATGTTTGAGATAAATTTTGATGTATGCATCATCGAACAGATATTCTCCGGAACCATATTTTTCCCAGGCCAAACTTGTGATCGTTCCTGCTGTGCCTCCTGCCAGGTTGATTTCTTCGTCAGTATAAATTGACATTGTTCTGGAGTACCTGTTGATTGAAGTACTGGTTGCCAGCAATGAATTTGTTGAAGAGGCACCTGTATAGACTCCCATTGAAATGGTAATCTGAGAAAGAACATTCAGACTGATTACTGAAATGAAAAACATGAAAAACATTTTTACTTTCATGATGAAATATTTTTAAATTATTTTTATCGGATGGAGTATAAATAAGAAATATTTTATTTTCAAATTTACAAAAAAAAATCATCTGATAAATAGATGGATACAATGTTTATTATTATGAGTATGATTGACAGTTGTTGTTGATTTAGTGGACAATAATATTCAGTGAAATATAAATAAATTAACCGAAGAGAAGTCGGTTTAAATAACCAGATTGTACAATCCTTTTACGAGAATTTTGATTTCTAAAAGGTCATCATACACTTCAATATATTTTTCGTTCACGCGCCCGGTTTCAACAGTTTGTTTTCTAAAATAATAATTCTCTTCATCTTCATTTTCCAGAATTAAAACAAACTGATTGTTTTCCGAATGAATAACAGCCTCAACTGGAAGAGAGAATAAAGAATCTCTGGAAATGATTATTTCTGATTCTACAAATAAATTCTGAATTGGATTTCTGAAATTCGCATCCTGAATCGAGGCAAAGCAGTCAACAGATTTTGAATCAGTATTCAGAAAACTCCCAATAGAAGAGATCAATGCATTATATGGATGGTCACTGTTTACAGGTTTAATGAGAACTTGCTGTCCCTTTTGAATTTTAGAGATATCATTTGCAAATACTGATAGTTTAACCTGAGATTTTTCAGGGTTATTTATTCTCATCAAAGGAGTCTGAGGTTCAATATACTCCCCGGTATTGATGAAAATCTCAGAAATCTGACCACTGATGGGAGCTTTTATCTGATATAATTTTTGAAACATCCCCTTTTCAATTTCAGCAGATGGCAATCCAAGTTCGTCAATTTTAATTTTCAATCCGTTATATTTTGCTCTTACAGCGTGGAATTCACTTTCGGCTGAAATATATTCTTTTTCTGATGTCACTTTTTCTTTGTAAAGTATTTTAATTCTCTCGTACTCACTATTCAGTCTTGTAAATAATGCAGCTGTTTCTGCAAACTCTTTTTGGAGATCAATGAGTTCATTTCCAGCAATTTCGATCAACACCTGCCCTTTGTG
This sequence comes from uncultured Bacteroidales bacterium, assembly GCA_964388575.1. Classification (GTDB taxonomy): domain Bacteria; phylum Bacteroidota; class Bacteroidia; order Bacteroidales; family DTU049; genus CAYMAZ01. The sequence continues at coordinate 37,031 of CAYMAZ010000015.1, read as the reverse complement.
AACCATTTGTCCGTTTTGAACCAGAATCTTTTGAATGCTTCCTGAATAGGACGCTCCAACCAATGCCATACCATCAGGCAGATTTGTTATTGTGCCGTTACATGTTACGATATCCTCAAAGACTCTACGTTCAATTTCTCCGATGGACATGTTTTCCGAATTGAACTGTTCCCTGGTAATGATAATATAATCATCATTTTCTTCAATGTGAGACTGTTCATTCTTGCATGAGGGAATCATAATTATGGCAATCAAAACAATGAATGTTTTTTTTATTGATTTCATAGGTACCTATTTGGATAAATATAATAATTCTAATGTAATAATGTTGTAATTTCGGAGATTCTCAAAAAATTCACTTTTAAGCTCAAGAGCCGTTTCCATTGCACTCGTAAACCTGAAAAAATCAATTTCTCCTTTCTGATAACTTAGGGATGCTGTTCGTATTAATTCTTGAAACAACTGATTTCCACTATTAATATATGCATCAATTTTATTCTTATAGGACAATCGGATGTTGTTGAGTTCTGATTGTCTGGTTTGCAGCAAACTGATCTCATATTCGGTTAAAAGTGTTTGGGTGTTTATGTTAATATGTGCAGCCTTAATCCGGGCATTTTGTGCATGAAAAAATAACGGTATTGCAATTCCGATTTCAAAACCATGATAATAATCAGCATTTTCATAGAAATTTGTTCCGATAAAGTAATTCAAAGAAATATCAGGTGCCAGTTTGTTTTTTTGAACTTGCGAGATTGCTTTGGAAAATGTTTTTTGAATTTGAAGAAACTCGAAAACAGCTAATGAATCCAGAGGGACATATGAGTATTCCAGCATCTGCATGTTTTTTGCAATGTTGAACTTGTTTTGAATACCGGTTAAAGTTTGGAGTTTTTTATATTGGTTTTCAATGAGGTATCGAATTTCAGAAAGTTGCTTTTTTGTTTGTTGTTGTTTTGTCAGAATTAATAAATAATCAAGCTGATTCACAGCTCCAACTTCGAGTTGTTTTTCTCCCATTACCTGAATAATGTTGTATAAACTGTCAATTTCATAGTAAATATCAAATTTATTCAGCAACAATTGTAATTCATAATATGAAACAGACACCTCTTGAATAATTTTATTCATTTGGATTTGATACTCCGTTTCAGCAAGTTTTAGTTCAGCATTCCTAACCTTGCGTTCGGCGATATATGCTGTTGGGAAGTTGAATGTTTGCTCAATTCCCCAAACTTTCAGAGGGTAATTGTTTATAGCAATGTTATTTTGATCAGTTCCATAATAAAAGTTGGTTTTATCAATATCATATGAAGAACCTAGCAGTGCTTTCTTCTCTTCAACTTTCAGTGAATATGCAGCAATTTCCTGATTGAATTCCAATGCAGCGGCAACCACATCTGAAATTTGAAGTTCATCAGATTGTGCTTTAAGAAATGTTGTCGGAAGAGCGATAAGAAGGATCAACAAACATGCTTTATCTCTAATAAATCTGAGAGGAAAGAATCGTATTCCCTTCACATTGTAAAATATTTCAAATAAAAGCGGAAGTGCAACAAGAGTCAGTAATGTTGATGTAAAGAGGCCGCCGATTACGACAGTTGCAAGAGGACGCTGAACTTCAGCTCCTGCACCAGTTGAGAGTGCCATTGGCAGAAAACCCATAGCTGCAGCACCAGCAGTAAGCAAAACTGGTCGTAATCTGTCTTTTGTCCCCTGAATGATTAAAACCCTGAAGCTTTGATCTCCGTTAAACTTTAAATCTTTCAGGTGCTCTATCAAAACAATACCATTCAGTACAGCAATCCCAAAGAGTGCTATGAATCCGACTCCGGCTGAAACACTAAAGGGCATACCTCTAATCCATAACAGAATGATCCCTCCAACTGTTGCAAGGGGAATGGCAGAGAAAATCATAATTGCATCTTTAAATGATTTAAATGCAAAATGCAGGAATATAAAAATAAGAGCCAGAGCCACAGGGACAGCAATCATCAATCTTCTGTTTGCATTTTTCAGGTTTTCAAATTGCCCCCCGTAAGTGATGTACGTTCCTGGTTTAAGTGAAATGTTTTTATTTATGGTTGATTGAATGTCCTTCACAACAGAACTTAAGTCTCTGTTTCTGACGTTTACACTAACAACGACACGCCGCTGCGTGTTTTCTCTTGAAATTTTGGCAGGACCTTCTGCATACTGTATTTCTGCAAGTTCTGACAATGGTATCTGGTTTCCGTTAGATAAGGGTATCCGGAGTTGTTGAATATTTTCGATGTCAGTTCTGTTCTGATCATTAAAACGAACCACCAGATCAAATCTTTTTTCACCCTCAAACACAACTCCTGTTTGTTCACCTCCGAATGCAACGGAAATATATCTGTTTATCGTTTTAATGTCAAGGCCGTAATATGCAATTTTAGTTCTATTATATGAGATTTTGATCTGAGGTAATCCTGCTGTTTTTTCAAGTATAACATCACTTGCACCGGGAATGTCCTCAACCAGAATCTTAATCTCATTGGCCTTTTGATCAATATATTCCAGATCATCTCCAAAAATTTTAATGGCTATGTCTGATCGGACACCGGTAATTAATTCATTGAAGCGCATTTCAATAGGTTGTGTAAATTCATAATCTATCCCTGGAATAATGAGCAGTGCTTCTTTGAACTTATCTGCAAGTTCCTCCTTCGTTTTGGCACTTTTCCATGTTTTTTTTGGCTTCAGTTTGATAATCATGTCAATTTCTTCCATAGACATTGGATCAGTAGGAACTTCAGCAGCGCCGATTCTGCTCACAATTTTATCCACTTCAGGAAACTTCTCAATCAGAATGTTTTCCATTTTTGTTGTGGTTTCAATCGTTTTTGAAAGTGATGTTCCAGTTTTCAGGACAGGCTGAATCACAAAATCACCTTCGTCCAGGGTTGGTACAAATTCACCACCAATTCTTGAGAAAAGATATCCTGTGAATAAAAGAGAGCCCAGTGCTGCGCCTATAATTATTCGTTTGTGATTACATGACCAAGTTAGTACATATTCGTATATTCGGGAAATGAAGTCCATGAAAGATCTTGAGAAATCTCTTTTTTGTGATCTTGAAGGTTTGAGAAAAAGTGAAGATGCTACCGGAACCCAAGTCAGACCCAGAATCATTGCTCCAATAATTGCAAAACAAAATGACAATGCCATCGGTTTGAACATTTTACCCTCAACACCTGTTAAAGAAAGGATCGGAATGAAAACGATAAGAATGATGATTTGTCCGAATATGGCTGATTTCATCATTTTTGTTGCGCCTTCAAAGGATATTTGATTCATTATTGCAGTTTGTTCATCACCCGCTGCATTCAAAATTTTGTCTTTGTCTGTAAATATTTTTAAAGCAATAAACTCAACAATAATGACAGCTCCATCAATGATAATTCCGAAGTCAAGAGCTCCGAGGCTCATTAGATTTGCATCAATTCCAAACAGATACATCATTGAAATTGTAAATAAAAGTGCCAGAGGAATCACAGAAGCTATAACAAGTGCAGTCCGGAAATTTCCCATGATTAAAATAACTGTGATCATCACAATCAGCGCGCCCAGTATGAGATTTTCAACCACAGTAAATGATGTTTTGGCAACGAGTTCGCTCCGATCTACAATGGGATTGATGGAAATTCCTTCAGGTAAGGCTTGTTCAACCTCTTCAATACGTTTTTTTACTTTATTAATGACCTCTTTTGAATTTGCATTTTTAAGCATCATAACCTGTCCCAGAATGGTTTCGCCTTTACCGTTGGCTGTAATTGCTCCATATCTGTTGGCATGCCCGTATCTGACAGTTGCAACATCACTTATTAAGACAGGAATGCCATAATTGTTGCTCACAACAGTATTCTCAATATCTTCAATTGATTTAATCTGTCCGTCGCCACGGATAAAATAACTTTGATTTGACTTTTCAATATATGATCCTCCGGAAATATTATTGTTTGATTCAAGAGCATTAAAAAGATCCATTAAGCTGATGTCCTTCTCAACAAGTTTGGCAGGGTCAACAGCAACCTCATACTGCTTCAGATATCCACCCCAGCTGTTTATTTCGACAACTCCATTGATGCCGGATAACATGCGTTTTATGATCCAGTCCTGAATTGTTCGAAGCTCAGTTGCAGAATACATGTCTTCATATCCTTGTTCGACATCCAGAGTGTATTGATATATCTCACCAAGTCCGGTGGTGATCGGTCCCATCTCAGGTTCTCCAAATCCTTCAGGAATATTGGCTGAGGCACTTCTTAGTTTTTCGGCAATCAGTTGTCTGGGCAGATATGCTCCAAGGTTTTCTTCAAAAACAATCGTAACCAGTGATATCCCAAATTTTGAAATTGACCTGATTTCTGTAACTCCCGGCAAATTTGCCATCTCCATTTCCACAGGAGCCGTAATGTATTGCTCAATTTCCTGAGTTGATAAATTTCCTGATGTGGTAATCACCTGTACCTGATTGTTGGTAATATCAGGGACTGCTCCCACTGGTATTTTATAAACTGAAAATAAACCAAATCCTGCAATCGTTGATGTGAATAAAATAATTATTAGTTTGTTCCTGATACTAAACTCAATGATTTGTTTCAACATAACAGGTTTGATTTAATGTGATGAATGTGAATTTCTTTGAAATCAAAATTATCGAAATTTTATTACAAACTGTTTAAGATATAATTTTAAATCCATTACCCTTCTTTTGTAGTTGATTTTTAGGGATTTTAAGTAATTGTTGTAATTTCTAAAGGTTCTGTTCTCTAATGAGGTTCTATATATGGATAACTAAATCAATTGATGACATTTATTTCTTCATGGATTATACCTTTCATGAATCAGAAACAAAAATTAAAAATTTTTTCTTCAAGATCGATTGAGTTAGTTGAAAATTTCAAACAAATTTAATCATTTTTTCCAACTTCAAAAATATTATCAGAATTGCTTGCATTGTTTTTTGATTACGGAAGAAAAGGAGATGAAAATTGATGATAAACATCTGATCAATCCTTTGTGTTCTATTAATTTGGTTTTAAAGTGTTTGCGAATTTATTAATAATTGAACTGAACTTTTAAATTTTCAATATTTAATTATTATTGTTTACTCTCCAATGATATTCTTTTTTTAAATGATATCTACTTATAGCATACCCATGTGATGGAAGAAAACATCTGCAATTCGTCTTAAGCAGTTTGCCCCAACTCTCAAATAATAATGCTGTGTCTTCAGCGAAAGGAGGGAAAGCCGATTTTTTGAAAATACCGAATATTGTATCTCCTGCAATGGCAATTTCATCATCAATGATCAGACACATTGAGCCCATTGTATGTCCGGGAGTATGAATCAGGGAGATATTCGAATCAAAATTCTGAAACTGAAATGCTGAATTAACCAGAATATCAGCAACGCAGGGTTCGTATCTGAATTTGAGTAAAAAAAAATTTCCCATCAATCTCAAAATGATGCTCGTAATGATATTTGTTCCCACGGGTATTGGATTTTCACCTGCTGACAGAAAGTTCGCTTCAGTCTGATGAATAATCACTTTTGCTGAATATTGCGTTTGTATCCTACCTGCATTTGAAGCATGGTCAAAATGTGAGTGTGTCAGAATCAGATAATCAATTTTACTAATGCCCATTTTTTTCAGCCGTTTGTGAATTCTTTTGAAATTCCTTTGAAATGAACTATCAACGAGAATCTGTTTATTTTCCTTACTAACAAGAAATACATTGCTTCTGCCTGAAATTAAACGGCAAACTCTAAATCCGTTTTTTGTCTGAAAGGTTTTCATTATCTCTGGGGTTCAAAATTAAAAGCAATATGTTTATTCAACTTCTGCGATAAACACAACGTAATTTTTTCCGTATTTTTTTGCACATTTAGGGCATGTTGTATACCACATATACATTGTTTTGATCTTCCGATTTTTCTCTCCGGCGAAAGATTCAAAATCTTTTGTCCATTTTCCGGTTTCCTTAAAATCACCTTCATACACTTTGCTCAGGAACCTGCCACTCAGTGTTACATTTCTTGTACCCGGAATTTCCTGATCAACGGCCAGATACAAATCCATATTCCATTTTGATGTATGATGTGAAAGACATAACCTTTCAGGAACTTCTGCTTTTACTTCATCAGCTTTTCCCATCATTCTCCTGATGACGGATCCGAAATTGACAGGCATAAATAACAGTGTGAAAACCTTGTCTTTGATGAATTTCTTGTCATTCCACTGAAATTCTTTCATGTCCCATACGTCAGGGTTGAATTCAGGACAACAATCTGTGTTTTGTGCATTCATTTGATTTAATTTTAAAATGATAAAAGTACAATATTTGAAAATATTAATTCAATTGAAATTTTGTCAGTGCTTCTCCAACTGAAGTTGTAAAAATGATGTGTCCTGTTCTATTGCTTTCGGATATGAAATCGCGGATGCTCTTTCGTGAGAATTTTTCAAATTCACCAACAATTGCCAGTTGAACCCGGTAATTGGAAAATTTCTGAAGGATCTCACCAGCCATGCCCTTTCTCAGTTCAAAGAAATCTGGTGTCAGGTTTTTTTCATGAATAATGATTTTGTCAAAACCCTGATAATAAAAATCTCCCAAAAGATCAAGTCCATCCTGAGCAGACTGAATGATCATTTCGTCAGTGCAGATTTCAGCGATAACAGAATGAGCGGTTTTATGGGTAATTATTTTCATTTGCAACTGTGCGGTTATTTCAATTTCTTTTTATACTCGACGATTTTTAAAAGGTCTCCAAGTTGGACTTTATTTTGGATTTCCAGTGTCAGGGGAATCAGTTTTCCGATCGGTACAACTTGATCAAATCTCCTGATCTCATCATTACTGATATTCAGTTCTGAAATTCCTGTCCTGGTTTTTTCAGTAAAATAAAAACTGATTTTGAAAAATGTTTCCCATACGGAAAGCCAGAAAATCGTTTTTTTTCTGTCAGATACCTTGCATAGCCAGGCTTTCCCATCATTGTAGTATCTCCATTCGTGACTCAGTCCGAATTCTGCCTGAGACAATGTCTCAAACAATTCCTGGTATGCTGAAAACACATTTTGTCCGAGGGCTTTCCTTAAAATCTCGTCTGAAGGAAATATTTCAGGATCTTTCAATGATTGCATAATTTTATTCTCCTTTAATGTTCAGTCCCGATTGATCTTGATGCAAATCTACATATGTTTTATTTTCCGAGTTTTAAAATTCTGAATGCACCCTGAACGACCAGTATAAATACAATGCTGCCAACAATCAGGTCAGGTTTGTTTGAATTGAGCCAGTTTACAAGTAATCCGGCTGTAATAACGCCCAGATTAATGATAATGTCATTGGATGTAAATATCAGGCTGGCTTTCATGTGAGCTTCGTTTCTGCCTTTTGATTTTTGCAGAAGGTACAGGCAAATTGTGTTGGCGATAAGTGCAGCAATTGAAACAAAGATCATGGTTTTAAAGTCGGGAATATTTTCTGCTCCGAGAAAACGCCTCAGGACTTCAGCAAATCCGATGAGTGCGAGCAAAAGTTGAAAATAACCGGCAATTCTGGCAACCCGTTTTTTGAGAATCAGGGATCCTCCAACAGCAAAAAGACTTATTCCGTAAACAAATGAATCTGCAAGCATGTCCAGGCTGTCAGCCAAAAGTCCCATTGATTTTGAAATTAGTCCGGTGGTCATTTCTATGATGAAAAAAGAAAGATTAATAATCAGTACTGCCCACAGGATTTTTCTCTGGCTTGTATTTTCTGCGAATTCAGTTTGCTCAGTTTTCTCTGTCGAGAGTTTTCGTCCGCCCAGATTTAATTCTGAAATGGATTTTTCAATGTTTTCAATTTGCCCGATATGATAAATCGTCAGTTTTCTGTTTGGAATATCGAATGCAAGATGTTTCACGGAAGAAATGCTGTCAAGCTTCATCCTGATGAGTTGTTCTTCAGAAGGGCAGTCCATTTTTGGAATTTCAAAAACTGATTTTTCCATTTTGAATTATTTTCAATATTGAGATTCGTTTTTATTCAACTTTTTCAATGAATTCATGGATTGCCAGAGCAATTTCAACAAGTCTGTCAAAATTGATGATTTCTGGATGATCTTTGGGCGTGTGCGTGATGTCCTGAGTTTCCATATTTTCAATAAACCAGCTTGAGCTGACAGCAACTGCAGGCCGTCCGTATTGCAGAAATATGCTGTGGTCACCCTGAACCCAGGGGAGGCCTTCTTCAATTTCGGGATGACTCTCTATGACTTTCTTCAAATTCGTTCTGATCTGATCAGGAAGTTCAAACATCGAAAATGCTGATTTTCCTTCTTTGTAGCCGGCTCCGTCAATGTTGATATTCAGCAGTATATCCGAGAAGTTGTTGTAGTTTTGTTCAATGTATTTCATTTGTCCCGGAACGGCATAATAGTCCTCACCATTAAATGCAACCAGCTCAATCCTGTGTTTGCTGTTCAGATCTTTAAGTAAACCTGACAACAGCAGCAGAACGGTCACACCTGTGGCATTGTCAATTGCTCCGGGAGTTCCTTTCTTTGCATCAATATGTGCTGTAATAACAATCCGCTGTGAGTAATCACGATTTTTGATACCCAACACATTATAAGCCTTTTCTGGAATTCTTTCGGCAGCGGACTCAAGTCTCACAATTTTTCCGCTTTCTCCCAGAAGTTTTTCACCTTCAGTATCTTTCATATAAACCGAAGGAATATTGAAGTCGCCATCCTCGAACATTGGAAACGGATATGCACCGCCTGCAAGGGCAGAATTTCGTCCGGTCGCACAGACAAGAGCTAAAGCACCACTTTGTTCAAGCAAAGAAATAATATGCTGATGTTCATCAGGATTGTAAAAAACAAAATTTTTGGGCATGATCTGTTCTTTTGCAATATCACCATGCAGAAGTACGATCCTGTTTTGAAGATCTTTATTTTCCAGCTCAGAAATATTTGAAACTGTCACAAGTTCACTACTGATGGCACATCCGGTGGAGTAGGGGGATGAAAACACTTCAAATGCATTCTGTCCTGAGGTTAACGAAGCACCTCTGGTGTTCCAGTCCATGACATCAAGGGGTGTTTCTTCTGTATTCCAGTTATTTTTCTGCAGTTCCTGTTGATAGTAAGTTGTTGCTTTAAGGTTTCCTTCGCTTCCGACGCTTCTGTTATGAATCTCCGAGCATAAAACATTGATGTGACGTTTTGCTTCAGACAACAATTTCTGAAAATCAGTGGACATGTGTGTCATTTGTAAATTTTTATTTGAAATGAAAAAATTATTTTTTGCAGATGACGATAAAGTCTCTGGAATTTCTGTTTAGCGGATTTCCTTCATAATCGCCAAGTATTTTATATTCTTCGAACTCAGATCTTTCAATGAGATGTTCCAGTTCAAACCTGAAGAAATAACGTAACTGAGTTTGCCAATTCTGTTTGTTCTTCATATTATTTTCATCCCATTCAAATAAAAAATCAATATGAATCATTTGATTCAGGATATCCGGATGTGTGGTGACGGTTCTGCTGATCATTTTTCCGGGCTCATACTCCCCCTCGAAATCAGTCACATGGTTCAGACCGTTCACAAGCTGACCAAGATCGGGAATAAAGGTATCAAAAATAAATTTACCGCCATCGTTGAGATGCATAAACACATTATTGACTGCTCTGAGTTGATCTGTTTTGTCAGTCAGGTGCATAAATGTTCTGAAAGGAGCCAGAATCAGATCAAATTTAGCTTCAAAATTAAAGTCAATGATGTTTTGCAGACTAATCCTGTGTGCCTGATCGGGATCAATTTTTCTGACCAAAATGTCAATCATGGGCTGACTGATGTCAATTCCGTAAATGTCAGCTCCCTGTTCCAAAGCACGTTTAAAGAGCCGGCCTGTTCCTACGCCAATTTCAAGGACTTTTCCAGTCGAATTTCTGACCTCATTCAGAAAAAAATCATTATCACTGCTGTCTCTGAGTTGATGATAGATCAGATCATAAAATCTTGCAAAAAAATCAGGATAAACGGTTTCCATTTTAATGGTATTGAGGATAAAAAACGTTCTTGATACGAGGGATGTTTGAAATTTTCAGATGAAATGAGTGCAAAAATACAAAGTTCTGATCATTCCCAGACAGATTTTTTTCGCTTTTTATGAGTATAACTCACTACAGCAAATACGTCGGTTTGCAGCGCAAAACAATAGACTGTTTAAATTCGAAAACAGTTTTTTCAAAAGCAGGAGGTCCGAAGGTTCCGCTTGCATTGTTTGAAAAGCCATACCCTTCAGTGGGGATGCCAAGCCAGTTTACGTCCAGATTGCTGTTGCGGTTTTCATCGTGGAAATATTTAAATGCATACTTTCCGGGCTTCAGGTTTTGGATGATAATGGTGCAGCTCTTGTTAGTAACTTCTTTGGAAATTCCGGAGATGCTTTTCTCTTGTTCACTACTGAGTTCAAGCATAATTTGCCCTTTGTTGTTCCGCAACCCGCTGATTTCAATTTGCAGCGTGATTTGGCAGACTGATTGAAAAACGAGACCAAGTGAACATATTAAAAACAATATACAGGGTTTTATCATGTGACAGTCACTTTCTGTGAAAAAAACAATGGGATCAGTAAAAATAGGAACTCAGATTGAACTTTTATCAAAAGTATGAAAAGTTTGACACAACGATCTTATAAATTTGATCTAAAAATTAATCTTAACAACCAAAAGTGCATCAAAGAAGTTTATATCCAAAAATTATGCTGATCGTTTTATCTTAATGAATAATGATTTTTTGCAATTTCTGGTTCTTTTGTTCTCTGATGTAATACAATCCAGGTCTGAATTTTTCATTTATTCTGTGGCTTCCGGGTGAGAGTAAATATGTAGCAAGATGTTTTCCGGAAAAATCAAAAAGTTCAAATATTCCGTCATTCAGGGTTCGAATTGAGAAATATTCATCCGCAGGATTTGGAAAAACAGACCATTGTGATTGCTTTAAAATTTCTTCTATATCAATTGTGGTAATGGTATAACAATCAGAAGTATCACTGCAGGTATTCAAAGTAATGATAACAGCATAACTTCCGTTTGCAGCAGGAGTGAAACTTTGAGCAGTAGCTCCCGGTATTGCCATGATATTACTGCAGTCAATCCATTGATAGTCTGCTTCATTTTGATTTGATGAAAGATGAATGCCATTTTGGGTCACACCTGTGTCAATATTTTCAATTGTTAAATGCAATCTGATAATGCTGTCACATCCTTCAGCATTAGTAAGAATGAATGTTGCCGAAGAGTCACTGCTTGTATAAGTGATCCCGTCAATCCATGTATAATCGCTACAGGCAAATACAGTATCTGTAATTTCATCAATAATACAGTCACCGTGTAATTTTGCAATTCTATTTATTGTCGTTCCATCATATTCCACAAATGTACCACCAACGATTATTTGTCCGTCATTTTGGAGTGCAGATGAGAGCAGCGAAACCAATGCCCCTGAGTTTGTAAAGCCTGTCCCTGTTTGAAAGGTTGTGTCCTGTGATCCGTCGTAATTAAGCCGTGCAATGAGTTTTGCTGTTGTTCCGTTAAATTCGGTAAATGTGCCACCAATGACAATTCTACCGTTTTGCTGAACAGAAATTGTACGCGGCCTGTCATTAAATCCGGTTCCGGGATCAAAGCTTGTGTCCGGACTTCCGTCAGGATTCAGTCGAATGATTCGGGTTACATTGTTCCCGTTGTAAGCTGTAAAGTCTCCTCCTGCAAGAATTTTTCCGTCAGGTTGAATTGCAGTGATCATGACTATTCCGTTGAATCCTGAACCTGTATTAAATGTAGGATCAATGGAGCCGTCAGAATTCAGACGGGCAATGTAGTTTGCAGTCGTTCCGTTGTAGGATGTAAAGTTGCCTCCGACAATGATTTTTCCATCCTGTTGTATAGAGATTGATTTGGTCCAGTTGTTACCGAATCCTGTCCCAGTTACAAAAGTGCTGTCAAAACTTCCGTCCGGATTCAAACGTACAATGTTGACCGATGATATGCCATTATATAAATTAAAGTCACCTCCAACTAAAATTTTTCCGTCCTGCTGAATTGCAAATGTTTCCACTCTATAATCAAATCCTGTTCCGGTGTTAAAAGTTGAGTCAACCGAACCATCCGGATTCAGTCGTATGATGTAGTTTGCTGTTTGGTTATTATAAGAAGTGAACCATCCTCCCACAACGATTTTTTGATCAGGTTGTTCACAAAATACATAAACCACACTGTTCATGCCCGTTCCGGTTGAAAATGTTGTATCCAGTGATCCGTCATTATGCAGACGTGCAATTCTGTTTACAGGCGTTCCGTTAAAAGCTGTTAAATTTCCACCGACCAGAATCTTTCCATCCTGTTGCAATGTTGTCGCAACCACGGAATTATTGAACCCTGTGCCAATGGAAAAAGTAGTGTCTATACTTCCTGGTTGTGCTGAAACCTGGAAAACAAAGATTAACAGGATGATCTGAAGTAATAGTTTTACATTCATAAAGTTGGGTTAAAATGTTTGTGATGAATTGTGTTTGTAAATATTATAAAGAAAAGCAAAAATAAATTAACTTATTAATAATTGGACAAAATAAACGTTAAGATAATGCCAAAATAAGATTTATTATCCGAAAGTCATCGTGGAAAACGATATTTCAGGATCAAAGCAAGATGAGGCAATTGAGACATGAAGGTGTATGTTAACCTGAATTTAGTGTAAATGAGCACTTTCTCTGATTCAATTAAAACAATTTAACTTGCCTTTTGTTGATTCACCCATTTAAGACAACATAACTTCAGTTGTGTTGAGCGCTCCACATTGCTTATAACAAAAAATTTTCTATAGCCACGAGCTTTAGGAAAAATAAACACCACTCAGCCTGGGGTTTTAACCCCCAAAAGAAAATAAATCTATAAAAAATCTTTTCAAAGATGAATGTCATTTTCTCTTTAGAAATCATGAAGTTCCTGTTCAAAGGTTTTCTTCATATGATGTATTGGTTGATTCAGAATATATTCTCTTAGTTCTTTCAAATGAGAAGAATTAACAGAAAACACTGAGTGCTCTTCTTGCCAGCCAAATGTTGGGGTGGGGTTTTCCTTTTCTAAAGCCCGTAGCTATTGGGTTTTTGCGAAAAATAAAAAGTTCGTTATCACAAACATGCTAAAGCATGTTTGTGTAGAGATTGAAAAAAACACTTGTTTACGCCTTACAAAAACCTGATTAAATCACACTCTAATTAAAACAACACAAGTTTAGTTGTGTTGAATGTTTCATATTTCGTGCATTAAAAAATTCATGAGAGCCACGAGCTTCAGCTCGTGGAAAAAGAAACACCACATTTTGGGGTTTTAACCCCGGAAGAAAAAGTGCGTAACAATTGGATTGTTGCAAAAAAAATATTTGTTTAAACCTCATAAAAACCTGATAGAATCTAACTCAATTAAACTTGTTTTACTGATTGAATGTACACTTATAGACAACAATAATCATCCGGAAATCAGGAAAAAAAAGAGGCTGTTCCGATTTGAACCAGCCTCTTTGAATATAAAATAAAATTTTAAATGATTGAAAAGCAGACTTACTTTTTCAGATCAAACCTGTCAGCGTTCATTACCTTGTTCCAGGCTGCGATAAAATCAGTGACAAATTTTTTCTGAGCATCAGCACTTGCATAAACTTCGGCAAGGGCTCTGAGTTCGGAGTTTGATCCAAAAATCAGGTCAACACGGGTTCCTGTCCATTTTACTTTGCCGCTTTTGCGGTCGCGGCCCTCAAACATTTCTCCCTTTTCAGAAACAGGATGCCAGGAAGTGTTCATATCAAGCAGATTGACAAAGAAGTCGTTTGTCAACGTTTCGGGCTGTTCTGTGAACATGCCATGGGGAGTCTTGTTCCAGTTCGTATTCAGAACGCGCATTCCGCCGATCAGAACAGTCATTTCAGGTGCTGTCAGTTTCATCAGTTGAGCTTTGTCAATCAGCATTTCTTCTGCACAAAGCGGAAATCCACTTTTTTGGTAGTTTCTGAATCCGTCTGCCAGAGGTTCCAAAACAGCAAATGATTCAATATCAGTTTGATCCTGAGATGCATCCATTCGGCCAGGTGTAAAAGGCACCCCAATTTCATGACCTGCTTTTTTTGCAGCCATCTCAATACCAGTACAGCCTGCGAGAACGATCATATCAGCAAGTGATATCTTTTTATTGCCTGACTGATTTTTGTTAAAATCGTTCTGAATTTTTCCGAGCGCTTCAATAACTTTTGACAACTGATCCGGATTATTCACTTCCCAGTTTTTTTGAGGTTCCAGGCGAATATGGGCACCGTTTGCACCACCTCTTTTGTCCGAACCACGAAACGTTGAAGCTGAAGCCCATGCTGTTGACACAAGTTGAGAAACTGTAAGTCCTGAACTGCTGATTTGTTTTTTCAGTTCTTCAATATCCTGTTCATTAATCAGTTCATGATTTAATTCCGGAATCGGATCCTGCCATATCAGATCTTCGTCGGGTACTTCGGGTCCAAGGTAGCAGGAACGTGGTCCCATGTCTCTGTGCGTGAGTTTGAACCATGCACGGGCAAAAGCATCGGCAAATTCATCAGGATGTTCTCTGAAGCGTTTTGAAATTTTTTCATATACCGGGTCAAACCTCAATGAAAGATCAGTTGTGAGCATGAAGGGTGCGTTTCTTTTTCCGGGAACATGGGCATCAGGAACACTTCCTGCGCCTGCCTGCCCTCTGGGTTTCCACTGATAAGCACCTGCCGGGCTTTTGGTCAGTTCCCATTCATAGTCAAACAGGTTTTCAAAAAAGTTAATGCTCCACTGAATGGGGGTTTTTGTCCAGGTTCCTTCGAGTCCGCTCGAAATGGTATCTTCAGCTTTGCCTTTTCCGAAAGTGCTTTTCCAACCAAGACCCTGTTCTTCTATTCCGGCTGCTTCTGGTTCAGCGCCGACAAGTGCTGCATCACCTGCCCCGTGACATTTTCCGAATGTATGTCCACCTGCTATGAGCGCAACAGTTTCTTCGTCATTCATGGCCATGCGCGCAAAAGTATCGCGAATATCTTTTGCAGCCAGCAGTGGGTCAGGCTTGCCGTCCGGACCTTCGGGGTTGACATAGATGAGACCCATCTGAACTGCTGCAAGTGGATTTTCCAGATCACGTTCACCGGAATAGCGTTTATCTCCGAGCCATTCGGTTTCAGAACCCCAATTCACATCTTCTTCAGGTTCCCAGACATCCTCACGTCCGCCTGCAAATCCAAAGGTTTTAAAACCCATGGATTCAAGTGCCACATTACCGGCAAGGATCATCAGGTCTGCCCATGATATTTTTTTGCCGTATTTCTGTTTGATCGGCCAGAGCAGTCTTCGTGCCTTGTCGAGATTGACATTGTCGGGCCAGCTGTTCAGCGGAGCAAAACGCTGTTGTCCTGTACCACCTCCACCACGGCCGTCATGGATGCGGTAGGTTCCTGCACTGTGCCATGCCATCCGGATAAAAAACGGTCCATAATGCCCAAAATCTGCCGGCCACCATTCCTGAGAGTCCGTCATGAGATTTTGAAGATCCTTTTTGACAGCCTTCAGATCAAGGCTCAGAAATTCTTCGGCATAGTAAAATTCTTCATCCATCGGGTTTGAAAGCGAAGAGTGCTGACGCAAAATGTTTAATTTGAGTTGATTTGGCCACCAGTCACGGTTTGTTGTGCCACCACTGCCGGTTGAATGCTTATGACCAGCTCCAGTTACAGGGCATTTGCTGTTGTTTGAATGTTCTTCCATATTATTTTATTTTAAAAATTTCATTTGAGTCATCAAATATATAAAAAAATCAATATCTGAGTATGACTTTATGACAAAATGAAATTTTTTTGAGAATGAACGTTTTCTATTCTTTTGAATATCAGAAGTTATTGGTGGATTTTTGAAAATGTTAAATTCATAAAAATAATAGTATTAGGAGCTGTAAAATTTCAAATATTAAAAATTGCCCCGTCACCCTGTAACTTCATCACCTCATCAACTCTTCACTTTGTCATTTACTAATCAATTAATTTATAAAAAAACACAAATATTTCGACGTCATTTTCCGGGTTTGTGCTGAAGCCATAAAACTTTTTGCCGGGATTTGCAATAAGATAGTTGTGAATTGCATAATTGATTTTTTGATATTCATTTGTTCCCTTTTTTGGAGAAAGTAAACTTTTTTTGTCAATCTGCATCCTGAAATAGGATATTTTCAGTTTGTGATCAAGACCAATTTCACGATAATACAGCTGGGGAAATTTCCAGTAATCTTCAAAGCGGCACATGGGAAACCATCCATTTCGTGCTAGCCCATGTATTATATTTGGGTTTTGTTCTTTCTCCTTTACGATCCTGAATTCATATTTTTTTGTTGTACCAGTTTCCCGTTCATAGAACAAATGCACATTGTCACTTTTTGATCCTCCCAGGACCGCAGGACGATGAAAAAATGTGATTTTATAGGACATTAACCCGAGATTGTTTAGGTAAACGGCAAATTCATCAGCGATGTCTCCGTGGGAATCAATGACATTTCTATAGTCAAACATTTCGTATCCGACATCAAAACTCTTTCCTTCGACATATTGAAAAAAAGGAATTGGAACGATACTGTTAAAGATCTGGAGTTTGTAGCCAAGTTTTCCCCATTTGCGAACTTCATATTCAGTAATTTCATTTTCCATTTCAGGAACAAGTGCCGAAATTACCCTGTCCTGTTTTCTGAATGCCTGTGTGCCGGTATCAAACAAATATTTGTATGCACTTAATCTTTTGAAAAACTGATCGTCAGATGTCAGGGGATACACAAAATAAACAGGCCAGATCTCCGGATTGTCTTCAACTTCTGTCGGGATTTCCACTCCAGGGTCTTCTTCTCCTGGGATATCTGGAATTTCAGAAGTTGGACTTACATTGACAACAGGTTCAGAAACAGGCTTTTCGGTTTGTATAACTTCTGCTGGATTCACTGGTTCAGGAATAGGCGGAGGTGTTTCCTCTACGGGAATATTGTTGACAACTGGCTCCGGAACGGGAGGAACAGGTTTTTTTTCAGTTGGTTTGTCATCGTTATTGCTGGATGATATTTGTGCTGATGAAGGTGTTCCTTTTGATGAATGAACAATGGTAAAGCCTGTCGTAAAATTTGTTGTTGCTTTAAGTGAAAGAGGCCCATAATCCATGCTTTGGCTGAAATTTCCGGAAACAAAAAGCAAGTTGCTGCAGGAAGCCATTTTCTGTCCAGCCGAGTGTACTGGGGACTGAATAATATTGAGAGACTCTGCTTTTCCAGACAAATCCGTTTTCAAAACAAAACCATGTTTCCTAAATCTCCAGCTGTCCCTGTCTTCATCAGTGATTTCGCTAAGTTGTTCAAATCCGATTCCTTTAAAAAAAGATCCAGTTGCATACACAGAATTTTGAAACAATTGAATATCACTTACCATGGATTCCATTTCGCATTTTCCCTGCAGAAACCAACTGATTTTCAGATTGTTTGTGCTGAAAGCAGCAATAAATGCGTTTCCGGCAGAGGGACTTTCAGCTTTAAAATAATCCATTTCCCAGTTGTAGGAGAATAATCCGCCAGTATAGAGAACTCCGTCTTTTTCAACCATGCTGCTGATAATGGTGTTGCCGGCAGACGGAATCATCGTTACCTGTGTGACGGTGCCGTCAGATTTCATTGAGGCCAGAAATGTGCCGTTTTGTCTTGTGTCAGAAAGTCTCAGAACATCATATATCTGTCCTGAAAGGATCAGGGTGCTTACTGTTGTCCCCGCAAGATAAATGTTGCCCTGAGGATCACAGGTCATGGCTGTGATCGAATTGTCTCCGTTACCACTGATGTGTCTGACCCATTTGTTCTGAAAATTGGATGCAAAAGAGGCAATGATGACATCATCCAGTTGACCCTCATATGCTTTGTTCATAAATGAAGCGTTGTGCCGGAAGACAAGACTGAGGACGATATCATCATTTGGGAGTGAAATCAGCTTTTCAGGCCTGAAGTTTTCAAAAAGTAAATAATTGTTGTCCGGATTTCCGTTTTTGTCAATTTTGACCAGCACGGCATGCTCATTCCATCCTTCTTTCCTGATCTCTACAGTACCAAGCTTACAACTTTTTTTAAAGCTTAGCAGAGCGTAGGTATTTCCTGCCTGATCACCGGCCAGATCTCTGACAATGACTTCGGCATCACTTTCAATTTCAATTTCCCAAATATTGTTGAAGGTTTGAGCTGAGGTTTTACCGATAATGCTCCATATCCCGTAGGTGGCAGCATACACAAAGTGTCCGTCACTGCTGATGAGTGAGGCAGAAAGCTCGGTCTGGTCTTGTCCACCAACCGAAAAAATGGATGTTGCATTTTGAGAATGCGAACACAAGGCTGTCAGAAATAACAAGCTAAAAATGATGTTTTTCATGGATGAAAAATTAATGAATAATGAATGTCCTGATGCGGGCTCAAAGATAGATATAAATTTTTTAACAGTGAAAAACTGTAAAAAATTTCTTTTTATTACAATTCGATGAAGATAAAAAAATCAGGAAAATGATGCCTGATTTTGTTTATGAACTTTAGTCTGAAATCAGTTGGTGTGAGGCATCAGCAGTTGAGTTAATCAATCTCAGTTTTTCCGATTGGATTTGGCAATTATGGGGCTAATGTGTTTTGATCGTTTCAGCACATCCTCTCAGCCTTTAAAACAGTGGTATTTGTCTTCATCCACAATCTTAAGAAATTCCTGTAAATTTCTTACAGCAGGTAAAGGCTCAAAGAGATACCACTCCAGGTTTTGACGCATCCAGTATATTTTCCAGATGTTCTTTTTCTTGACGAAGGTTGCTTTTGCATAATCATACGTTCGTATTTCAGATGGATTATCCCACCTTGGTCTGATCTCAAAAATAAAGACACTCTGGTTGTCAATTCGATATCCAATGTCAAGTTTTGGCCGGATGTCTTCAGGTGGTCTCACCTTTGAAAGATATGCCTCCATAATGATAATTATTTCAGCTTTTTTGATGGGATCGATGGCCATTGTTTTATTTGTTTTTGATGGATTATGTGGGAGAGGTGCTTATGGAACATAGATCCTTAATATCCTAGGAAATTGGAGCCATTTTTTATTGTTTTTTTATTTCAACACGTCTGTTTTTTGCTTTTCCATCTTCTGTTGAATTGTCTGCAATAGGCTTGTCTTGACCATAACCAATGCATTTTATCCGGTCTGCTGAAATACCCATATTGACGAGAGAAGTTTTAACACTTGTAGCACGTTGCTCAGATAATGTTTTATTTGAAGCAGCGTTTCCAACATTATCAGTATGCCCTTCAATTAAAATCTTTAAAGTTGGATTGTTGTTTAACATTTTAAACAGTTCGTCTATGATACTTTGTGAATCACTTTTGATTGAAGATTTTCCTGTTTCAAAATTGATATATAATTTTAAAACATCACCAGAATTTATTAAATCAAACATTTCATTTGCTTGAATATCCTGATTCATGGTTTCTTTTTCAGCTATGACCATATCATATCCTTCACCCTCACCTGACATCTGAACATATATCCAGATTTCTTTGTTTTCATTTGCAAACTTAATCGTTTGACTCCAGTTCGTACAACTATTCCCGAAGGGAATTGTGCCACCGTTGATGTTTTCGCCGTTATACTCGTATGTGCCTGTACACCAACCCTGATACTCTCCTAAAATGGTACCCCCGTTTTGTTTTGCGGCATTTTGAAAATTACGGAATATTTGTAACCCTGATGCTGGTTTTTTATCATCTTGCAACAAAAAGTTAAAGACCATGATCTTCCCTTCAATGATCTCTGATTTAATTAAGTTATCATTTTCAGGATCTGGAGGACCCACTGGAAATTTCATTGAACCAAACTCAACTTCTTCACAATTACTTAAAAAATAACTTGGCATTCGGTTAAACATTGGATGGTCTTTACATCCTTCAGCATCATCTTGTGCTATTAAATTGACACTTGTTCCTGTCAACATCAACATACATAAGATCATTTTTCCAAAAAAAGTTTTCATAATTTTTCCTTTGTGCATTAATTGTTACAATTTACATTATTTTATTTGACATTAAACATACCTGATTTGAATGTCCTGTATAAGCAGTACAGAGCTTCTGCGAATTCACACCAAAGGCATAACTCGCTATGAATTTTGTGTACAGGTTCACAGTGTTGTGTTGTTTGTTATATCATGCAAAAATAGAAAATATTTATATTTACGTCGAAATAAAATGAATTTGGTTGAAATTTTAGATTGGGTTCCCTGTTCTAGGAATAGAACACTATGAAGTTTCAAATTCAAATTTGTAATGTCAGGTTTTGGACTCGTAATATTACAATTTTCTGCTAAATGGGTCCAATTTTTAAAATACCTCATTGTTTATGACGAATTCTGTGTTTCAGCATCAGCTGCAATGCCAGATCAGAAGAAATCCATTCTTCTGCAATTTTGTTGTCTTCAAAACGTGTGACAACCATTTCAATCCACTTCACCTTTTTGTGTGATGCTGCAATTCCTTTCAGCTCGCCAACGTGTGTGCCGGAGAAGAAACGTTGTGTGGTGATGATGTACTCTGCCTGAGACAAACATTCGATCTTTTGGATGTTGATGTCAGCGATTGCTCTCCGGAGCTGTTTTGTGTATTGTTTGATAAACTTGTGCTTCGACCAGGTTTTATTACCGGCATGTGCACTGTAATGAGGAGAAAATGCAATCTCAGCAAAATCAAGGTTCCCCTGCACAAATAAAGCTTCGGTTGTCTGCCTGATATGTTCCTGTTTGTTCATGATGTCTGGTTTGTGAAAGTTTTATAATTAGTATGCTCGATGCTTTCTTATGGTATTTGCTCAAAACCTGAAGTTCCAAAGGATTTCTCCAGAGTTAACATCAAGACAATATGCATTCAGCATCCAGATGATCAGTAATCTGTTGTTTGACAGATCAATTTTTGAAAAACCAAAGTCAGGATTTCCTTTTGAAAAAACGACTTTAAAAGTATTTGTTTCCCTTGCTGCTTGCGGATCATAGAACAAATCAGGCAGTACAATCTGCCAGAGTTCTTTCGGACCTGTGTTGTTCAACTCAATTAGAGAGATCATCACAGTGGCATCCTTTGCTGTAGATGTTCTGTGAAAAATGAAGAATTTCTGATTGTCGGGAGAGAGTAGCTGTTTATATGAACCGGAATATCCATTTTTTTTAATTTCCGCCAGGGTTCTTTCTATATTCTGTATGTCATAGTTCAGACGGTCTGATGCATCACGCATTTTTCTGAACAAGTCATATTCTGAAGTTCCCCATTTTGGTTCCGAACCATTATTCAGGGACTTAATTTTCTCAATCTTTGTGAGTAATGAATCTCTGGTTTCCTTTGCGGTTTTGAGCTTATTGTCGAGATTTAGATATGTTCTCAGAATATTTCGGTCAGTAATAAATTTTCCGTCAAGAAATGAAAGTGTTGAATCTGTTGTTGCATTCTGCAGATTGATATGTTTTCTGAGATCACCGCTGAGGTTGATATTCATCCCGGAGAAACTGATAGACGTTTCAAAAGGATAATCATCGCGGATTGTGAGCATTGAATACTCACCCGGCATTTTTGCTGCAATAAGTGTTGCCGGATCCATTTCATACCGAAAGCCCTGGCTGTCAGTCAGCACCACAACTCCTTTTAATTCATTGAGCTGAAAAAAAGTATTGATTTTGTACCATTCACACATGGCAAGGTTATCCCTGAGCTGAGGATTTTTTTCAAGGATCATGTCCTGTGTGATGTTCACCTCAAGCGTTTTCGGGTCACGTGAGTGAATGCCTTCTTTCAGTGAAAAGAACCAGAGATTATTTTCGCTGCATCCGAGAAAATTTATTGCCTGATCGATCTGCCTGCCTGTGCCTTTTCGGGCAATAAGGCTGCCGTCAGTCATATCATACACTGAAATCCGCATATCATTGAAACCGCTGATCTGGGTGAATCCTTGTCCCGATTTCTTTGATGTGGCCTGAAACACAGACTCAAGGCATACCAGATATTGAACACCTTTGAAATCATAAATACAGGCCTTGTGAATATTATCAGCATTCCCTTCAGTGACAGATTTGTACATACATCCTGAAAGAAATTGTACGAGAATAATGAATAAGAGAAATTTTTTCATGGCATTGAACGGATTAATTTTTTAATGGAGGAAATGTGTTGGTACTTTGGATTTGAATTGTTTCAATAAAGTTGATTTCCTAAAATGAATAATTCTCGTCAGAGTGAACAGCATTATCAATATTTCAATACGCAAATTTTCTTAACGATCAGGGTATTATCATTCAGCAGTATTTGTGCAAAATACATCCCATCCGCAAGGTGGCTGATGTTCAGTGTCGAAGTAGTACTGTTCAGCGGGGCTGAAAACATGCGTTGACCGTTCAGGCTGAACAGGGTCAGGAGTTGAAGCTGGTCTGTTGAAGTAATCTGAATTTCGTCTTGTGCGGGATTTGGAAAGATGTTCACAGAAGGGGTCATATTCTCCTCTTCAGTGATGCCCGAAAATGACTCCTGTCCGCAGGGTATTCCGTTCTTCTTAAAATACACAATATTCGAACCGGTCGTATACCCTACAGGAGGAGGTGAAAATACACTTGCCACCTGATAGTACATTCCAAGGCCGGCAACATATTTCTTTGTGGTATACGGGGGCGGACCTCCGGTGTCCATGCTTCCCCAGCATGTATCATATGCGCAGAAAATCATTGAATTGAATGAATTTTCGGAGTATGTCCACAGATTTATACCACAGTAGTCTGTCAGCATCAGTGTTTTTGTGCTTCCGTCAAATTTTTCAAAAGGAATGACAGCCAATGTTTCGTTTCGTAAAAACTTAATAAAGATGGTGTCCTTAACAAGCTGGGCAGAATCTGTGTAAAACATTTCAGTAGCAACTTCATAAAAAAGTGAATCAGCAGTTAATGTCTTACTAAGAATAGTATGTTTTACAAATTTTCCGAAATTGTTCCAGGGCGGCCCACCTGATTGGTGATAATATTGATAGTATTGAATTTCATCACCTGGCTGATAATCATATATGATTTCATTTGTGAGTGCAAAAAGTCCACCTGCTGGCGAAATATTTCCAATCAGTGTAATGGGTTTGAGAATCTGAGGAAAAGAGTCAATCTGAAAAAACTGTGTGAGTCCATGGTTTTTTGCAATAATGATGTCATACTGGTTCAGAGGGGAACTGATCGTGTCTCCGTTTTGGTCGGTATGGATAATCGTGTAATATCTGGCAGAATCTGGGTTATTCAGAACTGTGAGTGTATCTGACTTTTTGTAAACTGTGAACAACTTTTGTGTATTGTCCTGATAAAACAGGGCAGTATCCTGCATGTCTGCTGAAAAATGAAATATTAATGAATCTTTATTCAGGTTGAAAAAAGTATACAAGTCAGAATTGTTGTGAATTATTTTATTTCCTGCCCATTCTGACACATTTTGTTGAATGCATTCATTGCCTCCCCAGAAAAAACAGCTGTCGCTGATAATATAAGAATCACTGAGTTTTAAAAAATGATAATACACTGAATCATTCCCGGTTGAAATTACTGTATCAAAGGACATGCTGTATGCATTTTCCGAAACTGGATATTCGGTAAATAATTTTTTTGATTCAGCATTGAACATTTTGTAATTCTGCCCACAGCTCAGAAGTGGCAATACAGCAATCAGGAAAGCCGGTAATTTTTTCACAAAATAATGAAGATATGCAGGTAAAAGTACGAATTAATTTTTAAATATGTTTTTTAAAAACCATATTCATCATAAAATCTTTTCACCGCATCATGAAGATTTTCAAATGCAACATAATGTTTTTTGCAACCCTGCCGGGAGCAGATCGCAACTTTACCTCCCATGTCCAGATTGAATGAGACCATAGAAGCTTCGCATACATCGCATTTTTCTGCTGTGTTTAATAGTTGGTTGCAGTGGGGGCACGAAAATTCGGCAACTTCAACGCCAGAGAGATCAATATTACATTCGTGATCGTAGCAATCATAAATTGAACAAAAATGAATGATGCCCCTTGTTTTCTCAATCTGGATGTTTAATTTGATGGCAGGATACCCATGAAGTTGTTTCTCACTATCCATGAGTGACTTTTTACAAAACGGACATTTAACATGAACTGATACACTTTTAGCCATAAAAACCTCCTGTTTTTTTAATTGATTTTTTGATTTAAGAAGAATTAAAATTACAATAAAACAGTTTCTTTTCAAAAGATTTAACATAATAATAACGTTATCACAATAATTTGCAACAAACAATAAGGTGAAAAGGAAAAGCTATTATTAAAAAGTAATGGTGTTAAAAATATTTTACCATCAATTTATCTCTATTAATTAACGCAATTTTAGTGTGATAACTTCCAAGCAGTCCTCATTTATTTCATTTCGTTTTATGGTTAATCAACTAACGTTGAAAAATGTGATTAACTTATTGGTTTTATGGATATTTAAGACCTTAAGGGCCATTGATGAATTAAATACCTTTAGTCCGCAGGACTTTAATGTCAATAAAAAAATCAAACCATAAAAAAAATTGTCCGAAAGGACATTAACATATTTTCTTCAAAAATAAATAAGATCGTCTGACAAAAAATGGAACCCATTAAGAAATTACTTTACTCGTATATTTTTGTTGTACTAACTCTTTAGAAAACTTTCGGCATATTCCTGGTTTTTTCAATATTTTTTTAAAATTCGATCTTTTGGATGTTGATGTCAGCGATTGCTCTCCGGAGTTGTTTTGTGTATTGTTTGATAAACTTGTGCTTCGACCAGGTTTTATTCCCGGCATGTGCACTACAATGAGCAGAAAATGCAATCTCAGCAAAATCAAGTTTTCCCTGCAAAATTATGGCTTCGGGTGCCTGCCAGATCAGTTCCTGTTTGATTATGATACCTGGTTTAAGATTTGAATGTATGAATTGACGTTAATTTTTTTACTCTATGTGTTTGAACCAGCTGAAGCCAATTTGTCAGTTAGGCCGATGAATCAAAATATGGCAATAGTTGATGTTCCTTTCGATGTTTGTTTATACAGCATTCGAAGAATCAGCAGATTCACACTCCAGTAAACGATAAAAAGTCCTGTTCCCCACAACGAAAGGGTAAGAAGTTCCTTCATGCCAAGACTTGATTCGCTGAAAAGGAGACCCGTACAAACTCCAGGAATTAAACATAACATCAAAAATAGTAGTACAATGTGTCTGAACCTATATTGTTGTATCGAGATGTGTTTCTTTCCGAACTGACTGATAACAACAATCTGAAAGATTGTCGCAATCAGTATGATGATTGGTAAGAAAACAAACCAGAACGCGTTATCCCGTTGTTGAAATGCCGTGCCCTGAAAGACAATGAGGTTGTACAGTGCTAAAGTGAAGATGACCGAAGCAATGCCCGTGATGACAGGGATTAGAATCTGAATTGTTTTTGATTTCATCCTGTTAATATTCTATGATTTAATAAACGAATGATATGAGTATAATATTTTGTTCTGAAGTTACCGGGAAAAATTAATCCAAATCATTATGGGCAGAAACAAAAAAAATGTTAGAGACGAAATGTTATAATCTGATTGATGTTCCGATTCTCAGGCCGGTGTATTCATCCAGATTCATTTCCTCAGGCAGGAATCCTTTTGTTTTATGAATAAATCCAAGGTCGATGGAAACGGCATTGAGTCTGCTGCCGGTTTTATTGAGGAAAAAGTATCTGAGCTCAAAATCTACTGCACCCCCGGCAAAGCGAGCTGAAGTAAAAAAATCAAAACCTTCAGGTTGTTCCCAGAAATGTCCTGAGATGCTTGTGTAGAGGTTTTGAGTGATTGCATAATTCAGGAGGCTGACACCAAATCCGTGAAACCAGTGAGCACTGTTTTGAAATTGTCGTGCATACACACTGATGTTCAGTTTCTTGTGTTTGATTCGTATGGTTTCATCAATAAAATCACCAAAGGGAGACATTGTATATCCCATTCCGGTGTTGAATTTGATGTGTTTCCCGGCATTCAGACTGACATGGCCGATCATCATGGGATTAACCAGATTCAGAAGGGAACGGAACCCCATTCTTTTTACAAATTTCATTTCGTCAGCACTCAGGTCATTGTATCGGGTATATCTGAAAAAGTCCATTTGCGGTCTGTAAAGGTGTCTGGCGGCACCATAGGTGTCATAGCCAACGATATCGCGTTTCAGTTCATCATCTTCTTCTTCCAGGCCGGGATCAAATCTGAACAGGCCGCTAACATAATATTGTAAAATGCCAAGTTTTCTAAGAATATACTCCCATTTAAAATGCCTGAAGTCATCAAACACAAAACTGCCGATGTCTTCCATTCTTCGTGTGAGCATATAGTCCGATTCAAGTCCTGCCGTATGAAGTCTGATATATTGTGGAAGGTCAGTGTCACGTAAATCCCTCAGTGTATTGTCGGTCACACCCTTGACATAAGCTGCTCCGTGTTTGTTGAAATATGGTTGTGACACAGAACCGATATGGTTTGCTGTTAGAACAGACCTGTGCCCTTCTTCGTGGGTTAATGGCAGCAACAGGAGTCCCTGAGCTCCGATCTGAATCAGATCTGCAACTCTCTCATTGACTGTCGAAGCATATAACCCCCTGGCCAAAAGCCGGTATCCTGAAAGATATGATTCGTTGACCTGTCGCATTGTCATGA
>CAYMAZ010000015.1:0-10137 GCA_964388575.1 uncultured Bacteroidales bacterium | reverse complement strand
CCCGTCTGTATAATGCGCCAATGTGCTTTGGCTTCCGCAGCCGGTCAGCAGCATTGTCATGAGCAGGGCAGGAGAGTCCATGATGATGAAGCCATAATCCGTAAACTCATTCTTTGTCTCATTCTGGGCTGCAGAGAGCAGTGTGTGAGCGATCAGCAGAAAGCAAAGAAGTTTTTTCATAATCAATTGTTTTTTGAGACCATGAATGATCTGACAGAACGTCTTCATAATCAGCCGAATCTGTCATCTGATGTGATTTCATTGGGGAGTCCGGTTTTATTGTTGATCCAGCCACTTTTTTCAATGTCGTGAATATCAAATTGTGAAATATAGGGTTTAATATCCAGAAGCGGCGTGCCATTGAGCATGTCCACATTTTCAACTTCAAGAATGTTGTCTTTAATGCTGATAAGTCTGACCACCGAAATTCCGATTGGATTGGGTCTTCGTGGGGCTCTGGTTGCAAAGACTCCATGTGGTTTGTCATCCAGAAATGGAATGACTTCCAGATCAAATCCCTCGGATTTATGTAAATGGTAAATGAGATAGATATGAGAAAACTGTTCAAGGTCGGAGAGTCCAACGGAAAATTTTTTCATCAGTTTCACTGTCCCTTTGACACCTTTTGAAAATTTTGATTGCACGGACATGCCTTTCTTTTGTCTGTAAGGTGTGTAAATCGTGCCGATGGAATTAAATATGATGGCCATTGTTTAAGTGTGTTTGATCTGATAAAATATGCCCCTTTCCAATCTGACAGGCTGGACTCGATTTTCAGCTTCAAGAACATCAAGATATTTGTTAACTTCCTGAACGTGAATTCCTAAAATTCCCGAAAGATCATCAAGTGTACACGGCCTTCTTGAAATGGTTTCAAGAATTGCCGTTTCAATGTCTTTTCTATAAGCGATCATATGTTCACGTGTCGTGGCGGCAGCAATTATTTCAACATTATTCAGTTGCCATAAATCGGATATTTTTTGCAGCTCTGCCCGTGTTGCTCCTCTCAGGTCATGCAGTGTCCCCGGTCTGTCCAGTGTGTTCAGCTGAACAGTGTCAGGTTTTATTTTCAGAATGGCACTTTTCAATTCATTCAGTTCATTGATGTCATCATTGTATCCGGGAAGGATAAATATTTCAAGCCATATTTTGCCCTTGAATTCTTTTCTCAATTCAATCAGTCCGTTGATGTATTGATCAATACGTAAATCCTGATGCGGACGGTTGATTTTTATGAAAGCCTCTTCGGTTGCTGCGTCAAGTGAGGGAAGAATCACATCAGCATGGAGAATTTCACGGCGAACCTGTTTGTCAAAAAATAATGATCCGTTGGTCAGTACTGCCACAGGGATATGTGGTTTATTCTGTTTAACAAACTGAATGATTTCTCCGATTCCAATGTTCAGAGTCGGTTCGCCTGAACCTGAAAAGGTCATGTAATCAGGATCAGGATTGGTTTGAAAATACGATGTCAACTCGTCTTTAATTTTCTGAACAGGAATATATTCTTTTCTGTCAATCGTAAGTCCGGTTGTTTTACCAACTTCGCAGTAGACACAGTCAAGAGAACAAACTTTCCTGGGAACCAGATCAATGCCGAGTGACATTCCCAGTCGTCTTGATGGGACCGGTCCGAACAAATATTTATAAGTACTCATATTCCATATTATTATTGATGCACTGTTTGCATATTCATTACAATAAAACTTCCTTTCTCAACATTCAGGGCATTGGCGATCACATGACATTTGGCCATCAGAAGAAAAAATATTTTGGGATTATTCAGTTGTGACAAGCCTTCAAAATTTCCTTGTCCCTTGGAAATGATCAGATCAGCGGTATGAAACTCATGCAGAAATTCATCACTGCATTGGTTGAGTATGGTTGAGGGAGCGTCGAATCCGTTTGAAATGATCCGCGCAACAGTATCCATGCCTGTTTGCAAGGCATCGTCAATTGTAACATCATTCAGTACGGGCGCACTTTTCACTGCAAAAACAATATCTTTATACTGCAAATTGTATTCGGCAAATAATTTATCAAAAACAATTTCTCCTGCATTGTCTCCGAGATACAGAATTTTGTTTGCTGTTTTAAGCTTTTTCATCAGGAGTGCAGAATGGTTGATTGCAAAATCAGACGTCATCACCCTGTCAATTGTTTCATTGATATCAAAGGTGTTGTTTGCTCCGTAGTCAATAATATTTCCTGCAATGGCCAGTTTCAGTGTGGTGTTGAAAATATCAGGTTCATCATGGAGCCTGATTTTCCAGAGGTTGTATAAGGCCAGCGCATGCTGGTTGTTGTCAAATTTTTCCCGTTCAAATGGATCTTTGATATTGATCAGCCTGCAAAACTCTCTGTTCAGTCCTCTTTGAATTTCAGGTGTTGTCAGATGGGCATTTGCATTGTAATGTATTTCAAAAAATTGAAAAAATGATTCTGTAGTGTTCTTGTCAATATTGAATTTTTCGCACAGTCCGGAAAAAGTTTTCAGAAAACAGTTTCTGCACAATTGATTTTTTCCGTTCATGACAGACGTGTTATAGATTCTTGTATCGTTCATGTTTGCAAATGTATGGAATTTTCCTCAAAGGTTGAGGTCAGCAGTATGCGGAATAATGATCGGGATCAACCAGTTCACGGTATTTTGCAACAATTTTCTTAAAATCTTCCCATGTCGGACGTTTCAGATCAGGGTTCCTGAGCAGGGCAGAAGGATGAAAAACAGGCATGGCAAGTCTTTCGCACACATGAATCCATTTCCCTCTATCCCGTGTGATGCGGCATTGGTTTCCGCATAAATGTTTCAAAGATGTAGCACCAAGCAAAATAAGAATGGTTGGATTGACACATTCAATCTGCTTCAAGAGCCACGGCATGCAGATGTCTGCTTCTTCCTGAGTTGGGATGCGGTTTCCGGGTGGCCTGCACTTGACAATATTGCTAATAAAAATATGCTGTGTTCGGTTGAATCCGCAGGCTTCAAAAATTTTGTCAAGAAGTTGCCCGGATTTTCCTACAAACGGTTTCCCTGTCAAATCTTCATCCTGTCCTGGTGCTTCTCCGATCACCATGATGGGCGCATGTGCATTCCCTTCTCCCCACACAACATGATGTCGTGTTTCTGAAAGTCTGCAGTTTGTGCATTTCTGTATTTGCTGTGTTAAAAGCAGAAAATCTGATGTGTTCATTTTGTGCAGATTTGTATAATGTATTTATTTTGTGAGCATAATAAACGGATGATTCAATGAATGATCTTACTTAAAAATGAAAGATTGAATGTTAAATGTTATGACGCTCATGTTTAATAAACTTATTTTATTTTGTTTTTAAATTTCCATACAAATTTTAAAATCCTGAATCTCCATACGATCAGTATATCAAGGAACTTTCTTTAATTCATGATTTTGAGTAAATATTTGAGTCTGTCAGTTTGAATCATATCAACTCCTTTCTGAATGGCCTCTCTATTGCGCTTCAGGGTATGTACATTGAATACTGCAACCTTCAGCCCTTTCTGATGTGCCATCGCTACCTGTTCCTTTGTGATGACATTCACAGGCATAACAAGCCCCTGCAGCTGATATTGCATTGTCAGAGACATGCCCTTTTCAAAATCGGAGTACACAAAAACTCTGATTTCGGGTCTCATTTCTTTTAAAGTCCGTATCATGTCCGGGTTGATCAGTTCCACGATCACATTGTCATGTAACTGATGTTTATCAATAAGTTTAAACAGTGCATTACAGAAAGTTGCTCTGTATCTGGCTGTATTTTCAAATACATAAAATTTGCAGTCCAACACAAATGTTTTATCCCTGATGTCTGTTAATCGTGTAAACAGAGAGTCCAGGCTGATGATCCTGAACATTCTGAATACAGGTTTTGTGTAAACGGCATCCTGAATAACGCTCCAGTTCATGTTGCTGATGTGTCCTGAGATGTTTGTGCTTTTTGACAGATCAGAATCATGAAAAGCAACAAGTACACTATCTTTTGTCATTTGCACATCAATTTCTGTTCCGTCCGCTCCCAAATCCAGGCATCGCGCAATTGATTCATAACTGTTCATGGGATATTTGTGACTGATCCCCATGCCTCCGTGTCCGAGTACGATGGTTTGTTCCCCTTTGACACTGTGAGTACTGAAATATTCTGTTTTACAGGAAATCAGAATAAAAACACTTGTTATCAGAATATAAATTTTGTTCATTTCTAACATTTTAAAATTTAGGATCTGGAATCCAAACGGAACACATTAGATTCCCGGAATATTTTGCCTGAGAATGCTTGTAAATAAATACTTATGTTGCGATGAGGTCATCATGAATGGCTTTACATGTCAGGCAAAAATTTCTGTGTATACAGAGTGTTGCTCCACACACTTTACATATCCGACGGCTGTTTTCCAGTTCAACAAATGCTTCTGCTCCAAAAGACCTGATAAACTCAAGATTTTCAATCATGCTCATATTGTATTTTGTTTTATATCTTTTGTCAAGTTGTCTGAGTCTGCGACAGGGATACTTATCACACTCATAACAGAATTTTGAAACTGTTCTGTTCAGTCGCTCACAATTGATGATGATGCATTTTTTACAGTATTCCGGTTTGTTCATATGACACGTTCTGCATCCGGAGCAATGATTTTTGTTGCGGAGATATGCAAGGCAGATTACGCAATTCATGCCGCATGGGGCAATCATTTCCTGATGAAAAACAACAGAGGTTTTGTAATTCTTTGAGTCGTTCCGGTGATGGGCTTTCATTGAAAATTTACTTTCAAGTTTACATACACGTTTTATCTGACCAGCATTCTTGCTGTCATTCTGGTGTTTTCGGTACTCACTGTCACAAAGTAGATCCCCGGCTTAAACCCGGAAACATCGATTATTTTGTTTCCGGCAATGCATTTTTCAAAAGTTGAACTGTATACTCTTCTGCCAACCACATCCATAATGTCAATATAACCTGCTTCCAGATGTTTGAGATTGAAAGAAACATCAACATCATCTTCAGCCGGATTTGGAACGATAAAAATTTCATCAGCTGAACCATGTGCAACAACTTCTTCTTCTGTTGCGTTTGTAAGCCCAACAGTGAACTGCAAATACACTTCAGACCCAAAGTCAGAGTTGAAATTTTTGAAAATTTGTGTTGAGGAAGCGCTTCTGAAACGGATATATCCGTTCCCCTGTGCAGAGTTTGCCCACCAGGTGAGTCCGTCATTTCCGCTGTCTGTCAGTTTGAAAATATAGCATCCCTGCGGAAGCACAAGTGTGTCACGGTAAATTGTATTGGCCGTCAGACCGGATTTGCTTATGATGACATTGCCCTGATCATCTGACAGTGTGTACTGGTTTTCCTGAGGACGGTTATTCGTTTTAAACTCGATATAAAATGTTTCAGGCATCAGTGCAGGATATTCAAAATCAGTAATCCATTCATTATTTTGCGGATATTGGTCAACACCTCCATTTGGATTTTTAATACTGATTTGAAATTTTGAAGCACCCTGTGTCCAGTGGAAATTACCAAGATTGACTTCTTCCTTTTCAAGAAATTGCAGGTTTCCGGTCCACTGATAGGTAGAAATCTGACCTCCAATTATTCCGAAATTAATTTCCAAAGAAGTTAGCGGCGTTGAGCCTGTGTTTTTTATGATTATGAGTGGATCTGTACACACCGGATTCTTCCTCCGCCACATATCATCTGTGGTTGGAACAACTACATTATATATGGCAGCATCCAGTATGAAATTGGGCGCTCCATAGAAAACAACCTGGTCAACGACTTCATAAAAGCTCCATCCTGAAGTTTTAATGTAAGGTTGGGCTCTGTGACGCAATTCGATTGAATCTCCGGGTGTGATAAAAGGCGTAAGTTCAAAATCATAGGTCTCAACTTCTGCTCCCGGGCACCAGTTTGCACGATTGTAAACCCATGTTCCACCCTGAGGGAAGAGCGGATTCACCCCACAGTTGTTTCGCCACACAAGTTTTGAAAATTGCGGAACTCCGTTTACATCAAAATAATGCCACTTGGCGCAGAACTCAGCACAGTTCTGAGGACTGTCCATGCCGTGTCCGGTTATTCTGGATTTCCATCTTGCATTGACTGCATTGGCAGGCACTTTGATTTTTTTTGGAAGAACCAGATCATCAAAAGGAACATTTGGATCCCCATAATTGAATTGTCCGTACCACAGTGGTTTAATTGAAATGATGTCTCTTGGTGGTGTTCCTTTGATCATAAGAAATTTTAAATCCAGAAGTTCCTGCCAGTTGCCTGCAGAAAGTCTGACACTGTCAGCAAGAAGCGTTCTGTAGTCTGAAACGTCAAATGTCCATGTCCAGCCGTCTCCAAGACTCAGTCCGATGCCATAGGGTGTAATGTATCTGCCCATTTCATAGTTGATGATCTGAGGATAGTATTGATAATAATTATATGATGCATTCAGAAACACTGTATCTGCAGCAACGAAAGATGAATCTGTAATTTGCCCCAGTGAGTTATACACATATTTGAAATAATTGGCTGGCCAGACAATAAGTGTATCGGTTGCAACGCCAGGATTATTTACTGAGTCACTGAAAAAAACCAAAAGCAATGGATTGTTTACAATTGAATCTGTTACAAAAATTGAATCGGTATGCTGGTTGAAACTGCCCTGTTCAAAAATGATTTCCGGCCTGAATTGTGTTGAAGTAAATCCTGTAACAAAATCTTCAGGTGATTTTAGTGGATTTGATGCACCAAAGAGAAATGAAGGAAGAGTGTTGCCTTTGGCAGAGTCAGTGACAGTTAATCCATTCCCTTCATTGAACTTGAAATACATCACGAGATCGTCAATATGTGGATGAGCAGTAGTGATGGGTTTTCTGTAGTTTTCAGAAATTGCGGTTGCTGTAAGTTCAGAACGAAAAATGGCAAACTCGTCCATTTTGCCCGAAAATGAAGTTGCACCACTCCAGTTTCCTCTTCCGATGAATAAACTTGTTATGACATCAAATCCAGCACTTTTATTTGTTCCAGAATGCCATAACGTTCCGTTAAGATATATTTTCATGGTCTTCTGTACTACATTTTTTGTCATGGTCCAGTGATTCCATTTCCCCATGAACTCATCAGGATTGGCAGCCTTGTCAATACGATCATAGTCCCCTGCATTGTTAATGCCTGCATCCCAGTATATTCTTGAATCTGACCAGGGTACATGTGCATTCATAATTCTGTTTCCGTTGGCCCTGATACCCTCAAAGCATGTCCCGTTCTGTGGCTGAAACTGAGGATTTCCGTATGCCCAGAATGAAACAGTCAGAGCTGTGTCAAGTGTATTCAGAGTATCTGTAACAAGCGCTGAAATATAGTTGTTTCCGTGAAACTCAACACATCTGTCATCATCAGCACGGAAAGCACCGCAGTCATATCCCGTATTTTCAGAAAAAACAAGTGGAGAGACAGCTGAATGTGTGTTCTCAAAGGAAATTTCAATGAGAATATTGTCAGTTCCGTTCCAGGCAAAAGCCTGCAGAAAAGCAAAGTGATTCCATCCGGCAGTGATGGCTGTGTTCATGTTGTAAGCCAGATCAAAACTCTGAAAATCAATATTATCAGGGTCAATTGTATTGTCATTTGTATGTTTTAGACGAATTTTTAAATTGTTTAATGTGACATTTCCAGACTGGACATGAATTCTCAGACCTGTCACATTTCCAGCACTCATTCCTGCAGCATTCAACTCTGAAGCTCTCCAGACATAAAAGGCTCTCGATACCGGCATTTCTGCTTTAAAGGGATAGACAGAGGTTGTATCCCAAACACCCGGTGAATATGTATTCAAACTCAGGGTGTCGTCATATACGTTGAAAAATTGAAAAGTTCCAGTGTTTGTATATGTTGGAGAATATGAAGCGTACAAGGTATCCGGGATGCCGCCGCTGACAAGAAACAAAGGTTGGTTGACCAAAGATGAATCCTGAAGTCCTGTGTAATCATAAAGGATTGTGGAAGTTTGATAATCCCATTCTCCACAGGCTGGGTTTTGGGCGGGATTACACTTAAGTGTATATTTCATGATAATTTTTTCGAAGCTGATTGTATCAGGAGGAAACTCAAACCATGCGTCCTGTGGTGATCCGAATGTAAACGTTTGAATAACAATTGTATCCTGTTGTGCTTTTGTAACAGAAAGTGTAAAAAAGGCAATAAAAAAAATGCTGAAAACAGTCTTCATAAGAGATCGGCTTGATTAATAAATAAGTGAAAAGGTACCATTAAATTGTCTTCTGTAATTGTCAAATGTCAGGTCAATTTGGTAAATATACATTCCCTGTGGGGCAATTCCATTGCTGCTCAGGGATGAAGATCCATCCCATGGAATGTTGATATTGTTTGTTCTGAATATGATTCTGCCCCATCTGTCAAAAATAAGCATTTGAAATGAATCGGGATCAATGTTATTCCCAAATGCCTGAAAATATTCATTGACGCCATCACCGTTGGGAGTGAAAGCGTTGGGCACATAAAATGTAATCATTGGTTTTACAGAAATCACAGCAAACGTTGAATCGCTGCATCCCCATTGATTTTTTACATATTGCCATACAGTATAGCTCCCCACTCCCGGAAATGTAAATTCAGGGTTCTGCAGCTGAGAAGTTCCATCTGCAGTGGCAGTCCCGAAATCCCATAACCAAAATTCCGAACCTGTAGATAAATCGGTAAAAAAAACTGTTGATTCGTCTTCGTAAACATCGGTTTCAGAAGGACTGAATGCAGAAACCGGTTGAGGATAGATCTGGATATAATCGGTCAACGTGAGCGTATCCGCACAACCTGCTTCAGAGACAATCAGGGTAACAGTAAAAATTCCGTTGCTGTTATACTGGTGGGAAGGATTGATCTGGGTTGAAGTTGCACCATCTCCAAACTGCCAGAACAAATCTCCAGTGCTCCCCAGGTTTGTGAAATGCACAGAAGCAGGAACACATCCTTCGGAAGGTGATCCCGAGAAATCGGCAAAGGGGACAGGGTTGACCTGGACAATAATTTCTGCTGAGCCGGAACATCCCATGGAGTCTGTCAATGTTACGCTGTAAGTTGTGGTTTGCAAAGGAGCAACGGATAAGGATTGGGTTGTGCTGCTGTCACTCCAGATGTAATCATACATGCCACTCAGTAGAACGGTTAAATCTATGCTATCGCCTTCGCAAATGACAGGAGCTGAAGGTGAAATATCAAAGATAATTTCAGGTGTAACCTGAACAACAACCTGTGCAGAGGCTGTGCAGCCGCTGGCATCAGTTCCTGTGACTTGATAGGTAGTTGTTGCAGAGGGGAAAACGGTGTGAATCTGCCCCTGCCCGAGATTATTATCCCAGAAATAAGAAACTCCGCCCTCAGCAATAATGTCTGTTGAGCTGCCTGCACAAATATCCGGAGGAAATGCGTTTGCAGTAACCACAGGATTTGGATTCACAGTGACCGTCGCTGATGCTGTCCCGCTGCATCCGTCAACATCAGAAACTGTAACTGAATACGTTGTGCTTTGTGCCGGACTCACCGTGATATCCTGGGTGGTTTGCCCGGTGCTCCAGGTATAGGATTGCAATGTGTTGTTTGATTGCACAGAAAGTTGGGTGCTGTCTCCCTGGCAAATTTCAGCATTGGCGGGCAGAATTTCAGCCTGGATGTTTGCTCCGAGAGTAACAGAAATCGTATCTGAGAACATGCAAATCTCCTGAAAGAAAATATCGTCCAGTGCAAAATCGTTTCCTGATGTTGCAGTATTCTGATTGATAATTCTGATTGTTGCGGCATTATTGGGTCCTGAGTTCCATGTCACAAAGAAATTTTGCCAGATACCTCCGGTTGTGGGGGCATTATACACTGTCCCGATCAGGTTGCCGTTGATTGAAAACTGAAGCTGAGCAACCTGGGTTGCTGATAAATGAAGTGTTGAAGAAACCCAGGCAGAAAAATTGTAATTTGTTGCTGGAATGACACTGATTGTCTGCTCCCATACGATTGTATTTGACACACCTGCACCGTTGACAACCATCATGTTTCCTGTTCCGGTTGTATGATCGCCGTAGGACAAGAAATTTGTGTGTGTCAGTTGCGGGTTTGTGG
>CAYMAZ010000014.1:37883-72679 GCA_964388575.1 uncultured Bacteroidales bacterium | reverse complement strand
AAATGGTCCTGCTTTGAAGCAGTATTATGTTGCCGGGGAAGTACATGCAAAGAATCGCTCTGATAATCCTGAACAAAATCCGTTTTACGTGGTTTTTGACGAAAAAGGATTTGCAGAAATTGCATTTGACAAAAATCATATCCACGAATTTGATCTTTCAAAATGGGGGACCCCGGATCATCTTAATATTAAACTTGTCAGCCAGCAGGGATCATGGGAGAGTATTCCGGGTGCATATTCTGAATTTGGAAGTAATTCTATTGATGCCCGTGTTCTGGATCAGTTCGGATGTGTTACTGTTGATCTTTCCAGAAAGAATGACGCTGCTGTTTCACCAGATTATGAATACGATCATTTCATCGCATTTTTGATGGATAATGATCCTAATTTGCAGGTTGCTCCGGGGTATTCAAATCTGCAGGTTGACAAAGTTCTGGTGATTCATAACCCATCTGATCAGAAAGTTGTATTGAACATTCCGGAGCTTGAAACAACTGAGCAATGGGATGTTATTGCAGATGTCAGACAGGCAGGAATCAGCCCTCTGGAATATACCGGAGGTGGTGTTCCCATCCAGGTTTACAGGGGAAAGATTATCGTATTTCCAAAAAATTCATTTGTCATTGTAAGAAGGAAAAGAATGTGATCGGAATATATATTTTTTACTTTAGATTACGTTAAGTCATTATAAATTCACCATCTGTATCAAAGGTTTATGAGAAATCATTTCTTTTTAAAGCTGATCTTGAGAAACGTTAAGCTGCCAGATGCCCTGGATCAAATGAAACTGTTTTAGTATGAAGAAAAAACGAAAACATAATTTTTTCAGGATTTTTCAGAAGCTGTTTAGATTCTTTTTCAAACTTGGTTTCCTGGCAGCAGTAATTTCAGTTATTGCAGTTCTTTATTCAGACTGGAGAATCAGCACAAAAACCGCAGAATTTATTTACAGTGATTGTGATTCAATTCCACACAATAAGGTGGGACTGTTACTTGGAACTTCTGAAAAAGTCAGGGGAGGCAGAACAAACCTATATTTTCAGTACAGAATTGATGCAGTAACAGAGTTGTTTTTTTCAGGCAAAATAGATTATATTCTTGTTAGCGGAGATAACAGTACCGTATATTATAATGAGCCAGTGATGATGAAAAAAGCATTGATAAAAAAAGGAATTCCTTATGACAGGATTTATCTTGATTATGCCGGTTTCAGAACGTACGATTCAATGGTCAGGGCAGAGAGGATCTTCGGTCAGTTATCATTTACAGTGATTTCTCAGGAATTTCATGTTCAGCGTGCCGTATTTATCGGAAGGAGATTAAAACAGGAAGTTGTGGGTTTTGTTGCAGCTGATGTTTCCCGACATTATGGTTTTAAAACAAGGATGCGCGAAAAATTTGCCAGAGTAAAAGTCTTCATGGATTTTATTTTCAGGGTGAAACCCAGGTTTCTTGGAGAAAGCATTGAAATTCCGGATATTTGAAAACCAGAAAGAAATTACTGATAAATAATGCCCAGTTTTTTAAGTACATCAAAAAAAGTTTTTCTGAAAGTTTCTCCGATTGGAAGTCGCTCCCCGTTAATAATGACCTGATTACGTTCAATTTTTTCAATTTTTGACAGTGAAACAATGTATGATTTGTGGATTCTGCAAAATTTATCATAGGGCAGAATATCTTCCATATTTTTAAAAGTCTGAAGTGTCATGACCCTTTTTTCGGGAGTGTGAATTCTCAGATAATCCTTCATTCCTTCAATAAACAGGATCTCATCAAATGTAATTTTCTGCATATGATAATCTGCTTTGACAAGAATAAAATCAATGCCTTTCTGTTCATCATCTTTCAGTTGGTTGTTTCTTGCTGAATCGATCAGTCTGATTTGATCGGCAACCTTGTTGACAGCAACCATAAAGCGGTCGAAAGATATTGGCTTCAGCAGATAGTCAATAACATCAAGTTCATATCCCTTGATAGCATATTCGCTGTATGCAGTTGTGAAGACCACATATGGTTTGTGATGTAAAACCTCAAGCAGTTGTATTCCTGTAAGGTCCTCCATTTGTATGTCGAGAAACAGTAAATCGATTGTTCCGGTATTGAGAAGAGGGATGGCATCAATGCCGTTCTGAAAAGTTTCAAGGAGTTCCAAAAAAGATACTTTAGAGATAAAACTCCTGAGTTTTTCAATGGCAAGAGGTTCATCATCAATGACAAGACAGCGAATTTTCATTGAATCCATATTCGTGCAATATATTGATTTTCTTCGTTTCTGATGCATTCAAACAAATGGTTATCCGGATAAATCAGTTCAAGTCGTCGTTTAAGATTTTTTAGTCCGATTCCTCCGTATTGATCTTTATTCACATCTGTTTGTGCTAAATAGTTCACTACTTTAAAATCAATATCTTCATTGATATTGATTTCTACTAGGATTCCCGGAACGTGAGATTTTTTATCTCCGTGTTTGATTGCATTTTCAACAAGTGAAATAAACAGCATTGGTGCAATCTTTTTTTCAGGATTGTTGTTTTGAATATTGACAGAGAAAAAGTCTTGGCCGAAGCGAAGCTTCTGGATGTCTATAAAAGCCTGCAAGTAACTGATTTCCTTTTTTACAGAGACAAAATCTGCTGTTGCCTCATAGGTCACATAACGCATGATCTCTGATAGCCTGATAATACTTTGAGAGGCCATCTGTGGATTGGTGTGTATAAGTGTATCTATATTGTTCAGTGTGTTAAAAATAAAATGTGGATTGAGCTGTGACTTCAGCAACATCAGTTCACTTTTGGTGTGCTCATTCTTAAGCTGAGCTTTTGCTTTCTGCTCCTGAAGCCATAATTTTGAAATTTTGATACCTCCTGCAAAAATGACAACAACATAGGTAGAAGCAAGCCAGACATACATGTCAAAATTAAAAAAGTCAACTTCTGCAAGTTGATCTGGAAAATAGATCGGGATATATATAAAAAAGGTCACAAACTGATTCAAAAAAATTGTGATGAATGCAAGTATAATAAACAGCAATGCAAACATTAAATATCTTTTGACAATAAGAAATTTTGGAAGCAGATAATAAATTGTCACGTATGTTGCAAACATGTCAACAGGTATGAAATAAAGTGAGCGCAGCCAGACTTGCCCAAAACCAAGGTTTGCATTTACAGAAACCAGTATTGAATAAAAAGTGATATAGCTCAGCCAGAAAATGATATGGATGACAATTCGGTGAAAAGTGTTTTTATACTCCAGGAAAAACATACGTGGTTTTTAAAGTAAAATTACAATTTTCATTAGAATTGCAGGTTTTGTAAAAGTCAAAAATATACAAACCAGAATTTTCACACTTCAAACGGCCAGATTTTACTGACATTGTACTGCTTGATTTGGTCATATTTTTCATAAAAAAGTTTCATTTCAGATGTGATCATTCATTATATTACACTTTTCTATCAATTTCTGATATGAATGCTGTCCAAGAGCCCTTGTGAAACTTTGAAGATAATGCCGGTTGTGAATATCACTTCCAACATAGGTGTATAGTCCAAGATCAATGAGCTTTTCTGCTGTTTTTGCAGACGTTCTGTCATAATACATTGACAGTGATACAAGATTTAACTGGAATTGAACGCCTCTATAATACAGGTCTTTATATTCTTCAAATTTGTTTTGAAAATAATAATATCGCTCGGGATGGGCCAGAACAACGGTGTATCCCATTGACTGAAGATCATAAATGATTGTTTTAAAACTGTATGGTACACTGAAGTGTGAAAACTCTACGAGTACATGCTTGTTTTTTCCGAATGTCAGCAGAGGAAACTGATCATATACAAGTTTCATGAACAAGTCATCAACAAAATATTCTGCAGCTGCTTCAATCTCAACTGGAATGTTTTCGTTTGCAACTGCTTTCTGAACTTCGAGCAACCCATTTTGGATGATCTCAGGAGTATTTTCATACACTTCTCCCCGTATGTGCGGCGTTGTAATAATTCTAGTATATCCAAGCTCGCTGAGTCCTCTGATGAGCAAAACAGATTCCTCAATTGTTTTTACCCCATCATCAATTCCCGGAATAAGATGGGAGTGAATATCAGTTTTGAATCCTGACAATTGTTTGTTCACAGATACTGATTTTCTGAAAATTTTGAAACCCATACGTTGAGATGATATTTCACAAATATATAAACATTTATCAAGTCAGACCTGTTTTAAATTTGAAAATTTAACATTTTTATGTTTTAATGTATCAGAAAAGAACGCTTGATTTGTACAGATTATGTATTTTTGTAACAAAACAAAAATCAAATGAATATGAAAAAACGAGTGATTATTACCGCAATGGCTTTGTTTATCCTTGTTACTTTTTCTGCATGCAAAAAAAACTATACCTGTTCATGCACTTATACAATTTCCGGACAAACCATGACAACAGATCATGAAATCAAACGGGCCAGAAAACTTGAAGCAACAGCAGAATGCCTGGATATTGAAATGACCTATTGGGCGACCACAACATCCGCTTACTGCACATTGAAATAAAACATAAATTCCTGTTTTTATTATTATGGCTTTTTTAATATTATGATAAACCAACTTTTATCTTTAAAAATTTGTTTAAAAAGTTGTATGTTTAAATATTTTTTTTACTTTTGCCAGGTTAAATATTTTAAATTAAAAAAAATTAAAACTATGAAAAGATTTGCTTTCGTATTTGGAGTTGCTTTTGTCGCTTCACTGGCATTATCATCATGCAAGAAAGATTACACTTGTGATTGTTCTTACACAGCAGCAGGAATTACCGTCAGTGCAAAAACTGAACTTCTTGATGCAAAGAAAAAAGATGCTGAAGAAGCCTGTGATCTTTATGAAACTCAGTTAAACTTTTTAGGCACAGGTGCAACCTGTACGCTGAAATAGTATTCTGTTTTCAGAAAAAAAAGCTGTCATTATTTGACAGCTTTTTTTTTACTTTTGCAGTTACTGCAACAAAAATTCATCCTTATGAAAGTTATTTTCATTGTTTTGCGGATTTTAACCGGCGTGGTGTTCCTGTTTTCTGCATATGTCAAATTATTCCCTATCGAATTGACTGAAGTTGCCATTGTTGAGACCGGAATTATCGGATGGAAACTGGCTCCCTTTGCTGCCAGATTACTTGTGGGGTTTGAATTCTTCCTCGGAATAATGCTGATATCAGGCGTGTATGCAAGATTTTTTATAAAATTAAGTCTTGCCACTCTTTTTGCATTTACGATATATCTCATATTAATTCTAATTTTCCAGGGAAACAACACGAATTGTAACTGTTTTGGGTTGATTTATGCA
Source organism: uncultured Bacteroidales bacterium (assembly GCA_964388575.1). GTDB lineage: Bacteria > Bacteroidota > Bacteroidia > Bacteroidales > DTU049 > CAYMAZ01. Next base: position 67,345 of record CAYMAZ010000014.1, on the reverse strand, counting down.
ATGACTCCCGTTGAATCAATTATAAAGAATCTGATACTCGGATTCGTTTTGGCAATCATACTTTATTTTAAGAGAAATAAAGAAAAGAATAGAAAAATCTGTTTGCTGATCCTGATACTTGCAGCAGTCATTTCGCTTATTGCTGTCTTTGTTTCAGCACCAATCATAATCGGAACCAGCAGGTTGCAGGCAATCGAATTAAATTATGAAATGGACTTCGGATTAATATACAATGATGCAGAAGCAGATCAGCCAGATGTAAATCTGTCTGAAGGAAAGCAGATTGTGGTGTTTTTAAGTTCCTCCTGCCCTCATTGTGTTGTTGCCGGATACAAGTTCCACGTTATGAAAACCAGAAATGAATTATTCCCGGTTTACTTTTTCATTAATGGAGACGAACAGGATATCAACGACTTCCATTTTAAAACAAAATCTGACAATATTCCTTATTCAAATATCAAAGCAGGGACATTGATCGCTTTGGCAGGTACAAGCCTTCCTGCAATTTTCTGGATAGACGATGGTATTGTCGTGAATAAACAAAACTATTTTGAAATTGATGAAAAGGAAATTGATGAATGGCTAAAGGAATAATGGGTCTGGTTATCTGATGACTTATTCATGAAATGAATCAATGGTTTTTCTGATTCCTTCCCTGACTTGTATATATGGTTGGTATCCTATCATTTTCCTGGCTTTTTCAATAGAAGCAGAGGAACTGAAAATGTCACCCTTCCGCTCTGGATTGTATTGAGGTTGGATGTCAGATTTCAGCTCTTCTGCAATTATCCTGAACAATTTATTGACAGTGGTTTTTCCGCCTGCACCAATATTCATAACACTCCCAAACACTTCAGTGTGCTCTGTAAATGCAGCCAGAATATTTGCCTGAACGATATTGTCAACATATGTGAAATCTCGGCTTTGTTCTCCGCTGCCATAAATCACTGGTTGATTTCCTGAAAGCATAGCATTTATAAAAAGCGGAATCACTGCTGCATAGGGACCTTCGGGGTTTTGTCTGGGTCCAAATACATTGAAATATCTGAGACCAATTATCTTCAGATCATATAATGTAGCAAAAACACCGGAGTATAATTCATTGATTTTTTTAGTCACGGCATAAGGTGAGAGCAGATTTCCCGTTTGTGCTTCATTTTTGGGTGTGTTCACATCGTCTCCATACACAGATGATGAAGACGCATAAACCATGCGTTTAACCCCATTCTGAAGACAGGACCACATCATGTTCAGATGTGTGTTGACATTGTTTGAATTAGTAACAAGAGGTTGCAAAACAGATCGTGGCACACTTCCAAGTGCTGCTTCATGAAAAACAATGTCAATGTCTTTGCAGATACTCATACATGCCTCAGGAACAATGAGGTCTGTTTCAATAAACTCAAAAGCAGGGTGAATTTCATGGTGTTGTATGTTTTTGAATGACCCGGTCGAAAGATTATCTGCGACTCTGACCTTCTTTGCTCCGTGTCCAATAAGATAGTCAGTAATATGAGAGCCGATAAAACCGGCTCCTCCGGTTACCAGAAAGCGCATGTCTTTCAAATCACCTTTGTGAAATTGATTGTTCATTGTTTATCGGTGTGAATACATTCTGTCATAATAGTTCAGATATTCTCCGCTGGTAACATGATCAAGCCACTGTCTGTTTTGAAGATACCAGTCGGCAGTGAGTGATAATCCTTCAGAAAAATCAATTTCCGGTTTCCATCCCAATTCTGTTGCAATTTTTCCTGTGTGAATTGCGTAGCGCAGATCATGGCCAGCACGATCTGCGACAAAAGTGATCTGAGAAGCTGATTCACCCCTTGGCCGTTCAAGTTTATCATCCATGATGCGACACAATTCATTAATAAGATCAATGTTCTTCCATTCGTTGTTGCCACCAATGCAGTATGTTTGACCAATTATTCCGTTGTGAAAAATAACATCAATAGCTTTAACATGGTCAATTACAAAAAGCCAGTCTCTGATATTTTCACCTTTACCATAAACAGGAAGTGGTTTTTTATGAATAATATTGTTGATCATCAGTGGCAGGAGTTTTTCAGGAAACTGAAATGATCCATAATTGTTGGAACAATTTGAAATGATGACCGGCAATTTGAATGTATGAAAATATGCTCTGACAAAATGGTCACTCGAAGCCTTTGAAGCAGAATAGGGACTCCTGGGATCGTAAGGAGTGTCTTCAGTGAAATAACCGTTCTCACCAAGACTGCCGAAAACTTCATCTGTAGAAACATGATAAAACAGCTTCCCTTCCATTTCGTTTTTCCAGTGATTTCGTGCAATATTCAGTAATGTACAAGTTCCCAGAACATTTGTCTGCACAAACTCCAGAGGATTCAGTATGGACCTGTCAACATGTGACTCAGCTGCAAGATGAATGACAGCATCAGGGTTGTGACGATCAAAGATGGTGTCAAGAAGTTCTGCATCAAGAATATCTCCTTTGATAAAAGTATAATTATTTGCCGATTCTACATCTTTCAGGTTTTCCAGATTTCCGGCATAAGTCAGTTTGTCCAGGTTGACAATGTTATAATCCGGATAATTGCTGACAAAAAACCTGACTAGGTGGGACCCGATAAATCCTGCTCCACCAGTTACTAGAATACACTTTTTCTTATTCATGATTATATTTGTTTTTTACAAAATTCCGGTAATAATTTTCCCATCTCCAGGCATCTGACATCATATCTTTCAGAGATTTTGATGTTTTCCATTGTAATTCAGTGTTGGCAAGTGTTGGATCGGCCCAGATCTGCTCAATATCTCCAGGTCGCCTGTCTACAATTGTATAAGGAATATGAACACCTGTTGCTTCAGTAAATGTCTGAACAATTTGGAGAACACTATAACCCTCACCTGTACCAAGATTAAAGACTTCGTAATTTGACTTCATTCTGGCTTGTAAAATTCTTTCCAGAGCTGACAAATGTGCATTTGAAAGGTCTGTTACATGAATGTAATCACGGATTGCTGTACCATCGGGGGTGTTGTAATCACCACCGAAAATTTTCAGTTCATCCCTGATACCGAATGCAGTTTGAGTGATATAGGGCATCAGATTGTTAGGTATACCAATAGGGAGTTCTCCAATCATTCCTGATGGATGTGCTCCAATCGGATTAAAATATCTCAGTGAAATAATTTTTAATTCAGGATGACTAATGCTACAATCCCTTAATATTTCTTCAGAGATTTGTTTTGTATTACCATAAGGAGACACAGGCTGCAGAACAGGAGAGGTTTCTCTGACAGGGAGTGAGTCCGGTTGTCCGTATACAGTACATGATGAGGAAAATACAAAAGACCTGACAGGATATTCTTTTGAAATGTTAAGTAAATGAATCAGTGAAACAAGATTATTGTAATAATATTGTAAAGGTTTTAAAACAGACTCTCCGACTGATTTAGATGCTGCAAAATGGATGATTCCGATAATGTCAGGATGGTTTTTAAAAATTGTCCTGACATCCTCCTGGTTACATAAGTCTGCTCTGATAAAATCAAATTGTTTGCCCGTAATGGATTCAATCCGCTCATTGACATCTTCATAACTGTTAGACAAATTGTCAATACTCACCACATTCCAGCCGGATATCAGTAACTGACAGACTGTATGGGAACCGATATAACCTGTTCCCCCAGTAACAAGTATTTTCCCATTCATGATTACAAACTCCAGTATGTCATATGCTTAATTTTATTTCTGTATATTCCCTTGATGTCAAAAAGAATTTGTTTTCCGTCAGGGTTCATCATTTCCATAAATTGTGATTCAGAATACTCTGCAAATTCTTTATGCATCACTGCAACAATAATGGCATCGTAATCACGGTCAGGTTTTTCAATTGTAGAAAAACCATATTCGTGGAATACTTCTTCAGGATCAGCATGTGGGTCATGAACATCAACATTAACGCCGTATGTTTTGAGTTCAGTGACGATGTCGATCACTCTTGAATTTCGGATATCAGTTACATCTTCTTTGAATGTAATACCCATCACAAGTGTTTTTGTTTTAAGCAGATTTTTGCCTGTTGCAATGAGTTTTTTTACCAGCTGTTTGGCAACGTAAAAGCCCATACTATCATTTACAAATCGTCCTGATCTTATGATCTGGGGATGATAACGATATTCCTGTGCTTTAAAAGCCAGATAATATGGGTCCACACCAATACAATGTCCTCCTACCAATCCTGGTTGGAATTTTAAAAAATTCCATTTTGTTCCGGCAGCTTCCAGAACATCAAATGTGTTGATTCCCATCCGGTTGAAAATTATTGAAAGTTCATTCATTAATGCAATATTCACATCACGTTGTGTGTTTTCAATGATTTTTGCAGCTTCAGCAACTTTAATGGTGGGTGCTTTGTGAACACCTGCCTCAATGACAAGCTCGTAAACAGAAGCAACAGTATCAAGTGTTTTCGAATCATGACCGGACACAATTTTGACTGTATTTTCCAATGTGTGAACCTTGTCTCCCGGATTAATGCGCTCAGGTGAATATCCGACCGAAAAATCATCCGGAAACTTTAATCCTGAGAATTTCTCAAGAACGGGGACACAATCTTCTTCGGTTGCTCCCGGATAAACAGTTGATTCATACACAACAATATCTCCTTTTTTCAATACTTTTCCCAGAGTTTCAGATGCTTTGATGAGTGGAGTCAAATCTGGGAGATTGTGCTTGTTAATTGGAGTTGGAACTGCCACAATATGGAAAGTAGCATCCTTAAGGTCTTCAGCTTGGCTTGTAAACTGAATATCACAGCCGTGAAATGCCGAAGCAGGCAGTTCGTTGCTCGGATCTGTGTGGTTTTTCATGAGCTCAACCCTGTCGGGCTTGATATCAAAACCGATTACGGATGCTTTCCTGGCAAGTCCGAGAGCAATAGGCAGTCCAACATATCCCAGTCCAACCACTGAAATTTTTGTTTGTTTATTAATGATCTGAGTAAACATAAATTTATTGTTTTATTTTTTTAAGTAAAGGATGAAAATCACCTTTTGGAGAAATAATTTTTGCATTGCGGATGTCGTGTGCGATAATCACAGATTTCATGGCATCGGAAACACGAAAGCCCCCTCCGGCAAGAATCTCATTGTAACTGATAGTATGAAGATCTGTAAAGCCGTCAGAAAATTCGATTTCCTCGTTTTCAATTGTGATTGAACGATAAGTTCTTCTCCCTGATTTACGGATCTCTTTAGGAATGTCGTCAGCGTCAACACTGAGAAACCATCTTATACGTGCGTTTTCGAGTTCAAGATATCCGGATGCTTTATGAGAATTAGACAAATAAACCTTGCTCTTCTTCAAATCCCCAAATATCCAGACAAGCATATCAAAGAAATGAATGCCTATATTTGTTGCGATGCCTCCCGATTTGCTCTGGTCACCCTTCCATGAAAAATGATACCATTTCCCTCTCCCGGTTACATATGTAAGATCGATATCATATTTCTTATCAATTTTTCTTGAAACAACAGCATTTTTCAAATTGATAATTGACTCATGATGACGCAGTTGAAGGATTGTGTATATATGCTTACCTGTTTCATTTTCAAGTTCAGCCAAAGCTTCAATATTCCATGGATTTAGCACAACCGGTTTTTCACAGATAGCATGTGCCTGGTTTCTGATTGCCAGCCTGATGTGTGCATCATGAAGAAAATTTGGAGAACAAATACTGACATAATCAACTTTTTTCTCATGATTCCTTCTAAGTTTATCCAGATGTCTGTCAAATCGTTCGGGTTCAATAAAAAAATCGGCTTCCGGGAAAAAACTGTCAATGATTCCGACACTGTCATTTTTATCAAGTGCAGCAACCAGCACATTTTCTGTTTCTCTGATGGCCTTCATATGCCTCGGTGCAATGTAACCTGCAGCTCCAATTAGTGCAAAATTCATAGTTTAGTAACTTTATTGTTATGTAACTGATATTTCTCTCCGCTTTCAGGACATACAGCAATATTGTTTTTATCAAATTTGAGTTTGTGTCCGAATTCACTCATCCAGCTCGTTTGTCTGCCCGGATTACCAACAATGAGAGCATAGTCAGCGACATGTTTTGTAACAACGGCTCCTGCACCGATAAAACAATAACTGCCAAGAGTAATCCCGCATATAATCGTTGCATTGGCTCCGATACTGGCTCCTTTTCTGACAATGGTTTTTTTATACTCGCTTTTACGAACAACTGCGCTTCTGGGATTAATTACATTTGTGAAAACCATGGAAGGGCCCAGAAATACATCATCTTCACAAATGACACCTGTGTATATTGAAACATTGTTCTGAACTTTCACATTGTTTCCAAGAATAACATGTGGCGAAATGACTACATTTTGACCGATATTACAATTTTCGCCGATGATACTTTCAGACATGATGTGACTGAAATGCCATATTTTGGTACCGTTGCCTATTGTACATCCTTGATCAATGACTGCTGTTTCATGAGCGAAATATCCCGTTTTTTTCATATTCCCTGCATTTATTTGTTCAGAAATTCAAGAATTGAGTCGCAGATATAATTCAGTTGTTCTTCTGTGAGTTCAGTATGCATTGGTAATGAAAAAACCTGACGTGAAAGTGCTTCTGTAACAGGAAGATCTCCTTCTTTGTAACCGTGATGAGCATATGCTTTTTGTAGATGAAGCGGAACAGGATAATAAATCATAGCAGGGATATTTTTCCGGTTGAGAAAACCGATGAGTTCATCCCTGTTGAGGTTTTCAGTAATGAGCGTATACTGATGAAACACGTGTGAAGAAAATTCGGCGATTACAGGTGTTTTCAGTTTAGGATGTTTTACCAGTTTTTCTGTATAATGTGCTGCAGCTTTGTTTCTTGCCTGAGCGTATTCATCAAGATGTCTGAGCTTCACATTCAGGATTGCAGCTTGTAAGCTATCAAGTCTTGAATTGACACCCACCATATCATGATAATACCTGACAACCATACCATGATTTACAATATATCGGATGTCAGAAGCAAGTTTATCATCGTTTGTAAATATTGCGCCACCGTCACCGTAAGCTCCGAGATTTTTTGAAGGGAAAAAGGATGTGCAACCTATGTGCCCGATTGTTCCTGCTTTTTGTATCTTTCCATTTTTAAACTTATAGTCAGCACCAATTGCCTGACAATTGTCTTCTATAACCCATAGTTGATGTTTTTCAGCGATTGACATGATTGCTTCCATTTCAGCACTTTGTCCGAAAAGATGTACGGGGATCACAGCTCTGGATTTCGGGGTAATTGCAGCTTTAATTGCCTCAGGATCAATGTTGAAGGTTTTAGGATTAACATCAACCATGACAGGTTTAAGTTTCAGAAGTTCAATAACCTCAACTGTTGCTACAAAAGTAAATGCAGTAGTTATGACCTCATCGCCGGGTTGAAGATTTAAAGACATCAGCGCAATTTGCAGGGCATCTGTTCCGTTGGCACATGGAATCACATGCTTGCAGCCCAGATATGTTTCCAGATTCTTCTGAAATTCATGCACAACAGGACCGTTAATAAATGCAGTGGAATCTATAACATTCATTACAGCTGCATCGATTTCCGGTTTTATTTTAAGATATTGCTGACGAAGGTCAACCATTCTGATTTCTTCCATTGAGATATTGTTATGTTATGGTTTGGCAAAAATACAAAAAACCACAGGTTTTCAGATGAAATTTTTAACAAATCATAACTCCCATGATTATGTTATTTTCAAAAAAACAGTTGTAGATTTTTGAAAGCAAATATTGAAAGCAAAAGAATAAATCAAATCAAACAATAGCAATTCTATTGTTTGATTTTGTCGATATCAATTAAAATATAATTACTGTTTCCCATATTCATCTGTTCAGCATATGAGATCTGATATTTGCCGGAAGGATTTCCGACTTTTACAAATGCATCATCGCAGTTGCATTTTTGATCAACAAGGTCATGACTTGCTTTTTCAATGGCAACAATATCTGTAGAAACCAGAATACCAATGTCTTCAAGGAACGGTTTGGGAGCATGACGGGAACAATCGCATGATCGTGAAATATTGGCCAGGATATTTACATATATCATTTTTTTGAGTGAAGTCATCACTTTGGTATATTCGACCAGTCTTTCCAGAAAAACGTTTTCTGGGGTTGACCCCCATGGAATACTGAAAGCCTGAACCGGACACTCTCCAATGCATTTTGCACATCCGATGCATTTGTTTTTGTCAATTTTCAACGGCTCCAGTGTAATGGCTGCTCCCGGGCATTCACGGACACACACACCACATTTGATACATTTATCAGGGCGCGTTCCGGGAATATCAGATGCATGAAGAGCCATTTTCCCCTGTATCGCAGCAAGTCCCATTCCTACGTTTTTGATTGCTCCCCCAAAGCCTGCACTACCATGACCTTTGAAATGAGAAAAGATGACATATGTGTCATAATTGAAAAAGTTTTTGCCAAGATACACCTTGCTGAAATGTGTTGTTTTTGCCTCGATCGCAGAATCTCCGCTTGAATCGAGAATATCAATCGGAGCATAATTAAATCCGTGGGCTTTGGCCAATTCAATATGGCTTTCAGTATACCGCCTCTTGCCTACATACAGGACATTTGTCTCAACAAATGTAGCATGAAGCATAAGCACAAGTTCTCGCATTATCAAAGGGGAAATAAAATTTTTGTTTCCTTCTTCCCCAAAATGAACCTTAAAAGCAATCTTTCCGGTTGCTTCATTCTGAATGTTTGAAAAAACCTTTAAAAGACCTCCGGAGGAAATGTCAGATGTAAAATAAACTTTTGATGGTTGATTGGCCTGTACGGCAATCGTTGACAACAAAAACAAAATAACCAGAATTTTTTGCATAATCAATATGTTGTATTAAAAGGTCCAGTATTGGGAAAATTCATCACCTGAACAATAACACCTATCAAACACCATAAACGAAGTTAACGTTTTTGATGTTGTGGGTGTATTGCGAGAAATTGAAAACAATCCTGAGAGTGTTTACTCTTTTTCAAGATGTGTGACTGTCACAACAGTTACATCCTGGGTTGTTCTTGAGTTTCTGAGCCAGCATTCAGTGTTGGTTAGACGAAGAATTTCATGTTCAGCAATGATGTCAGGATAAAAAGTAAGTAGTTCAACACTGGTTGTTGAAATAATCAGAGAAAGTTTATCATCACTGAATTTCCAGTCGATATCAAAAGCCAAAGTCAAACCCTGAATTGAAACAGATATTTTCCCTGTTCCATCTTTCATAACATCAATCCGGGCTGTGTTCATCCCTTCATCAATGGTTTGTTCCTGGTCATTGATATACATTTTATCAATTTTCCAGATTCCTGTAATTCTCGCTTTTTTGGTGCGCAGGCTAAAATCAGGCCCTTCTTCATATTTTCCGCATCCGCCGAAAGTAATAAGCAGAGCCAGCAAAGTTGAAAATGCTAAAATCCTGTGTTTCATAACTTGATATTTTGTTTGTTTAGAATTGGATTACAAGTATCAGGCATCAATATTTGCATATTTTGCGTGTCTTTCGATAAATTCTCTTCTTGGAGGAACTTCATCTCCCATGAGCATTGAAAAGATCCTATCAGCTTCAGCAGCGTTGTCTATAGTGACAAGCCTCAATGTCCGCAAATCAGGATTCATTGTTGTTGTCCACAATTGTTCTGCATTCATCTCACCAAGACCTTTATATCTTTGAATGTGAATACCCTTCTCAGAACCATCAGGTGAAAGTTCTTTCATAATCTCGCGACGTTCTTCTTCAGACCAGCAGTAGCGTTGCGTATTCCCTTTCCTGACAAGGTACAAAGGGGGAGTGGCAATATAAACATATCCCTTTTCAATGAGTAATCTCATATGTCTGAAAAAGAATGTGAGAATAAGAGTTGTAATGTGACTACCGTCAACGTCCGCATCGGTCATGATAACAATTTTGTGATAGCGAAGTTTTGAAAGATTCAGTTCTTTTGAGTCTTCTTCAGTCCCAATGGTAATACCCATGGCTGTAAACATATTCCTGATTTCCTCACTGTCAAAGATTTTGTGCTGCATTGCTTTTTCAACATTAAGGATTTTTCCCCTCAGAGGCAAAATTGCCTGAAATTTTCTGTCACGTCCCTGTTTCGCTGTTCCTCCTGCTGAGTCTCCCTCAACAAGGAACAATTCACAAACAGAGGGATCTTTGTCAGAGCAGTCAGCCAGTTTTCCGGGCAAACTATTGGATGACAAAACGTTTTTACGCTGAACCATTTCACGAGCCTTGCGGGCTGCATGTCTTGCCGTGGCTGCCAGAATGACCTTGTTGACAATGGCTCTGGCCTCTTTCGGATGTTCTTCCAGATAATTGTTCAATGCTTCTCCGACCATCGTATCAACAGCGCCAATGACTTCATTGTTCCCAAGCTTGGTTTTTGTCTGACCTTCAAACTGCGGCTCCTGAACTTTTACGGACACAACGGCTGTCAGTCCTTCTCTGAAATCATCTCCACTGATGTCAAACTTGAGCTTGGACAGCATTCCGGATCTTTCTGCATAGCTTTTCAGAGTTCTGGTTAATCCTCTCCGGAAACCGGCAAGATGTGTTCCTCCTTCAATTGTGTTGATGTTGTTGACAAAACTGTGAACATTTTCTGCAAATGAAGTGTTGTACTGCATGGCAAACTCAACAGGAATACCATTTTTTTCACCTTCAATGAAAATTGGGACTTCAATGAGTTTCTCGCGTGTAGAATCAAGATATTGGATAAAATCAATAAGTCCGTTTTCTGAAAAGAATTCCTCATGAAGGTTACCATTGTCTTCAACCTGCTCACGTTCATCTGTTAACCTGAGTCTGATGCCTTTGTTCAGAAAAGCTAATTCACGTAATCTGGATGCAAGGATGTCAAAACTATAAGTCGTTGTTATGAAAATACTGTCATCAGGTTTGAAATAGATACTGGTCCCCTCTTTATTACTTGACCCAATTTCTTTAACTGAATACAGAGGAATTCCTTTACTGTATTCCTGAACATATTCTTTCCCATCTCTGTATACTGAAGCAATTAAGGTGTTTGAAAGTGCATTAACACAGGAAACCCCAACACCATGAAGCCCTCCGGAAACTTTGTATGAATCTTTGTTGAACTTTCCGCCGGCATGCAAAACTGTCATAACAACCTCAAGGGCTGATTTCTGTTCTTTCTCATGCATATCAACAGGAATTCCCCGCCCGTTGTCTTCAACTGTAACAGCATTGTCCTTATGGATGATTACATTAATTTCTGTACAGTATCCTGCTAATGCTTCATCTATAGAATTATCTACTACTTCATAAACCAAATGATGCAACCCTCTTGAAGAGACATCTCCAATGTACATTGCCGGACGTTTCCTGACTGCTTCAAGCCCCTCCAGTACCTGAATGCTTTCTGCAGAATAATCCCCATTGTTTCCTTTTGAAATGCCATCTTCTTCCGCTCTCTTCAATAAATCATTTATATCGCTCATAATCAGTTTGTTAAATCTTTTTTGGTGAACGTACAAAATTAATCATTTTTTGTGAATCTGAGTGTTTTTTTTATCAACATTGCAGTGTTTATGAGTAACGTTATTTTATTTGCCTCAGAACAAAATAAATATGTTAATTTTATCCCCAAGAATATTTCACAATGAACAGAAAAAAAATCTTTTCTGATATTGTTATACCACTTTCGGCTGTTGTGATTTTCTGGTTGTTCGCTTATTTGATGTCAGCGATAAATTCAAATTTGCCGGATTATGTGAAAATCGGAAAGGAAATACAGGAAGAATTTCTGATCAAGGAACAAAAACTGGATGTTGCTGTCCGCTCATTGGTTGAGACTCCGGAAATCACTGATGATTTCTGGTCGGTGTTTAATAATTGTATTGAACAGATTGATGAGCAAAGTGATTTTTCTTTCTATGTTTACAAAGACAGTACGCTTTTATACTGGACAAATGATAATGTTCCGGCCAACGGATTTGAAACACAATTGCTCCATTCCCATCAGGAACTGATTCGCTTACCTAATGGATATTTTTATTGTCTTGTCGGTTCTGCTGCTGCTGTCTCAGTGGTCGGTCTGATGCCTGTGTATTACAGTTATCCTTATCAGAATGTATATCTGAAAAATGGTTTTGCACCCCATTTTCAACTGAAGCATACTGCTGAAATTTCAATCGAAGGAACGGATGGTGTGAACATATACAATGCCCGGAATGAATATCTGTTTTCTGTTTCCAAAGTCATGAAGGATGGAAAAAACAAAATTCCATTTATACTCATTTTCATCTCATTTTTAATTTCATTCAGTGCGTTGTTGTTTTTTCTGATGAAGATGTTAAGGAAAATCACTTCAAAGTCCGGCTATGTAATCATTTCAATGATTATGATTGCTGTTTTTCTGAGAGCACTTCAGGTTTATTTTCGTTATCCTGCTTTTTTGTATAATGATCCTTTGTTTAGTCCGGTGTATTATGCATGGAATCAGTGGTTTGCGTCCTTGGGTGATCTAATTATTCATATATATGTTCTGTTCTTTTATAGTATTTTGCTATGGTTTCGGTACAAAGAATCAGTCAGATATTATCGAAATACACCCAAAAGGCTCTCAGTCATAGTTGCGCTGACACTAATCCTGCTGATTCTCTTTCTGCTTCTGAAGTTTCTGCTGGAAACCCTTATTATCAACTCGACACTTTTGCTCAGTTTTGATGATATTCTCAAATTAAAAATGACTGATGTATCGGGTTTTATTGTAATCATCCTCATGGTACTTTCTTTTGTGTATATTTCTTTTATTTTTTTTAGGGTTATACGCAAGAATTTAAAATTCCGGAATGATATCATCTTGTATTTTTTACTCACAAATGGAGTTGGCCTGATTTTAATTTTGGTTTTCCCAGGTATATGGCTGCACGTCATATTCTATTTACTTTTTGTTGTTCTGACAGTGATGCTATCGGCAAATTATTATAAAATCACTGGTGCTTTCGGAATAGTATGTTTATTTATGTTTACACTGAGTTTTGGATGTGTCATAAACAGCAAAAATTCAGAAAAAGAAAAAAGTTATAGAAATTTGTATGCCATTCAACTGTCAAGCGAACAGGATCCAATTGGAGAGTTTTTATTTGAAGAAATAGCTGCAAATATTCAAAATGACAGTGTGTTTATTTCAGAACTTTCCCTTTCAACAGATCCGCAGAATTTTTCAGAAGAATATATCAGGCGAAATTACTTGAGTGGTTACTTTTCCAAATATCATCTGCAGGCAACCGTATGCAAACCCGGAGATGTTTTGCTGATCGTTACTTCGAATGTTGAGGTTCTTTGCAGTGCGTTTTTTCAAGATATGAAAATGCAGTACGGAATGCCAACCATGGTTCCTGGTTATTGGTTGATTGATGATGAAACCGGCCGACCAGGCTATCTTTTTGAGTCCCAATTTGCTTTTGAAACTGACAACAGGACAGATACGATATTGTTGTTTCTTGAAATGATTTCAATTCCCAAAATTGCAGGACTCGGTTATCCAGAGCTTCTGGTTGAGGAGAAGGTGTTGAAAAAAGCAGGCCGTTTTGATTATGTATATGCTAAATATTACAACGATGAGCTTATCACACAGTATGGTGACTACTATTATCCACTTATGCTTGATGTTGCATTTAAAACTGAAGAACCAGCATTTATCTCAAAAGACGGATATATTCATTTGATTTATCCTGTGAATAACTCTTCAACCATTTTAGTCAGTCTTCCAGAAAAGAAACCATTTGAAAAAGCAGCCACGTTTTCATATCTTCTGATTATTCTGGCTGTATCTCATTTTGCATTCTTTTTTGTTCTTGCATTGGCAATCAGACAGCCCCTTCTATCCATGTTCGCATTTAAAACCCGGTTGCAAACAGCAAGCATTTTTCTGGTTATCCTTAGTTTTATCGTCGCAGGTATTATAACTGTCAATTTTTTCATAAGATACCACAATAGCAAAAATCGTGAAATCATAAGAGAAAAATCCTTTTCACTGCTAATAGAACTGGAACACAAGTTGAGGAATTACGAAGATCTGGGCACTGAGGATAGTGAGTATTTATCTGACCTGATGACAAAGTTTTCAAATGTATTCTTTACGGATATTAATCTTTTTTCTTCAAAAGGGCAGCTTATTGCAACTTCCAGACCCCAGGTTTATTTACAGGGATTAACGTCAACATTCATGAATCCCCAGGCATTGCAGAAACTCAAAGATGTAAACACCCCTTACTTGTTGCAACACGAAGCCATCGGTTATCTTAACTATACATCTTCATATCTTCCATTTAAAAATTACAAGAACGAAGTCATTGCATATCTGAATCTACCTTATTTTGCACGTGAAAATGAGTTGAAAAAGGAAATATCCTCTTTTCTCATTACGTTCATGAACTTTTATGTTGTGTTAATTGCTCTTGCAATCATTATTGCTTTGGTTATCGCAAATTATATTACGCTTCCTCTAAGAATTATCGGCGAAAAACTCAGGACACTCAAGCCCGGTCAGCCTAATGAAAAAGTGCAATGGAACAAACAGGACGATATTGGAATTCTGATAGGAGAATATAACAGAATGGTTGATGAACTGGCAGATAGCACTCGATTACTGATGAAAAGTGAACGTGAATCAGCCTGGCGGGAAATGGCAAAGCAGATAGCACACGAAATAAAAAATCCACTCACACCCATGAAGCTGAGTCTTCAGAACCTTCAGCGTGCATGGAATGACAAAGCTCCGGACTATGATGAGCGGATGAAGCGAACTTCACAAACATTGATTGAACAAATTGATGCACTTTCTCAAATCGCTTCTGAATTTGCAAATTTCGCGAGACTTCAGGAGTCAAAGCTTTATCCTGTTAATGTGATCACCGTAATTCGGGATGTCACTCACCTGTATCAGTCTGACTTCATTCAGGTGAATCTGAATTATGATGATAGCCAGACTTTTATCATCCTTGCAGATGAAACACAACTCATACAGATTATGAACAATCTGTTGAAAAATGCTGTTCAGGCCTATGCTCCAAGAGAAGCAGGGGAAATAGAAGTTCAAATTGAACGCCATGCCGGAAAAATTATGATTTCCGTGAAAGATCACGGGAGTGGCATTTCTGATGAAATCAGAAGTAAAATCTTTTCACCCAATTTTACTTCCAAGTCCGGAGGAACAGGTCTTGGGCTTGCAATTACCAAGCAAATCACTGACAATCTTGGAGGAACAATATCATTTAGATCGGAGATGAGCAAAGGCAGTGTTTTTTATGTCTGTTTGCCGGAATATAAGGAATCAAATGAATCTTCAGGCTTATAGCCATCCAATGATTACCTGGAGTTGAATAATGACAACAGAAAGAACCAGGCACAGCAAAGTTGAAATAACGCCTGCACTTAAAAACTGTCTGAAAGTGATTCTTACATTCATTCCCGCCGCAGTTTCTATTACAATTAAATTTGCAATTGCTCCGACGATTGTTGCATTTCCGGCAATGGTCGAAGAAGATGCAAGAATGAGCCATAGCGTATCACTGTCTGCAGGTTTGAAAACCGGAAGCATGACAATGACATAGGGGACATTACTGATGATCTGTGAAACTCCAAGACTGATCAGATGGATCAGAGTGTTACTTTTCCAACTGATGATTGAGATGTCGATGGTTTTCAGAGATTCAAATAAACCCGATGTTTCTACAGCATGAACAACGATAAATAAGGATGCAAAAAACAGCAACAACACCCAGTTAACTTTACGGATGATGGTTGATGGCTTGATGTTGCCCAGTAGTAATATTACAGATGCCCCAAGAAGGGCAATCATAGGAATTGAAATCTGCAAAAAACTACTTAGGAAAAACAAACACAAAACACTTATAAAAACCGGAACTGAGATTCGCATAGATTTTAGATTGTATTGCTCATTGTGTTGTGCTGAAATTTCAAGTTCCTTGCGATTTGTAAAATCAGCAGAATACAATATCCTTATGATGAAAATGACAACAATCATCGAAATCATAGAAACAGGGAGCAAATGGAGAAAAAATTTCCCGTAACTCATTCCTGAATTAATGCCGATCAGCATATTTTGCGGATTTCCTGTCATTGTCATCACACTTCCTGTGTTGGAAGCGAGAATTACTGAAATTAGATAGGGAACAGGGTTCAAATTATATTTTAAACAGATACTGATTGTTATCGGTGTTACGATGAGAACGACGGCATCGTTTACAAGAAATGCACTACCCACTCCGGTAATAAAAACAAGGGCTGTAAGAAGTCCTCCCGGATTTGAGGCAATGCGTATGGTTTTATTTGTCAGCCATGCAAAAAAACCATCAGCCTGAATGGTGGCTATTATGATCATCATTCCCAGAAGAAGCGCCAGAGTGTTGAAATCAATAGACCGAATTGCATCATCGAAGGAAACAATCCCAAACAGAATCATGCTAACAGCTCCGAAAAAGGCTGCTGAAGGTCTGTCAATGTTGATTTTGGGCAAACGTGTGAAAATTATGCCCAGATAAGTGATGACAAAAATGATCAATGCAGTGATTTGTATGCCTGTCATTTGTCGTTTTTTTTGCAAAAGTAAATGAAAAGCATACACCGAATAAGGAGCAATTAATAAACCTTCATTAGAGGCTTATTTTCCTTATTTTTTTGAATAGGTTTTGGTTGAAGTTGTGGTGTAAATGGTACCAACTCCGGCAACAGTGCCTTCAGAATCAACAATGGCCTCCTTGCTGCTGAGTTTTCTGAACCTTAAAATTTCAGATGGCATCTCATCTCCTGAATATGTTACAACCCCCTGTAAATCAGTTGTTTTCATTATTCTCAGAACAACACACTCCTTGTCTTTCAATTCGTCATAGCCATCCATAAATGCCCAATATCCCTCGTTGATTACTGCATTTCCATCCACAATTACAGTTCTTGTGAAAATATGATCTTTCGTAAATTCAGATTTATCAGAATACGAAGCAGTAATTGTCTGACCTCCATCTGTAAGAGTGATAGTGTTCCCGCTGAAAACAGCAGTGACAGTGTCCCCGTTTACTATAATTGTTTCAGTTCCTGATTCAAGGGCCCACACACCTGCCAAACGGGCTTTCCTGGATTTTAAACTTAATCCCGGATCATCCTCTCCTTTTTTTGTGCATGAATTGAACGAAGTCAGTGCTAAAAGGGAAATGAGCATGATCGTTAAAAGATTCTTAATGTTTTTCATGACTTTTGATTTTGGTGAAGATTCAATAATGAATAGACAAATTTAATTATATAATTCGAAAAGTTTAATGGAATAATAGATGTAATATGTTAAAAATTCTAAATTATGAAAATAAAACATATTAAATGATACAAAAGTAATAAAGATGTCAATTTACAATTGAAAAAAAAAGATGAAAACAGAAAAATTGATCTCTATTTTTTTAATCTGACAACGGTGATGCCATCTCCGCCATGTTCAATGTGTTCGCTTTCAAAACCATCAACATTTGGGTGTTTTGCAAGTAACTGCCTGACAACATTTCTTAAAACCCCGTATCCTTTGCCATGTATAACGGAAAATTGATAAATTCCGATAAGTAGTGCGTCATCAATGTGCTTTTCAAGAACAGACAACACATCTTCAGCCTTAAATCCTCTCAGGTCCAGTTGTCTTGAAAAAAGTTCAGTTTTCTGATGTAAACTTTCTTTTAATTTGATGTGCTGCTTCTGGTTTTGCTTTTTTTGTTCAGTCAGAGGAGTAATCATGTCCCCTGACAGGGTAATGGCAATAGAATTAAAGGCTACTTTAATTCTATCGTTATTCAAATATTCAACAATTGTACCTTCCATGCCGTTTGTTTTATGCCTGATTTTCATTCCTACAAAAAGCTCTGTGTTCTTTATTGGAGTTTCAAGTTCCGGTTTTTCGGGAGGGATCTTTTTCTTAAGTCGATCAGGAATTCTTTGTGATGGATTGAAATCCCTGACCATTTGTTCAGCCTGCTTAACTTCCTCTCTACTTTGCTTTGTGATTTCTTTGTCGGCAGACGATTCCCTGATTTTTCTGATTGTATTTTCAATTGTCTTATTCGTTTTTTCAAAAATCTCAAGAGCTTCCTGTTTTGTTTTTTCAATGATTTCTGACTGTTTTCTTTCAATTTGTTGTATCAGACTGGTATATTTATCAATTAATTCATCAAGGAACGTTTCCGCCATTTTCTGCTTTTTAAGACTTTCTGAAAGGTTGGCTGATTGCTTTTCTACATCTGAAATTTTCTGTTCAAAAGTAATACGATCAGTTCCGGCAAATGTTTTGGCATCTTCGATAATTTTTTGTGGGATACCAGTCCTTGCTGCAATCTCAAATGTAAAAGAATGACCCGGAATACCTGCGCTGAAAATGTATGAGGGTTCAAGTTTTTCTTTGTCAAATGCCATGGCTGCATTTCCTGCCCCCGGTGTTTCATCAGCCATTTTTTTCAGAATGTCCAGATGTGTTGTGACAATACCGGTTGCATTACTGCTGTGAAGATAAAGCAGTATTGCCTGTGCAAGCGATCCGCCTAAAATGGGATCTGTCCCGGTGCCAATCTCATCAATCAGATATAATGTTTTGGAGTTGGATTTTGAAATAAATATCTTCATTGTTTCAAGATGTGACGAATAGGTACTTAAGCTTGATTCAATGGATTGTCCGTCACCAATATCCAATAATATGGATGAAAACACACCAGCTTTTGAATGTTCTTCAAATGGCACAGGGAAGCCGCATTGTATCATAGACTGCAGAAGTGCAACAGTTTTGATGACAACAGATTTTCCTCCTGCATTGGCCCCGGACAGAACAAGCAGCCTGTTCTCATCGCCAAGGGAAATACTCAGAGGAATGATTTTGGTCCCCCTTGACTCAAGGTGATGTTGCAAAACAATATTTCTAGCCAGCTTCCATTCAATCAGCGGACTGTTGCTAACTTCCGGAATCACAGCATGAAACTTCATTGCAAATCGTGCCTTTGCAAAACAAAAGTCCGAAAATGCCAGAACATCATAATATTGTAAAATATCATCAACATAAACATGAAGTTCTGCTGATATTTCAGATAAAATCCTTTGTATTTCCCTTTGTCTTGCAGCCTGAATTTCGCGAAGTTTGTTTCCCATTTCAACGATTTCAAGCGGCTCGATATATGCTGTTTGACCAGTGGCAGATTCATCGTGGATAATGCCTTTGACCCTGTATTTATAATTTGCAGGAACCGGAATAACACTTCTCCCGTTTCGGATAGTTAGATTTGAGTCTTCACCAGTTATCCCCGAATTTTTCATCTCTTTAAAAATGGAGAGCAAACGTTTTTCAATATCTTTTGAATATTTGAGATGTTCCTTTTTTAACCTGACAAGTTCTTCAGAAGCATCGTCTCTGATGGTGCCGTCAGTATCCAGGATTTTTTCTGTTAATTGTAAAAGATGTTTATGAAACACCACAGATTCAGCCTTTTCGGCAAGTGCAATTGCTGCCTGATGGCTGGAAAGAAATTCATGAAGTGACTGATAACACTGAAATAAAATTTTAAGAGTCTGGAGTTGTTCAACATCAATCACCCATCCCTGTGTCCGAAGATGAATAACAATATCCCGGTTGTCGTAAAACTCCAGAACAGGAAGTGAGATTCCTGATTCAATTAAGATCATCGCTTCTTTAACAGGCTGATGTGCTTTGTTAATCTGTTCTGCTGAAGTAAGAAACTGAGGATGAGTTGCCATAGATTTTGCCGGTTCCGAAGCACAGTGAACTGCAATCATCTCACAAACACTTCGAAGATCAGTAATCTCATCAAAATTTGTTGGGTACAGAAATAATCCTTTGGATTTCATATGAAATATAGAGTGACAAAATTAACGGAAAAATTTAAATTTTAGATTACCACCAAAAACAGCTTTCAGGATGTCAGTTCGTTTTTTGAAGAAATGCGGCTTTGCACAACTCAAGTGTGCTTCCGCTTATTTATGATAAGAGACAGAACATTACAGCTCATTCAGTATATCTTAGATAAATTTCTCTGAGCTTCATGAGAAATTCTGCTGTTAGATCATGAGAATATATTCTGATCAGATCTGTAATTTCTGAATTCTGATAAATAATACTTTTGGCAGCATCAAATGAATTCCCGGGCCAATTGCTTCTGACAACCGGAATGATCTTTTCAAACTCTTCCCAGGGGATATCACGGGCTACTTTAAAATATCCGATATTCCGGAAATGATTGTCAAGAAAAATAGTTTCATTTATTAAAAGGAGCTTAAAAAACTTCCTGATTTTTATGATGGCTTTTAAACCTTCATTTTTTTTCTGTTTCTTTTTTAAATCAAGTCCGTGATGATAGTATGCAGTTTGTAGGTTTAAAATTTCATTGTAATCATCAATACCTGCAATTCGGACTCCTCCACATTCTTTTTCACCAAAGGAAATTTCACAATATGCCGCGTCAAATGGTTTTTTGTAATCCTGTTTTACAAGATTTGTCATTCTGGTGAAATCTTCAAGTGAATATTTCCGGTTACTCATGATATATATGTACCTGGGCGTAATGTGTTTGGTAAATCGATCATAGTATCCGGGAAAGATGTGCAGTGATTCCATAACACATTTGTTATGAATTCCAAATTCTTCAATACACCACAGGTCTTCAACCTTTGTGATGCATCCATAATATTCATTGATATTTTCCATTGGATAATGTTTTTTACTTTTCTGAGAAGCATGATGTTTCATTTTCAAAGATATGGAAATAAAAGATAAACACCAAATTTTTTTCTTGAATTTGTGTTAATTGAATGCTATCTATTTTTGAAATTCAGTATTTTTGTCATCTTTCAAAAAGCGATATACACTTATGACCAAAGTTAAACAGAAAAGAAAACCAGGAGAAAGGTTTTTAAACTTTGTTGAAAAAGGAGGCAATGCTTTGCCGCATCCTGCCAGTTTGTTCGGAATTCTGGCCCTACTTGTTTTGTTATTTTCATGGCTGGGATCTGTTTTTGACTGGTCTGCTGTTCATCCTGCAACTGGCGAGACAATACATACTCTGAATTTGTTGTCAAAAGAAGGGATTCACAAAATCATATTGCAAATGGTAGATAACTATACAGGGTTTGCGCCACTGGGAATCGTAATGGTTGCATTACTTGGCATAGGTATTGCCGAAAGCAGCGGATTAATCAGCGCTGTTATCAGATTGCTTGTACTCAAAGCTCCTTCTTCAATGCTGACTTTTATTCTTGTGCTTGCCGGTATTCTTTCAAATATGGCTTCTGATCTGGGATATGTATTGATTATTCCCATGGCTGGAATCATATTTCATTCAGTTGGTCGACACCCGATAGTAGGAATGTCTGCTGCCTTTGCAGGTGTCAGCGGGGGATTCAGTGCAAATCTGTTCATCGGAACAATTGACCCGTTGCTGGCAGGTCTTTCAACTGAAGCAGCCCAAATTCTTGATCCGGAGTATTATGTGTTACCAACCGCGAACTATTATTTTATGGCTGTTTCAACAATTATTATTTCTTTTGCTGGAACTTGGGTCACACATCGTTTTATTGAGCCAAGGCTAGGATCGTATACAGGTGATGTGCAACCAGAATCGATCAACAGACTCACAAAAGAAGAGAAGAAGGGAGTCATTTGGTCAATTATTGTGTTTTTTGCCTGGGTTGCAATTTTTCTGATTGGCTTAATTCCAAACCATGGTTTTTTTAGAGGAAGTGACAACACAATACTTCACACTCCCTTATTGAAAGGGTTTATCGCAGTATTGTTTTTTCTTACGGCAACAATGGGTATTGTTTATGGAGCCATCACAAAAAAATATAACAATGATTCTGATGTCGTAAAGGGAATGGTTGACAGTTTCAAAACACTGGTAGCATTCCTTGTCCTTGTGTTTTTTGCAGCACAGTTTGTGGCCTGGTTCAAGTGGAGCAATCTTGGTCTGATCATCGCCATTGAAGGTGCTGCAACGTTGCAGAACATGCACATTGGACTCATCCCACTTCTGATTATGTTTATAATTCTTTCCGGATTCATCAACTTGTTTATGGGCAGTGCCTCAGCCAAATGGGCAATACTCGGCCCTGTCTTTATCCCAATGTTTATGTTGCTCGGTTATTCTCCGGAACTCTCCCAGACAGTTTTTCGTATAGGTGACAGTGTCACAAATGTAATTTCACCAATGATGAGTTTCTTTGCACTTATTATTGTTTATTATGAAAAGTATGATAAAAAAGCAGGTATTGGAACACTGATTTCTACGATGCTGCCGTATTCTCTGACGTTTTTTGTTTTCTGGTCAATTCTCCTCATCGGATGGGTGTTGCTGGGCCTACCGTTGGGTCCTGACTCAGGCTTGTATTATGGAGTATAATCCATTAAATTAAGGAAGAAAGGAAAACACCTAAGTCTATGGATATAATTTTTTTGTTATGAATGCAACAATTTCATTCATTGCATTTGTAGCTTCCCGAAACATTGGTGCAAGCAATGGGTAGCAATGTATCATGCCTTCTCCCTTTCTGAATGTGATGTCAACTCCCGATGCTTTGGCTTTGAGATAGAATTGTTCACCATCATCATACAATTCGTCATTTGCCCCGGAGTTAATAAATATGGGAGGAAGCCCCTGAAGTTCGCCGAATAAAGGTGAAATAAGAGGATGATCTGCAGGATGATCTCCCGTATAATGCCTGCTGAAAACCAGCCATGAATTTAAAGGGGCCGGTGAAACATTGTTTTTTGTATGATATGAAGAACCAGAACATGTTAAATCTGTCCATGGTGAAATGGCAACTGCAGCAGCCGGGAATGCGATGTTTTTTTCTTTCAGTGCCAGAAGTAATGCAAGTGCAAGGCCCCCACCTGCTGATTCTCCTGCAATAACAATGTCCTCCGGCATAAACCCATTTTGTAGAATCCACTCATACACTTTGACAGAATCATCCACTGCTGCAGGAAAAGGGTGCTCAGGAGCAAGCCGGTATTCATATACTAAGTTTGAAATTCCAGTTTTTTCAGCAAACTTTGAAACAAATCCTCTGTGATCATTGCATGATCCTGAAACATATCCTCCACCGTGAACATACATGATCAGTTTTTTACTGTCAGCTCCAGCTGGAATCAGCCACTCAGCCGGAATATCCTCAATGATCTGCTGCTTTATTTGAACACTTTCAGGAATTTTGCCATATTTTGCTGCTCCTTTTTCACAACGCTCTCTGAATGCTTCAATTGATGTGTTCATGTCGAATGTTTCCTTTTTCAACTTTCCCATAAAGAGATGTTGATTTCGAATAAAGAAATTAACCATTTTACTTTTAAAGCTTGCCATAATGCCCAGTTTTTAATTTTTTGATTACAAAAGTCGTTAAAAGAAATTACAGTAGGGTTTAAATTACATGTTTTAACTTAATGTCGTTTTATAAAATTTTTTCTTTATCAAACAGGTTATTTAAAATAATTAAATTGTGTATAAAAAAGTAAACGTTTCTTAGGAATTAATTAGGTCGGAAATTAATCACAAGCCGAGTATAAATTATTGTTTCAGAAAATTTGGGAATAGAAACAAGTAAAGAAATAACTTACGTTGCCATCAACCATTGGGCAACGATGAGTGAAAAAACGCCCAAACATCAACATAAAATTTTGATGGCTTTTGTTATTCGGTTATTATGTGGTAAAAGGCAAATTTGATATACATTAATTTAAAAAAACTGTTACATTGTTTAAATAAAAAGTGGTTTAAAAATCCTTTATGCAACGAACAGATAATCCCAATTGTTTCTGATTATTGTTGTAACGCCCCACCAGAGCTGTACCAGAATTTAACATACGAGCCCATGATGAAGAGGATGAGCTTTCTGTTGCAGTCCACCACAAACCTTGGCTTCCTAGTGAGAAAAAGCTTCCACTATTCATCCCACCACCCGGAAGTGCTGTAAACCCTGTTAAATTAGTTGCCCCTGTGTTTGGGCTACTCCAATGCGTTGTGCCGATTTCTTTAAGTTTTCCTCCTTCATCATAACCTCTCATTCCAACAGTATATGCATTTGAGGATGTCATTCCTAAAAATATTTCCATTTCTATCCACTCTTCATCACTTGGCAAATGCCATCGCGGAGGACATACCCCCTGTATGTTACTTGGATTAGTGTTACTACTCGGCATTCCTGCCATTGCTGCAGTCCAGTTATAAAGCACACCAAAAGTTTTATAGTTACTGGTTGCTTTTGCATCACTAACATTCGTTCCAATATATCCATAAACATAATAGAATGGAGTATAATTATTGTATGAAGATGGGCTTGACACCTGTGGCAAAAACTTCAGATTCTCAGCCAACCAAACCTGATTCCCGATTAATACAGCATTATATAGATTATTATCACGTGGATCTGTAAAACCATAGGCAACTAACTCCAGTTTTTCAATTCGTGTTAATAATAAATCCACATAGGCTTTTGTGGCAACATCATGACTATCTGTAGGTGCAGCAATGTTTTTTAACTGTAATGAATTTCCATCATTCCCGTTTGCAAGCACATCAGCCAGATTCTGGGTTTCTGTTATATTTCCGCTAATACTATCGGCAGATTTAGCGTGCAATGCATAGGGGACACTCAATAATTGCGATACACCCGTTAAAGAGTAGTTTGTACCACCACTCAGGTCTGTTTCAGTTTTTAGAAAATAGGGGCCGTTTTCCCAGCTAATCATTGAAAAATTACCTGATACCAATGTCCCGTTTCCAACTTCCAGCATAATTAGCCCATTATCATTGGTAGTAGCAGTGAAAGTCTCAATATAAACTGGAGTTCCAAATGCTGATCCCTGAATTATGCTGACTTGGATACCAATCTGCTGATTTACAATCAACTGATCACTAGGGTTGCGAATAACTGCCTGATAACTGAAAAATTCAGGACTTTGTGCTTCAACGTTAATGAATATAACAATTGTAGCAAATAAAGTAAATACTTTCTTCATGGATATTGATTTTAAAAATTAATTTGTGAAGTGTTTTCTAATTAAATTTTTTTATTGTTAACGGGAATAATATATAACATTACAATTATGAAGTTGAATAATTTTGTTACCATGAATTAGAAATTTCATGAGGCTGCTGAACGCCTTCTGCTTTTGACCCTGTTATTCCGGAATCAGTAAGATAAAAAATCTGTCCGACTGAATAACTCTCAGAACCAACACTACCATAAGTATTTGCACCTGTTGAACAAAAGCTATCATGAAACCGATAGATAACCGGGGGCGTTTGTTTCTGAATCAGATGAGTGGAGTTATTATCAATTATTACCATATCTGAACCATCAACAATACCATCTCCATTGACATCTTGAAATATATAACCATTTAACATAGAAGTACTTGCATTATCTATCAGTGCCATATCAGAACCATCAACGATTCCGTCCTGATCAGCGTCTCCTCCGAAGATTGCGTAAAATCCACCGGATACATTTTTCATGTTGTTTCCGTAAGCCTGATTTAATGAAGTCGTAAAATTATAACTGAATGGACCTGTTCCTGATAATGATATCGGAAGATTACTCCATGTTTCAATACTGTTGCGATGTTTTACTACGATAAAGTACTCAGCACTCAACGATTCAGGAATATCGGTTATTGTGGCTATCCCATTTGTGCTGAGAAAAACATTTGTGTTTTGATAATAAATTGTTCCAGGATTGTATGAATTGTGTAATTCAACAGTTATAATATCTGCAATTCCTGCACCGAATTGAGGTCCGGTTGTATTGTAGGCTTCATTCATTGTTCCAAGAATGGATGTAGAATATAACCCTTCTATAAAAACGTTCAGGATAAGCTTTTTGAATAAACATTAGTTTTGTTTACAAAACTGAATATGACAAAGGATATGATGAATAAGGTGGTTAATTTTTTCATGTTTTTTATTTTATCAGAAACAATGATTTTCAATCAATTATTAAAATATACCATGATAATATGAAAAAATATTTGATAATAATTAATATATGTAAAAAAAATGTAAATATTTAGATTATATTAAATTAATTTAAGATAATGATTGGTAAAGATAAAACTAATATAATCAAAAACCAAGCATATAATTGGTTTTAACATTTTTTTATAATATACAATAATGTTAATATATATAAATAAAGCCAATTTATTTTTTAATATCATTTCCATTTAAAGGAAAACCAATTTTTAGTTAATTGAATTTTTTTCATCTTTCGAAGATTCTGCTTACTTTTGAAAAAAAAATTCAATGATGGACTTTACAAAAATTATTGTTGTATCAGGGAAAAGCGGCGCATTTAAGGTCATTGCCCAAAGCCGTGGGGGTGTTATTGCCGAGTCACTTATTGATGGCAAGAAATTACCAATTTCAGCCTCTAACAGAATTACCACGATTGAAGATATTGTGGTTTTTACTGAAACTGAAGAGGTGAAACTAAAGGATGTACTGAAGAAAATCAAAGAAATAACTAATGGTGAACAGGCCATTGATCACAAATCGCCTGACAATAAAATAGTTGGATTTTTTGAGTCAGTTTTACCTGATTATGACAAGGAAAGAGTTTACCTGTCGGATATGAGAAAAATGATTTACTGGTATAATCTTTTGCAAAAAAATGAATTGTTACATTTTGAAGATGAAACAGTTGAAGAGGAGATCAAAGAGGATAAGCAAACTGAAGAAAAATCCGAATCAAATACTTCCGGGGAACAGGAAAATTGAGAACATGGGACATCATCAGAAAAAAATTGAAGAATTGGAAATTGTTTCAAAAGAACTGTATGACAGCAATCATCTGTATTTTGAACTTAAGGCAGAAAAGCCCTTTCCACAAATTCTTCCAGGTCAGTTTGTACAGGTTCTTATTAAAAAAAATTCAGATGTTTTTTTGCGCCGGCCCTTGTCTGTTCATGACTGGGATGAAGAAAAAGGAATTTTATCTCTTTGGATAAAGGTCATCGGAAAAGGCACTGCGTCATTGTCAGAATTGACCCCCGGGGAAAAGCTGAATCTTATTTATCCGCTTGGAAACACATTCAAAATTCCAGAGAATGTTGATGGTGTATTACTTGTTGGAGGAGGCTGTGGTGCAGCCCCTTTACTGTTTCTTGCCCGTCATCTCAATGTGTTTGGAATTCGTCCCTGGATTTTGCTTGGTGCCCGTTCATCAAATGAATTTCTTCATGCGGAAAAATATTTGCCTCTTGGGAATGTCCACTTCATGACTGAAGATGGCTCAAAAGGAAACAGGGGATTTGTGACACATCATCCACTGCTGAATGAAAACATCAAAAACATCCATCATATTGTTGCCTGTGGACCGGATGCCATGATGAAAGCCGTCGGAAAAACTGCCGGAAATCATCAGATCCCCTGTCAGGTGTCACTTGAACATATGATGGCTTGTGGAATAGGTGCCTGTTTGTGTTGCGTAGTAGAAACAGACAATGGGAATGTGTGTACCTGTACAGACGGCCCTGTGTTTTTCACACATCAGCTAAAAAACTGGTTTTAAATTTTGAATTATGTCGAACCTGAACATCAGAATCGGAGATATTGAGCTCAAGAATCCAGTACTTACTGCCAGTGGAACTTTTGGCTATGGACCTGAGTTTGAAGACTTTATTAACATTGATGATTTGGGTGGAATTATTGTAAAAGGCACAACTCTTGAAGCCAGACAGGGCAATGCATATCCCCGGATGGCAGAAACACCTTCAGGAATGCTTAATGCAGTTGGGCTGCAAAATAAGGGTGTGGATGTTTTTGTTAAAGAAATTTATCCCAGGATTCAACACTATCAAACAAACATCATTGTCAACGTTTCAGGATCTGTTGTTGAAGATTATGTGAAAGTTTGTGAAAAAATTGCGCTGCTTGAACATATTCCAGCCATTGAACTGAATATTTCATGTCCTAATGTGAAGGAAGGGGGGATGGCTTTCGGCACATCCTGTGTGTCTGCTGCTCAGGTAATACGTGCTGCTCGCAAAGCCTGGTCACGGACTCTCATTGTGAAACTTTCGCCTAACGTTACCAACATTGTTGACATAGCAAAGACTGCAGAAGAAGAAGGGGCAGATTCCGTTTCACTGATCAATACACTCCTGGGAATGGCAATAGATGTTAAAACAAGGAAACCCATGCTCTCAACTGTAACTGGTGGACTTTCCGGACCTGCTGTGAAACCGGTTGCATTGCGAATGGTTTGGCAGGTTGCACAGAACGTCAGTATTCCGGTTATTGGCCTTGGCGGTATCATGAACGCAACAGATGCAATCGAATTTTTTCTTGCAGGTGCTTCTGCAATTCAGGTGGGAACAGCAAATTTTATTGATCCAGCAGCTTCTGTGAAAATTGTAAAAGGAATCAATCAATACCTTGATGACAATAATTTTGAATCCATTCAAGATATTGTTGGAAAACTGGAAATCAAATTCTAGCTAACTCATATTGAAAAACAATAAAAGGTGCATTTACAAAATGCACCTTTTGATTTATTAAAACTTCCGGAAGATCAGGATTGCTGGTTATTGATTAATCCATATATTCTTCAATCGGCGGACAAGTGCAGACAAGGTTCCTGTCACCGTATGCATCATTTACTCTGCCAATTGGAGAGAAATATTTATCGGGCATATTGTCAACGGGCATATAGGCAACTTTTCTTGAATAGGGGAAATTCCATTCCGGATCAAGTAATAGTTCCATTTTATGTGGTGCATTTTTAATGACATTGTTATCATGTGTTACCTTTCCTTCTTCAATATCCCTGATTTCATTTCTGATTTGGATCATTGCCTCTACAAATCTGTCTAGTTCCTTCAGTGGTTCACTTTCCGTTGGCTCTACCATAAGTGTTCCGTGAACTGGAAAAGCAACAGTTGGTGCATGGAACCCATAATCTATCAATCTTTTGGCAATGTCAATCACTTCAACATGTGCTGATTTACTGAAAGCATTACAGTCAAGGATCATTTCATGTGCAACGAAACCGTTTTTACCAACGTATAGAATGGGATAGTGTTTTTCAAGACGGGCTTTCAGGTAATTGGCATTGAGTATAGCAATTTCTGTCGCTTTTTTCAGTCCGTTGCCACCCAGAAGTTTCATATAAGCATAAGAAATTGGCAATACCAGGGGACTTCCGAACGGGGCTGCTGCAATAGCTTTAATGGCTTTATTACCACCTGTTTTTACAATACTGTGTCCGGGTAAAAAATCAACAAGATGTTTAGCAACGCCAATTGGACCGACACCAGGGCCTCCGCCACCGTGAGGAATGGCAAATGTTTTATGCAGATTCAGGTGGCAT
>CAYMAZ010000014.1:32209-37873 GCA_964388575.1 uncultured Bacteroidales bacterium | reverse complement strand
TCCATAAGGGGCAGAGCTGACTGCTTTCACACCGTTGTGGTCGCAATCCTTAAGGAATGGATGGCAAGGGAGGTACGGTGCAAGCTCTTTTGTACAGCAGATAGGGCCGCTTCCCGGACCGCCGCCGCCGTGAGGGATTGCAAATGTCTTGTGCAGGTTCAGGTGGCAAACATCAGCTCCAATAAAGCCGGGACTTGTGAAACCCACCTGAGCATTCATATTTGCTCCGTCCATATAAACCTGTCCTCCATATTCATGAATTACATCTATAATTTTACAGACATCTTCTTCAAAAACACCATGTGTGGAAGGATATGTAATCATCAGAGCAGCAAGATCATCCTTGTGTTCCTGAGCTTTAATTTTCAGATCATCAAGGTTTATGTTTCCGTTTTCATCACATTTTGTAACAACGATTTTCATGCCTGCCATAGCAGCACTTGCCGGATTTGTGCCGTGTGCAGAAGAGGGAATAATACATACATTTCTGTGGCCTTCACCTCTGCTGATATGATACTCACGGATGACCATCAGACCAGCATATTCTCCTGCAGCTCCTGAATTTGGCTGGAAAGAAACCTTCGCAAATCCGGTAATTTTTGAAAGCATTTCATCCATATCCCGAATCAGATAATGGTACCCTTCAGCCTGATCAGCAGGGACAAAAGGATGAATCGATGAAAACTCAGGCCAGCTGAGATGAAACATTTCAACAGCTGCGTTGAGCTTCATAGTACAGGATCCAAGCGGAATCATTGTTCTGTTCAGGGCAAGATCCTTGTTTTCAAGTGATTTCAGATAACGCATCATGTCCGTTTCTGAATGATAGCTGTTAAACAGAGTATGTGTCAGATAATCAGACTTGCGTTGAAATTTAGAATCAAAGGTTTTAATTGATGAACATTCTACTGTGTTACATATAAATGTGCTGCATGCATGTCCTGCAGCGCGGGCAAGAACACACTGTATATTGTTGATGTCAGCTACAGATGTTGTTTCGTCGAAACTCACTCCAAAAATATCATCACTGATATAGCGGAAATTGATTTGAGCTTCGAGTGCGAATTCCTGAATTTTTTTCATTTCAACTCCCTGAGGAAGCTGAAAACGAACTGTATCGAAATAATTTGAATTCAGCTGTTTGTATCCGATTTTTTCAATTTCACGAACCAGCACACCAGTAAGAATATTGATATGACGCGCAATTTCTTTGATTCCTTCAGGTCCGTGATAAACTGCATACATGGCAGCCATGGTTGCAAGAAGTGCCTGTGCAGTGCAAATATTCGAGGTTGCCCGTTCACGTTTAATGTGTTGCTCTCTGGTTTGCAATGCCATACGAAGAGCTGATTTACCGTGACTGTCAATACTGACTCCAATGATTCTGCCGGGAACATTACGCTTCAATTCATCCTTACACGCCAAAAATGCAGCATGGGGGCCACCAAAACCCATGGGTACACCAAACCGTTGAGTAGATCCGATTACAATATCGGCACCCCATTCTCCCGGCGGTGTAAGTAGTGCCATTGACATAATGTCAACGGCTGCTATCAGTAAAGCTCCACCCTGATGTGCTCTTTCTGTAAGTTCTGAAAACCCATGTATCTCACCTGTTTCATCCGGATATTGAACAATGGCTCCGAAAACATTTTCATCAAACCTAAATTCTGTGTAAGGCATCATCTTAACTTCAATGCCTAGTGGCTCAGCACGTGTTAAAATAACATCTATGGATTGTGAAAATAATTTGTCAGATACAAGAAATACGTTTGCATTCGATTTTACTTTCTCTCTGGAACGAGAACTAAAAGCCATTCCCATAGCTTCTGCAGCAGCTGTAGACTCATCAAGTAAAGATGAATTGCTTATTGGTAATCCAGTTAAATCACTCACCATGGTTTGAAAAAGCAGCAGAGCCTCAAGCCTCCCCTGAGAAATTTCAGCCTGGTATGGTGTGTAGGATGTGTACCAACCCGGATTTTCAAGAACATTTCTTTGAATAACAGCTGGTAGTATGGTATTGTAATACCCCATCCCAATGAATGAACGGTAAATTTTGTTTTTTGATCCGATAGCCTTTAATAATTCGTAAACTTCGGCTTCACTTTTTCCTTTTGGAAGATTAAGGGGCTCAGGTAAACGAATCTGTGATGGGATTGTTTTCTGAATCAATTCGTCTATGGACTCAACACCAATGGTTTTCAGCATTTGTGGAACTTCATTTTCGCGTGGTCCGTTGTGTCTGTAATGAAAATTATCTGTGATCATAATCTGAATAATTGAATGTATATTTTGGTTTTTTATGGTTTGCAAACTTACAAATTTTTCAGGGGATTTTTTTGAATCAAAACAATTGAATCATTAAATTTTGATTTTTTTATTTACGATATTGTCTCGTTATTTTTAGCTATTTTCGTAAAAATTTTTGCATGATTAAACATTAGGCTTCATGAATTATTTGAAATTATTCTGTGTGTTACTGTGTTCAGGGTTTTATATCTCATTTGCATATAGTCAGGATACTTTGGTCCTTCTCAACGGAAAACGGAAGTCAGATATTAAGTTTATGGAAGTGCAGAATGGTTTTTTGCGTTATCAGAAGAATCAAAACCAGAAAATTAAGCTGATTCCACAGGATCAAATATATGCATTGTTTTCAGAAGACGGCAGAAAAGTTGTTTCATTTCTTGAAAATGATCAGGGGCAGATATATTCAGAGCAAATGATGTTTGATTATATTGATGGAATGTATGATGCACACAATAACTATAACAATATTTTGATTCCTGTTACAGGTTTTGTTACTTCTGTAGGAGCTGGTATTTGGCCAGGAGTTCCTTTGGGATTGCTTGTTCCGGTTTTATATCCAGGAGTTGTTGCCATGAATGACCCAAAAACTGAAAATCTCACCGAAATTTCTGATGACAAAAAGAATGATGAGTATTATCTGGAAGGCTATAAAGATGTGGCGAGACAAAAAAAAGTCAGATCTTCAGTCATTGCATCAGGAACTGGATTTGTTATTGGGATGTTTCTCAATCTCTATGTGATTTTTCCTAGATAAAACATTTTTATTGATCATTCGTTTGATAAATAGTGAAATATGTTGAAAATTGTTTTTATGAAAATTCCAAAAATTTTTCTTGTATTTGTTCTCCTCCTCCCCTTAATGACTGGATTGGTGTCTTGCAAAACCAAAAAAAATCAGCATTACAATCCAAAAAAATGTAAAACATGTCCAAGTTTCAGCATGAATTTTCAACAACAATACACACAGAATTTTTATGTCTGATGATTTGAAAATCAAACAGTTTCAAGGTATGATTTCCGATCATGCACTATTATACTTTTCACAACTTCTTGAAAATAAAACAGTGGTCATCAGGCAAGTTAATGTTAGAAAATCCAAATATGGCGACTTCAGATATTTCAGGAACAAGCCAACACCTGTAATTACTGTAAATAAGCAAATGTCATCTGATGCCTTGACATTCATTCTCGCTCATGAAATTTCTCATTTTCTTGTTTACAGTCAATTCGGACGGATATCTGAACCTCATGGTCAGCAATGGAAAAATGTTTTTTCAAAGATACTTGTTTCACTCGTTCAGATGTCATGCTTTTCAAAAGAATGTCAGGATGAACTTTGCAAATTTTCAAGAACTCCACGTGCAACAGTTTCTCGTGGATCGGAATTGTTCAATCAACTTTTTCCTTCTGATGAATTATCTGCAGGGATGTTGTCCCTTGAAAGTCTCACAAACGGTGAACTATTTCAGATTCCAGGCCACCTCAATGTATTTAAGAAGGGAGCCCTTAGAAGAACAAGATATGTGTGCCTTTGTATGAAGACAAGAAAGCAATATCTGTTCAGCAGAAATTTGAAGGTAAATACTCTGAATATTTGATTAATTTTGCAGCAAATTTGAGAACTCATGAATCAAAACAACTATTGCTTAATTATGGCAGGTGGTGTGGGAGCCAGGTTCTGGCCCATGAGTCGTAATTCAAGACCAAAACAGTTTATTGATATTCTTGGAATTGGTAAGACGTTGATTCAATTGACATATGAAAGATTCGTACAGATTATTCCTCGCGAAAACATTTTTATTATTACAAACCATATATATAATAATCTTGTTGCTGAACAACTGCCAGATATTGACCCATCACAGATACTCCTTGAGCCTGCCAGAAGAAACACAGCTCCGTGCATAGCTTATGCCGCATATAAAATTTACGGGAGGAATCCAGATGCAAATATCGTTGTTGCACCAAGTGACCACATTATAATCAAAGAACACGAGTTTCTCATTACCATTAAATCAGCTCTTGATGCTGTCTTAGGAAAGGATATTCTGATGACACTTGGGATTAGACCCAGCCGCCCTGATACCGGATACGGGTATATTCAGTATATGGAATCATCTTTGAAAGAAGATGAACCCTATGCTTTTGAAAATGTCAATATCAAAAAGGTTAAAACATTTACTGAAAAACCTGATTATGAAATGGCTGTCTCTTTCTTGGAAAGTGGAGATTTTCTCTGGAACTCAGGCTTGTTTATCTGGTCTGTCAAATCAATTATTCATGCGTTGGAAGCATTTCTTCCTGATATTTCAAATCTTTTTGTTGCTGTTTCAGAAAAGCTTAACACAGAAAATGAACCTGAAGCCATTGAATCAGCTTATACAGTTTGCAGAAGCATATCCATCGATTATGGAGTTATGGAGAAAGCACCCAATGTGTATGTTTTTGTTTCTGATTTCGGATGGAGTGATCTTGGAACCTGGGGTTCATTGCACGAACACCGAATCAGAGATGATCAAAACAACGCAGTTGAGGGGAAAAATGTGATGCTCTATGAAACAACAGACTCAATTGTACATGTACCTAAGGATAAATTGGTTATCATTCAAGGACTTAATGATTATATTATTGTTGAAAACGACAACATCCTTCTGATCTGTAAAAAAGGTGATGAGCAGAAAATCAGACAGTTTGTCAATGATGTGCTTGTAGAAAAAGGAGAGCAATATATATAACTACAGCAGCTGTGGTTATGGGAATTTTCATTTGAATTTCAATGCTCAATCAATTTCGTTGATAGCAGATAATACGCTGTCAAACAAACGGCTTGCTCCAAATCTGAACAACTCAGGATACAGCCATTGACTACCGAGAACGTGTCTTACCAGAAGATAATAATTCAGTGCATCTTCTGCTGTTGAAATTCCTCCTGCTGGCTTGAATCCGATTTTGTGTCCTGTCTTGGTATAATGAGCCTTGATTACATGCAGCATGATCCAGGCTGCTTCTGGAGTTGCTGCAGGATAGATCTTTCCTGTTGATGTCTTTATGAAATCAGCTCCGGCAGATATTGCAATTTCGGATGCTCTATGTATTAACTCTGTATTGAGAAGTTCTCCTGTTTCAAGGATAACTTTCAAATGAGCACCTTGACATGCCTTTTTGTGCGATTCAACCTCTCTGAAAATATATTCTTCTTCTCCTGTAAGCAATTTGCCCCTGGAAATTACCATGTCAATTTCATCGGCTCCCTGTTCTACTGTCCATTCAACTTCAGCAACTCTCAAATGGAGGGGCATCTGTCCTGATGGAAAACCACCTGCAACAGCGGCAACCTTAACTTGTGTTCCG
>CAYMAZ010000014.1:0-32199 GCA_964388575.1 uncultured Bacteroidales bacterium | reverse complement strand
TTGAATCAACACCAATTTCTGTGTCTTTCAACGATACAGCTTTTGCACACAATTGTCGGATTTTTAGATCACTGTCCGATCCTTCAAGTGTTGTTAGATCAATCATCCGGAGAATATTTTTTAAACATTCTGTTCTGTCTAATCCTCTGGCTTTTTCTGCACTGATGGCCGAAGTAATAACAGTTTCAGCTTGTGTATGGTCGTTCATAAGTGTAGTTTTTTTTACGAAGTTAATAATATTTCCCATGTTACAGTCTGGGTAAATGACCATCTGGGTTCCAGAATACCTGATCAAAATTTTCAATTTTGTTGTCCTGAACAGCAATACCCTCTGATTCAAGCAATTTTTGCATTGCCTCAACACCTACAAAATGTAACTTTCCTGTAAGCATCCCGTTTCGATTGACGACTCTATGTGCGGGAACAGGAGGCTTAGCGTTTTGACTGGAATTTAAAGCCCATCCAACCATTCTGGCTGACCCTGTTGACCCCAGATAAGTTGCAATTGCTCCGTATGTTGTTACTTTGCCAGGCGGAATCTGACGTGTTACCTTCCAAACTTTTTCAAAAAATGACAATTGTGAATTATCTCCCGGGTTTTCAGGTATTGGGATTAATCGAATATATTTTATTTTCAAACCTTCTTCCAACCAGATTTTTTCATAATAAGTTTGTACTTCAGTAACAGGACCTTTTTTATGTCATCAGAATGACTTACAATTTCAAAGTGATGTTCTCGTGCAACATCCAACGTGTAATCGTATAATAGTTGATTGTCTGTTTTCAGATGAATGATTCCACCCGGTTTGATCACCTTTGCAAATCGGGCAATGTATTCGGGGGATGTAAGTCTCTTTCTGGCTTCTCTTTCCCTCAGGTGCGGATCCGGAAAAGTAATCCAGATCTCATCAACTTCTGCAGGATCAAATAAATGTTCAATTCCGGAGATATGCCTTCTGATAAAGGAAACATTGCCCAGTCCCTTGTCAATCGCTGCTCTGCAACCTACCCATATGCGTGCCCCCTTGAGATCAATTCCGATGAAATTCTTTTCTGGAAACCTTTCAGCAAGGGCAATAGTGTATTCTCCTTTCCCGCATCCCAGCTCCAGAATTATCGGATGGTTATTTTTAAAATATAATTCCCTCCATTTACCTTTTAGAAAAAAACCTGTTTTCAGTTCCTCATAATCTGGTTGGTATAAGTTCGGAAAAATCTGATTTTCCTTAAATCTCTGCAATTTACGACGTGGCATAATGTTGAAAATATTTCACTAAAAATGTGATCTTTAGTACTGATAGAGTGAATGCTATTTGATATATAGCCAGGCATGTTTGTTCACGTTATTTTTAATATCCTTCAGATAAGCCTCAGCTTCTGCTTTGTCAGCATATCCAGCGTAAGAAACAATGAAGTGCCCCTGTTTGGTTTGTCCTGCAATGCTTGAATGATACCCCTGAGATTCAAGATTTTTCACTCTTTTCTCTGCAAGTTTTCTGTAAGTATAACAATCTGCTACGACGAAATATCTGATATTTGTTGGTTGTGATGGAACAGCCTCCTCATTTGTCAGGTCTTTAGGAGTGGACTGAACTGAATCAGTAACTATTTGTTCCGGAATTTCTTCAAGCTCTGATGTTTCCTGTGTTATTTCTGAGATGGCTAGTACCGGCGATTCAGTTTCAGTTGTTGGATTTTTTTGTGCCAGTTGCAAGCCTTTTTCATACAAAATTTTCAGGTAACCTGAATAATAGAGCCCGGCGATTCCTCCTGCAAAAATCAGTACAATGAATAACCATAAAATCGCAGTTCTTTTTTTTCTTGGTTTTTGCTCTGCTTTTTCAGTCATGACTTGTTGAATCAATGATGTGGATTCTGTATTACCAATTTCCGGTTTTTCTGACTCTTGATTTGAATCAGACTGAATGATCGGAGCGAAAGGAGTATGTTCATCCTGAATTTCAATATCTGGAGATGTTTGCAGATTCTGAACAACCGGTTTTTGTTCTGTTGTGTTGTTCTGGGTAAGTGTGAAAACAGGCAGCCCAAACGCATCAGGATTCAGCTGTAGGGTTTCATCAGCTTCAAAATCAATCCGGTGATCAGGAAGTCTTTTAAAGATGCCGAATCCATCAATCTCATAGGTATTGGTTGTTTTAAGTGCTTCATGAATAGAGTTGCCGAACAGTACAATAAGTTTTTGGACTTCTCCGATTTCTGTACCTGTTATATTTGATATGAACTCCACAAATTCTGAAGAAGTTTCAACAGTGGTTTTTTCTTCAAAAATGAGAAGAGAATGAGGTGGCTTAAACTCATGAATGATCGGATGTATTTGTGCACTCATGATTTCTTTGCTGAAATACCCCAGTCCGCCTATGGCAACACTGCGGTGGTGCATTAGAAATTGTTTCAGATAAAGAATTACATCTGTCATGGAACTATGGAATAAAATGTTTGTTCATAAAATTTTCTACCAGAGCAATGTCATCAGGGACATCAACACAAATGCCTTCTGTTGCAACGTTTACAATTCTGATACTGTATCCAGATTCAAGCCAACGAAGCTGCTCAAGAGATTCAGCTTTTTCAAGCTGAGACTGTGGGAGAGAACACAATTGTTTTAAAATTTCAGGCCTGAAGGCATAAATACCGATGTGTTTAATATATTGCCCGGCTTCAGAATTTGAATTTCTGAAGAATGGAATGGGTAAACGACTGAAATAAAGGGCATTATTTTGTCTGTCTGGAACGATTTTTACTGTATTTGGATTCTTTACATCCTCCATTTTGGAAAAAGTTGTAGACGCTGTGGCAATTTCAGTGGTTTTGTCATAAAATTCAACTGCCAGTGAATTAATGACTTCTGGATCAATGAGCGGTTCATCACCCTGTATGTTAAGTATTACATCAGGTAGGAACTCCCGATGTAATCCGGAAAATCTAACAGAGGCTTCATAACAACGATCTGTACCAGTGGCATGATGCTCTGAAGTCATAATTGATTCACCACCGAACTCTCTTACATGTTCTAAAATTCTCCGGTCATCAGTAGCAACACAGAGATGTGTCAGTTTGTCTGCTTTCAGACACTGTCTGTAAACACGTTCAATCATAGAAACACCCTTGATTTTGGCTAGGGGTTTTCCCGGAAAACGTGTGGAAGCATATCGTGCGGGAATAATTCCCAATATATTGAGTGCATTCATGAATCTAAAACAATCCGTGAATTTCAGCATCGATTTTTTCAATTACAAATCCCAGATCCTGTGGATTTTCCGAGAAGTTGATCTGATTAACATCAATAATCAGAAGTTTTCCGCTCATGTAATTTTCAATCCATTTTTCGTATCTGTCATTCAGGCTTTGCAGGTAATCCAATCGAATGGATGACTCATACGCACGGCCACGCTTTTGTATTTGTCTGACAAGCGTTGGAACTTCAGCTCTTAAGTAAATCAATAAATCGGGGGCCTGAATAAATGTTGCCATCAGCTCAAACAATGACAAATAATTCTCAAAATCCCTGTTTGTCATGAGACCCATGTCATGGAGGTTGGGTGCAAAAATATACGCATCTTCATATATTGTTCTGTCCTGAATGACCGTTTTTCCGCTTTGACGTATATCCACAACCTGCCTGAATCGACTGTTCAGAAAATAAATCTGAAGATTGAATGACCATCGCTTCATATCTTCATAGAAACTTTCAAGATAGGGATTGGAATCCACATCCTCAAAGTGAGGATTCCATCCATAATGTTTGGCAAGCAGCGTTGTAAGTGTTGTTTTCCCACTTCCGATATTTCCGGCAATTGCAATATGCATATTATTCAACTTTTTAATAATTTGTTACTGAGCAGTCAGCAAATATAAGCTAATTTTCTTTTCAAACTCAACCAAAATATGGGGAAAATGCAAAGAAAAGTTTTTCACATTTTCAGACTCGGAAGGAAAACTCATTGCAATCTCATCCATTGATAAAGGATTTAAAACCCAGGTAAAATATTTGCCCATATAACATATTCCCGAAGCTCCGATAGATACGAGTCTTTGGTCTTCATCAGGAATAATCCTCAGAATATTTCCGGTATTATCAAGCACAATCACTTCTCCGTTTTCAGCCAGAGCAAGAATATGACCCGAATACATCACCATGTCTCTTGGATAAAAAGGGGTTGAAAACAGTCTTCCTGCATTCACAGACTGGCGAATTATCTGCCCGTTCCATCCAATCATTGAAAAAACTCCGGTTGAAGCATCATAAACCCAGAAACCACTGTCATCAGCTGTACAAACTGCAAGGGGGTCGCTGATGTTTATCTGATGAAGGTTGACTTCACCAATTGGTGAAAGGGTATTGTCCAGCAAAGTGAGTATGCCAATATCTCCAAACAAAACTGTAATTTTGAGTGGATTCGATACATTGATGTGAGATATGTTTCCTTTGCTGTTGTCAGAATAGTTGAACACATGTGTCCCCCTGACATCATATTTGTAAAGAGTATTTTGAGACACAACATAACTGTTGCCGTGAATATCCAGACCTGCAATTCTGAATTTCCCCTCAACAGTGTAACGTTCTTCTGCCTGTGCAAACAAAAGATATGGAAGGCATAACAAATAAGTGAATATGATTTTACTCATGTCTGATTTATGCTTCTGTTGCGGTTTTTCTGATCTGTTTGACGAGTTCAGGTGTGTTTGACAATCGGGGTATTTTGTTTTGACCTCCGAGTTTTCCTCTTGCTTTTAACCATTTATAAAAAGTTTGCTGAGGAACCGACTCAACAACTGGAAAGGCAAGAATCATGTTTTTATAGCGCTTGGCCTCATAATCCGAATTCAGAGTTTTCAAAGAATTATCCAGAACTTCGGCAAAAAAAGCAATGTCAGAAGGTTCAGTTTCAAACTCAATCAGCCAGTGATGGGCAGATTCTCCAACTTCTTCGTTAACATTTGGTCCGGCAGTATATTCTCTGACAACTGCTCCGGTCTTTGAACATGCTTCAAGTATTGCCCGATCAGCATTTTCAACCATCAGTTCTTCTCCTGCAAGATTGATAAATGATTTTGTGCGGCCTGTAATGCGAATTCTGAAGGGGTACAATGATGTAAATTCAACTGTATCACCAAGCAGATACCGCCACAAGCCACCGTTGGTTGTGATGAGCATAGCATAGCTTTTCCCAGTTTCAACACCATCAAGTGTACAGGCTTTTGGAAAAGGGTTGTTAAGGTCGTTTACAGGAACAAACTCAAAGAAAATTCCATAGTCCAGCATCAATAATAATTCATTGGATCCGGGAATATCTTCCAGTCCGAAAAACCCTTCTGAAGCATTGTATGTTTCCATCAATCTCGGCTGATTCTTCCCGAATAAATCTAAAAAGCGCTTTCTGTAAGGTTCGAAATTGACCCCTCCGTGAAAAAAAACTTCAAATTCAGGCCACACTTCATCGATATAGTTCTTACCGGAAACAGCTAGTATCTTTTCAAGTAATAGTAGTGACCAGGACGGAACCCCCTGTATACTGGCTACATTCTGATTCGATGTGGTTTGTGCTATGATGTCAATTTTTTCTTCCCATTCATCCATGAGTGCAATTGAAAGATCAGGTGTCCTGATAAATTCAGCCCAAAATGGCAAATTGGTCATTAAAATAGCAGAGAGATCACCAGTATAATATTCTTCACTGTTTACTTCGTGAATGGAATGACTTCCCCCAACACCCAAAGCTTTTCCGGTAAAAATTCTTGTGTCGGGGTAATTGTTACAGTATACCGCAAGCATGTCTTTTCCTGCTTTGTAATGACACTCTTCCAATGCCTCCCAACTCACAGGTATAAACTTGCTTTTTGCATCAGTCGTGCCGGAGGATTTGGCAAACCACTTCACCTCTGTAGGCCAGAGTACCTGTTGCTTCCCGCTGCGAACCTGTTCAATATATGGCTGAAGGTCCTCATAGCTATGAACCGGAACCCTTTCCTGAAATTCTTTCACAGTTGTAATTCCTGAATATCCAAATTTCTTTCCGAATTCAGTGTCTGCTCCACTTTGGATAAGGCTTTTAAACAAATCATGCTGTACCTCAACAGGATAACGCATAAAAAGATCAATCTGATGAAGCCGCTTTTTGATGAGCCAGGAAAAGAGTGAATTGATGAATTTCATTTATTTCAATGTTTCTCTGAAATCAGTTTACAAATATACAGATATTTTATGGTTTCATCAACCTCATTACTCAGTTTGCTTCGATAAAACATATTAATATTCAATTACTTTGATCCATGCCAATCATGATTACTAGGAAATTTGAATTTTTTATCCGGTTTTATTGAGAATATCAATGTTATCCTGAAGTATGAGGATTTTTACTTTCTGTGTCTAGAGATAAGTTCAGCCGCCGCCTGATAGGGTGATATTTTTTTTAAACGTATTAATACTTCAAAATCATGAATGACAGTTTTTATACGGGGGTCATTGTAAAATGAACTGCGTATATATTCGTCCATTGTCTGATAAAGTCTTTTGACCTCCTGTTCCTGCCTGTTGCTTTCAAAAAAACCATTTTGTCGTGTAAATGCATTGTATTCTTCAACAATGCTCCACACCTTATCTATGTTATGACCAGTCAAAGAAGAACATTCTGTTACTTTTGGAATCCAGTCCGAATCAGTGGGTGGAAAAAAATGTAAAGCATTTTCATATACCGGAACTTTTGTTTGTGCTTTTATGAGGTTGTCATCATCTGCTTTGTGTATAATGATGGCATCAGCCATTTCCATAATCCCTCTTTTAATTCCCTGTAGTTCATCACCTGCTCCTGCAAGGACGAGAAGCAGAAAAAAATCAACCATACTTTTGACAACAACCTCAGACTGACCAACCCCAACAGTTTCAACAAATATGATATCATAGCCTGCTGCTTCACATAGCACAATAGTTTCACGTGTTTTTCTGGTAACTCCTCCCAATGTGCCGGCTGAAGGAGAGGGCCTTATAAATGCCATTTTCTGTGAAGATAAATTTTCCATTCGTGTTTTATCTCCCAGAATACTGCCTTTTGAACGCTCACTACTCGGGTCAACAGCCAAAACAGCAATTTTATGTCCGCGATCAATCAAATGCATACCCATGGACTCAATAAATGTGCTTTTTCCAACTCCTGGAATGCCAGTAACACCTATTCTTACTGATTTACCTGCAAGTGGAAGGCATTTGTCAATCAATTGTCTTGCTGCATCCTGATGTTTTTCCAGATTGCTTTCCGCAAGTGTGATGGCCTTACTGAGCAATACGCGATCTCCAGCAACCACACCTTCATACAATTTGTCAAGATCGATGTCAGTTGTAATTTTATTTTGCCTGAGCTGCAACAAAAGCTGTTCATTAATTTGTGGAGGCTGTTCTATACCATCCATCAGATTAAGAGCACTCTGAGTTGTTTTTTTAGTTTTCATTACAGTCCAAATATGAGTGACATATGGTTCTCAAGGGTCCCTTCTGGTGTTTCTATGATTCTTCCCATTTCCTCTCCTTCAAGAAAAAATATAAATGTTGGTACTTTTTCAGTTTCATAAGGTCTGACTCCGGAATCACCACTGTCAAAGTTACTGTCAAGTCCAATCAGAGTCAATCCGGAAAAATCATAATCTGATAACGAAAGAATTTTCAGGAACGCAGGAACATGTTCTTTACTGTCACCGCACCAGGTTCCCAGTGTAACAACAATTTCAACATCTTTCAGCATAGGAATCAGTTTCATTATTACATCCATATCAGGTTGATATGCGTTGAATATGCCTTCGAATATTTCAGTCCAAACGGTGGTTTTTAATCCTTCAGCATTGCAATACCCCTTGATCACTTCCTTTTGTGCCCGCTCATCAAAAACCACTTTATTGAAGTCCTGTCCGTATGATGCTGAAAATTGACACATAAGAAAAATAATAACAATGAATTTACTCATACATTTGTTTTATGCAAATGTAGAGAATTTTTAAGAAGGGCACATCAACAAAACATTCCTTAAAAAATCAAAGTTGATAACATGGATTCACATGCCATCATCTTTGATCTCCAGAATTCTGAATATAAAATTACACAGCTCTACTTCTCAAGGCCGAGGTATTCCATGGTCGCTTCGTAACTGTTGATGTCAACCTTATCTGCTGTCATTGATATGACTGTCGTTGAAGGAATAAGTACAACCCGGATACAGAAAGGAGTGTAAAGAGAGGTACCTGAAAAAATTGTTCCATCAGGATCAAGAGCATATATTCTGATAAAATTTTCTTGTATCCAAATTCTTGTATTAAAAAATCCATCCGGCCCCAACCCAGGCACAAAATACCAAGCTGTTCCGGTATTCACATATTGCATATAAATCAGTATAACTCCTTCATTCCTGATACTATCCGGGACAGCGAACAATGAGTCATAGTAAAGATAAATGCTGTTTGAATTATTCCATGCAATTGTTGCAGAATCAGTAATTAAATACGTAATCACATTCGCATTACCGTCAGTACCGTCAGAACCCGCAGGACCTCTTGGGCCAACAGGACCTTCCTTGGTACAAAACATCATGGTCATAGAAATAAGTGCTACAACCATTAAATACATTGATTTTTTCATAACATTACGGGTTTAAATTTATAATTTGTTCAAATGATATAACACATCATTCAATTGCAAATATAATATTTAGATTGATAAAGAAATATAAAAAAATGTTAATTTATATATTTAATTCAAAAATAAAATATAAAAATATATGAAATACATATTTAACAAAATAAATAAGATAATATATATCATAAAAAATAAAAAATATATGTAAATATGAATAACGAATTATAAAAAAAGTTCCGCACAAAGTTGTACGGAACTCCACGATTTGCAAGCCGTGGCAGATTATTTTACCCTGTAATAATTTTTAGGATGGATACTTAAAACAGGAATTGGTGAATGATTGACCATTTGCTGAGCATAAGGCCCTAAAAAGATATTTGCAGCAGCTGTTTCCTGTTCGGTCATGATACAAATCAGGTCAGCATCTTGTTCTTCTGCAAACTTGAGTGTGTCTGAAGTCACATTAGAAACTTTGAGTTCTGTAAAACTATTTTTAATTTTGTGTTTGTCAAAATATTCAACCATTTGTCTAGAGTAATTTAAAACTCTTGTTTTAATTGTTCCCACTGATGAAACAATAAGTCCAGGGATTAAAACTTCAGCATCGAAAGCCTTAGCAAGTTCAGCAACATAGGGCGCTTTTTGTCTTGTCTCAAGAGTGCTGTCAATGGGCATAACAATCCTTGAGATTTTCTTTTTTACCACATATCCCTGACGAACGGTAATGACCGGGCACTTTGAAGCTGTCACAACCCGGTTGGCATTACTGCCAATCCAAATTTCTTCAAATCCGGAAATTCCATGCGTTCCCACAACAATAAGTTGTGCATCATTGTATTTGGCCTGGTTAACAACCTCTGCATAGACTTTTCCGCTCCGGATTTTGTAATTCAGTTCGCTTTTTTTAAGTTCCTTTGAATGCTTTTTAATCAGTTCTTCAAAACGTCGGTGCACTTCTTTACGGTGAGCACTGGCCGTGTTATCAAATATTGAGTCGACGGCACTTGGCTTATCTACCCAAACCATTGTAATATTGGAACTCATCTTGTTTGCCAATAACAAGGCATAATTTAACGCATTTAATGAGCTTTTTGAAAAATCAATTCCGACAATTATTTCTTT
This sequence comes from uncultured Bacteroidales bacterium, assembly GCA_964388575.1. Lineage (GTDB taxonomy): Bacteria > Bacteroidota > Bacteroidia > Bacteroidales > DTU049 > CAYMAZ01. Next base: position 22,439 of record CAYMAZ010000014.1, on the reverse strand, counting down.
CATGTGTGCTGGTATTAAATTTTTTGCAAATTACGAATTTTTTTTCAAAAATAATAAAAAATTTCTAATAAAAAAAGAAGTTGAGCCATAATAGTTCAACTTCTTTGATTTTTTAAAATTTGAAATGAAAAATTATTTCATTTGAAAGATATCCCCTCTGCGGGTTGAGTAGTTGATTTTGAATGCACTTGCATAACGTAGTTCCTGCTTCACGTCAGTCACAATACCCATTTTAGTTTCTTCATCCACTTTAAGTGAAAAAGTTATAAATGGTTTGTCGGCTTCAGATCTTCTTGCTCTCTCAAAGAAAACAAATTCACCGATTTCTGCCGACATTGCATAAACATCGTTTAGCTGTATACGTGGTTCTACACCGTACAATGAAGTGTTTGTCGGTTTACCAATATAAATGTAGCTTACAAGAGCCTTTCTTTCCAGTTTTTGAACCTCGGATGCTACAGGAACTTTAACTCTGACATAAAGTTGTGCTTCTCTGATGGTTGTAATAACCATAAAAAAGAACAAAAACATGAAAATAATGTCAGACATTGATCCGGTATTAATTCCAGGAACTTTAGGTTTCTCATCTTTTCTGAACCGTGCCATTATTTTTTTCCTCCCACATCTTTAGGTTCTGCTTCAGATAATTTCATGGGTATCGCCTTTCTGATTGCCTCTTTGTGATCCGGATTTCGTATGTCCTCGTACTTAGTTCCGAATTTATCCATGGATAAATCGTCTCTCAGTTCATTAAATGCTGCTGTTAACTCATTTTGAACTTTGATATACATACCATATGAAGTTCCTCTGTCATTTTGAAGTGAAATAATTCCCTGGGAAACATCATATTCACCAATGTGAGCAATATTGACACGTTTCTTTTCAGGAAGATTTGGATCATTATAGGGATTTGAAATAAATTCCTTGGCTTCTCTGCGCAGTGTGCGAAGATTGCCCGGCTTACCCCTGACAAGAAGCTGATCGTATGTATTGATCAAAACAACAAACATATTACGTTTCCTCACCTTGACATCATCCTGGATTTCATCCGGATTTGGTGGTGGAGGCAAAAGGCGGTTAATACCCAAATCAGTATCAATGGAAGATGTCAACAAAAAGAATGTTAACAACAGAAAGGAAATATCTGCCATTGATGCCGTATTTAGTTCGGGTGTTTTTTTGGCCATGATGTATTATTTTTTAAAAAGTTTGATTACCTGTGTGTAAATGATTGCTACAAAAACCGCTGCAATCATAAGATAAAGCATAATTGCCCCAGATCCGATAATTTTACTCAACCCTGGATTTGTTTCTGTTTTTTCAAACACCTGCATTCCAACATCATTAGGATTTGAAACCAGATATGAAATCAGGAAGAGTGCACCGAGAGCCAGAACACCTACAAGAGAAAAGGCCATTTCCTTATAATTCACAATCAGTGATTTGATGATGAAAAATAATATGGATGCGACAGCCAGTCCTGCAAATATGTAGGTTACTATCATTCCGATATTAATTAATGAATTCATATTTAAATATTTTTATCGTTTTTGTACTTTACAACAATATCCATAAATGTGATGCTAGAATCTTCCATCGCATTTACAAGTGATTCAATTTTTGAAACAAGATAATTGTAAAATAACTGAAGAATAATTGCAGTGATCAAACCGAATACTGTTGTCAAAAGAGCAACCTTCATACCACCTGCTACCACAGTTGGTGAAATGTCACCTGCTTTTTCAATTGAGTCAAACGCCTGAATCATCCCGATTACAGTTCCTGTAAATCCAAGCATGGGCGCAATTGCAATGAACAATGAAATCCATGTGAGATTGCTTTCAAGACGTGACATCTGAACACCACCATAAGCAACGATTGATTTTTCAATGATTTCAATGTTTTCCTGAATTCTGTCAAGTCCCTGATAGAAAATACTTGCAACAGGGCCGCGTGTATTACGGCAAAGTTCTTTTGCGCTGTCAACACCTTCTGCTGAAAGCTTATCTTCCAGTTGAACAAGAAGTTTCTTTGTATTGGTTGATGCCAGATTCAGATAGATGATTCTTTCAATGACAAGTGCAAGACCAAGAATAAGGCAGATAAGAATCGGAGTCATCCAGCCTGCACCACCTTCAATGAATTTTTCTTTTAAAACCTGATGAAAAGTTTTCGATTCCTCAGGAACTTCTTCTGAAGGAATTTCAGCCGGTGTTTCAATTACTTCTTCTGCTGTCATTTCTGTTGTATCTGTTGTCGTAGTGTCATCAACATCCTGTGCAATTACAGTTGACGAAACAACAAATGTGAGCAGTCCTGCCAATGCAAATAATGAAATTAATTTTTTCATGATTGTTGTAGTTTGATTTTAAATTGAGTTATTTAATTTTAATTTTTGGTTTCATTTCAATTTTTTTGCGGAGAGAAAGGGATTCGAACCCTTGATCCGCTTTCGACGGATACACGCTTTCCAAGCGTGCGCCTTCGACCACTCGGCCATCTCTCCGTTCTTGACCTTTCTCTTGCTTTTTTGAGGGTGCTAAATTAACAAGTTTTTCGTTATAAACATGATTTTTTATCAAAAATTTCCAAAATCTTCATAATAAAAAAGCCCCGCAAATGTGCTGAGGCTTTTAAAACGATGAAAGTTTTTTCTTATTGTTCCGGAACAATATGAACAAAGGAACGATTCTCTTTTCCTTTTTTAAATTCTACCTTTCCGTTAATCAGGGCAAACAAAGTATGGTCTTTTCCCATTCCGACATTCAATCCGGGATGGTGAGATGTCCCTCTTTGTCTGATAAGGATATTGCCCGCTTTTGCATATTGTCCGCCGAAAATCTTAACACCGAGTCGCTTGCTGTGCGATTCTCTTCCGTTATTTGAACTTCCGACACCTTTCTTATGAGCCATGGCTGTAAATTTTTATGTGTTATAAATTTTGATTATTCCGCTGATTCTGCCTGAATATTGTCTGCATTTTCTGGTTCTGTATTCTCTGGCTTTTCAACTTTTTTCTTACTTGATTTTTTTGGAGATACTCCGCTTTTGTATATGCCCTCAACTTCAATGCGGGTCATATACTGACGATGTCCGTTCAGTTTCTGGTAACCCTTACGTCTCTTTTTCTTGAACACAAGAACCTTGTCACCCTTCATGTGTTCAAGTACTTTTGCAATGACACTGGCTCCTTCAAGGTAGGGTTTGCCTATCATCACCTTTCCGTCTTCCTCAAGCAGCAATACTTCATTAAATTCTACTGAGCTGCCTTCTTCTGCTTCAAGCCTGTGAACATACATCTTGCGGTTGTTCTCGACCTTGAACTGTTGTCCTGCAATGTTAACTATAGCGTACATTTGTTTTGGTTTTTCGTCTGTTTAATAAAATTGGGGTGCAAAGATATAAACTTTTTTTCGTTTGGGATAACAAATTTATAAATAATTTTTGAATTCAATTACCTTGAATGTGTTACATGTCTTTCAACAGCCTGAATATCAATAAAAAAAGAAGATTAAAAGATGAGAAGTTGTTGCTTTATGAGTGTTTTAAAATAAATATATTTGCAGTTTAAATCTTTAATGAAAATGAAAATATTCAATGTATACCTTGCAGGTGAGTTTGTAAATTCTACAGATTATATAAATGTGAATGAGAAATTTTCACAAACAATGTTTGCTAAAGCCGGTTTGGCAGATGAACACATGCTGAAAAAGGCTATAGCAGCTGCTGTGCATGCAGAAAAAATGATGTTTTCACTTTCTTCTTCCGAACGCTTTCAAATATTGAAAAACATTTCCAATCGTCTGTTTGAAGAACGGGATCATTTTGCGGAAATCATTGCAAAAGAAGCCGGGAAACCAATGAAATATGCCCTGACTGAAGTAGAACGTGCTGCACAGACATTTCTAATCGCTGCTGAAGAAAGCAAGAGGATTATGAGTGAATTGATTTCTCTTGACTGGTTTACACATGGAAAAAACAAAGAAGCTCTGGTTAAATTGTTTCCTGTGGGAACGGTAGCCGGAATTACACCCTTTAATTTCCCTCTCAATCTGGTGGCTCATAAAGTTGCACCAGCAATTGCAGCCGGTTGTCCTGTTATAATCAAGCCCGCATCGGCAACACCGGTTTCAACACTTGAACTTGCCAGAATCATACACGAATCCGGATTACCAAAAGGTGCTTTTTCAGCTTTGCCCATGTCTCACGAAGTTAGTAAACCATTGATTTACGATGAAAGAATCAAAAAAATATCCTTTACAGGTTCTCCTCAAATTGGATGGAAATTAAAAAATGAATGCGGACAAAAAAAAATTACACTTGAACTTGGAGGGAATGCAGCTGCAGTCATAACTCCGGGAGCTGATATGCTGGAAGCAGTGAATAAATGTGTAACGGGTGCTTTTGCTTACTCGGGGCAGGTGTGTATTCATACTCAGAGAATTTTTGTTCAGAAAGAGATTTTCCGGACGTTTCTTGATGAATTCTTGAAAAAGGTTCAAACTTTGAAATATGGAAATCCTCTCGACATACATACTGATGTTTCGGTCATGATTGATGAAGGTAATTCAGTCAGGGTTCATAAGTGGATTTCAGAAGCAGTTGAAGAAGGAGCTCATCTTGAAGCCGGGGGTGGAAGAACAGGTAATTATATTGAGCCGACAGTGCTGACAAACACAAATCCTTTAATGAAAGTGAGAAAGCATGAAGTTTTTGGACCAGTTGTAACCATCGATCCATATGATGAATTTCAGCAGGCTGTTGATTTGGTTAATGACTCTGAGTTTGGCCTTCAGGCAGGCATTTTCACAGACAGTATTTCGGAAATGAACACTGCTTTTAGGGATATCCGTGCAGGGGCCATTCTGGTTAATGAATCACCCACCTACAGGATTGATCACATGCCCTATGGCGGTATGAAAAATTCAGGTTTCGGACGAGAGGGTGTAAAATATGCCATTCATGAAATGTGTGAAATAAAGGTTTTGCTCAAACCTTTCTGATTTTTTTACGATTGTAGGCAGCAGCAAATACTGATTTACATAAAATTTTATGAGAGAATTCCAAAATAACAAAAATATTGTAATTTTACGGATTCATATAATACATAATGTGTAGGGTAATATACAGGAAATTAGGATGGACATATTATCAATCAAACAGAGATACGGAATAATTGGCAATTCTCCGGTACTTGACAGGGCCATAGATGTTGCACGTCAGGTTGCAGCAACTGATTTGACAGTGCTCATAACCGGTGAAAGCGGTACGGGAAAAGAGGTTTTTCCAAAAATCATTCACCAGATGAGCAGCCGGAAACACGGACCATATATTGCTGTGAACTGTGGTGCAATACCCGAAGGGACAATAGATTCTGAACTGTTCGGACATGAAAAGGGTTCTTTTACTGGGGCTCATGAGGCAAGAAAAGGCTATTTTGAAGAAGTGAACGGAGGAACCATATTCCTTGATGAGGTTGCTGAACTTCCTTTGTCAACTCAGGTTCGGTTATTACGTGTACTTGAAACAGGTGAGTTTTTCAGGGTTGGTTCATCAAAAGTCCTTAAAACTGATGTGAGAGTTGTTGCCGCCACCAATATCAATATTCCGGATGCAATCAGCAGGGGAAAGTTTCGTGAAGATTTGTATTACAGGCTTAATACTGTCCCCATTGTTGTCCCTCCGCTCAGAGAGAGACAGGATGACATTCTGTTGCTTTTCAGAAAATTTTCAGCTGATTTTGCCCAGAAATATCATATGCCCGCTATTCAGCTTTCTGAAAGTGCAAAAGATGTTTTGCTGAAATATCGATGGCACGGAAATGTCAGACAACTTAAAAATATTGCTGAGCAAATTTCAATTATTGAGAACAAACGTGAAATTGATCATGATACTCTGAAAAAATATCTACCTGATCATGATTTTTCTAATCTTCCAGTTTTGTATAAAGGAGGAAAACAGTTAGGTGAAGCATTGTCAGACCGAGACCTGTTGTACAGAATTTTATTTGACATGAAAGATGATGTGAATGAACTGAAACGACTTCTCGGATACGTGATTGATAAAACCGGTATTTCTGGAAAAATCGATACTTCAAGTCTGAACATTCTCACTGATAAAGATGTTTTCAGGCACGCCGAATCAAAAAATATCGGCAATAAATTGTTTGCATCTGATGAACCGCTTATTATCAATGATGACCACATTGGTGATGATACAGAAGAAGTTCAGGAACCGGAAGTCTTTACTGAAAATTTGTCTATTCAGGAAAAGGAAAAAGATCTGATTCAGAAAGCCCTTCAAAAATACAACGGAAAAAGAAAAAGTGCTGCCATCGAACTTGGGATTTCAGAACGAACGTTGTATCGTAAAATTAAAGCATACGATATAGAAGAATAGTATGAAAAGAAAAGTCAGGCATTGGTTTTGGCCTTTACTGGCTTTAATGACAGCAATTCTGATCCTGTCATTGAGCAATTCATGCAGAGTTTCATATTCTTTTACCGGAGCAGATATTCCGGTTGAAGCAAGAACGTTTTCAGTGAGATATTTTCAGAACAATGCCACCCTTGTTCAGCCAATGCTGAGTCAGAAGCTGACAGAAGGACTGAGAGACAGGATGTTGCAACAAACAAGCCTTGTTATGGTAAATTCAGGCGGTGATATTGCTTTTGAAGGAGAAATTACAAACTACAACATTCAGCCTGTTGCAATACAGGGCAATGAAACAGCTCAGCTGACACAACTCAACGTTACAATTAATGTTCGGTTTTTCAATAAAATTCATCCAGAAAAGAACTATGAATCCACTTTTACAAGATTTCAACAGTTTTCAAGTTCGCTGACTCTGGCTTCTGTGGAAGATAACCTCCTGGATCAGATAACTGAAGAACTTGTGGATGATGTTTTTAATAAAGCACTCGTGAATTGGTAAATAATAAATATATGATAAAGGATCTCTTTATTAAAAGCCTCTCTATACCTGAAAATATCTCAGATTCAGAATATGAGAAGCTGCAGGACATGCTAAACGAATTCCCCTGGTCTCCTCATTTGAATATGCTGATATTAAGCAGATTAAAGCAATCAGATCAGTATATTCAGGCATTGCATAAAACGGCTTTACTTGTTCCTTCACGAAAACGCTTGTATCGATTCCTGAATCAGAATGATTTACCTAAAAGTGTAAGTGAAGATCCTCAGACAGATCAGGACAACATTGGTTTAAATAAAATCAATAAACTGAAAAGTCAGATTGAAAAAATTGAACATTTTATTGAGAAAGAACCGTCTATCAAAATTGATAAAAACTACAACAATTTATCAGACCTTGCTGAACAAAGCACAAAAGATAATTTTGATATTATCTCCGAAACGCTAGCAAAAATATATATCGCACAGGGAAAAAAAGATAAAGCCATTGAAATATTTAAGCAATTAATTTTGAAATATCCGGAAAAAAGTAGTTACTTTGCATCCCAAATTGAAAATTTACAACAACATTAATAAGTCAAAGGAAAAGTTATGATATCATATGCATTTATCGCGGTTTTAATTTTGATCACCTGTATCCTTCTTGCGTTGATTGTTTTGGTTCAAAATTCAAAAGGTGGTGGTTTGGCTTCAAATTTCCAGTCGTCAGGTCAGGTAATGGGTGTTCGTCAGACAGCTGACTTTCTTGAAAAGGCGACATGGACACTTGCAATTGTTTTGCTTGTTTTCAGTCTGTTGTCAGTATTTATTATTCCAAGAGGTCAGACAGAGGCACAAGGCAGTGAAGTAAAATCATATCTTGAAGAACAGGCACCTGTTCCTTTTACTCCAGCTCCCGAAGCTGAAGAGGAGTAATTCAACCGATCTGGTTAACGATTTTCTGTGTTAATCTGTTTTTGAAAATCTCAATTTTCAGGTTTTAAGGATGTTGTATTCTATTTTAAATTTTTTTGTCAAAATGTCAGATTTTTTCATTTTCTGAAGAAATCTAACATGCCGTAGTTACGTGCTGAAATCGAATATCTCCATCATTTTTTGAATCAATGGTATTAACATTCAGATTTAAAAGTCGGATTTATCCGGTGAATTGCTGGAGTATTTTAGACGGGTAGCCATTAGAATCATTGGAAAAGGAGTAAATATATCAATTTGTCATTCTCAATTCATAGAGTTTTACGTTTATTCTGTCAGATTTGTCATGAATATTTTCTGAAATACTGACAAAAATGACACAAATGTCTGATTGGGATCATTTGGCATAAAATTCGATAATCCGGCGAATTGGAAATGAATTTCATATCCAGTATTAAGGAACATCATATTAATCAGAAATATAAATTAAAATTGAAAAATTATGGCAAGTGTAAACATTAAACCATTAGCAGACCGCGTTTTGATTGAGCCTTCTCCAGCGGAAGAGAAGACTGCAGGCGGAATCATTATTCCCGACACAGCGAAGGAAAAACCACAGAGAGGAACTGTCGTTGCTGCAGGTCCGGGAAAAAAAGATGAACCCATGACAGTAAAATCCGGGGATGTTGTTCTTTACGGAAAATATGCAGGTACAGAAATCAACGTTGATGGAAATGACTTTCTGATCATGCGTGAATCTGATATTCTGGCAATTATTTAATTAACAATGAATTTAAAAAAATAAAAATTATGGCAAAACAGATAACATTTAATTTGGAAGCCCGCAATGCATTAAAAGAAGGTGTTGATGCTCTTGCAAATGCGGTAAAAGTTACATTAGGGCCAAAAGGCCGCAACGTGATCCTTGAAAAATCTTTCGGAGCGCCTGCAATAACTAAAGATGGCGTAACCGTTGCAAAAGAAATTGAACTCAAGGATAAGGAACAAAATCTTGGTGCCCAGCTTGTCAAGGAAGTTGCAAGCAAAACCAATGATGTTGCTGGTGACGGTACAACCACCGCAACAGTTCTTGCCCAGGCAATTATCACTTCAGGACTGAAAAATGTCACTGCTGGCGCCAACCCAATGGATTTAAAACGTGGAATTGATAAGGCTGTTGCTCAAGTCGTTACAGAACTGAAAAAGATGTCAAAAGAAGTCGGTGACAGCACTGAAAAAATTGAACAGGTTGCTACTATTTCTGCAAATAATGAACCTGAAATCGGAAAAGTTATTGCAGAAGCAATGCGCAAAGTTAAAAAAGAAGGTGTGATTACCATTGAAGAAGCAAAAGGAACAGAAACAACTGTTGATGTTGTTGAAGGGATGCAATTTGACCGCGGTTATATTTCACCATACTTTGTGACAGACACTGAGAAAATGATGACAGTATACGAAACTCCCTATATTCTGATTTTTGACAAGAAAATTTCTGTCATGAAAGATCTGTTGCCTGTTTTGGAAAAGGTTGTTCAAACAGGAAAACCATTACTTATTATTGCTGAAGATGTAGAAAGCGAAGCACTTGCAACGCTTGTTGTGAACAGACTTCGTGGTTCTTTGAAGATTGTTGCTGTAAAAGCTCCAGGATTTGGCGACAGAAGAAAAGAAATGCTTGAAGATATCGCCATTCTGACCGGTGGTCAGGTAATTTCAGAAGAAAAGGGATTCAAGCTGGAAGATGCTGATCTGTCACACCTCGGACAGGCAGATAAGATTACCGTTGACAAAGAAAACACAACCATTGTCAGTGGACGTGGTTCAAAAGACAGCATTCACGGAAGAATCAATCAGATTAAAGCTCAGATCGAGTCAACAAAATCAGATTACGACCGTGAAAAACTTCAGGAACGCCTTGCAAAATTAGCAGGAGGTGTTGCTGTGATCCAGGTTGGCGCTGCCAGTGAAGTTGAAATGAAAGAAAAGAAAGACCGCTTTGATGATGCACTTCATGCGACCAGAGCTGCAGTGGAAGAAGGAATTGTTCCGGGGGGTGGAGTTGCATACCTGAGAGCACTTGACTCTTTGGAAAGCATGCAGTTCGCAAATGAGGATGAAAAAGTTGGGATGGAAATTATCCGTCGCGCACTTGAAGAGCCACTGAGACAGATTGTTCAGAATGCAGGACTTGAAGGTGCCGTTGTTGTTCAGAAAGTGAGAGAAGGCAAGAATGATTTCGGCTTCAATGCATACACTGAAAAATATGAAAACCTTTATGAAAGCGGCGTGATTGACCCGACCAAAGTTGCACGTGTAGCGCTTGAGAATGCTGCTTCAGTGGCAGGAATGCTCCTCACAACAGAATGTGTTGTGTCAGAAATTAAAGAAGACAAACCAATGCCTCCGATGCCAGGTGGAATGGGCGGTATGGGCGGAATGGACTATTAAAAAATTCTCCATAACTTTTATAAAAGTGCCGGTTTTTGCCGGCATTTTTTTTATCCTGAAAAATCCGGGATGAACCGAAAGGGAGTTTGATTCGGGTGTTTTATGTTAATCTGAAAACTTAACTTACTTTTTTTACGTAAATTTGGCAAGTGTAAAAAGTTATTATTCAAAAAAATGTATGGCTAAAAACCTTTGCCATACGAAACTCGCCTATGCTGAGTGCGGCAGCGGAAGGGTGGCAAAAAATCAGAGAATTTTAATCGGACATTAATGATTTCAATTATTAATGAACAATAATTTTCCTGACAAATTTTTCTGTATTTGTATAAACACTTAATAAATACATGCCTTTGGGCAAATGTGATACATCAATTCTGCTGGTGAATGTGCTTTGCAACACAACTCTGCCGGTGATGTCGGTCAGAGTAATTGCGCCTGGTTCTTCAGGCTTATTAATCTCGATGTTTAAAAAATCAGATGTTGGATTTGGATAAATAGTTATGTACGAAGATGATTCATGCCTTTCAATTTTCATAACCTGAAAACAACTGCCGCATAAGAAATCATAAATTGCTACTCCATTTATTAAAACACAACATTGTTGATTCCAACTGCCAATTGCTTGACACTGGGGGTTCATAAAGCCTTGAGAGCCTCCAAGACCCTCAATGAAATACTCGTAGTTGTTCAGAAAGAAAATTTTACGGGTCTCTGAATTAAACAAGTTAATTGTCCCAATGCTGTCAACTATTAAATCTCCGCAAAAATTGTAGTAAGAAAACAAAGTGTCACCAACAGACAAGCTGAAATCAAACAACAGTTCATCACTTTGATAATTAGTCTCATAAACAAAAACATTTTTCGCAATTGTATCTTCTCTGATATATCCTTGCCTGAATACAGTATCCTGGGTTACAAAAAAAGGCGGGCAAAAGGGTCCGGGTGAAATAATTTTTATGCAATTGATAATCTTGTAATCATTCCCCTGAATTGTAGTATCACCCCGTAAGAAAAACCTGCCTCCTCCAACATAATTGCAAAAAGGGTTAAATGATGGATCTGCTGTCAGAACATCCCAATCTACATTGTCCTGTAAAAGTTTATGATATTCCTGTCCCTTCACTCCCTATGCAAAAAGCATTGGCAGGAGCAGGATGAATAAAAGTTTTGATTGTTTCATGACATTAAAGGTTTTGATGGCTGAATATTGTATTCAATGCAGAATTTATTGTTGAATAATGCATAGATAAAATACCTTTTTTTCTGAGGCGAATTTGTCGAACCACACACACACTTGGTGCGGTTTCCAGAAATAAAGACCTGTTGCTTTTCATGGGAAAAGTTACATAATTCTGACAAAGTTAGGAAATTTTTACGCTGAAATCAAGAATTTTCGTTTGAAAATGAACATTTATTATAAACACCTGGTGTAAATTATTCTTGAACCTCAAATTTTAAAATTCACTGAATGAAATGCAGGAAACACTTTTTTTATATGCTGAGTTGATACAAAATTTGAATTCGAAGCACAAAATAATCTTCATTTCTGATTTTTATCCTAATTTTGTCCTATGATGAAAAAACTTCTTCCCATTTTGAAAAACAAGTATTTCCTTGTTGGGATTTTTTTTGTTGTCTGGATTGTTTTCTTTGATGTTAACAGATTGATCTCAGTCTTTAAGTATAGAAAAGAACTGAAAGAAGTAAGAAAGGAAAAAAATTATTACCTGGAACAGATTGCGAAGAACAGGGAACTTCTTGAATTATACAAAACTGACAGAAAAGCACTGGAAAAATTTGCCCGGGAAAAGTATCTGATGAAAAAAGATGATGAAGATGTTTTTCTCATCATCTATGAATAATAAAACCACTGAACGTCCCTAAGCAAACTACAGTTTTTCTGACTGTTCAAGTATGGTGTTATATTCTTCTCTGGTGAGAGTACTTGTAATATAATTCATCGGATTAACCTTCTGTCCGTTTTTAACGACTTCATAATGCAGATGTGGACCTGTAGCAATGCCTGTTCGTCCGAGTTTGCCAATCACATTGCCACGCTTTACCTTTTCACCGGTTTTGACAGATGCTTTTGATAAATGAGCATATACAGTTTTATATCCGTATCCATGATTGATCACAACAACAATTCCATAGCCTGACATTCTTCCGTTCTTCTCAACGACACCATCGCCGGTTGCATAAATGGGGGTTCCGGGTTTTCCGGCAAAATCCACTCCACTGTGAAAGCTTCTGACATTTCTGTTAAACGGATTTCTTCTCCATCCAAACAACGATGTAACTCTGATCTTTTCTTTTGATACAGGCATAATTGTAGGGATGCTTGAAAGCATTTTTTCCTTTTCCAGCGCTGCCTTTTCAAGTTCACTGAAGGAACCTGACTGCACCTGCATTTTGCGAAGTGCAAGGTCAATGTTGCGCATTGAAATGCCTGCAATTTTTGTGTTATCAGAATCAAACAACTCCCTGTAATGAATAGCCCCACCAATACCAGCTCTACGCATGTCATCAGGGACCGGATTCATCTCATAAATCACACGATAGGTATTGTCATCCTTTTCTTCAAGGTTCTGAATACCTTCAATCAGTTGGCTTGTGCGTGTGTTTAATATTTGATATTTTATCTGGTAAGAATCAATCTGGTTCTGCAAACGTTTTTCTGATGGAGAATCAAACAACTGAAAGAAAATAATTGCAATTACAATACCTAAAACCAAAGAAATTCCGGTACCACTTACCCATGATTTTTTGAAAAAAGGGAGTTTTTTTGTCTCTCTGATAATGCCAACAGCCTCTATATCAATAAAATATTTTCTTTTCTTCATGTGCTTTTCAAAACTTTTGCAAAGATAATAATTTTTTGAATGCAAACTATTTTATAACTTCGCAGTTTAAAAAGTAAGCTTGTGGATAACGCAGAAAGAGATAAAAAATTTTATTACCGTATTGGTGAAATTGCTGAACATCTCCGGGTCAATACTTCTTTGCTTCGTTTTTGGGAAAAGGAATTTGAAAAATTCATCAACCCACAGAGAAACAAAAGAGGTGTTCGCCTGTATACCCAATCTGATTTTGACACATTTATACGCATTCACACATTGCTGAAAACGGAAGGCCTGACAATAAAGGGCGCACGGGATAAACTCAATCATGATACAAAAGCATTCAGAGACAAAGATGAAGTGATTCGTTCCCTTGTTTCAGTCAGATATTTCCTTGAAGAATTGAAAAATCAGTTGAAATAGCTGAACGTCTTGAACACCATTTTATGATCTACAAAAATGAGGGGGCATACAATGTCCTTTGTCTGGACGTTTTTGTTTGCACCTGTTTGTTTCTTGGATACCTCACAGAATACTGCATCTCAAAAGTTTGTTTCTGTTCCGGAGAAAGATCAAATCTCCAGTGCAGCATTCCTGTGAGAATAAAATACTCAGCATTTGAAATTTCTTCAACAAAAACTTCGATTTCAGAATTTTCTGATACCGGTACCTGATCAATGATTTCAATATTAACCGGTGCTTTACGATTATTTTTAACCTCGTACTGGTATCTGAATGTTTCTTTTGTCTTTCCGCCTAAAAATTGTTTTGAAGTAAAATCTTTCACATTGGAACGCGTCAAAATCACTTTTTTATCCCGTCCAAGGGATAAATTCAGTGTATCACTCACTTCTCTTGTGTAGATATATGATTTTCCCACATAGGTTTCAGCAAAATATACATTGGCTTCTCCTTCCACAAGATTCAGATCTTCCCAACCTGTGATCTGAGCCATCAGATATACACTTTTTTCCATCTTTGGAACACAGATATGCCTGTATGTTGCTGTAATATCAAATTCTCCGACTTCAACAATGTATGGCTTTGCGTCACTTGGAATAGAATATTTCTGTTCAAGGGGCAATTCAATGCTTAATTCAGAGACTGAAATAGGCACGAAACTTACGCTTCCTCTTTTCTGAATAAATTTTGACTGCTCCTGCTGTTGAAGAAAATAATTGTCATTCAGGTTTGACATCTGATATGGGTTTTTTTCAGCAATAGATCCGGTACTTCCTGAAAAATTCAATTTCCAGGGAACAAGAACAGGATAATTTACGCTTTTATTAGGATCTGCTGTCGAAAGCATCACAGGAACGCTTTCCCAGTCAATATCTGTATTGTTAAACACTTTTGCCCTATAATTCAGTATCAGGGGCCTGTCAATATCTTCGGCTCTGATCTCATAAAAAGGAGCCCATCCGGCATCTGCTATATAATATCGCAAATCAATCTTCACCTTATGAGGATGTTCAACAGCAAATAATACAGTTACTTCGGATCGCTGAAAATTCATACTTGCATTCAGTTCGTTCAGCTCTGCATTGAGTTTTGCAACAATTTGACTGTTTTCATCCAGATCGAGTTGAATTTTGCTTACCCTTTTATTAATATCAAAAATTCGGCTCTGAAAGAAATCTGCCGTTTTTTGAAGTTCAGCAATTGGTGTCCCGGTTTCATTTCCACCAACAGTTTGGTTTTTCAACAGCAGATCACGTTGTACATTCAATGCATCCAATTCATTACGTAATAATGTGACTGCAGAATTTATGATCTTTAACGAGTCCCTGACCTGTCGAATTCGTGGCTTTTCAGTTTGAACTGTCAGATGATCAATTTTATGCATCACCGAAAGAACAGATACTCCAACATTAACATTCACACGCAGGCTCCGGTAATCAAGTCTGGGAGAAAGCCCTTTGAAAATAATCTGATTTTGTCCCTCTGAAAGCTGAATTTCTGTTTGATGACTGACTTCAACACCTTCTGTGTAAATAACAACAGAACTAACAGGTGGATGTAATTCTTTCACATTTCCATTTTGTGCAATAAGCAACTGAGCAAGTAAAATGCTCAGCATAAGAAAGATTGATTTTTTCATGGATATTTGGTTTATTGGTTCTTGGTGACAATTATTAAAAACAATTCGAATTAAGTAACAATAATTTAGAATTGAACCAACAATTTCACATTGAGCTGCCGCGGAGTCAGATAATTGGGCACTGCGTATTGTCTGCCTGTGACATCTGCAACCCAGATATATGATATTGTGTTGTTGATTTGAAGAAGATTGAAAATTTCAAGGCTGATGTATGCATTTTGGATTCTACTCAGTCCCCGGACACGTCTTCCGCCTTCACTGAAAAGTTGTTTTGAAAATCCTACATCTACACGTCTGTATGATGGCATTCTCAATGTATGTTTATACTTTTCAGTGTTCGGTGCGCCAAAGGGAAGTCCTGTTCCGAAAAATATTCCAAGGTGCATTTTGAATGTGGAATTATTCGGCAGATAATCCTGAAAAAATAAACTGAAATTGATCCGCTGATCAGTTGGACGTGGAATATACCCCGGATTGATCACTTCACTATATGCTATTGTATCGTTGAATGTATAACCCGGTAATATTCGTTCTCCGTCAGTGTTGTAAAAGACTTCATAATAATCACCGATGATGTTTTCCTGTGTCTGCATAAATGAAAAATTCACCCACGATTCAATGTCCGGGACAAATTCACCGTTAATCTTCATGTCAATTCCGGTCGCATAACCCTCTGATCTCATTTCGGGAAGGTAGCGGATACGTACATTATCAATAATATAAGGGATAAGGTTATCCAGATGTTTATAATAGATTTCTGTTGTAAATTTAAACGGCCTTCTCCAGATTGTCAGATCAATGTCAGTGCCTCCTACAAAATGAATTGATTGCTGTGCCTTCACGTTGGTCATGATTGAACCGTCAGTATTACGCAGTTCCCTGTAAAATGGTGGCTGATGATACAATCCTGCCGAAAGCCGGTAAGTGAGCCTTTTGCTTTTCTTTGGTTTATAACTGATTGTTGCTCTGGGACTGACAAGAAACTGATCGTTTAAATCCCAGTAGCTTGACCTGACCCCAGCCGTCAGAATCATTTTATTGGTGTCAAGATCAAATACACGTGTAACCATAAAAAAACCTGAATACCTCATTGAACTGAGTTCAATTGTTGATCTTAGCGTATCATGGATTGTCAGATATTGATATGGTTGCATGCCCGGATTGACATATCCGACAGAATCACCTGCATGAGGCAGTGAAAATCCCGAAGAGTCAAGATATGTCCATTCATTGATTTTATCAGTGATTTGTTCGTGCTGAATTTTGATCCCCCATTGGGATAACCACTTGTCTCCAAAGTGTTTACCCCTGTGTTCAGCGTTGATGACACTTGCAGTCAGAAAATTTCTGGAATGGTTCAGAAAAGCCCCAACACCACGTTCTTCAGAGACTTCACCAAATCCAGGTTTGCCAAAATCGGTTTCCAGTCGTCCAATCCAATACTGACCCAGAATGTCATATGTCTCTTCTTCATTGGAAATAAAAGCGGTGGTGATAAATTTTAACTGTGTTTGATCACTGGGCTTATGAGTCAGAATGAATGCATTCTTATAAAGGTCAAATCTGTCAGTTTCTTCTCCGGAAAAATAGATTGTAAGCCGGTAAGCCTCATTGATTGTTCCGTATGAAGTCTCACGTGTTTCAGGAATAAGGTTGTATGTGTTTTTACTGACATAACCCAGCCACGACAAGGAAGTTTTCTTGTTGAATTTGTATGTGAGAAATGCCTGAAAGTCTCCGAAATTTGGCTGGTAATTTCCTTTGGTTTCCATCGCACCAAGGAGATATCTGCTTGTTTTGTAGCGTAGACCTGTCAGATAGGTAAATGAAGTGTCCTTTGATGCACCTTCAAGATGCAGATTTCCGCCAAGCAATCCACCGGAGAAGGTTCCAGCAAATTTCTCTGGTTGCCGGTAATGAACATCAAGTACAGATGCAGTTTTGTCACCATATGAAGCATCAAATCCGCCTGAAGAAAACAAAACAGAACCGGCAAGATCAGAATTGAGAAAACTTAGCCCTTCCTGTTGGCCGGATCGGATTAAAAATGGTCTGTAAACTTCAATATCATTGATGTAAACAAGGTTTTCATCATAATTGCCACCCCGCACAGAATATGTGGATGACAGCTCAGATGTTGAAAACACACCCGGTGCAGTGAGAAGGACGAGTTTTTCAATTCCACCTGTGCTTGGAACAAAGTTCACAACTTTGATATCAATTTTCTGCATGCCTTCTTTTGATGCTCTGTCTTCAACAATATCAACTGTTGGAAACGTTGTGATCAGTGGTGTTAATGCGATATTAAGTGTTCGTAATTCCCCTTTCCGAAGCTTCAGTTCCATTCGTCTGGCTTCATATCCCACACGCGAAAAAACAAGAATGATCGGTTCCTCCGCCGGAACAGAAAGCTCATAGTATCCTTTTTCATTACAAACTGTCCCGATAGAAGTATTGAGCACCCCCACATTAACAAGTTCAAGATATCTGTTTTTTTCATCCAGAACATGACCCTTAATAACTGCTCTGTTTTGTCCAGGCAGATCTCTAGACATGGCAAGAAATACAAACAACATAATTGTTTGTATGACTGAGATGAAGTGTCTGGTTTTAAGTGTCATGAGTTGAAATTAGCGGGCAAAAATACAAAATTCATTTAAAAGCATATGGTTAATCAGGCGGATATGAGTGGAAATAATCAACAGCGGGTTTCTTAAAATCTCCGTTTTGCCATGCTTTGATAAACGCTGCCCATGCAAACGGATTGAGAAGATTGTTGGTAGGCATTTGCCCGATTGTATAATAATTCTGAATTTGTTGCTGAATGTAGTTTCTGTAATTCATGCTGCCATCCATGGGGGTTTTCATAAAATCCTTCATAGTCATCATTGCAATGTTTTTGAGTGCTCTGTCATAATCGTCATCTGGAATTTGTAAGGAAATGAATGCGCTTTTAAACTGTGATGGTGTTGGCCACGGATAGATAATTGTTTCCGGAAGATACACTGTATCTGTTTGCATTACCTGAAACATTGTGTAATGGTCAGTTGAAAGTGTATCGGGAATTTTGTAATATCCTTTTTTGAAACCAACAGCTGAAAAAATAACCACATCACCGGGTCGTGCAACAAATGAAAAAAATCCGTAAAAATCTGAAATTGTTCCTTTGTTTGTACCTTTAATGACAATGTGCGTAAAGGGGACAGATTTTAAACTGTCACTTGTGACAACCACTCCCGAAAACTGCACAGGGTCAGGTGTTTGTGCAGAAGATGTACCGAAATACATAATAACTGCAGAAAATAAAATTAATATATTCTTCATGCGCAATTTTATGTAACGAAGATAGCATGTTTTTATTTTCAGAAATGCTACTTGTTGAATTTTTTAATTGTTGTAACAATGAATCAACTACCAATTGAAATGACTTAGTAAAAATCGTGTTAAAAAATTATCTGAAAGACAATGATACAGGAGGAGAGTCAGCTCGCACATTATTGAACCCAGTGAAAGAGCATCATGTAAAACAAAAACAACTTTGTTATAAAAAAAACCTCCCTCAAATATCAGGAAAATCTTTTGGATAATGTCCGGAAACCTGAGGGAGATTCGTAAGTCAGTTAATTTTTTCCTATCGGATAATCGTCATTTCGTCAATGAGATTTTTTGCACCGGCAAATTTTTCTGCAACAAACAACACATATCTGATGTCAACAGATATTGTTCTTTGTACAGATGGCTCATATTGGATATCACCACTCATGGACTCCCAGTTGCCGTCAAAAGCAATGCCGATTAAATGGCCATCTCCATTGATCACAGGACTGCCAGAATTACCACCTGTAATATCATTGTCACTCAAAAAACACACATTCAGTGTCCCATTGTTGCCATATTGACCGAAATCTTTTTTGTGAATCAGTTCTTTGAGCTTTGGGTGTACATTGAACTCATCAGATTTCGGATCTTCTTTTTCCAGAATACCGTTCATTGTTGTAGAAAAATCATAATGAACTGCATCGGCCGGGAAGTAGTCAAGAATTTTCCCGTAAGACATTCTCATTGTTGAATTGGCATTGGGATAAAACTTTTTATCTGGTAACATCTGTCTGATGCCCTCAACAAATAACCTGTTGGCACGGTTGATTTTTTCTTCTACTGCGCCATAATCACCATATACGGAACGGATGAGATTTACCATTGACATTGTCACCTCCCAGCCCGGATCTTTAGAAAGTACTTTATAGCTGGGTTTCTTAAGAAATGCTTCAAGCCGGTTCTGGTCAACCAGTATAGATTTTGCATAAATCTGATCAGCCCACTTTTGAAAATTCCCCTTATATTTTTTCTGAACCTGTTCAAATACGGAAGGGTGTTGTGAGCTTTCCAGCTCACTGTACATTTTACCAATCAGTGCCACAAACAAATGCTTATCAACATCGATATTGTAATCCTTAAAATGTCCGTCAAGTTTTGCTGCGAATGCATCAGCCTGATCTTTGATAACACTTTCAAAATTTGCTTTATCTCCCTTTCCGGCTTCATTTTGCTGATTCAAAGCACCGTATAACTGAAACATTCCAAAGGAAAAATAAATGAATTCTGGTCCCTGAAATACTGCTTCTTCAAGATATTTCAAAAGAATGGCTGATTTTTCAAGCTCTTTGTATCCGGTTTCTAAATCGTTAAAGATGTTGCCGTAAAGTTCTTTGCGTTCATTGTCTTTATTGACCCATACCATGAAATCATCTTCAAGTTTTTTGCGGCGTTCAAATACTTTGTGAAGTTTCAATCCTTTGGACTGGCCGATGAAATACTTCCAGTAGTTTGCCGTTTGTGCATATTTTGAAGCATATTGTATTCTAATCTTTGGGTCAAGATTCATATATGTTTTCAAAATCTCAAGTTTCAGATCTCTGATACTTACAACAAGCGGATTATTGTATTGTAGTTGAAAATCAACACCATAAGATGACAAATATCTGTCAGTTGTACCGGGAAAACCAAACACCATTGAAAAGTCACCCTTATCAACACCTTTTACTGAAACGGGTAAATAATGCTTTGGTTTCATCGGAATGTTATCTTTGCTGTAATCAGCGGGTGTTCCGTCAGGTGCTGAGTAAACTCTTAGAAAAGTGAAATCTCCTGTGTGACGTGGCCACATCCAGTTGTCAGTATCTCCTCCGAACTTTCCGATTGATGAAGGAGGTGCTCCCACCAGACGGACATCACGAAATGTTTCATATCCATATAAATAATATTCATTCCCTTCAAAGAAACTTTTAACATAGACATTGTATTTTCCCTTTTCAGATGCCTCACGTTCAATGTTTTTAATGGCCTTGCTGACCATTCCATCTCTTTCAGATTCTGTCATGGAATGGGTAACTCCTTCAAGAACTTGTCCGGTCACATCTTCCATTCTTTGCAGTATTGAAATGGTCATGTTGGGAATTGATAATTCTTCTTCATGACGATACGCCCAGAATCCGTCTGTCAGGTAATCAAACTCAACAGAACTTAGTGACTGAATTGCATCATAGGCACAGTGATGATTTGTGAGAATCAGACCCTTTTCAGAGACAAGCTCTCCTGTACAGAAAAACATACTGATGCCGTAATCTTTCTGGCCAAGACCAACAACTGCATCTTTCAGACTGGGTTGTTCTGCACTATAAACCTGTTCAGGCTTCAGATTAAACCCCAGTTTTTTCATGTCGTTGTAATTTAATTTTTCTATCCAGATGGGCAGCCACATGCCTTCGTCAGGCGGATTGGATGCATTGGCTCTGAATGTAATTCCTCCGACGAACAGAAGAATTGCCAGGAATGTTAATTTTAATTTTTGCATTGTGTTTTGGTATTTAAATCGTTAACAAATTTTCAGTGCGCAAATATAGTCGTTTTTTCAGATATTTTGAAGTCAGACAAACGCCATTTGTCGAATTGAAAAAACAATCTGTTAAAACATATTTCCGACATAAATAAAATATGTATTTAGCGTACATGTTTAATACAATATTTTTAAGATCACAGCATAAAGAAATCATAAATGCATATATTGAGTTATTGGATCAAAAACAAATCATTTGTTTCCAGATGACTAATCCTGATTCAGTAAAATGTTTGTAATTTTGCAAATTCTTTAAAAAAATGATTATGGGCTACATTACGAAGGAGAAACCGTTTACAAAATCATGGTTAAAGGTTTGGTCATTTATTGTTGTTGGAACATTTATCATGGCACTTGGGTTTGTGTTATTTATTTCGCCATACAAGCTTGCACCCGGAGGTGTCTATGGAATTGCAATTATACTCCATCACCTTTTTGGGTTTCCCATTGGTATCAGTGGGTTATTGATGGATATTCCACTGACAATAATTGGTATTCGTATACTTGGTCCCCGTTTTGGAATTAAAACAATTTTTGGATTTGTGCTGTTATCAGGATTTATAACATTACTTGAGTTCACATGGGGTTATGAGCCGCTTGTAGAAGGAGATGCTTTGCTTTCATCAATTTTCGGGGGTGTTCTTGTCGGACTGGGCCTGGGGCTTGTTTTTAAATCCCGTGCAAGCTCAGGAGGAAGTGATATTATTGCAATGATCATTGCCAAATATACGAAACTTCCTGTAGGGCAATTGCTGATCTTTGTTGATGCAGCCATTGTTTTGCTTGGACTTGTTGCATTTGAGGATTGGAAAATTCCCCTTTATTCCTGGATTGTGATCTTTATTACCGGCAAAATGGTTGACATTGTTATGCAGGGAATTAGCTATGATAAGACAATATTTATAATTTCTGATAAACATGA
Source organism: uncultured Bacteroidales bacterium (assembly GCA_964388575.1). Lineage (GTDB taxonomy): Bacteria > Bacteroidota > Bacteroidia > Bacteroidales > DTU049 > CAYMAZ01. Next base: position 387 of record CAYMAZ010000014.1, on the reverse strand, counting down.
AGTCATCAGAGACAAGATTCTCAATGATCTGCAAAGAGGCGGTACATTGATTCAGGCTAAAGGTATGTATAACGGAGAGGAGAAACAAATGATTTTTACAGTTGTCAACCGACGCGAAATGGCAATCCTGCAAAATTTTATATACAAAGAAGATCCCAATGCTTTTATGACGGTCATAGATGCCAACGAAATCATCGGGAATGGGTTTAAATCATTTGAACAGTCCCAAGTATAATAATCTCAAAAGCACAATATGAATCATGAATATTGTCTAAATGGCAAAAAAAATGATTTTGTGTTTAAATTATTACTAATTTTGCAAAAGTTTTTGAACTGTCCGATGGTGTAACGGTAGCACTGCAGATTTTGGTTCTGCCTGTCCAGGTT
>CAYMAZ010000013.1:71744-73280 GCA_964388575.1 uncultured Bacteroidales bacterium | reverse complement strand
ATAAAAAAACCGTCCGGAATTTCTTCCGGACGGTTTTTCTGTTTTGCAATAATACCCTGATTATTGCTTGATAACTCTTGATGTACGAACCATGCCGTTGAAGTTCGACTGTAACATGTACATTCCTGTGGGCAATTGTCCGGTTTCAATCTGCATGTAATTTAATCCTGATGTGATTGTATTGGTTCCGCTCATAACAAGCTTTCCGTTTACATCATACAGTTTCCATACATGGGTGGCATCTGCAGTTGTCATAAGTTCAACTGTCAACATTTCACTTACAGGGTTCGGATACACATTCAGTTCGTTCATTGGCTGAATAACTGTTGTTTCTTCCTTACTTCCTGAAACAAGTGGCCTCCAGCTTGTGGCTCCCCAGGAAACTCCTGAATAGCGAACTACAAGCCTGTATTCATACATGACGCCAGCAACCATATTGGTTACTGATCTTGAATTGGTCGTGGTATAATAGCTGTTCACTGAGGTCATACCCACTTCTCTGGTTTGCAGATAGTATGCATCTGCCGCCGGATTCATTACCGGAGCCCAGCTGAAGTCTGCTGACATTCCATCATAGTTCATTACGTCTATGACTATATAATTCGATGTCAAGGCGCCAACCTGTGACCAGTTGAATGAAACTTCATTGTAACGCGGGCATACTCTGAAATCATAAGATGTGCTTTCATCAAGTGCTCCCATAACCGCTTCGTTGGTGCTGTAGAAGCCTTTTGTCATCCATGACAGATCGCCGGTCTTCCTGTATTGCAATATGTAAGAGGATACATCATCCAGTTCGGTCCATTCCAACATGAGTTTGGTCCCGATATCATATGTGGCGGTGAATCCTATTACATTGGTGGTGAATACGATGGGAGCATAAGCTGCACTCCAGTTTTCCCATGCCAATCCTTCTTTGTGTCTGATTTCCATTTCATACGTTGTACCCGGAATCAATGGATATACCTTTCTGTTCAACTGTGTGGACTGCGTTACATAGAACCAGCTGCCTGAAGGCAATTCCCTGTACCTTAACTGATACAAGGTGGCTCCAGGTATCGGACTCCAGTTCGCCTGTACTGCTGTTCCTACATTCTTGCTTACCCATAGAGGTTCTGATACTTTCACCAGCAGGTTCAGCTCATAGATGCTGTCACATCCAAAGACTGACTGATAGTTGGCAAAGTACTGACCTGTTGCCATATAACTATTCCCCTGCCATACATAAGGAAGTTCATAATCAAATACTGAAACGTTTTCTACAATGTAGTATGATGGATGAATGGTCAGATCCAGAATCTCTGTGTGACATCCCGTTACTACTGTGTAGGTACCGGAGGCGGTGTACGTCATGCCGTCTGCTGCCCAGGTGTATGTATCACATGCACTGATGGTCGTGGTATTGCTGGTGCTCGGAATTACTGTCAAATCCAGAATCTCTGTGTGACAGCCAACTACTGAGGTGTAGGTGCCTGAAGTGGTATAGGTCATGTTGTTTTCTGCCCAGGTATAACTGTCACAGACTGTCAATGTGGT
>CAYMAZ010000013.1:22301-71644 GCA_964388575.1 uncultured Bacteroidales bacterium | reverse complement strand
CTGAGGTGTAGGTGCCTGAAGTGGTATAGGTCATACCGTTTTCTGCCCAGGTGTAACTGTCACAGACTGTCAATGTGGTTGTGTTACTTGTGCTTGGTATGATTGTAAGGTCAAGGATTTCTGTGTGGCAGCCCGTTACAACTGTGTATATGCCTGAGGCGGTATAGGTCGTGCCGTTTTCTGCCCAGGTGTATGTATCACACGCACTGATGGTCGTGGTATTGCTGGTGCTCGGAATGATCGTCAGATCAAGAACTTCTGTTACACAACCCACAACTTCTGTGTAAATTCCTGTGGTTGTGTAAGTCATGCCACTTACTGCCCAGAAGTAACTGTCACATTCTGTCAACACTGTGGTATTGGTTGAACTTGGAATTACTGTCAAATCCAGAATCTCTGTGTGACAGCCAACTACTGAGGTGTAGGTGCCTGAAGTGGTATAGGTCATACCGTTTTCTGCCCAGGTGTAGGTATCACACGCACTGATGGTCGTGGTATTGCTGGTGTTGGGGATCACAATCACTTCTGCACTGCCGTTCATCAGAGTGGCATCAGCCATGACGGTGTATATGCCTGCTTCTGTGACATTCCATGTTAAGGGAAGGCCCGTGCCCGCAATGATCGGTCCGTAAGCAATGCCATCTTTATACAGCTGATAACCAAACGTGGTTTCTGAACCACTCAGGTTGATGATGGCATTGTCGCCCTGACAGACTGTGCCGCCACCGGTGACATCATATACGACAGGTAAATTGGCTACAGTCATGACCAAAACATTGGACGTGACTTCCATATCAGGGGTGCATACTTCTGCACTGGGATAAAACAAACAGTAAATCTGGTCTCCATCGACAGGGGTATAGTAATAGATAGGATCAAAGGTGTTGTAATCAGGAACTCCATTAACATGCCAGATGGCAAAGGGAGCTGATCCACCATTGGGGGCATCGGCAGTATAGGTTACCATAGTTCCGGGGGTGACTGTGGTTCCAGGATTCGCACTTATGGTCACATCAACAGTGACCGGGGGAATCGGCGTTAAAGCGATGGTGTTGAGCATCGGAATCGTACCAACACAGCCTACGGCTTCTACGGACATTACACTCCCGGTGGCAAGATGTGGAAAGGATTCTGTGGTGCCACTTCCGAATATCATGCCTTCTGTTCCGGGAACCAATACGCCGTCACTGTATAGATAATAGGTGTAGCCTGACTGGGTGGACGCGAGTGAGATGGTGGCGCCTGTGCCCGGAAGGTTACAGAATGAGGTCATGTCGGTTGTCACAGTTTGTGCTACCGGATCAGGAAAACCACCTGCAAAGGTGATGTCAGACGGAGGTACAAATAAATGATTCGCCGGATTGGTGATGTCTGTATTGGTGGTGCCTATGTAAGCAAAAACTTTGGTCGGATAAGTAGGCGGAAATATAAAGTTCCAGGTGTGGTTGGTGCTTTCCCCTGCCACAAAAGGCTGGGAGCAGGCTACACGAATCTTGAAAAGTGTAAAACCTGTCATGGGAACGGAGGAGGCTGCAGCCGATCCTACCGGAACTACCGGGGCAACCTGAATGCAGTTTGTTGTCGGGTTAAAAAGAAACTTTTCTGGCCCGGGACGCTGAGCTGTATTCGTGATGGTTGACGATCCGGGAATCAATGCAATATCAACGGTGGCGCCTGGTGGTATAATTGCTGGATTGACCTGTATACCACACTGAAAATTTGCAAGCTTCACTAGTTGTGTCGGTATTGTTGAGTTCATCGTTACGCCCAACTCATAAACATTGCAGGAGACCTGAACTACATTGGTAATTTTCATCTGATATCCGGTCTGCCCGAATATCGTCACGGATGGCAGTGTGAACAAAAGGACTGCCAGCCATAATAATAAGTGTCTTGGTTTTTTCATAATGTTAAATTTTAATTTGTGGGTTCATTTGGTTTCTGAATTTGTTTGTATAAAGAAATGGATTTTCCGGGTTGACCCGGAAAATCCATATTCGCTTTTTATTAGGGCTTTTGTACCTGAATGAAGAAGGTGGCATTGTTCTCAATCAGCAACATATCAGTCCCGTCAACAAGGCCGTCTCCGTTCAGATCCTGAACATTGTAACCCTGCAGGAAGAAGTTGCTGGCATTCTCGATTTCAAGCATGTCTGAGCCGTCAACAATTCCATCCTGATTGGCGTCTCCGCCGAAGATGGCATAGTAACCTCCGGTAAATAAAACCAAATTATTTCCGTAAGCCTGACTTGCTGCTGAAGTAAAACTATAGCTGATCGGACCGGATCCGGCAAAGGAAACAGGAAGCATACTCCAGGTTTCTATGCTGTTACGTTGTTTGATAACAATATAATATTCACCTGTAAAGGAAGCAGGGATATCAATTATTGAAGCAGTGCCGTTCGTATTGAGCATCACACTTGTATTCTGATATAACATAACACTTGTGTTGACCTGATCATATAATTCTACAGTAATAACATCAGCAACACCAGCTCCGAATTCAGGACCAGCGAGTCCCTGAGCTTCTCTCATCATGCCTCCTGACATATATAAACCTTCAATATATGCATTCAGATTTAGAGTCTTTGTTGTTGCCAGGACATTGATTGTATAATCCTCAACTTCACCATATGTAAATACTTCACATGGATTTGTACTATAAGAACTGAATTTCTGGATTACCCTCATTCTTGTATTACCAGGAACAGCATCTGTTGGAACAACAATATTATTTGTCACAACACAACCATCGGTACTACATATTCCGATCTCAGTGCGTTCACTTGTTTCAAACACCCCGTTGTAATTCCAGTCTATCCAGACAGCGACAGTCTCAGTGTAAGTACCTGTCTGTGATATTGTAGCTGAGAACGGATACGTGCCACCCTGTTCTACTGTTCCTGTAAGGTAAGTAAAATCAGAATAACCTGTAGATCCGCTGGTGTTATTGATACCTGCAAATGTAACATTGGATAACCATTCATCAGTTAAATTGGTAGCATAAGCATCACAATAGATCAGCATTGAGGTTCCATAAACTGATACAGAAATATCATCTCCACCGCCAACATTCGTAATATCACCGCTGAAAACAGCAGGTGCACCTGTTGGTGCAAACTGAACATAAATGGTTGTTGCAGCCAGTGCAGGAGCAGTATAATTGACAGTGACACTTGAACTAAACCCTGAACCTGAAGTGAGCGAAACTTCAAAGCCTGCAGGAGCAGTTACGATAACCGGTCCGTTGAGCAACCATTCACCGCTGAGTTCATATGAAAGTTCAGCAGTATTTCCGCTTGGCACAAAGGCAAAATTCAGAGTTGACGGATCAACTGCAAGCGCTGGTGTTTGCGTTGTGAATGCATATGGTCCCCACCAGTCACTGTATTCTGTTCCGCAATCTGAACGGATATAGAATTCGTAATCTGTTGACATGGAAAGATTCGTCAGTGTGAGAGCAGGTGTCACAGAAGCAAAATGAGTTGCAGTGCCAGTTGGAGTAAATCCGGCTGCACCAAGTTCAATCTGCCAAGCAGTTTCGGTACTACCCGGAGCCCATGAAAGATCTGCTGTTGTCAGAGTGACATTATCAATATCAACAGCAATTATTGGAACACAAGAAGGCATGTCAACTACTGCGAGAACTTCTACTCTGTCACTTTCACAACCACTTCCACCTTTAACCTGCCAGTTATAGAACCAGTAATACGTGGTGCTTGTTCCTGAAATATAACCGTTGGTAACGACAACATTTCCGCTTGGTGATGGATAAGGAAACCCTCCAACGGATGACTCACGGATAAGGTTACCTCCCATGGAGGTTGCAATCAGTCTGTACCCTGTTCCTACAGGAACTGAGAGATTTAGTGGCAATGTAACAGTCACAGGGGCTCCCGTTGTCCCTGAAGGATATGCAAAAGGACCAACAGTTTCAATTGGTGAACCTGTATTGCTCTGTAATTGAACAGTAATGTTTCCGCCAGCTCCAACTGAGTATATGTCAACTGTTTCAATCACTGTAGGTGAATTGACAACATCAAACACCAACCCCCAGTTTGATCCGGTTGTATTTGCAGTTCCAGCATAAGTCGCTCTGCCTGAACTTTCAATACCTTGCACAACTGATGATGCATAGTATGATGTTGTGTTATAAAGAACCGGTGTAACAAACGTACTACCAGAACCAATCGATGTTGTGCCGGTTGGTGAATCATACCAATTTACATCATAGGAGGATATTACTTCCAATGTAGCTGCTGTTCCGAAAGGAACTGTATCGTTATAAACTGTATCAGGTGCTGGTGGAATAAAATAGGCATCAACATCCATTCCAAGTGTATCGTTCCACTGGAAAGGATCACCGGCGAGATTAACATAAGTATTCAGGTAGATGTTCGTATCGTTAATCAATACATAATCAACTGTTGTTGCAAATGTAAATATAACTGTATCAGCTGGTGCAATCGTCATATTCACAGTTTCGGTGACAGGTGTATTGCTGTCAACAACATAACTTGCATTGAATGCTGATGTAATTGGGGCAACACCAAGATTTGTAAGTGCAATTGATACAGGTTCACTTCCGTCATAACATAGCTCAGGAAGCGGTGAAATAATTTCAACGATCTTGAGATCATTCTGAGGAATATTCACTTCAACAACTGCAGTATCAGTAAATGCACCACAATCATTGAAATATGTTGCAATATAATTGTATGTACCATTGACAGTCCATGGTCCGACAGTGAGATCAACCTGATTTTCAACAATTATACCTCCATTCAAAGTCCAGGCAAAATTAATTAAACCTGTTGGTGACGGAACAATAACATTTGCATTCACAACATTCGGATTTTGAGGAGAAGTTCCTGAGTTTATCCAGTTTGTGGCATCCTTAGTATAAGGACCTTCAAGCCTGTTTCCGGAACTGCTGACAGCAGGTGTCGTACCTGACCAGTCTGCAGGTGTCACACCTGCAGCAGCAGGGAATGTGAAGTTGCCATATACCACAGCATCAACAATAATTCCTATCTGATCTCTTAAAATATACCCTTTTGCTGTTGTTGAACCCTGGTCGGTAGTAGCCCCTGAGTGATAATAATAATCTGCAGGGCTTGGAACACTTGAACCAAGCTGTCCGGTTGCAATAATACAGGTTCCGTTAGGTCCTACTAGAGTTCCTGTTCCAAGAACCTGAGCACTTTCCAGTGCGGTTGAAGTCCAGATTTCAAGAGTGTGTCCGGCAAGATCAGCACCGGGAACCCCTGTGACTTCAATATAATCATCTGCAAGCAAATAAGACGGCCATCCTCCAACAGGAGCACCGGTTGTTGTTTTGTAATGACAGATTTCAGAAATAAAGAATGAACCTGACACACCCAATACATTTGAACTTACAGTCAAGTCAACCTGATCAACAACATTTGTAATTAATGTGTAATCGGGTTGTGCATCGAACAGATAAGGAATGATTGTTATTTCAAAAGCGTCAAAAATTGTATCATTTGCAGCAAGTTCATTTTCAGGGCTTGGTTCAATGTATGCAAGGCTGAGTGTATACACTCCGCCGACAGACAGATCAACACCATCGCTGCCAACCTCAAGTTCATCTCCAACATTGAGCGTACCGTTGTCAATCAGGAAATTCCCGGTAGAATTTACAGGTCCAGTGACACTCCAGAAAATCGTGACAGGGTTAGCTGCAAAGTTTAATGTGCTTCCGAGAATATTTTTAATCGTAACGTAGATACTGTCATTATTACTTAAACATTCTGATGTTTTTACCAGTTTCCCACTCATGACAGCAATATCTGCATTTAACGGGATAAACTCAATTGCTCCGGGATCAGGTGAAGCAGTACGTGCAACACCAAAGATATCATCCGGCACAATTGATAAAAGGTTTGCCCCAATATTGTCAATCGCAGTAGCAATTGGTGTTAACAAGGGAGGTGCAAAAATGGGATCAGCATCAACACTGTTTTGATCATATACACCTCCGTTTGCGGTTTGCCAGTCAGCCAGTGTATTATATGCAGTTGAACTCCAGTAACCGGTATTGTTTGTCCCGGCTGTTGCACCTCTGTATAATACATTATTATTACTGTTTACAACAGCTGTGTTTGTTGAAAAATACATACAGTATTTCGTTCCGGATGAATTTGTTGTGTATGAAAAGATGTTGTTCTGAATATCAAGATTGGCGTTTGCGCCGGTATGATAAAAAGTATATATCGTACTTGAACCAGTATGATTCACGTTATCCATAGAAACAGTGTTGTGATAAACCTGAGCGTATCCTGTTGTGCTGAGATACATTCCATACTGAGTTCCATTTCTGTTTCCAAAACCGTGGACGATGTTATTTGAAATCAGGATACCTTCATTAACCGGTGAAGTCATTGATGTCGCATAAATTCCGTATACTGATGAAGTTGATGCAGCAGTTCCTCCCAGATTATACAATATATTTTTTGATAACACTGTATTACTTATATTGGATGTCATGTAGATAGTGTACAATGTTGTATTATTTGTACGGTTTGTTCTGTGAAGTTCATTCCCAATAAACTGAGAATAGTTTTGACCTCTGACATATAAACCATAATAATAGAAATCTCTGATTTCATTATTCATGATCACATTGTTTTCTGAGAAAGGTGCTGATGTGGGTCCGTTGATAACCATACCGTAGTAACCACCAATGGCTTTACTGTTTGTAATTGTCAGATTACTTGCAGCCAGTTCTGATGTTGTTGCACTTGTTGCACTGTTACTTGTCACAAAAGGTGAAAAACTTGAGGTTGTTGCTGTCTCATCTGCATAGAATTCACAATTGTCAAAAGTAATGTAATCTGCATTGTTCATAAGTTGAACAGTAAATGCATAGGTTCCAGTTCCTTTTATAATCAGGTCATTGACTGTCACATAGTCAGTACCGTTGAGTTTCAATGTAGCACGTTCACTGGAGTTAGATGATGCAAACTCAAGTGTTTCACCGTTACCGTTAATGGTCAGTGTATTTGTTGCACTGCTGTTGGGAATTTCACCAAAAATGATTTGTTCATTATAAGGACCTGTACCGGCCACAACATCCACAACAACGGGACCTGCAAAACCACCCAAACTTAATGCATAAGCAAAATCTGTGAAATTGATAAAATTTGTACCACCTGTTGCAAGTGTACTGTCAATTGTATAATTCCCGGAAAGCGCAGGCAACAATGTTGAGAATGCAAAGGGGCCTGCCCAATCACTGTTAAATGCACCGCAATCTGCCTGAACATAAAATTCATAGTTTGTTAACTGTGATAATCCGGTAGCTTGCCAGGGATTTGAAGTTGTACCTGTAACAGAAACAACAGGAATATCAACACCCTGAACACCACCTGCCAGATACACCTGAACATTCCATTCGGTTTCTGTACCGCCTGAAGTCCAGCCCAAATCAGCTGAATTATGTGTGACATTGGTTGCAGTTAAAGCATAAGGGATCGGACATGCAGGAGGATCAAATTCTATTGCTCCGGGATCAGGCGATGCTGTACGAGCTGTTCCGAAAATGTCATCAGGAACAACAGATAACAGATTTACACCTGAATTGTCAATAACTGCACTTGAGGGAGTTACCAATGGAGAACTGAAAACAGGATCAGCATCAAAGCTGTTCTGATCAAAAACCCCACCGTTTGCAGTTTGCCAGCCAGCCAAAGTGGCATAGGCTGTTGAACTCCAGTAACCGGTATTGTTTGTCCCTGCTGTTGCACCTACATGTAATACATTATTATCACTTGACACAAGAGAAGTACTTGTGGCAAAATACATGCAATACTTTGTACCAGTTGAGTTTGATGTATATGAGAAAATGTTGTTTTTAATGTCAAGGCCTGCACTTGCACCTGTCTGATAAACAGTATAGATAGTGCTTGATCCGGTATGACCAACATGATCCATAGAAATGGTATTGTGATAAATTTGTGCTTCACCTGTGATAGAGAGATACAAACCATATTGTAATCCATTTCTATCAGCCCAGCCATAAACAACATTATTGGCAACCAATACGCCTTCATTTACAGGATTGGTCACTGAAGTAAAGTATATACCATAACCAGAGGAAGTTGTTGTAGTACCTGTTCCGGTAAAGTTATACACAATGTTCTTGGAAATTTCACTGTTACTGATATTGCCATTTACATATAGCATATATGCAGTCGAGTTATTTGTTCTATTTGTTCTGTGGATTTCATTCCCAATAAACTCAGAGTTATTTTGTCCTCTGATGTATAATCCATAGTAATAGAAATCCATGATTTCATTATTTGTAATCACATTGTTCTCAGAGAATGGAGCTGTTGATGTATTCCCGTTTATCACCATTCCATAATACCCGCCGATGACTTTACAATTTGTAACAGTCAGGTTACTTGCAGCAAGACCAGCTGTCGTAGCAGCGGTAGCACTGTTACTCGTTACAAACGGACAATAGTTTGAACTTGTTGTTACAATATCAGCATGAAATTCACAATTATCAAATGTGTTGAAATCTGCTTCATTCATCAGCTGAACTGTGAAACCATATTCTGATGTTGTTGTACCAAGCGCCTTCACAATCAGATTGTTTACAGTCAGATAATCTGTTCCGTCTAACTTCAGGGTTGCACGTTCATTTGTATTTGTTGACAAATACTGAAGTGTTTCACCGTTTCCGTTAATTGTAATTGTATTTGTTGCACTGCTGTTGGTAATCTGTCCCAGAATAATTTGTTCGGTATAGGGACCGGTTGCAGCAACAACATCAACAACAACCGGGCCTGTCAGAAATGCAGTATTCAAAAATGCTGCAAAATCAGTAAAGCTGATAAAGTTTGTACCTCCCGTTGGAACGGTGCTGTTAATGGTATAATTTCCTGACATTGACTGAACAATCTCATAATAACTTGCATTTGAAGGTGCAGGTGTACATGAGGGAGGATTGACAGAATATGAAACGATATCAGCATTGGGAAATGCTCCAACGTTATTCATATTATCCTGAGCAACGATATAATAAGATATTGTGTCTCCAGTACTTACGCCACTTCCAAATGTAAAGCTGTAATCATCTCCTGAAACATGAACGCCTTGTACTCCAGTATAAGAACCTGAATTTACAGACCAATAAAGCATTGGTAATCCTGTCCCTGTGACAGGCACACCACTTGCATCAAAAATGGTTACTGTTAATGTCCGTGCTGATGTAAACGCAGTATTTTCAAGTGGAGTGTATGTAATGACAGGGGGTATTAAGTCCAGTCCCTGCATTTCACCCTCAAATGCACCTATATCAGGAGCTATTCCTGTACCGGCATATCCAGTCTCGAGTGCACGTGTTGTTCCGAAATAGTCATCTGTCACAACTATTGGTGATAAGATCTGCTGTCCACCACTTTCACACTGAGTAGGAGTTGTCAGAGAAAGTGTAAGATTGTATGGAGATGTCGTCACATTTACAAAAGACACATCTTCTGAAAATGATGCTGTTTCACGTGGTGTTACCCTCGTTTTAAAGTCACCAATCGTTTGATCAGCGTTGGTTCCATCATAAAAGATCAGATTATTTGTACCGGGTGTTCCTGCATAGAAAGCATTGTTGTTTGAAGTTTCACCATAATTGTTCAGATTTGTGGCTGAACTTCTTCTGAAGGCAACAACATTTCCTGTTCCATTTGGTGTACTCTTATTTACAATGATATTGTTTCTCATGTCAAGGGTTGCTGACGTTGCTGTTGTACTATATGTATGATACAAACCTGTACTTCCGAAATTTGTCCCGGAAGACAAAGCATCCAGATAAACAGTATTATAATAAACACCTATTGTTGTTGTTGAAGTTGTAGTTACAATATTAATTCCTCTGACTGCATCATCTGCACCTGAAGCCGGTGCATACAACTGAGATATGAAATTATTAAACACATTAGCAGCTCCGGAATACACCAGGATACCACTTGTGCGTGCAGCTGTTGTCGATGTTGCATTACTGGTAAGATTGTAAATTTTATTCTTGTAAATATTTACAGTTGCACCTAAATATTGGTAAATACCCGTAACTTCTTGTGTTCCTTCCAAACCGTAAATCTGATTGTTGTAAATATCTTTGGTAGCAGAAGAAGTAGTGTATGTATAAATACCTCTGACAAGTGAAGATGTTGATGTATTGGTTCCGCGTATATATAAATTATAAATGTTATTATTGTATAAATACTCGTAAGGTGGTGAAGAACCATTATAATAGCCATATAGATAACATGTAGAAGATCCTGAGGTTGCACTAAATCCGTTGTCATGGACTTCATTTTCATTATAAATAACTGTTCCACCGGCCGCTCTTGTTGCATACATATAACCTGAAGCTCCGGTTTTAACATTATTATAAACCTGATTTTCATACATATTAACAGTACTTGTTGTAGCACCGCCTGCATCAAGCAAAGTAACTATTCCTGTTCCGGCTTGTGTATTGTCTGCAACGATATTATTATGCATATTAATTGTGGCAGCTGAACCTGAATTCACAATTGCAGAAAAAACTCCTGTAGTAGCAGTAGTGTAGGAACAATTGCTCACATTGTTGAATGCAATTGTCACAGTATTTGAGGCGGCTGTGCTTCCTGCAGCACTGTTGATACCATAAAAACCGCTGGTAGTTGCATTAGAAGTAAGAGTTACAACATTATTTGTTATACCGATGTTCGCAGAAGTAGCTGTGGATGTATAAACACCGTATCCTGTACTTGTAAAACCTGATCCACCTCCTGCGGTATTGTTAACTGTGTTATAATCAATATTCAGATTATTATGATAGATCATATAAATTCCATACGCAGTACTTGAAGCATTTCCGGCAAAATTCTGAATAACATTTCCTTCGTTAAGTGTGCCAATTACAAAATTCTGATCATACAAATCGTAAGGGGAAGAAGCAGAATATCCTCTGAGTAAAATACCGGTAAAGACATTGCTTATGGTATTCCCTGTGATTGAAACGTTCTCATTGATACCACCAACAGTTGAAACAGTAATTCCCGTTGCTGATGAAACCAATGATGCTGCATCATTGTTTGAAGAATAAATACCAACGACATAGGCACTCGTACCCTTTGTCATGGTGATTGAGGCATTTTTAATAATTACATTTTTAGCTCCATCAGTTACAGATGCTTTTCGAATATAATAACCATATTCAATGCCCTGATCAAGCGTTGCTACATCAATACCATCAAAAGTTACATAATCTGAACCTTCGATAATGATGATGGCATCGCCCTGTCCACCCAATGTGGTTGTGGCCAGAAGACCAGCATCACTCCGGGTGATAAGTGGATTTGCACCTGTTCCGGTTTTCTGAAATGTGATTGGTGCACTTAAAGTTCCTGTGGCAGTTAAAACCAAATCTGCTGTGATACTTTCAGTGTAACCTGCAGGTACCTGAACAATGATTCCATTTGCGCCAGGCCCATTCGTATTGAGGGTACTAAAGGCAGCAACCATTGTTTCATATCCTGCATCCACACCTAATGTTTTTGTTTCCTGAGCAGAAACTAACATGCTGATGAATACAGCACATAAAAGAAAAATAATTTTTCTCATAATGAAAAGATTTTTAATGAATAAATTTTAAAAAATTGAATGTTTTGTGTCATAGGCAAAAAACATCCAGTTACGGGGGATTGGAGAATAATTGTGGATTCATAATTATGGGGGTTAGTGAATAAATTCCAATTATTTTCAAAGAACAAACTTACAAACTAATATTTAATAAATCAATATTTTTTTGTTGATATTTTTTTTTTAACAATTTTTTAAGCATAAATTAATTTGCTTCTATTTAATTGGATCAAAATCTGTTTAAAATACGTTCTTTAAATACATTCAGATAATTCGCACCAGGTTGAACAAAATGCAAAGCAGAGGTATTCAATTCTTAATCATCTATTCTGCATTATTATTGATTTGAATTGCGTCTTCACATGGAGAAAGCAACAAGTTTCCAAGGTCTATACTGGATTCCGCTCCTCTTTATCAGAAACAATAAAACGAAAAAAAACCCGCCCAAAATATCTTTCGGGCGGGTTTTTTTTGAGTGTTCAAATAATCCTGAGATTATTGTTTAATGATTCTGACAGACTGAATCAATCCGTTCACATTGGACTGCAACATGTACAATCCTGATGAAAGATGTTCAGTTTCAACTGTGAGTGTATTCTTTCCTGAAACCAATGCCTGAGTTCCGCTCATGATCAGCTTTCCGTTTGTATCATAGATACTCCAGATGTGCTGTGAGGATTCAGTTGCAACGATTTCAACAGTTAACAGATCATTGACAGGGTTCGGATACACCGCAAAGTCTCCGTTTTGATGCTCTCCTATTGATACACATTCATCAACGACGACTGTCACTGTATCAGAGTTTGTACAACCGTTTGCATCAGAGTAGGTATAAACGACATCCCATGTCCCAATTCCGGCAGCAGCAGGATCAAAAACATTTCCTGTTACACCGTTTCCGGTAAATGTGCCACCTGCAGGTGAACCAGTCATCGTAACTTCATCGTAATAGACACAATAGAAGTTACCAAGTCCTGTAATTTCTACCGTAGGCAGAGCATGAACTGTTAGTATGAGAACATATACACTGTCACATCCAGGAGGATTGGTTGTTACCAGACTGTCATAATAAGTGCCTGAAATTGAATAATCATTTCCTCTCCATGAGAAAATGTCACCTTCACAGATATCTTCCTGAGTTGTTTCTTCAAAATTGACACATGAAACACTGGCCTCCTGAATGGCAACATTGTCAATAAACAGGTTATTACCATAATCGCTGACTGCTTCAAAAACAACCAGATTTGTCCCTGTGGGAAGTGCAAATTCAATAGTACTCCATTCTGTAGCAGCAGGAACAAATGAAGATGTAACTACTCCTCCAGTATTTAAAGGACCTGTTGCTCCGCCCTGCATATTCTGAAGCAGATTAAGCGTGGTTCCACCATCAGTTGAATAGAGAATATTGAGTTCATCGATATAGGTTGTGCTGTAAGCTGCATAAGCAAAATCAAATTTCACAACCGGTGAAGTTAACGCACTGGCATCAAATTCAGGAGTAATCAGATAAAATGGTGCAGGATCTGAATAATTGTAAAACTGAGCAACTGCAGAGTTTGATCCGATGCCGTATCCACTTGCCTGAGAACTGATTCCCCAGTTTTGAGTTGTTGTTGAAAAGACACTCCAGCAAAGTGGTGGAATGACTTCAAAGTCCTCAACAAACGGTGCAGAGAAAACACCACACGGAGTTGAGAATGAATAGGGACCTGTCCAGATACTGTAATCAGGATCGCAGTAAGCACGGATATAGAATTCGTAATCTGTGGCCTGTGTTAATCCTGATATTGTTGTATTTGGAGTTATAGAAACAGTATGTGTTGCTGTTTCTGTTGGAGTGAAACCGGCAAGGCCAAGCTCAATTTCCCATGTTTCTTCAGTTCCTCCGGGGATCCAAGAAAGGTCAGCAGAAACAGGTGTAATGTTGCTCACATTGACACTTGTAACCGGTGTGCAGGACACGGCGTCAACAACAGCCAAAATCTCTGTTCTTTCGCTTTCACAACCACTTCCTGAACCAATTGCCCAATTGTAGAAATAATAATAATACGATGTATTAAATGTATTACCAGTAATTGAAATCACGTTAGGGATGGTGTATGGATAACTTGCACCAGCTTCATTTCTCCACATTGTAGGATTCACTGCAAATCCCATTCTGTAACCTGTCCCCTGCGGAATAACAAAATCAACAGGAACAGTTTCAATGCTTCCTGAGGCAACTGTTGTCACTCCTGCATAACTTGCAATCTGAGTCTGAGAGCTGTTCTGAATAACAATTGTATATGCAGAACCAGCAGCAGTACTTGGAATTACATCTACACTTTGAATTGTAACACCATTCGGATCAAGCACATCAAAAATCATAAAATGATTTGTCAGAGATGAAGTTGATGTTGTGCCAATTGTATTATCAACAGGACCAACATATTGAGTTCCTGTTCCGGCAGATGCAGCTGCATAATAGGGAGTTGTTGCAAATAATGCCGGTGTTGTAAATGTATTCCCGGTATGTATTACAGTGGGATCAGTTGGTGAAGCATACCAGCTTACATTGTATGGAGAAAGTGCCTGTAGTGTGGCAGATCCGCCAATTGTTACTGTATCGTTAACTCCAATTGGTGCTGGGGGAACGTAATAGAATGTTCTGGTTACACCCAGGGTATCATTAAAATTAAACGGATCACCTGCAAGATTAACATAAGCATTCAGATAGAAGGTTGTGTCTTCGGTAAGAACAATACTGATGGGTGTTGTAAATGTATAGGTAACAGTATCAGCAGGTCCAACTGTCAGGTTCACTGTTTCTGTCACAGGTATTCCACCGTTGACTGTATATGATGCAGTAAACGGAGTACTGATTGCTGTAGTTCCAAGATTTGAAAGAGCTATTGTTACTGGTTCATCTGTGTCATAACAAACTTCTTCCAGAGGAGCAATGATATCAATAATTGCAAGATCAGACTGAGGGACAAATACTTCAACAACAGCTGTATCAGTGAATGTGCCGCATGTATTTGTATACGTAGCAACATAATTATAAATCCCGTTCACAGTCCACGGACCAACAATTGTGTCAGTATTGTTCACACTTGTGACAACACCGTCAAGGCTCCATGAGAAGCCGGTCAATGGCATTGGTGAAGGAACAGTAACAGCATTATTCACAACATTCGGATCCTGAGGAGAAGTGCCTGAATTGATCCAGTATGTGGCATCTTTTGTATAAGGTCCTTCAAGTCTGTTTCCGGAACTGCTGACAGCAGGTGTCGTACCTGACC
Organism: uncultured Bacteroidales bacterium; assembly: GCA_964388575.1. GTDB lineage: Bacteria > Bacteroidota > Bacteroidia > Bacteroidales > DTU049 > CAYMAZ01. The sequence goes on along the minus strand of CAYMAZ010000013.1, from coordinate 56,711 downwards.
AGTCTGCAGGAGTCACACCTGAAGCAGCAGGGAATGTAAGATTTCCTAAAACGACAGCATCAATAATATTTCCGTTAGGATCTTTTAATATATACCCTTTTGCGGTTGTAGAACTTTGAGATGCAGTAGCCCCGGAATGATAATAATAATCAGCAGGACTCGGAACACTTGAACCAAGTTGTCCGGTTGCAATGACACAAGTTCCCATGGGGCTGAGCACTGTTCCTGATCCAAGAACCTGAGCACTTTCCAGTGCAGATGAAGTCCAGATTTCAAGTGTAAATCCTGAAATATCTCCATTGGGAAGGCCAGTAATTTCCACATAATCATCGGCGATCAGGTATGATGGCCAACCACTTGTTGGTGCTCCTGTAGTTGTTTTGTAATGTGCAATTTCAGTGAAAAAGAATGATCCCTGTATTGGAAGCACATTGGAACTTACTGACAACTCAACAACATCGACACTGTTTGTAACAAGAGTGTAATCAGGTTGCGCATCAAACTCATATGCAGGGACAACAATACTGAACGCATCAGTGATTGTATCATTTGTTTGAATATTGTTTTCTGTACTTGGAATAATATATGCTGATGCCAGCATGTATGTACCATCAACAGACATGTCTACACCATTTCCTCCAAATTTGATATCTGTTCCGGCTGCAAGAGTTCCTGTATTAATGGTTGTTGATCCTGTTGAATTCACAGGTCCGTTTACTGACCAGAAAACTGTAACTGGAGTTGCAGCGAAGTCTAACACATTGCCAAGCACATTCCTGAGAGTGAAATAAATACTGTCGTTGTTATTGAGACAGCTGCTGACTCTGACAAGTTCTCCGCTGAGAAGAGCGATATCAGCACTGACAGGAGTAAATTCAATCGCTCCTGGATCTGGACTTGGAGTGCGTGCAACGCCAAAAATATCATCAGGAACAAAACTTAATAAATTTGCTCCGATATTATCTACGGCAGCATTGATTGGAGAAAGTAACGGTAATGTAAAAATCGGATCAGCATCAACACTGTTCTGATCATATATTCCTGTATTTGCAGTCTGCCAGTCAGCCAGCGTATTATATGCAGTTGAACTCCAGTAACCGGTATTGTTTGTGCCGGCTGTTGCACCTCTGTGCAATACATTATTATTACTGTTCACAACAGCTGTATTTGTTGAAAAATACATACAGTATTTCGTTCCGGATGAATTTGTTGTGTATGAAAAGATGTTGTTCTGAATATCAAGATTGGCGTTTGCGCCGGTATGATAAAAAGTATATATCGTACTTGAACCAGTATGATTCACGTTATCCATAGAAACAGTGTTGTGATAAACCTGAGCGTATCCTGTTGTGCTGAGATACATTCCATACTGAGTTCCATTTCTGTTTTCAAATCCATTGACGATGTTATTTGAAATCAGGATACCTTCATTAACCGTTGAAGTCATTGATGTAGCATAAATTCCGTATGCAGATGAAGTTGATGCAGCAGTTCCTCCCAGATTATACAATATATTTTTTGACACCACTGTATTACTTATATTGGATGTCATGTAGATAGTGTACAATGTTGAATTATTTGTACGGTTTGTTCTGTGAAGTTCATTCCCAATAAACTCTGAATAATTTTGACCTCTGACATACAAACCATAATAATAGAAATCTCTGATTTCATTATTCATGATCACATTGTTTTCTGAGAACGGAGCTGACGTGGGTCCGTTGATAACCATACCGTAGTACCCACCAATGACTTTACTGTTTATAATTGTCAGATGACTTGCAGCCAGTCCTGCTGTTGTTGCTCCGGTTGCACTGTTTGAAGTGACAAAGGGAACATGGTTTGAACTGGTTGTTTCCAAATCTGCATGAAACTCACAATTGTCAAAAGCGATATAATCAGCATTGTTGGTGAGCCAGACACCCCAGCCATATTCACTTGTAGTTGAAGCAAGTGCTTTCACAATGAGATTATTGACAACAACGTAATCTGTTCCGTCAAATTTCAAAATTGCACGTTCACTTGAATTTGTGGATAAAAACTGTAATGTTTCACCGTTTCCATTAATTGTGAGCAGGTTTGTAGCACTGCTGTTATTCAGTTGTCCAAAAGCAACCTGTTCAGTGTAGGGTCCGGTTCCGGCCACAACATCCACAGTTACAAAACCTCCAAGACCGCCAAGCTGAATAGCTGTTGCAAAGTCTGTAAAGCTGTTAAAGTTTGTACCAGCTGTTGGTTGGGTACTGTTGATTGTATAAAAACCTGACAGTGGAGGCAGCGTTGTTGTAAAAGCAAATGGGCCTGCCCAATCACTAATACTTGTTCCGCAGTCAGCCTGAACAAAGAATACGTAATCTGTATATTGAGTCAATCCTGTAGCGGTCCATGGATTGGAAGTTGTTCCTGTAACTGAAACAACAGGTGTTCCATTTCCAGGAGAATTCCCGGGGGTATGAACTTCAATATTCCATTCTGTTTCAGTACCGCCGGCTGTCCATCCAAGATCAGCAGATACATCACTAATGTTTGTTGCAGTTAATGAATAAGGCATTGAACATGCAGGAGGATCAAATTCAATTGCTCCGGGATCAGGAGTTGCTGTACGAGCTATTCCGAAAATATCATCGGGAACAAAAGTAAGCAGGTTTGCTCCGATATTGTCAATTGCACCACCTGTAGGTGTTAAAAGCGGAGTGTTAAATATTGGAGCAGCATCCAGACTGTTCTGATCAAAAGCTCCACCATTTGCAGTCTGCCAGTCAGCAAGTGTTGCATAAGCTGTTGAACTCCAGTAACCGGTATTGTTTGTACCTGCAGTTGCTCCTGCATACAATACATTGTTGTTACTTGTAACAACTGCAGTATTCGTTGAAAAGTACATACAATATTTTGTTCCTGTTGAATTTGTTGTATAAGAGAAAATATTATTCTGAATATCAAGATTTGTGGAAGCTCCAGTGTGATAAAGACAATAAATGACACTACTACCTGTGTGTGCAACATGATCAAGTGAAACAGAATTATGATAAATATTCATCTCAGCTGTTGTGGAAGAAAAATACATTCCGTATTGAGATCCGTTTCTATTGTCAAGTCCATAAATGACATTATTTGCAATCAGGATTCCCTCATTGACAGGTGATGTAACAGACGTGAAATAAAGACCATAGGCAGTAGATGTGGTCGTTTGACCAGTCCCTGTAAAATTGAAAATAACATTCTTTGAAAATTCAGAATTACTGATATTACCTGCACCATAAAGCATATATGCTGTAGAGTTTTCTGCTCTGTTGGTTCTGTGGATTTCATTTCCGATAATCTGAGAATTGTTTTGGCCTCTGACATACAAACCGTACATATAGAAGTCTGAAATTTCATTATTTTGAATGATATTCCCTTCTGAATAAGGAATAGAAGACGTATTTCCATTGATCACCATTCCATAATATCCACCAAATGTTTTTGAATTTGTTACTGTCAGATAACTTGCAGCAGGGCCTGCTGTCGTTGCTCCGGTAGAGCTACTTGAGGTAACAAAAGCTGAGAAGTTTGAAGAAGTGGAAGCAGTTGCTGCATGAAATTCACAATTGGAAAAAGTATTATAATCTGCATCATTTGTAAGCCATACAGCCCAACCGTATTCGGCCGGAGATGTTATTGACCCGAGTGCTTTTACAATGAGGTTGTTTACTGTCACGTAGTCTGTTCCGTCGAATTTTAATGTAGCACGCTCATTGGTGTTCGTGGATAAAAACTGTAAAGTTTCTCCGTTTCCGTTGATTGTAAGGGTGTTGGTGGAACTGCTGTTTGGCAGTTGAATCAGAACCACCTGTTCGGTGTATGGACCTGTGCCGACGGCAACATCCACAGTTACTGGCCCTGCAAAACCTCCAAGATTTATTGCATCAGCAAAATCAGTAAAACTATTAAAGTTTGTTCCACCGGATGGTTGGGTATTGTTAATTGTATAGGCACCTGACAGCGGAGCGCCAGTTGTCTGGAATTGGACAGGACCTTGCCAGATGCTGTAATCTGTTCCACCACAATGAGCCTGAACATAAAAATCATAGTTTGTTACTGATGAAAGGCCTGTAGCTGTCCACGTGCTGGTTGGATGTGCAGTTACTGAAGCAACCGGGGTTCCGATTCCCGGAGAATTTCCAGGTGTATGAACTTCAACATTCCATGCGATTGCATTTGTAGGACCTGACCAACCAAGATCAGCAGATGTTTGACTTAGGTTTGAGACCGTTAAAGATGATAAAGCAGGAGGCAAACATGAAGCGACGTTGCCGCTAATTTGAATATTTGCACGGCTTGTACTGACAGTTGCACTTGAAGTTGTTGCGCATGCAGGTGCAGAATCTGACCTGTAATAACTTGCAAGATTAGAAGATGTTGTAGTGTAATTGACTGAAGCATTTTGTGTGTAATCAGTTAGAAGATCAAAACAAATGTCAATCAAAAGATTTGAGGTTCCGTCCCATGCAAGAGGCGTACTAAATATGTGTGTATTCCATCCTGCAACAGGCATAAAACTGGTGTTTGTATAAACCGTTGTATATCCGGCATTATCAAACGTGGTTGTTAAATCAGATGCCGTTGTAAGTTTGGCATCGATTTTAAAATTTGGCATCGGAGAACAGGTGTTCAATGCTGCCACATCAAAAGCAATGGACGTAATGTTTCCGGCGACCAATCCTGCAGCTGACATTTCTGATGCCAGATACAGATATTGCACTCTGTGATTTTTGTAGTACGTCCCATAAGGAGTCGGGTGAACGGTCGTAGAATTTGTCAGTGTCCCTGACCCAATTTCCACGGTTCCGGTCGTCTGCCCAAAAATGCTTGTTACCAGAAAAAAAACAAGCATTTTAAAAATTAATAACTGTTTCATAATATAAGGTTTAGTTAATAAATTCAAAGTGATTAAAGAAATCTCTGCTTATCGCTTTTATCACCAATTACAACTTGCAAATATAGTGAATTTTTCAAATCCTGAAATGTAAAACTTCTAATCATTTGCAAAATTTGACTTTTTTTTAATGCTTTATTGACCTTCAAAAAAAACAATGTAATAAATGTAATAACTATGCATCTAATTATAAATGGATTACAATTGTTGTCTAACTGTAAAACAAATCAATTGTGCATAAATGCTATCTGTTTCAATTAATGAAGCAAACGCTTTTCAGTGAATTCAAGTCGATCTGATTCATTCAATAAATTCCAGTTAAATATGTCATAATTAATTTTTTCAAAACATTAATTAACCTGGAAGTATCTCCAACACATGAGCAGCGGGTTTGGGATGAAGCACCACTTTATCTGTTATTGCAGGAATGAGCACACATTCTCCTGCAGCAACATGAATTTTACCATTATCAAACTCCAATTCAAAAATTCCTGACAATGCAAAATAAATGACAAAAGAGTCAAGATGTTCCAGAATCTTCTCCACTTTTGATTGAAGATGAATAAATGATGTCGAAAAATACTCAGTCTTCATCATTGGTGTTGTTTGATTGATTTCAGGGTTAAACCCTTTGATAATGCCGGGTTTTAAACTATAATCAATAGCATCAGAAGCATCTCTGAGGTGCAGTTCACGGTGATTTCCTTCTTTATCCTTTCTGTCCCAATCGTATAGCCTGTATGTGATATCAGACGACTGCTGAATTTCAGCTATCATGAGTCCCGGTCCAAGAGCATGGACAGTTCCGGCAGGCAAATAAATCAAGTCACCTGTATTGACTGGTTCAAAATTTAAAACACTTTTTAATGATCCTGCATCAATGTGCTTCAGCAATTCTTCGCGACTCATCTCTCTGTTAAACCCAGATACAATGTGTGCGCCAGGGTCAGCCTGCAAGACGTACCACATTTCAGATTTACCGAATCTCAATTTATGCTTTTTCTGTGCGATCTCATCATTTGGATGTACCTGAACGGACAAATAATCATTTGCATCAATTATCTTTATCAGGAGCGGGAATTCATATCCGTATTTGGCATACATTTCTTCTCCAATCAGATCATCCATATATATTTCAACCATTTCAGCAACAGTATTTCCAGCAAAATGCCCGTTTTCAATTTCACTTTCATACCCTTTCACTGCTGAAAGAACCCATGCCTCACCACATTTATCTATCTTTTCATCGATAATACCAAATTTCTTTCCAATTTTCTGACCTCCCCAGATTTTTTCTCTGAGAATGGGTTTAAACTTCATCGGATAAATGGAAAACATATTTATTCAGTTTTAGTTTTTTAAAGAACAGAAATTAAATGGTCCGATTCTTTCAGACCTCAACTTTCTCAATAAATTCAAGACTTTTATGAATATAAGGATACATCACAACATCATCCTGAACAAACGGAACATCCATTCTGTATCTTTCCAGAAGATCTTCAAGAAAAGGAGATGTTTTTGACGGTCGGCGAAATTCCAGAGCCTGAGCTGCATTGAACAACTCAATTGCCAGAACTCTTTTAACATTTTCCATAATTTTAAGTGACTTCGTTGCTGAAATTGACCCCATACTCACATGATCTTCCTGTCCCTGGCTTGATTCAATGGAGTCAACGGATGCAGGATGGGCAAGAACCTTGTTTTGACTTACAATTGAAGCTGCAGTATATTGCGGGATCATAAATCCGGAATTCAGGCCGGGATGTGCAACAAGAAACTGTGGTAAACCACGCTTTCCACAAATAAGCTGATATGTTCTTCGTTCAGAAATATTTGCAATTTCTGACAAAGCAATTCCCATAAAATCAAGTGCAAGTGCAAGTGGTTGCCCATGAAAGTTCCCTGCAGAAACGATAAACTCATCATCGGGAAAAAGAGTAGGATTGTCTGTCACAGAATTCATCTCGGTTTCCATCACTTTGGCACAGTATTCAACAGCATCTCTTGAAGCACCATGAACCTGAGGAATGCATCTGAATGAATAAGGATCCTGAACGTGTTCTTTGGGGGATTCAATGAGTTCGCTTCCTTTCAAAATTTCAAGTACCCGATTGGCTGTGTGAATTTGGCCAGGGTGAGGTCTCAGCTCGTGAACAAGTAAGTTAAAAGGACCAGGCAATCCAAGAAATGCATCGAGGGATAATGCACCGATGACATCAGCCCAGTTGAGAAACTTTTTTGCTTCAAGCAAAACATAAGCACCATAGGCAAGCATAAACTGGGTTCCATTGAGCAGGGCCAACCCTTCCTTGGATTCCAGCCTGACAGGATTAAGACCTGCAAACTTCAGCGCATCAGCAGCTTTTATTACTTTCCCGTTATATCTGACCTCTCCCATTCCGAGCAAAGGCAGACACAAATGCGCAAGCGGAGCCAGGTCACCTGAGGCGCCCAGTGAACCCTGATCATAAATAACAGGGGTAATATTATTATTCAGCAGATCAGCCATAAGCTGCACAGTTTTTACCTGTGCTGCTGAGTGGCCGTAACTGAGATTCTGAATTTTCAACAATAGCATAAGTCTCACAATATCTTCAGGCACTTCATCTCCAATACCACAGGCATGAGATATGATGAGATTTTCCTGAAGTTTCTGAATATCCTTATGTTCAATCTTAATATTGCACAACGCACCAAACCCGGTGTTAATTCCATAAATTGGTTCAGTGTTTCCCTCAAGCTGCTGGTCAAGCCACAAACGGCACTTTTCAATTTTTCTTACTGATTCTTCCGAAATTTCAACTTTAGGCCGGTGCCTTAGAAAGTCAGATAAATCATTCATTTGCAAATCGTTGGTAATTTCAAAATTTTTCATCTTATTGGTAAGTTATATTAGTTAGATAAAGTTTAGTTTTGTAATAATATCGTTCTCATCCAGCTTTTGCTGTTCTCCGGTAAGCATATTTTTCAATGTAAATATCCCCTGTCTGATTTCTTCATCTCCGGCGATGATGACATACGGAATACTTTTTTTATTGGCATAGTTCATTTGTTTTTTAATTTTATCTGAATCCGGATACAGTTCTGAAGAAATCCCTGCGTCTCTTAACTTTTTAAGAAGAGGAATAACATACAATGTTTCTTTGTGTCCGAAGTTCAGAAACATGACGTTGACAGACCCTGAAATTGTTTCAGGAAACACACCGAGTTCATTCAACACGTCATAAATTCTGTCAGCTCCAAAAGAAATTCCAACCCCGGATGTATCAGGCAATCCAAAATATTCAGTCAGGTTGTCATATCTGCCTCCACCGCATATGCTTCCGATTTGCACATGATCAGCTTTGACCTCAAAAATAGCACCTGTGTAATAATCCAACCCGCGGGCAAGCGACATGTCAAATATTACTTTTGTACGCAAATTTGCATTTTTTAAGTATTCATTCAACTCCGACAATTCGCGAATACCAAGAGAACCTGAAGAAGTATGTCCGACCAATTCCTTCACTGATTCAATAATTTCATCCGGATTTCCTTTCAAAGAAACAACCTCCATTAATTGTCGTGCAACATCAGAAGAAATCCCTTTCTCAGTCAATTCTCCAAGCACAGATTCAGTTCCTGCCTTTTCCAGTTTGTCAATGGCAACAGCAACATCAGTCAGTTGGTTTTCAATCTGTAAAGCCTGTAGAATTCCGTCCAAAACTTTTCTGTTATTGACATGAATGGTCACACTCAGATTCAATTTTCTAAAAATTGTATCAATGACCAATATCAGTTCAAACTCATTCAGCATGGATTTTGTACCAATCACATCTGCATCACACTGATAAAACTCACGGTATCTTCCTTTCTGTGGCCTGTCAGCGCGCCAAACCGGTTGTATCTGATACCTTTTGAACGGAAATTGTATTTCATTTCTATTCATCACAACATATCTTGCAAAAGGGACAGTAAGGTCATATCTGAGACCTTTTTCAGTAATATATGTTGTCAGTTTTCTGGCATCAGCAGTTTCCTTCAACATCTCTTCCGGAACTGAAGAAAGGTAATTTCCGGAATTCAGAATTTTAAACAGCAGTTTATCTCCTTCTTCGCCGTATTTCCCCAAAAGGGTTGACAGGTTTTCCATCGAAGGAGTTTCAAGAGGCTGATATCCGAATAATCGGAAAACTGACTTAATGGTTTCAAAAATGTACTCCCGTTTCTTCATCACCTCAGGGCCAAAATCACGTGTTCCTTTGGGAACACTTACATACTGCGCCATAGAATTCAAATTTGATGACAAAATTAATCTATTTTCATCAAATGAAAATCAGACAGAATTGAATTCAGATCATGATCTGCAATTCTGACAAACAGCTCATTCAAACTTAATGATTTTATTTGTTTTTGTTTGATCCGCTGAAGAAGAAATTCTAAGGATATACACTCCTGAACTGATGTCATTCAGATAAATTGTTGCAGTTTTTTTGTGAATCAGTCCGGCTTTTCTCAAACCGCCATATGGGTCATACAATTCATATATAAATTTTGCAGAAGAAGTTGTAGTGAGGTCAATAGTCACATAATTTGCTGCCGGATTGGGATAAACTGACATGGCAAACTCAGGTCTGTCTTCCTCTGGCTCCTCTTCAGTATCGTTAACCGTAAGGTACAAAACAACTGTACTGTCACATCCGAAAACTGTCTGCAGATATTGTGTGTATTCATAATCACCTGTGATATCAGTCGCTTCAATATCAAATCCTGAATGAACATATGGCTGTCCCACCTGAACGGTATCATAAATAGAATCATAATAAACAGGATGAACAGTAAGATTGAGCACCATCAAACTGTCACATCCATCGGACGCCTGAAGGAATAAAGTATCTAAACCAGCTTCAGACTGAAAAAAACCATTCTGATTGTATATTTCTCCTTCACAAATTGATGCGAAAATTGTAAATAAATACTGATCTCCAACCTCCAGGTCAAGAACGACAAGACTATCACAACCGTGAACGGTTGAAATAATTGTATCATAAATCCCCGCATCTGACAAGAGCACTCCATAAAAATCATACACTCCGCCTTCACAAATCATTGCCTGAATGGTATCAGGATAGTATGAGGGATGCACCGTCAATATAAGTCTGACGACACTGTCGCAACCCATTGATGTATACGTAGTTACTTCATGCGTAAAAATCCCCGCTGATTGCTGGGCAGGAAGATTGAACCATGCATCAGAGTAAGTATTTCCTGGGCATACCTCAGCAGAAATCTGCGTTACAGATTCATATGAAAAGTGAATTTTGTATTCTCTTGTAATATTGCCGGAGTGAACCATAACTTGCCCGACGGGATCAGTGAATGTTGGTTGTGTAATCTGCATTGTGGCATTCTGAGATGCAGCTGTTGCCGAAACCAACTGATTTGAATAGCATGGTACCGACATATAATAATCTGTAATATCCGGATTGAAACCCTGAACTGAATACCCGTTAACCATTAAATTGTTGAGCCTGGGATTATATATAAGCTCTATATCATCGATATACAAAAAGTCACTTGCAGAACCTTCTCCAGCATTTTTATTCGTTGTAAATGTCAGCAAAATATAAGATGGTGTTGTAGCAGGAAAGTTGTAGTCAAAAGGAATTGTAAATTTATTCCAGCCCTGATTACCTCTGGTGAAGTTATGAATTGCTTTTGCTACAACATAACTCCCTGCATTTGGGTCACTTCCTTCAGGGTCTCTATAATCATAATTTCCGTGTATGGTTGCATTCATACGTGCCTGCTGAACAGAACTCGGACACACAAATTTCCCCCAGAAACTGATTGAATCCGGCTTTGCATTCAACGGTTGACGAAAAGCCGAATTTGCAGTTCTTGTGATGTTGTAATTCTGATTACTTGTGGGTGTTGTACTTCCGATTCTGATCTGTCCTGTTGTGATGTTGCCGTTTGCGACAATCGTATTCCCCAATATTGTAATCTCTGTGGCAAAAATCTTACAGCTGTAGCTTCCGGATGAACCAGGCCTGATGTCAGTCGATTTTTCATGCCTTGTTGCCATCGCAGTACCGCAACCTATCATCAGATTGCAGGATGCAGTAGGGAATCCGTTCCAGTTTGTGGGTTCATCATCAGTTCCGTAACCGTCCCATTGCTCAAAACCGGGATTACTTAACTGATATACCTGAGAATGAACGACTCCTGACAAGAAACAGATTGAAACACAAATCAATAACAATTTTTTCATAAAAAAATGTTGCTGGAATTGATAAAGCAAAAATAGCATATCTACACATAAAAAACATCCTAGAACAAATAAATTATCAGCAGAAATATTAACAACTGTCAATAAGGTTAAATTTTTTCAATAAACCTGCAGGCTGATGCTTTGAAACTCACCCAAACTGTCTTACCAGCTTCAATATCAAATTCACGAAATGCTTTTTTACTGATTTGAGCCGTAATGTGAACTCCAATATCAACGATGACTTCTATACCCAAACCATGTGGAACCACATCAGTCACTTTTCCCTGAAAATTGTTCGCAGCCGAAGATTCAGGTTTTAAATCTGATAAAATTACGTCAGATGAACTGAATGTGAGATATCCTTCATGATGATTATGATCTGCCATTACTCTGAACTGAATATTTTTATTGAAGGGCTTTGCCATACAAATGTCATCATAGTCTGAATCACTATGTAATGTAACTTTGAAAAAATTCTTAACACCCGACAAATCTGCAACAAATTCATTGCGTGGATTTTGGAATACTTCTTCTGTGAATCCCTGCTGAATAATTTCTCCGTTTTCGATCACTGCAACTCTGTCGGAAAGTGAAACTGCTTCAGTAAAATCATGGGTCACATGAATAATTGTCTGACCCGTCTGATTGATTTTATGCAATAATGACTGCAGATCACCGCGCATCTGCACATCTAGAGAAGAAAGTGGCTCATCAAGAAGCAGAATTTCAGGTCTGACAACCAATGCACGCCCAAGAGCTACCCTTTGTATCTCTCCTCCGGATAAATTTACCGGCGTCCTGTTCATGATATGCTCAATGGAAACAAAACCAGCCATCTCTGCAATTCGTTCGCACGCATCAGACATTTTAAATTTATGATTTTTCAGTGTAAATAACAAATTATCATACACTGACATATGCGGAAACAATGCTGAGTCCTGATACACAAGGACACACCCGCGTTTTTGAATCTTTTTATGGCTGATGTCAGAATCTTTGAGAATAATCTGTCCAGAATCCTGTTTCTTAATTCCTGCGATGATTTCCAGAAGCATGGATTTACCTGAACCGGATTTGCCGAGCAGAACAAAATACTCACCTTTACGAACTTCAAAGTGTATGTTTTTCAAAGAAAAATCGGGATATATTTTGGATATGTTCTGTAGTCTGAGCATGTCAACTAATTTTTAACTTCGCGTGTTCTTGACAACAACCTCATCGCCGTGAAAAACAGCAAGGTTACAACAACAAAAATCACTGCCACAGGTGTTGCATATTTCAAACCGAAGGAGGCAAAACGCTCATAAATTAAAACCGGTGTCACCATTGGATGATATGCCACAATGACGATTGCACCAAACTCACTCATCCCTCTGGCCCACATCATGATTGAGCCGGTCAGTATCCCTCTCCATGCCAGTGGAAGACTGATCTTCAAAAATACTCTGACAGGAGATGCACCCAGATTGCGAGCAGCTTTCTCAAGACGCTCCGGAACAGCCGTAAATGCATCTATGGCTGAATTCAGAAGAAACGGGACACTCACAAATGCCATGGCCAGAATGATGGCAACAGGGTTTCCAACCATATCGAACCCAAGTGAAGAAGCAAGTTTCCCAATTGCAGAATCTCTGGAAATCAGCCCGAGAATTGCAATCCCGGCTGCAGAATGTGGAATCACAACCGGCAAATTGATAATCCCCAGAAGCAATCCCCTTCCCCTGAACCTGTTTCTTGCAAGCAGATAAGCAAGTGGAACAGCCCCGACAGCAAAAACTACTGTCGCGAGCATGGAAGTCCATAAAGTCAGGCGAATACTGCTGGTAACCTCGGTATCAGCAATTGTTTGTGTGACCTGCTGTGAATCAACAGACAAAAACATTCCTGCAAGAGGTGCTATTATAAACAGCAAAACAAGTCCTCCAAGGAATATCAACAACAACTGAAAGAGACTGATTCTTTGATTCATTGCTCCCATTTCAATGCAAAATTAACAATTAAGTCGACTTCCATTAAGAAAATAAATATTAAATCTTTCATTTTTTTAAATATTTTTTATTTCTTTGTAATATAAAATTCATTGCAAGTCAAGATTCAAAATTTTTATCAAAAAAATATGAAAAAGTTTATTTGGATTGTATGTTTTGTGTGTATTTCACAACTTTTGCATTCTCAAAAACCTTTCCAGGCTACATTGTATTTCACAGACGGTTCTGTAAGAACTGGTTTTGCTGAACTGGTAAACACATTTGAGAGCAAATTTGTTTTTTTCAGAGAAGATGCAAATAGTAAGACAGAAAAAATTCCTTCGGTGCAGATCAAAAGAATAGTTTATGATAATGGGGATGAAGTTCATGAATATGATTGCCTCAAGGTTTTTTTTGGTATTAATAAAAAAAAGCCCAAGGGTCCGTTTTTCCTGAAATTGTTGCAACGGGGTTATGCTTCACTGTATATGATCAAAACATATATGACAGCAACGAACGGGCATGTTGTAAGTTTTGATGATTATTATATTATCAGGGAGGGTGAATCCGGAGCAAAACTTATTTCATCGGTTGGAGCGTTGAACAAAAACAATATTTTCAGATCTAGGGCACCCAAATACTTTTCTGATCATAAAGAACTGGCATTACAGATTAAAAAGAAAAAATATAAATGGAACGATATTGAACAAGTCGTTAAGATATATAATGAATGGATTGCAGATAAAAGTAATTAACCAAAACTACAATATCATGAGATCAATTTTGATTTTTGTAATGATTCTGCTCAACATTGGCGGAACATATGCGCAGGACTCGTTCACCTATTCCATCATTGAAGACGATCCTGACAAGGGTAACAAATTGTATGCAGGAATTGGATTCACATCTTCACCCATATTCGGTCATTTTCAGACAAAGAGCGCTTTTGGCCCTGAAATACATGCATACAATATCTTCAACCGCTTTGCCTTAAAATTCACCTCTGACTTTCAGACAGGACTCGAGATTTTTAAAGATAAAGATAACTCCTCAGGTAAAAATGTAAAACTTGATAAAATAAGGTATTATTCAGCTGATGCAATTGTGACAACTGAATTACTATCTTCTACCCGACTCAAAAAAAGAAAGGTCACTCTGAGAAGTTATGGAAGTATTGATTATATCAGTCGCATTGAGCACAACAGAAAAATTATGCTCGGGTTACGATTGGGTTACGGAATACTGAACGCTCCCTTCTCTGATCCAATGGTTGTGAATAACGCCTATCTTGCTGACAGTTCCAGACTTTTAGCATACGGGTACAATCAACATTCATTCAGTATTGGCTTAACACTTTCCGGCATTTCCAATCTGATTTTTGATACTGACATCTTCGGTGAAATTCAAGAAAAGGAAATTAATAACTTTTATGCTGATATTCTTTTACCATTCAAAACAACAGGAAAGTTCTGTTTTGTGATGATGGATTCTGTTTCAATGATTCATCAACTCAACCCAATTGAAATTAAATCAACTAAAGACTACCTTGACAAGAGGATATCGTTTAGAGTGGGGTGGGAAAAAGTCTTCAAACTTCCTTTTCAGAATGCTCCGATTGCTGCAAAGACAGGTATTGAGTTTGTAAATCGTCACCATTTTGATATTGATACAGAAAGAAATTTCTATCTACAGATAAGATTAACATTGCTGGGGATTGTGAAGCCTTAAAAAATATTTTCCTGTGTTTTGGCATGTAAATTTGCGCGAAGCCGGCAAATTTCATGACAAAACTGTTTCCACGCTACTCTGAAACGAACTTCTTCAATTCGTCAGGAATTGCCATATAAAATCGTGACTTTTGCGGAGGCAGCACATTTTGTCCGTTCTTTTCGAGAATGACCCCACCTTTTTCCCTGTTGAGAAAAAACAAAATGAAATCCATTGCGCCCTCAGGGTTTTCAGCAACAGTTGGAATTGTTATTCCATACACTATGGGTGAACCTTTTTCTTCAAATTTTGAATCAGGCGTTTTTCCCACAGTAAAAAAAGATGCTTTTGCATATAATTCCGAAAAATCCGGATTGCTCAGATTGATTTCATCAGGAAGTTCAACATAAGGAAAATCATGCTGCACTGCAATTGATTTATAGATATACAGATAGTCAACAGTATTCTTTTCCAGCATGGCAATGAGGTCGGCCTCCTTGGGGCGGATGAAGTTCTGATCCTTTGCAAGAAGAACTTTGGAAATTTCAGGATCATTGTAATGAATATCAGAAAGCAGCATCAGCAAAACTGCTCTCACACCACACGGATCAGCATCGGGAGATGAACGTGCAGTGAGCACTTCAGGCCGGGATAGGTATTCATACCAGTTATTCCCGTTGATCTGTCCTGCAAACCTTGACTTTGAAGTATAGGCTAGAACCATTTCATTTCCGGCAAAAGGAATGCTCCAGCTTGCATATTCGGGCATAAGAAACGCTTCAATAATTTTATCATCGGCAGAAATATAAACATCGCAAGGTTTTTTCAGTTCAGTGATCTGTCTTGCACCATCTTTGCTGCCCCATGCTTCAGTCAGAATTTTCACTCCAGGATTTTCCTTTTCATATGCTTCCGCTGCCTGTTTGACAACAAGAGCCAGACTCCCGGCATGAATGATGCGGATGGTAGAATTCTTTTCTGCATTGCTGCAGGATTGGAAAATAACGCTTGTTGCAATAATCATTGCAAAACATAAATATTTAAGGATAAAATTCATTTTCGAGTTGTCTTAAAGTTCATAACGCAAAGTTAAGTATATTCTTTCATCAGAAACAGGCTGATTCAGAGAAAAATCAATAAATAATGAAAATGATACACTTTTAAGTTCGGTCTTTCCAGGTAAGAATTGTCCACAGCAACATTAAAACTACAGCAATTGCATATAATGTGAAAAATGGCAAAAGCACCGGATTTTTGGACACAACAAGCCGCACACCAATTTTATCCAGTTCAACTTTATCATCGACAAAGAAATTCTCAATTGTGACACGTATATTTTTGTATACATAAGGCTTTAGAAAACGGGATTTACCTCTCGCAAGAAATTCACCATCCCGGAATAATGAAATCTCAACAAAATTTTCATCAATATTAAAATTTTCCTTTGTCAGCCGAATTTTTGAATGACTTTCTCTGCTTTTAAGCACTTCCGGATCATTAACAAACCGGATCTGATGAACCTCAACAGCAATGCTGTTATCAAAGCGAAGGATCGAATTTACAAAGGCCTTCTGATACCCGTATTTGAATCCGGTAACCATACTGACAATATGAAAAACAACAATCAGAATGAAAACAAGATGCAGCAAAAACATGATCCTTGATCTGACTCTGAGTCTTCCTTTAGACAAGTGCTTTCTCAAAGTTGTAAACGTACAGAAAATAAAACTCATAAAGACCAACCCTCCCACGATACACAAACCCGCAAACCAAATGAATATCAAAATATTTCCGGTAGCCTCATTCTTCAACCAGTCAAGAATGAGCAGATCGTTCATTTTCTGGAAACCTTTTTTGAACTGATCATTGCCACCCAAAACGACACCTGCAAAAAACCATACAACTAAACCGGCCAGGCTCCAGAAAGCAAATTTCATTGATGCAAAAAGTCTGATGAATCTGTCCATGTTGATTTAAATAATATATGCAAAAACAATGATCAAAAGCGGTAAAGTAACCAGCCCAATCGCAACAATTGGATTTTTCAGATATTTGGAAGGGATGTGCCCGGCAAGCATCGAAAGAAGGAACATCACAGTTGCTGCAAAAAAACCTTTACTCCATCTCCAAGGATCTCCCCATCCGTTCAACGCCCAAAAAGAACCGAAAAGTTCACCACCAAGAAAAGCCGATGCCCCAAGCAGAGTAAAATTTCTTCCAAGTTTCAGGAATAATTTTCTTTTTTGCACAGACTTTCTGTCTAAGAAAGCATTCAAATTAAGAGAAATGGCATATATAAAAAGTGCCATCGCCAGCATCCTGAGCTGAAAGAACAAAACCACATCCAATCTCGAATAAATGAGATAGTTTTCAGAAATGGTTTTTTCTGAAGGCAAAATCAGTAGCATTAATATCAGTGCAAAAAACACGAATACAGAATTTTGAAAATCAACTTTCTGAAAAACAACATTCTGCAAGACACCAAAAAGCATGATATACAAAACGATATTATGATACTTTTCAAAATTTCCGGACACAGGCACATGACCTGAAACCTGAATCATTCCGGCAACTGAAAGTGACAGGAACAGCAGAGAAATTACTGACAGAATCAGAGAAGATTTTCTTTTTCCATAAACTGTAAAGATCACTGAAAGAACAATAATCAGTATGTTCAGGAAATACAATTCAATCAATAGTTTTTCGGTCATCATATCCTTTATTTTTGAATATAGATCCGGATTGCATTGAGCCCTTTCACTGATCTGTCAGAAAAAAAATCACTGGAAGGAACAACTCTGAACTTCCCCTTTCCAGAGCCTTTTTCATTATCAATCAATACCGTATATTCCTGATCGTTTCTATTGATCAGCTCACTCAGAGTAAACACAGCTCTGTAACCGTCATCAGCACTAAATACGACCAATCCTGTTTTCAATCCTTCTTTCGTTTTCCCTGTTATTTGCTCAATGGGAAATTTAATATTACACCCTTCAAAAGGATCTGTATCATGCAGTCCCCTCCCCTTCCCGTAGAAAATAATATGAACTTCTGTTTCTCTGCATTCTGAGGGTTTCTCAGTAAATGATTCAACTTTTTGATCATTGTGGTAAATATCAACCTGATCAGCATGCAAGGGAAATTTTCCCTTTTCGATAGCAACATTGAGTTCAAATGTGTGTACAGTGATTTTTACCGGATTTTCAATATTTCTCTCAGTATACAGATCATGCCCCACAATAAGCCTGCAATCAACAGGCAATGGCCAGAGTTCACCTGTTTTATCAGGGACAATTCGCATAACCCCAGTTGCCAGAATGATATTGTTCAGTCTCCCTGCATAAAAAATCTCACCCCAGCTTAAAAAAACTTTCTTACCTGATACATTTTCAATTTCAACATATAGGTCAGTATATGGGGGGAAATCTTTTGCATTTTTTTTAACCACAACAAAATGGTCAAGTATATCTGACAGTGCATAACCCTCATACCTGTATGCACCCACAAATACACTCTGCCCATCTTTTCCGAGCAAAGTCTCCTTAACAATGATACTGTGAACCGGAAAACCTGAAAAATCAACCATTCCGGGATTCTGAATTTCTCCTCCCACATATATCTGACTCATATTCAGCTTATGAATCTGTTCATTATCAAAAAAACTGTTTGTTTGTGCAAGGAGGTTAAATCCGGCAAACATAATAACAATGAAATGAATCTCTAATAATTGTCGTATTATTTTTTTCATAATGGTTATGTTTTATTGATGGTATATGCAAGTTTAAGAAACATCATTCTGCCCGGAGACCTGTAGCCCCTGTTGTTTGTGTACAAAACATTAAAAAGGTTATCAACATTCAGGCCTGCTTCAAAATTTCTGAATTCCTTCCAGAGTTTCACGTCTACAGTGAAATAAGAAGGATACTGATCTGTCATAAAATAAATATTATCAACCAGGTTGTCATCCCTTACCCAACGTTTCCCGGTGAAATTACCGGCAACTGAAAAATTGACTGCGTTCGTTTTCAGAGATGCTCCTGCTGAATACCTGTGCATGGGGAGATTCGCAAGAAATTTCCCTGAAAGATCAATATCTGCATCAGATCTGGCTTCATATTGCCCTATCTGAGCTCTGTTCACTGTATAATTTGCCCATGCTGTAAAGTTTTTTCCAATGGGTAATGAAACATCCAGTTCTGCTCCTGTAATATTCATCCTGCTGATATTGGACATATGAAACACGGGTGCAACTGTAAATCCAAGATTTACAGAATCTCCGGTTGACAGCAAATACATAAAGTCATACCCTACTGTATGATAGACAGATAGTTTTGCCTTCAGAATATTAAACAATGTTTGATCAGTACCAAATTCAGCACTGAGGATTTGTTCAGATTTCAATTCAGGATTTGCAACTCTCAATCCTCTTTGTGTTCGTTCTGAACGACATAAATCATCAAGAACAGGAGCTCTGAAACCCTTGGCTATTGTCAGAAAATATCTTGAATCCTGTTTTGGAGAAAATTGAATCGTAAACTTGGGACTTAAGGCTCCCCACTGCTGACTTTGTACCTGATCAAACTGAAAATCAGAAAAATATTCAATTGAATAGGAAGGCTTTTCAATTGAGAATGCTGCGTTATGAAAATCTGCAATATCGTAACGTAACCCTCCAATAATGGTCCATTTGAAATTCTTAAAAAGCACTCTGTATTGAATAAACAATGAATAAATATCCATTGAACCGCTGTTGGAAATCAAATCTGTGGAAGTATAATAAATATCAGCTGCTTCAACTCTGCCAGTTTTCACTTCACCTCCAACAATCATGTCGGTTCTTTCGTTCAATTGTTTGTCTGTTCTCAGTCTGAGTCCGAAATCATCACGTTTTGAATCTACTTCGTACAATTTATATTCGCCATCGCTAAAATATTCATTCAGCCTGAAATAGTTCTCCCTGAATCCGTAAACGTTTGCAAATGTCTTCCATGTTCCGATCTGCCCCTTGTATTTAAGAAAAGCCTGATAGGTTCCTCTTTCAGTATTTGAACCATATTCTTCATAAATTTTTGTACCTCTTCCTCTCTGATCGTCAAAATAATTTGCTGACAATTCAATGCTGTTGTATTTGTCAATTCTGACACCCATCATTCCGCCTGCAAAAAACTCTTTCAGAAATACCGGCACAACAATGGTATCGTTTTCAGCGATAATCTCTTCCGGAGTATTGATATATCCATCACTTTCCCGAAAATTGACAAAGGTTTTCCAATAAAAAAATCTGTTTTTTGAACTGCCTGACCAGTGACTTTTTGCCTCAAAGGTATTATATGTCCCATATGACAATGAAACATTTCCCTTCAGCTTATCAACAGCTTGTAGGCTGATAATATTGATGATTCCGCCCATAGCATTTGAACCGAACAACACTGAACCAGGCCCTTTAATTATTTCAATTTTTTCAATTTTATCCTTGTCTATGATATTCCAGTTTACTGATCCGCCATCAGCTTTATTGAGAGGCAAACCATCCAGAACAACCAATGTCCCGGTTTGGGAATTTCCACCAACGCCTCTCAGTGATACTGAAGATGAAGAAAATATTCCGAATTCACTGTTTACATTCACCCCCGAAATGCCAGTGAACAAACCCCCGGCCGAAATTGCAGGGATCTTCTGAATGTCTTCAGTTTCAAGCACAACAGTCCGGACCGGGATATTGATCATTTCGCTGTGAATATCTGATTTTGCCATAATGATCACCTCAGGCATATTCAGCAAATCAGTAATCAGGGTCATCTCAACACGAACATGACTGTTTCCGGCAACGACGAATTCCTGAGAATGAGAAATATATCCAACATGACTTGCTGTAATAATGTATTTGCCTTCCTTCAGATTTCTAATACTGAATGTTCCATCCCACAGGGTTGTTGTTCCGTATGCAGTATTTTCAAGTACAACGTTGACCTGATGTAATGCCTTCCCCTTTTCATCTTTAACTACACCAGAAACATGCTGCCCCGATACAGTCACAGTCAACAAAACAAACCAAAAATTTACTATCCTTTTTTTCATTCCAAAAAAACTGCCGGCAGCTCAAAAACTGCCGACAGCAAACAATAAACACAATATGATGAATTGGGTTTTACTCAATGATCAGCCTTCTAGTCACAAGATTTCCATCTTGTCCGATATGAACTGTAAGCAGATAAAGACCTGCAGGTAGTTCACCAGTCCTCAGCTGTGCGGCATATCCTTCAGTGAACCGTGTATGAACCAGTGAACCATTGATATCAAAAAGTTCTACCTTCTTAATCTCCTGTATTGATTCAATATTTATAATATCACTTGCAGGATTCGGATATACAGAAACATTGTTTTCGAAAATCACAGTTTCAATGCCAACAGAATTCAAGCCTGTGATAATAATGTCGTCAATCTTTGAAATCCCTGCTGGTAAAACATCATTTCCGTCAACGCTTTCATTTGAGGTCATGATCCATCTCACATACAATGATGTTGTACCAGGTAAATCGAAAGAGCCAGGCAATTCCAGAGCACTAACAACTCCTGTTGTCCAATCATTATCAACCACAACAGTTCCACCGGTAACATCAACCCAAGCATCACCGCTTTTGCGGCACTGTATTTTCCAGTTTTTCGGACCAGGGTTTGTTGCATCAGAACTTTGTTTTGAATACAGCATCATGTTTGTAAAACCATCAGCCTTGAATTTGATTGACCAAAATTTGTTGTCCGATCCATTATCCCAGTCAGCTACTGATGCTGAAAAACCCGATATCTCAAAATTATAGCACAATGTTCTGACGTCTCCAAGTGTATCTTCAGCTCTGATATCATATCCCTGATTCCCTGTTAAACCCATATTGGCAGTAAACTCTACGTCAGTATTATCGGAAAAATCCCAACCGGTAATCGTATCTTGCTGAGCATTCAACGATGCCGCAAAAAACATAAAAATGAAACTAATTAATAGAATTCTCATTTTCATAAACTTTCCTCCTTTCTTTAAATTATTGATTAAATTTGAATTTTTAATGAAAAAGCAATTGATCCTGATTCTGTTTCCTCAGCTTCAAGAACTTTGATAATTCCTTTTTTTCCGGTTGATGTCTGAATAGGAATAAATGTACCTGGATATGCCCATTTGTATTTTTTCTTTCCCCATACATCATCATATGAAACAATCAGCAAACTGTCATGATGGCAATTTTCAAACAATTCTTCTGTAATTCCGTTGCTGGCACGAATATCATATTTCGTATAATTCCGAACATTCCAGTTTTTTAAAAACGGATAATAGTCATCATACAACTCTCCATTTGCTGAAGTTTCTTCTCCTGGAGATGAAAATGTGGGAGATGGTTTCAGAACACCCAAATCTTCACGATAATTAAAATACACCAGAATATCAACCTGATCCTGATACATTGAGGCAGAATCCTCAAAGTAAACTTTATTCATCAGGGGAAGAAAAAAATGTCCGTATAAGGTATTGAGCTGATAACCCATTCTGATATTCTCAAACTCATATATTCCACCAAACTGCGAAGCCGGATCTTTGTAGATTGTGATGCTAACAAAACTTTCCATTCTGTTTCTGTCCATCACCGATAACTGCCATACGACACTTTCTTCAACACCCTGATAAAATGTAAGTGAAGTATTAAAACCCGCAGAATTTAATCCGGAGTCCAGCACAGTCTTTGTTGTTCCGTTATATAACTTTTTTACAGTAAAGTTTGTCAGGTTGGCATCAACACCTTCTGCTTCAACTTTAAAGCGGATTGGTTTTCCAATTTCAAGTGTGTCTCCGTCTAAAGCAAATCCTGATTCAAACACCAGCCTGATTTGTGGTGGTTGTGGATCATCTTCACGTTTACATTGAATTGTAATGATCACAAACAAAATCAATAAACCAAATACAGATCTAAACCTTCGTGTTGTTTTTATATTCATATCGCAGTACAAAAAAAACTCAACAATTAAATCAATGCGTCTTGTATTATTATTCAACTCGCAAAATTACAATAATTATTTATTTGGCAAAGACTTTTTGAGCAACACATTAAATTTTTCTGAAATTTTCTCAAACTCCTCGTCTGAGTCTTTATGAATTTGTCTGAAAATCTCAACAAGATTTCTTCCCTGCTCAGTAAGCACAGTCTGTCCTCCCCCACCTGATCCGCCTCTTGATTTTTCAATAATTTTAAACCCAAGTCTGGCTTCAATTGTTCTCAATTTATTCCATGTTGCCCTGTATCCCCAGTTCATTTTTTCAATGGCACTTTTCAATGATCCAGTTTCATCTATTGCACACAGCAATTCCCATTTGCCATCACCAAACAGGGACTCTCCATCAGAGCTTTCAAGCCAGATTTTATATTTAATCCTGTATGTATCCATCAGAAAGATATTTTACACTTCTCAAAGGAAGGGAGTTAATCAAACTTTTCAAATTTTGAATTATGACTTTTATACTCAGGTATTGTTTTCTTGATTTTTCTGATAATTTCACTTTCATCATTTTGAACAACAAGTTTCTGAAGATCTTCAAAAGTTTGTTCAATCTCAGAAATATTGTATTGGTTTACTTTGGCAATTAGAATTCTTTCATGATAAGTCGGAACTGTATTTTCTTTGTTGTTGAGCAATTCCTCGTATAGTTTTTCTCCCGGTCTGAGGCCGGTATACACAATCTGAATATCTTTTCCGAGTGTCAAGCCCGAAAGTTGAATCATTTTCTTTGCCAGATCCACAATTTTCACAGATTTTCCCATGTCAAACATAAAAATCTCACCGCCGTTGCCCATTGCACCAGCTTCAAGCACAAGCTGACAGGCTTCCCTGATCGTCATAAAAAAACGCGTCACTTCAGGATGTGTCACGGTGACCGGACCTCCGCTTTCAATTTGCTTTCTGAACAAAGGGATTACAGAACCGTTTGAACCTAAAACATTACCAAATCGTGTTGTAATAAATTTTGTTTTACTCTTTTCACTCATCGCCTGAATGTAAATTTCAGCCATTCTTTTTGTTGCACCCATTACACTTGTCGGATTGACAGCTTTATCTGTTGAAATCATTACAAATCGTTTACATCCGCTTCCTTCAGCAAGATCGGCAATATGTTTTGTTCCAAAAAGATTGTTTTTCACAGCTTCTGCCACATGCAGTTCCATGAGTGGAACATGTTTGTATGCAGCAGCATGAAAACACACATCGGGTTTATATTTCTTAAAAACCGATCGCATTTTCTCCATATCATTGATATCACCAATGACAATTGTATAGTTACCTTTAAGGCGCGCAAGTGACAACTCAAGCTGAAACAGACCGTTTTCAGATCTGTCTACGCAAATCACATTTTCCGGATTGTGAATCAACACTTGTCTGACAATTTCGCTCCCGATTGATCCGGCAGCACCGGTCACCAAAACTGTCTGACCAAGCAATGAAGAAGCAACCTGCTTGTTATCCAGCTTAATAACATCCCGTTCAAGCAATTCTTCAATCTTTATCTTTTTAATCTGCTTAAAACTCAGTTCCCCGTTAATCCAGCTAAAGACAGGAGGAACGACCAGAATTTTTGTATTAAAGTGTAAGGCAGTGTCAGCAAGTTCTTTTTTACGTTCGGCTGAAATTTCCTGAACTGAGATTATAAGATGGGCTACAGAATTATTTTCGAGTAGTTCGGGTAGTTTCGCTGTATGAAAAATCGGGACTCCTTCCAGTTTCATCCCGGTTTTTCTGTCATCATCGTCAATAAAAGCAATAACTTTGTATTTCATTCCGGCATCCCTGTCGAGTGCTCTTTTTGTAATCAACCCTGATTCTCCGGCTCCGAAAATGATTACATCTGTTTTTCCTCTTGTTGGATTTTTCAGCTCAAGCCAGGTCAGTTTTACTACAACTCTGTACCCAATCAACAAGACAATGCTTATGAACAAGTCGATAACAATAATAGAAAACGGCACGATAAAACGAGTGTGAAATCCGTAGTAATTTAACAGATTCGCACCCATAAAAACAAACGAGCCCAATGTGAGTGATAACAATATTCGCACAGCATCAGACGTGCTCGTATATCTCACAATATCCGCATGTGTTCTGAATATCAGAAAAAAGATCAGTCTAACAGGTATGGCTAGCATGAATGAATGCTGAAGTCTTATAAACTCCTGACCCCCAATTTTAAAATTAAAACGCAATAAATAGGCTAAATATAGTGAACCTGAGCAAATTAAGATATCAAAAATCAGAACGATCCATTTGGGAACATTGGTTCTTTTAAAAATTTGATTCATTTCCTTTGAATTACAATTGCGAAATTACAGATTATTTCATGTCCCGAAACAAAATTTTCTGCTTTCATATTTCATTGAATTATATTCTGCTACTTATCAGTAAATTAGAATAACAGCAACGATGAATGATAAAATATTTTGATTGTGTTAATCGGAATAATTATATATTTGCATCAAGAAAAATACATGTAATTTTTAAGGAATAATACAATGGAAGAATTTAACAAAAAGGGTAATGAAGAAATTTATTCCAACAGCATTCGTGCAGGGAAGAGGACGTATTTTTTCGATGTCAGAAAGACCCGTGGCGGAGAATTGTTTTTAACGATCACTGAGAGTAAGAAAATCATGAAAGACGAGGGAAACTTCCACTTTGAAAAACACAAGATTTTCCTTTATAAGGAAGATTTTGAAAAGTTCTCCAACGGATTGAAAGAAGCCCTGGATTTCATCGGCAACAACGAAAGCACAGAAGTTTTCAGCGATAATTCTGACTTCAGTGATTCGACCAATGCTGATAATAATGATGACTTATACTAATCTGGTATAAAACATCTCATCCGGGACATTTGTTACCAATGATCTGAGCATTCAGGTCTTTACGAATAGTTTAAAACATATAAAAACACAGGTTATAAAATTTATGGGAAAAGTCATTGCAATTGCCAATCAGAAGGGTGGGGTTGGAAAAACAACAACAGCTATCAGTTTGAGTTCAAGTCTGGCTGTTCTTGAGAAAAAGGCACTGTTAATAGATGCAGACCCTCAGGCAAATGCCACTTCAGGTGTCGGAATTGATCCAAAGCATGTTCAAAACAGTATTTATGAATGCATCATGGATGATTCTGATCCTGCAAGCATTATCATTCCTACAAAAACTCCGAACCTGGATGTGATTCCCGCTCACATTGATCTTGTAGGTGCTGAAATTGAAATGATTAATCTTCCCAACAGGGAAAAAATGATGAAAAAAGTAATTGATAAAGTAAAAGATCATTATGATTTTGTCATCATTGATTGCTCCCCTTCACTTGGACTGATCACAGTCAATTCACTGACGGCTTCCGATTCAGTCATCATACCCGTTCAATGTGAATATTTTGCCCTGGAAGGACTTGGAAAACTTCTGAACACAATTAAAATAGTTCAATCACGTCTTAATCCGGACCTGGACATAGAAGGGATTTTACTCACGATGTATGACATTAGACTGCGACTTGCAAACCAAGTCGTTGAAGAAGTCAGAACACATTTTGACAAAATGGTTTTTGACACCATTATCCCAAGAAATACAAAACTTGGAGAAGCGCCGAGTTACGGTGAACCAATCATCATGTTCGATGTGGACAGCAGAGGATCTGTAAGTTATCTGAATCTAGCCCGTGAAATTCTTCAAAATAACGGGATGACAAAAATACCCAATAAGGAAAAACAAATTGTAGTGTAATTATGAACGCCAAGAAAAAAGCACTGGGAAGAGGATTAAACGCATTGCTCGGAGATTCTGAAATCGGAAACATCCAGTCAGGAGATCCTGTTTTTGCAACACCGCTACTCCCAATCGATTTTATTGTTGTCAACCCTCAGCAACCACGAACAGATTTTGAAGTACAATCACTCGAAGAACTCGCAGAATCTATTAAACAACTTGGAATTATTCAACCCGTAACTGTCAAAGCAATTGACAACAACCAATATCAGCTCATTTCAGGCGAAAGAAGACTTAGAGCTGCAAGAATGGCAGGCCTGAATGAAATACCGGCTTACATACGAGAAGCGGATGACAATGAGTTGCTCGAACTTGCCCTAGTTGAAAATATTCAGAGAGAAAATCTGAATGCAATCGAAATTGCACATTCTTTTCAGCGACTGATAGAAGAATGCGAAATCACGCAGGATCAACTCAGTGAAAAAGTGGGCAAAAAACGAACTACCATTACAAATTATCTCAGATTATTGAAACTACCCGCTGAAATTCAGGTAGGTATCCGAGACAATAAACTTACCATGGGGCATGCAAGATCCTTGATCAATATTGCAGATAAAAACACCCAGCTTTCTGTTTACGGAAAGATCATTGAAAAAGGACTCTCCGTCAGACAGGTTGAGGAAATTGTTAGAAATATTTCAATCAGAAAAGAAAAACCAAATACATCACTGAAAAAAAATGTTTCAAATGAAATTATTTCTTGGAAAAAATCATTTGGAGAAAAACTCAATACAAAAGTGTCAGTCAAAATCTCCGAATCAGGAAAGGGAAATATTTCTATCAGTTTTAAAAACACTGAACATTTAAAAGAAATCATTAGACAAATTCAATAAATATTCTCCTTCATGCATGCGAGAATTGCAATATTCATTTCAGTAATCATCCTTCATGGTTTTTTATTAAAATTATGTGCTCAAACAGAAACAGCATCAACTGATACAAGCTTTCACAATCCAAGGAGGGCTGCTTTGTATTCTGCAGTTCTTCCTGGTCTCGGACAGGCGTACAACAAAAAATACTGGAAAATCCCTGTTGTTTATGCAGCTTTCGGAGTCATCGGATATTTCTATGTTGACAACATCAGCAATTATAAAACATATAAGGAAGCATACATGTTCCGAACTGATGACAATCCGGACACCTTCGATGATTATGTGGATTTATATACTGATGAAAATCTCAAAGTTCTCAGAGACTACTACCGAAGAAATTCGGAACTTACAGTTATTATCGGTGCTGCTGTGTATCTAATAAATATCATTGATGCAACCGTCGATGCCCATTTGTTCGATTTCGAAGTCAATGATGATCTGAGTCTGAAAATTTCACCTGACTTCTTCCCTTCTGTTTCGGGAATCCCCGGATACGGAAGTCTGAGATTCACATTAAAATTTTAAACACATGAGAGTTTTGATTATTGGTTACGGCAAAATGGGAAAGGAAGTTGAACATTACCTTTCTGAAAGCAAACATGAGATTTCAGGAATCATTGATGAAAACACTGACCGGGAAACAGAACTTTCAGAAACTGATGTTGCAATAGAATTCACTGGTCCCGGTTCTGTCGTTTCCAACCTGCTTTGGTGTTTCAAAAAAAAGATACCTGTTGTAACTGGATCAACAGGATGGCTCGAACATCTCCCTTTCATTACTAAAGAATGTCACAAACAGAACGGATCACTACTCTGGGCTTCCAATTTCAGCATCGGAATGAATATTTTCTTTAAACTGAATACCGAGCTGAGCAGAATCATGAAGCATTTTCAGCAATATACGCCTTCTGTAAATGAAACACATCATATTCACAAATTGGATAAACCAAGCGGAACGGCCATCACACTTGCTGATGAGATCATTCAAATCTTACCTGAAAAAATAAAATGGATTGTGGACAGCATAGATCCTGCTTCATATGAATTACCGGTCAAAACCAGAAGAGAAGGAGATGTTAAAGGAATTCATGAAGTTTTATTCGAAAGCGATCAGGACATCATCAGCATCAGACATGAAGCAAAGTCACGACAGGGTTTTGCAATGGGGGCAGTTATGGCTGCACAGTGGTTAACAAATAAAAAAGGAGTTTACAATTTTAAGGATATTTTCAACGAAGTGATGATTTAGCATGAGCATGAATAATAATCATACCTTTCATTCGTTTTAGCAAATTAAACAATCAACAGTTATGGATGCAGTCATTATCATTACATTAATACTTTTACTGGTCAGTATTATCGGATTATGGGGCGTTTTTCAGAAAGCCGGCGAACCAGGATGGAAAATTCTGATTCCTGTTTACAACCTGTATATCTGGGTAAAAATAACAGGAAAACCTTTATGGTGGATCATCTTCCTGCTTGTTCCGTACATCAATCTTTTCATGGTCATGCTGCTTCTGGTAGAACTCCTCAAAGGGTTCAACAGAGATACAATCGGTGCTCAGGTACTTTGTATTCTTTTTCCCTTTGTCTATCTTCCAATTCTCGGATTTGGAAAAGCAATATATTTATATCCGGAACACAGACCAAAACTTAAAAAATCGGCCGGTAGAGAATGGGCTGAAGCAATCATTTTTGCTGTTATCGCTGCAACCATCATCCGTACATTCTTCATCGAAGCTTACACCATTCCCACGTCTTCAATGGAAAAATCAATGCTTGTCGGAGATTATCTTTTTGTAAGTAAAATTGCATACGGATCTCGTGTTCCGATGACACCGCTTGCTATCCCGTTTACACATCACACAATGCCCCTGACAAAAACCACAAAATCATATCTTGACAAACCATCAATACCATACTACAGATTTCCCGGTTTTACAAGCATCAAACGAAATGACATTGTCGTCTTTAACTATCCTGACGGGGATACTGTTGCACTCAACCAGCAAAATATCAGTTATTACAAATTGGTTAGAGATTACGGCAGAAAAAATGTTTGGAACAACCATTTCAGAGATCCTCAGACCGGGAGAACTCAAAACGATTATTTCGGAAGAGTTGTAGCCCGTCCAGTTGACAAGCGCGAAAATTATATTAAACGTTGTGTCGCCGTTCCCGGAGATGTCCTTGAAGTAAAAGACCACATCCTATACATCAATGGAGTCAAAGGATTTAGTGCTCCAGGTGTACAATACCAGTACATTGTCAAAACCAACGGAGGTCTGAATGAAAAATTCTTTCACAAACACCGAATTCTACTTTCTGATGTGATTCGATTTCCCCAAAACAACACATATATCATCCCGCTAACTGATGAACTTCTTCCTATTGTGGAAAGAATGCCCAATATTGACACAATGGCACTTCTAACAACTTCAGGATGGGATCCGGATATTTTTCCTCACTCATCACATTATCCATGGAACAGAGATAATTTCGGGCCAATCACCATACCCCAAAAGGGAGCAACTGTTCAGCTTGATACTGTCAGCATCTTACTGTACGACAGAATTATCAAGATTTATGAGGGAAATGAATTCAATATTGAAAACGGCCAGATTTTTATCAATGGAGTTGCCTCAACATCATACACATTCAAGCAGGATTACTACTTCATGATGGGGGATAACCGTCACAACTCAGCAGATTCCAGAATGTGGGGATTTGTCCCGCATGACCACATTGTTGGAAAAGCTTCCTTTGTTTGGCTATCCCTGGATCCTGATCGCACCTGGCTTAACGGTAAAATTAGGTTTGGACGAATGTTCCGAGGTATTCATAACTAAAAATGAACTCAATTTACAGTTTGTCTCCATTGATGGTTTTCAATAACATCCAGAAAAAAATTGTTACTTTGCAAAACATTTAAATTCAAAATAACTTGACAGGAGTAGCAGTTGTCATTCTAAACTGGAACGGAAAAACTTTCCTCGAAAAGTTTCTTCCACTCCTAGTTGAACGAACTCCAAATGCAGAACTTATCGTTGCTGATAATGCATCAACTGATGATTCTGTTGAATTTCTGAAAACCCGATATCCTGAAATCAGAATAATTATCAATAAACAGAATTTGGGATTTGCCGGCGGATATAATGAAGCATTATCCCAGATTGATTCGAAATACTACGTATTACTGAACTCAGACATCGAAGTTGAATCGGGCTGGCTTCAACCCCTGATTGATATCATGGACTCTGATGAAAACATTGCTGCCTGTCAGCCTAAAATCATAGATTATAACAACCGATCAATGTTTGAGTATGCCGGAGCTTCAGGAGGCTTCATTGACAAGATGGGATTTCCTTTTTGCCGTGGAAGGTTGTTCAACACTCTGGAAAAAGATCAGGGTCAGTACAATGACATTACTGATATCTTCTGGGCTTCAGGTGCATGTGTGGTAATCCGGAGTAAAATCTACCAAGAACTGGGTGGACTGGATACTGACTTTTTTGCTCACATGGAAGAAATTGACTTTTGCTGGAGGATTCACAATCATGGAAAAAGAGTGGTTGTCGTTCCACAAAGTAAAGTGTTTCACATCGGAGGCGGAACCCTTCCGAAAAAATCATCTCACAAGACATATCTCAACTTCAGAAATAATTACATCCTTTTGTACAAAAATCTGCCCGGAAATATGTTATTTACATCTCTCGCAGTTCGCCTTTTTCTGGACTGGATTGCTGCGGCTAAGTTCCTGACAGAGGGACACTCAGGAGATTTTTGTGCTGTATTCAGGGCACAACTTCATTCGTATTTTTCTTTCCGGAAACACAAGTACAAACGTAAGCTGAATCCTGAATTTTCAAGAAAATACATATATAAAAAATCCATTGTCATAGACTATTATCTGAAAAAAAAGAACATTTTTTCCAACCTGAATCCTGGTGATTTTATTCGTTCATAAACAAATCATGCGATGTTTGTATTTTGCTTTCGTCGCTGTTTTTTTGTAATTTTGCATCTTGTTTCAGCTGTCGTCGTATATTCAGTTATACGGAGGAAAGTCCGGACAACACAAGGCAACATACTTCCTAACGGGAAGGTGGCAAGGAAAGGCCAACGGAAAGTGCCGCAGAAAATAACCGTCATAGCGGAAACGTTATGATAAGGGTGAAAACGTGAGGTAAGAGCTCACGCAACTTTCGGGTGACCGTAAGTTGGGGTAAACCCTATGTGTTGAAAGGCCAAATATACCGGCAATCAAGGGCAGCCTGTCCGATGCCGGGGGGTAGGCTGATTGAGTTTATTGGTGACAATAAGCCCAGATAAATGACAGCATCTCTTCTGAGATACAGAATCCGGCTTATGAAACAACAATTCCCACCGGCATTGAGTTCGCTTCTTGCCGGTGTTTTTTTGCATTTAATTTCTATCAAATTTTGTAACTTTGTAAACTTTTTAGATAATTTTTAAACAATATGAATATGGAAAAAACCAAATGTTTAATTATCGGATCAGGACCAGCCGGATATACTGCTGCCATTTATGCCGCCAGAGCTGACCTGAAACCTGTTTTATATGAAGGTCTACAACCCGGAGGACAGCTCACAATTACAACCGAAGTTGAAAATTTCCCGGGATATCCTGATGGTGTTCAGGGCCCCGAACTTATGTCTGATTTGAAAAAACAAGCTGCACGTTTCGAAACAGATATCCGCTCAGGAATGATCACAAAAGTTGATTTATCTAAGCGCCCTTTTATCTGTACAGACGAATCAGGAAGTAACATCGAAGCAGAAACAGTAATCATTGCTACCGGAGCTTCAGCAAAATGGCTCGGGATTGAATCCGAAAATAAATTTAATGGTTTTGGCGTTTCTGCATGTGCCACATGCGACGGGTTCTTCTACAGAGGAAAAGACGTGGCAATTGTCGGAGGTGGTGATACTGCAGCTGAAGAAGCGACATATCTTTCAAAACTTTGCAGAACAGTGTATCTGATTCACCGTCGTGATGAATTGCGCGCAAGCAAAGCCATGCAAAATAAAGTGTTTGAGACTCCGAACATTGAACCTCAATGGAATAGTGTCATCAGGGAAATTGTCGGAATTGAACAGGGGTTTACCAAGTCTGTCAATGGTGTGATTATTCAGAATGTCCAAACAGGAGAAGAGAAAAAGCTGAATGTAGAAGGCGTTTTCATTGCAATCGGACACAAACCCAACTCTGATCTGTTTACAGGCCAACTCGAACTCCACGAAAACGGCTATATCAAAACATTTCCAGGATCAACTAAAACAAGTGTAGATGGTGTTTTTGCTGCCGGTGATATTCAGGATCACTACTACAGACAAGCCGTAACAGCTGCCGGAAGTGGTTGTATGGCTGCTATTGAAGCCGAACGATTTCTTTCGTTCGAATAATCTGATTATAAAAACATCTTAAAAAAACCTGATGCAATCATCAGTTTTTTTTTTATTAAATGTAATAAATATTATGCATTCTTGACTGTCCGGGCATAATCAAAATGTTAAGCATTGGCATAACATAAGTGGTCGTTTCAGTCAGTGAGGGAGCAATGATTTTATCATACAAAAATTGATCAGCATAAACAGCAATCATTAAAGGATTGTTGCCGACATCAAAAGTGATAGAGTATTTTCCATCAGGTCCTACAACCGTTTCGAAAAACTTTATCGGATAGGTTGTATTTGGAACCGGATCATCAATAACCTGTTGTATTGAATAAGCAACAAAAATCCTCGTACCCTGAGGTGCATACTCATAACCAGGTTCTGTCATATCAAGATCGGCATATGCAACCCCTGCTATTGTAGATTTGACTGCTGTATTCGGTGTTTTTTCTGTTTCTTCTTTGTTGCATGAAATCAAAAAGATTAATGCAACCAAAGTACATATATTAATTTTTGAATTTTTCATGATTTAGTATGTAAATTGAATATTAAATATTTTTGTTTGTTTCGGAATAAGAATGACACCGATAGCTGACATGTTATAATATGTTAGCTCGGTCACTGAGGGACTTATAATTCTATCATATTCAAAATCATTTGCATAGAGCATAGTCTGAACTTCACCATTGCACCCAACATCGAATGTGAATGAATATTTTCCATCAGCTCCTACTGTAGTCTCATAAATCTTATTTGGATAAACAGTATTTGGATCAGGAGTCAGTATAAGCTGCTGAGTTGGAACTATAGCGAAAATTCTGGTTCCCTGAGGAACTAACTCCATACCCTGAATTGTTTCATCAAGTTGAGCATACGCAAAGCCCGTAAGAGTAGATTTGTATTTTGTAACCTGAGCAGGGGGATCTTCTTCCTTCTGACAGGAAGCAGCAATAATAACAATTGCCAAAACAATAAAACCGATAAAATTGAATTTTTTCATGGAAATATTTATTTATATTATATTGCAAATATAATAATATTTCTTTTTATATTCAATATTTTTAGATAAAATATGAAATTATACGATTAAATTTCCGATCATATTTGTCAGAAAAGCAATCAGCCAGGCAAAACCTGTTGTGTACATAATTGATAAAATGGTATATGACCATTTGGCAGATTCTTTTTTAATTGCCACGACAGAGGCAGTGCATGGAAAATAAAACAAGACAAATAACAGAAAGGCAAATGCAGAAACTTTGGAAAAAAGTGGTTTACCGCTGTCTTCTGTATCCATAAAAACTGCATGTTTGAGTCTTTTGTCAAGAGATGCAATTTTCACCTTCGGATGGTCGGGATCGGGATTGTTTGGATCGAGCTCATAATCCTGAAATAGAACGCCCATAGTACTTATAATGACTTCTTTTGCAGGGAATCCGGAGAGCAGAGCAATACT
>CAYMAZ010000013.1:0-22291 GCA_964388575.1 uncultured Bacteroidales bacterium | reverse complement strand
TCCATTCCGAGGGGAGACATAATAGGTTCAATCATTCTGCCCAGCAAGCCAATATATGTTTTGGAATGACGCTCAAGCTCCCGTTCGTGAACAATTGCAGATAATTCATTCAGTCTGTTTTCTTTCAGAACATTCAATGAATCCGGTGAATATCCTTGACCCGTAATATTGTCGTACTTCATATTCACTTCCTGAATCTGAGCATTGTAATCTTTTGAAAACTCTATATTACGGGGGAAATAACCAAGTACCCATATCACAAGTGATGCAATCAGAATGATCCCCCCCATTTTTTTGAGATATTGAGAAGCACGAAGCCACATATAAATGTATGTTGCCCTTAATGTGGGCATTCTGTAGGGAGGAAGCTCCATAACAAAAGGTGCTTCGGTTTTATTGAAAAATAATTTTTTAAATATCAGTGCAAAAAAAGCAGCAAAAATAATTCCCATAAAATAGATCAACATCAGCATCAATGCAGGTCTTGCGGGGAAAAAAGCAGATATCAGCAGAACATACACAGGCAATCTGGCACTACATGACATCAGAGGAATAATCAGCATGGTCAGAATTCTATCTGATTTGTTTTCAAGTGTCCGTGTTGCCATAATCGCAGGAACATTACAGCCAAATCCCATGATAAGTGGAATGAATGACTTTCCATGGAGCCCAATTTTATGCATCAGGCGATCCATAATAAATGCAATTCGGGACATATACCCTGTTCCTTCCATAAATGCAATAAACAAAAATAAAATAATGATGTTCGGCAAAAAGACAATCACGCCTCCCACTCCTCCAATCACTCCTTCGACAAGAATATCCTGAAATACGCCTTCGGGGATGAATCGGACAAAAAGCTCACCAAGCAGTGAAACTCCAGCTTCTATCCATTCCATAAAAAAGCCTCCGATTGTAAATGTGCTGTAAAACATCAACCAAAGAAAGAACATGAATATTGGCAATCCGAAAAATTTATGTGTAAAAATTTTATCAAGCTTTCGGCTTTTTGTTTGACCAGTTTTATTCACTGACTTCTGTTTGAATGTTTCTTTTAAAGCACCATGGATAAAACCGTACCTCAATTCAGCTGTAATGTTTTCAGAATCATCAGAAAAAGTATTCTCAATTCGCTCAATTTCTCTGAAAACAAGTTCCTTTAATGGCTCCAGAGAATCATTTGAGCTGACTTCACGGATATACTCAGTATCCTTTTCGAGTAACTTGAGTGCAATGAAACGGGTATGAATATGCAGGGGAAAGTGACCGGATTCAATGATCATCTTTTCAAGTTTCTCAATAGATTCTTCAATGACAGTCCCGTAATAAATATGGATGTGTCTGACAACAGGATCGTTATGTTCAAATACCTGAATGACCTTATCAAGCAACTCCTTCATCCCCTCACCCTTCTTCCCCACAGTAGGAACTGCCGGAACACCAATCATTTCAGAGAAATGCAGATAGTTAAACTCGTCTCCCTGTTCTTTCAATTCATCATACATATTCAGACTCATCACCATTCTCAGATCAAGATCAAGAAGCTGAGTAGTCAGATACAGATTTCTTTCAAGATTGGAACAATCAACAACATTAATGACAATATCTGTTTTTTCACTGGTCAGAAATTGTCTGACAAAAACCTCTTCAGGTGTGTAAGCTGAAATTGAATATGTTCCGGGAAGATCAATCAATCTGATCTTATAGTCACGATATTTAAACTGAGTTCTCTTGGCATCAACCGTTACACCAGGATAATTTCCAACATTTTCTCTTGAACCGGAAATATAATTAAAAATTGTTGTTTTGCCACAATTGGGATTTCCAACAAGGATAACATTAATCACTTTATCTTTGGATTTCTCTCTAGCTGGAGATACCGTTTCAGTTGTGTTGATTCCGTTGAAATCAACATTTCGGAAAATCCCGGAATCCGGATTAATTAAATCAACAATGTCTATCTGTTTTGCCTCCTCTCCTCTCAGGGACACTTCATACCCCATAATCTGATATTGAATGGGATCTTGCAGGGGAGCTTTTTTCACAACCTCTACTTCTCTTCCCACTGTAAAACCCATATCTATCAAACGTTTGCGAAATGATCCGCTTCCGTTGATTTTCATAACAATTGCTTTTTCTCCGGGATTCAGGTCGTAAAGAGTCATGTCGTAATTTAAAGTAAAACCAAATAAGGATTGCAAATATACAATTTTTTACAAAATCCAAGATAAGAAAACTCTGTTTGGAGATGATTCATGAGCAGAATAGAATCTGAACCACATCAAATTTAAAAATCAAAGGAAACGGCAATCTTTTTGATATTTGACAAATAACAGTAAATTTGCATTCTGAAATTTAGACATGTTTTTTAGAATTCAACACAAAGACTCAAATTCGAACGCACGAACCGGACTATTCAAAACGGATCACGGATCTGTTCAAACGCCTGTATTCATGCCTGTGGGAACACTTGGTAATGTGAAAGGGGTTCATTTCTCAACACTGATTGAAGATATTCATGCTCAGATTATTCTTGGGAACACATATCATTTATACCTGCGCCCAGGTACAGGAGTGATATCACAGGCCGGGGGACTTCATAAATTTATCGGATGGAACAGACCCATTCTTGCTGACAGCGGTGGTTATCAGGTTTTTTCCCTTGCAGCAATGCGCAGGCTCAAACCCGAAGGAGTTGAATTTCGTTCACATATTGATGGAAGCAAACACATTTTCACACCAGAAAGTGTCATAGACACTCAACGAGTTCTCGGAAACGACATCATCATGCCACTGGATGAATGCACTCCCTATCCCTGTGAATATGAATATGCAAAAAAATCAATGCAACTGACCCATCAATGGCTGCTAAAAGGTCTTGAACATTACCGTAACACAGACCCACTATACGGATACAATCAAACTTTATTTCCAATTGTGCAGGGCAGTGTATACAATGATCTTCGTCAGGAATCTGCAAAATTCATCACAGATCTCAATACTGAAGGCATTGCCATTGGAGGACTTTCTGTTGGAGAACCTGCTGAAATGATGTACGACCTGATTGAAACTGTAAATGAAATACTTCCGGAGAACAAACCACGTTATCTTATGGGAGTTGGCACACCGGCAAATCTTATTGAAGGTATTTCAAAAGGAATTGATATGTTTGATTGTGTTATGCCTACGAGAAACGGACGAAACGGAATGCTTTTTACAGAAAACGGAATAATCAACATCCGAAACAAAAAATGGGAATCTGATTTTTCTTCAATTGATGAATCGGGAAGTTCATTTGTTGACAATCAATACTCTAAAGCTTTCCTCAGGCATACATTTGTTTCAGGTGAAATGATCGGCCCTGTTATTGCCAGTATCCATAATCTCAGATTTTACGTCTGGCTCATGGAAACAGCACGTAAAAAAATTGAAGAAGGAACATTCAGTGAATGGAAGAAAGAAATTTTGCCAAAAATACAAAACAGATTGTAACCCAATAACATGATTTGAACAACACAGCTCCAAACTTCGATATTCAAAAATGCTAAAAAAGATTGACATATATATAATCAGGAAATTTTTGGGGACTTTTTTTCTCTCAATTGCACTGATCATTATTATCGTCATTGCCTTTGACATTTCAGAAAAAATTGATGACTTCATAGAAAGACAAGCTCCTTTTTCTGCTATTTTTTTTCAATACTATCTGAATTTCATACCATACTTTGTTAATCTTTTCAGTCCGTTGTTCACATTTATAGCAGTTGTGTATTTCACATCCCGAATGGCTTCAAACATGGAAATTGCAGCCATACTCACATGCGGTATCAGCTACAGAAGACTTCTCAGACCATTTATTCTTTCGGCTGTTGCGCTGGCAATACTTAATTTCTGGTTATCAAATTTTATGATTCCTCCTGCAAACAAAAAAAGACTTGCATTTGAAGAACAATATGTTAAATCGATTCAAAAAACGAGAGGGCGAAACATCCATCTTCAGCTGAGTCAGGGGAATTTTGCATTTGTGGAAACATTCAGTCTGGAGGATAATATTGGATATAGATTTACTCTGGAATCTGTTGATTTTCAAACCGGTCTCATATCAAAGCTGCATGCTGATGTCATTCAATGGGACAGCATTGCCCAAACCTGGAATTTGCAAAGATGTATTGTCAGAACATTTGATAACGAACGAGAAACAATAACAAGGATCAATGAAATTGACACGACTCTGAATATGACTCCAAATGATTTCCGACTGGATACATACATGATGGACCTGATGAATTTTTCGCAGTTGAGAGATTTTATTAAACGAGAAAAAATTAAAGGATCTGATAGCATTGTTTTTTACGAAGTTGAACAATACAGAAGAACCGCTTTTCCGTTTGCCACAATCATTCTGACACTGATAGGAGCTGCACTATCAAGTCGTAAATCTAAAGGGGGAACAGGGCTTCATCTTGGAATCGGCTTATCACTGAGTTTTGGATTTATTCTGTTTATGCAGGTTACAACGACATTTGCAACAAAGGACAATTTTCCACCGTTGCTGGCAGTTTGGATTCCGAATATTATCTTTTTGATAATTGCAGGATATCTGATTTACAAAACGCCCAAGTAAACCGATATTTTGTAAAAACAATTTTTTAACTTTGTAATGTTGGCCAACATTTTTTTACAATGAAACTAAAGTATCTCACATCACATACGAATATTGATTTTTTCAACTCTGACAATGACACTGATCTTCCGCTACCCCTTGCTGAAGGCATCAGTGCAGGCTTTCCTTCACCCGCTGAAGAATATATTGAGCTGAGTCTTGACCTGAACAAAGCACTGATCGAACATCCCAATTCAACATTCTTCGGCAGGGTAAAAGGATATTCAATGAGAGATGCAGGCATTAATGACGGAGACATCCTTGTTATTGACAAGTCTCTTTCTCCCACTAACGGCAGGAAAGCTGTGTGTTACATTGATGGAGAATTTACTCTAAAAACACTGAAAGTTGATAAAACCGGCGTTTGGCTAATGCCTGCCAATCCTGAATATAAACCCATCCGTGTAACAGAAGAAAATGATTTTATAGTCTGGGGTATTGTTACCTATGTCATACATAAAATGTAAACCGGCATGTATGCTCTTGTTGACTGCAATAATTTTTACGCTTCCTGTGAAAGGGTCTTCAATCCTTCTCTTAACGGGAAACCGGTTGTCGTATTATCCAATAATGACGGGTGTGTTATTGCCAGAAGCAATGAGGCCAAAGCCATCGGCATCGGCATGGGTCAACCTGCATTTGAGATCAAAGAATTAATTCAAAAGTATCAGGTCAGCGTATTTTCTACAAATTTCACTTTGTACGGAGACATGAGCCAAAGAGTTATGAATATCTTGTCAGAATTCGTTCAAGACATTGAAATATACAGCATTGATGAAGCGTTTTTATCACTCAGGGGATTTGTATATTTTGACCTGACACAGATGGGGTACAACATTCGTCAAACCATACTCAAAGGAACAGGAATCCCTGTCAGCATTGGGATCGCACCAACCAAAACACTTGCAAAAGTTGCCAATCACTACGCAAAAAAAACGCCTTCATCAAAGGGTGTTTTTATGATCACAGAAGAAAACAGGAAGACAGTATTATCAAATTTTCCGGTTGGAGATGTTTGGGGAATTGGCAGACAATACAACAAGATGCTTGCAGGATTCGGCATCCATTCAGCACTCGATTTTGTCAATTCATCATCACAATGGATCAGAAAAAAAATGTCAGTAGTTGGATTACGAACACAGAAAGAACTCAGCGGAGTTGAATGTATCGGTATGGAACTGACAATCCCTGCAAAGAAAACAATCTGCACCTCACGTTCTTTCGGGCAAATGATTACTGACTATAATCTCATTGCTGAGGCTCTTTCCAATCATGCATCACGCTGTGCATTCAAGCTTCGGAAACAACACTCCTGTGCAAATGTTATTATGGTGTTTATTCATACCAACCGTCACAGAAAAGATCTTCCGCAATATGCAAGAAACAGGGTGATTGTTCTTCCTGTTGCATCAAACAGCACATTTGAAATTGTAAATTACGCACTGACAGCGTTGAAAAGTATTTTCAAAGAAGGGTATCACTACAAAAAAGCAGGAGTTATTGTCAGCGGCATCGTTCCCGAAAATACAGTTCAATCATCGCTTTTTGACGAGGTTGACAGGGAAAAGCATTCCAAAGTTCTGCAAGCTCTTGATACTATCAACAACCTTTACGGAAAAGACACGGTCAAACTTGCTGTGCTTGGAAGCCGAAGACAATGGAAACTCAGACAGGAGAAATTATCTCCGTTCTATACGACAAACTGGAATCAGATCATTACAATTAAAATTTAAATCAAGTATATGTGTTTTCATAATTCGTTAAGCGCCGAAGCACAAACTCTTGAAAACAGATATCAGGCCAAACTACTGATGCCATCTGAATATAAACCGGTCTATCATGCATCAGCATTCATTCATCCTCATTGGCCTGTTATTACAACTGAATTTCGGGATGTTTTTCAGATTTTTTCATGGGGGCTTATTCCATTCTGGACACAAGACAGTCAGACAGCATTCAAATTAAGGCAGATGACATTGAATGCCAGACTTGAAAGTCTGCTGTCCAAAAAAGCGTTCTCTGTC
This sequence comes from uncultured Bacteroidales bacterium, assembly GCA_964388575.1. Lineage (GTDB taxonomy): Bacteria > Bacteroidota > Bacteroidia > Bacteroidales > DTU049 > CAYMAZ01. The sequence goes on along the minus strand of CAYMAZ010000013.1, from coordinate 15,604 downwards.
CCTGCAAAGCAAAAACGTTGTATTGTCCCATCAACAGGATTTTTTGAATGGGAACGTGTTCGATCCGGCAAAATTCCTTGGTTTATTCACCATCAAACTGAACATATTTTTTCTATGGCAGGATTATGGGACACATGGACCGACAATAATAACGGAATGATATATCAAACATTTTCAATTGTAACAACTGTTGCTAATGCATTCATGGAAAAAATCCATAACACAAAAAAAAGAATGCCTTTAATCTTGACAAAAGAAAATGAAGAATTATGGATTTCATCAGAAACACCGGTTCAATATTTCCTTGAAAACAACAGACATGAATCTGTTAATCTTATAGCACATACCATATCCCCACTCATCAGTTCCAAAAACAAATCCACAAATGTTCCTGAAGTTCAAAAAAAATACAATTATTTCATAGACGGAACACTTTTTTAAACTGGTTTTATATATTTATATATTGCTGATTATATGTGTATTACCGATATATGAGATTTTTTTTTAAAAAAAACAACAAAAATGTTAACAGATGTTAATAAATGTTCTTAATTTTGCATTTGCTAACATTTTTAAATTAACAAAAAAAACCAGAAAAATGAAAAAATTATTTCAAGTATTAGTAGCAGTTATGGCAGTTGTCATTCTTGCTAATTGCGGAAGCAAAAAAGGCCCAGAATCAGTTGCAGAAAAATTCCTCCAGCACCTGAACAAAAAAGAGTATGCAGAAGCTAAGAAATTAGGCACAAAAGCTACTCAAGACATGATTGCATTCCTCGAATCATTCCCTTCAGAAGAAGCAGTAGAAGAAATCACAATTGAAGAAATGGCATGTACAGTTGAAGGTGAAACAGCAACCTGTGCTTACAAAGAAAATGGTAAAGATGCGACCATCAACCTCATTAAAGAAGGTGAAGAATGGAAAGTAGACATGCCGAAAGAAATGCCGGAAGACACAATGTCACTTGATGAAGGAGTAGAAGAATTAGAAGAAGTTGCTGAAGAAATTGAAGGCGAAGTTACTGAAATTGTTGAATAATTTAAGATCTCAATAAATGAGAAAAACTTTTTTCTCATTAGCAATTATTTTAACAGCTATTATTTTGTTCCTGCTTACGTACGATTTTCGTGCGGAGCAGGAACAAAAATTTTCGGCATATACGTTGGCTCCCGAAGAATATGAACTGATTCAGGATGGAGATATAATTCTCCGGCATGGCTATGGACTTGTCAGTGATATAATTGTAGAAACACTGAAAGAAGGATATGATATTTCACATTGCGGAATCATATCTGCAGACAATGATCAATTAAGGGTCATTCACACAGTTTCACAATCGATCTCTGATTTTGACGGAGTGCAGGTTCAACCACTCAGACCATTTGTTCATCAAAGCCACAGAAATTCAATTATAATTGTCCGCTTCAAATGGCCTAATGGTGATGCTGGCCGTCGAATCAGCCGCAAAGCGAATGATTACCTGAATCAAAAAATACCATTTGATAACAGTTTCAATATTCATGATGATAAGGAACTTTACTGTTCTGAACTCATTTGGAGAATCATTAAGGATGAATTTAATGTAAATATTTTTCCGGATATGTCTGAAACAACAAAAAAATATCTGAATTTTTCAAACTTTTACAATCCGGAATTTTTTGAGATCATCATCAATCATCACGACAGAAAAATAATCAGCCAATAACAGATTATTTCAATTCCAGATTAAGATTAACATTTTTTAACACCCAGCAGGGTTCTGACGTATTTTCATTTTCGTTTCGGCTCACTTTTATCTCTCCTCCGTCAATTACAAGAATCACTTTTCCTGACATGTTATATTCAGCAGATACAGTATAGTATGTGTTTACTGGCAGGGAATATGTTTTTTCATTTTCCGCCAATGTATCTAAAAGTAAAACATTGTTGTCCTCAAATTTTCCCTGCAAAACTTTTACAGGAATTCCTGCTGCATTTTCCTGAACTGAAACATTGACAGTCAGATCTCCCTGCAGGGGTTTATCGCTGTAACAATCGTTCAAATAGCTCAAGTCTTCACAGGATATAATCAGGCATATTGCACCCGATAATAAAACGAACAAAGTTTTTTTAATTTTCATCCTACATGATTTAATTATCTGAAACCAAAACCCACAACAAGCATATGTTTTACAAAATTCGAATTGTCATAATTCCAGTACTGATAAGAAATTAGCAGTTTCATTTTTCTGACATAATATTCAACCCCTGCAAAAGGAGCAAAAGTGATTCTGAGACCATCCTTGTCCTTCAGAGCTGAGTAATTTGCCCAGGTAAAAGGTGTTCTCAGACCAGCAACAATATCAATTCGCTTTCCAGATTCGGGATATCTGTGAACAGGAAAATATTTTGCAATTTCAGCATAAACAAATCCACGAAATTCACGAAGCTGATATAGGGTATCAGGGGATATCTCCTTAATAACACGGTTTCTCCATAACCGTGTTCCAAATCCTGCACCACCGGAAAATTTATAATTTACTTCGTAAAACTGCAATCCTGCTGTTGTATAAAAATCGCTGAACCCTGAAACTGAAAGATTTCCGTATAATTTACCTGCAATGGGAGCTAGAGGTCTTGGAATATTATATTTCCTGAGCATTCTTATACTGTAAATATTGTCCTGTTTTAAGGCAGTTTTCCACATATTTGATGATTGAACCTGACTTCTGAGCAGATCTTCCCTGTTTACATTCCGAGTAGAATCTGATGTCATCTCACTTAATAAAAGCTGAATTATTTCATCGTTTCCATTTAAGAAGGCAGTTCCTAGAAGACCTGAATGATCTTTGGTCGTTCTTGAAAAATCGATTCCTGCATTAGTGAGAATTGCAAGTACATTGAATGAGTTGGACTCAATTGCATAAAATGCCGGACTCTTAAGATTTTGATCCACAGGGTCTGAATTTGCTCCATATTTCAAGAGTAGTTCTGTTTCAAATTCAAGCCCGTTAAATGCAGCATAATGCAACGGTGTCAGGCTATCGTTGTCTTTCACTTCAGGATTGGCTTTATAAAACATCAGCATATCCGTTGCAACGGGATTTCCAGAAAGCAGTGCCAAATGAAGAGGTGTTTGTCCGTCTTTGTTTTTCATTTCAATATCAGCGCCTTCCATAATCAGCAGAAACATCATAGAATCTTCACCCATGGCTGAAGCAAGAGCCAAAGGGGATGAGCCTGTGTTATCCTGACAATTTACATCTGCACCTTTTTGAAGAAGTAATTCTGTCAACGCAAAGTTTCTGTTTGTAATACTATAGTGCAGCGCGCTAATACTGTCTGAAGTTATAAAATTCACATCTGCGCCAAGTTCCAATGCGTTTATTACAGCCAATGTATCATCATCAAATACAGCATCAAGAAAACGATAGTTCAGAGTATCACTGTTTTGGGCAAAAACAGCAATATGCATTAAAAAAGTCAATAGATAAAATATTAAGACCCTGAAAAGCATATTGGATTTGTATTTCAATAGAATTTTAAAAAATTTGTGTTTTCAAAATTAATGAAAATGAAAACATCCCGGTTCGTTTTCGGTATGATTGTCAAAATTTTCTATTGTCAGGAGGAAGTAATGAAAGACAGATAACAATTAAAACAAAAACTTCTCGGATGAACACATACAGCAGGCACGATATCTGATGGGTTGAAAGGTATTTTTGGTATTTGTGAGACAATATTCATTTAAAAATCAATCAAAATAATCAGCACACAACAAGCAAAAATGTCTTGATGTTTAGTCAGAAAGAACCGTCAGCATGTCATTTTAAATCATCCCGGGGTTAATCATTTTAAAGCAATGTTCCGGATATTGACACCTGTTAAGTTTGCAATGTTAAGGTCAACCCTTATGTTGTTTAGCAATACCTCATCGAATATTCATTTCAAAGTTTCATTAACTCAGATTGTAAAACATAGATTTAAAAATGTTCAATAATTTAATTTTTTTTTTATACTTTTGCAAAAGAATGGTCTCGTGGCCGAGCGGCTAGGCACCGGTCTGCAAAACCGTCTACTCCGGTTCGATTCCGGACGAGACCTCAGGCTTCCTCGCAAGAGGAAGCTTTTTTTTACACTATTGTTGGCAGTGGCTAACAAAATTTGTCTGATAATTTATGTGATAAATTTCAGAAATTATCTGGATTTTTCTTTTTTAAACAGAGCTTCGAAAACCACACAGAATAATGTTGTCAACAACGTATTTGCAATCACAATCAAAAGATGGAAAAAGAATGATTTCAAAGTAAGAACTTCAAGATAGAACAGCACGAAATTGTGAATAAAAGTCATGCTGATGGTGTACTTTATAAAATTTGTAAAACCCATTGATTGAGTGCCCGGTCGGAAAGTTGTATCATAGTCGAATGACTGCTCGAAAGTTTTTAAAATATTTGGTCTCATAAACATCGTAAACACACTTGCAAAAGCATGGACACCACCTGTGTTGAATACAGAATCAACAATAAGTCCGGTTGCAAATCCAATAAGAAGAAGAGCCCATCCGGGGAGTCTGAGCGGCAAGACAAGGAAAAACAAAACATAAACAAACACAGTAATACCGTACCCGAAGGAGATATTGTTAAACACAGAAAATTGCAATATAAGCAGTAATACGGGAACCAAACCGTATCTGATCAGATTACTCATTCTGTGACTCTCCTTCTAACTTTAGTTGCTCCTCACTTTTGTGTGCAATGATGACATATACTTCTGAAACTTTGCTGAAATCTGTTGCAAGATCAATATCAATTTCGTAAAAATCATATGCTTTATTTACCTCAAATGAGTTAATAAATCCGATTGGAATATTTGGAGGAAAAATCTGAGAAAAACTACTTGTAAACACAGTGTCTCCCTTTTCAATCTGATGATGTTTGGCTATGTCCCTCAGCTCTGCCCTGCGATAATGCTCTCCAGTCCATAAAATGGTTCCGACAACCTGGTCATTCCCAACATTTCCACTGATTTTTGAATCTGAATGCAATAAAGAATACACTGATGAAAAGTTTGCAGAAACGTCCTTCACAATTCCTACAACACCGGCAGGCGATATGACTCCCATTCCAGGCTGGACACCTTGATCAGATCCAATATTCAATGTCAGATAATTATTGGGGCGGTAGATGGAATTGTTGACAACCTTTGCAGGTATATATGTAAACTTTCGGTCATAGGTTGTATCATTTCTGACAAAAGAATTCCTGTCATCGAAAACAAAGCTGGACTTATGATAAGACTTAAGTATTGCGTTTTCTTCAACCAACTGCCTGTTAATTTCTCTGAGATAAAAATAATCTTTCACTGAAGTAAACGTCTTCATGAAATTTCCGGTAATGACATTTGTTGAATTGAAAAATACCGATCTGTGATAAAAATTTTGCCTCAAAACAAGAGTAAGACTCATAATTTCCAGCAACAGGAACAGAATAAAGTAAAAATTTCGCAGAAAGAATCTGAAAACATTTTGCATGGTGTACGAAAATCGTCCTACTTAATAAGAAACGGAAATTTATCAAAATTCTTCAGAGCAATGGCAGTTCCTCTGGCGACTGCTCTCAAAGGATCTTCAGCAACATGGACTTTCAGTTTGGTTTTCTGATGAATTCTTTTGGCAAGTCCTCTTAACAGAGATCCTCCGCCTGCAAGATAAATTCCAGTGTTGAAAATATCTGCAGAGAGCTCGGGAGGTGTAATTTCCAGGGTGTTGATAATTGCTGCTTCAATCTTTGTGATAGATTTATCAAGTGAATGTGCAATTTCGGAATAACTCACCATAATTTCTTTGGGAATGCCGGTCAGCATATCACGTCCATGAACTGCGTAATCTGCAGGAGGGTTTTCAAGCTCAGACATTGCTGACCCGACTTCAATTTTTATTTTTTCTGATGTTACTTCACCGATATGGATATTATGTGCCTTACGCATGTATTCTTCAATATCTCCATTAAAGTCGTCTCCAGCAATCCGGATAGACTTGTTTGCAACAATGCCTCCCAATGCAATAACAGCAATCTCACTGGTTCCGCCACCAATGTCCACAACCATATTTCCAGTGGGTTCAAGCACATCTATTCCGATACCGATTGCAGCAGCCATTGGTTCATGAATTAGTCTGACCTCTTTGGCACCTGCCTGTTCAGCTGAATCCCTGACCGCACGTTCTTCAACTTCCGTAATACCACTTGGAATACTGATCACCATTTTTAGTGCTGGCGGAAAGAATGGTTTTTTTGGTGAAGTCATTTTAATCAATTCTCTGATCATGAACTCTGCTGACTGAAAATCAGCAATAACACCATCTCTGAGCGGGCGAATGGTTTTGATGTTTTCGTGTGTTTTTCCGTGCATCATCATGGCACGACGGCCAACAGCCATAATCTTTCCTGTTGATCTTTCTATAGCGACAATTGACGGCTCATCTACAACCACTTTGTCATTGTGTATGATGATGGTGTTTGCTGTGCCCAGGTCAATTGCAATTTCTTTTGTGAAAAATGAAAATAATCCCATGTTTGATGTATATCTAATGTTTAAAATGTCGGATTCCGGTAAATATCATTGCAATATCATGTTCATTGCAGAAACGAATCACTTCACTGTCCCGGATTGAACCACCGGGCTGTATGATGCATTTCACTCCTTCAGACAGAATTTGTTCAATTGAATCAGGAAAAGGAAAATAAGCATCAGAGGCCATTACAGCTCCATTCAAATCATGATTGAACGATCTCGCTTTGGAAATAGCAAGTCTGACTGCATCCACTCTTGATGTTTGCCCCATACCACTTCCATAGAGCTTTTGATCTCCGGCCAGTACAATTGCATTGGATTTTGTATGACGCACAATTTTATTTGCAAAAACCAATGTGGGAATCAATTCAGCAGGCACATGCTTTTCTGTAACAACTCTCCAGTTATCAGGATTCATTTCTGCTATATCTCTATCCTGAAGGAGAATGCCGTTGAAACAGCTTTTAAAAATATGTTCAGGAAGCTGAAACGTTTTGGATTCCAGTAAAATTCTGTTTTTCTTGGAACCCAAAATCTTTAAAGTGTTTTCGTGAAATGAAGGTGCAGCAAATAATTCAAAAAAAACTTCATTCATCCTTTCAGCTGTGACTTCATCGGGAGTAACATTAGATGCAATAACTCCTCCGTAAGCAGAAAGCGGATCACATGACAGAGCTGCTTCCCACGCCTCAGAAACAGTTGGACGAACTGCAACACCACAGGCATTGCCATGTTTCACAATGACGAATGCTGGTTCGTTGAACTCAGAAACCAACTCAATTGCTGCTTCAAGATCTTGAAGATTGTTATAGGAAATTTCTTTTCCGTGATGCTGAATGAACAATTCATCAAGATTTCCAAAGTATCGGCCTTTCTGATGAGGATTTTCACCATATCGCAGATTTCTGACAACATTATGACTCTGTCGAAAGACAGGTACTTCTGAGTTTTGATTGAAAAAATTAAAAATACTTGTATCGTAATGAGAACTTTCCATAAAAGCAAAAGTAGCAAATTGTCTTCTCTGCTCATGGGTTGAGAACGCATTTCCATCTTCAAGCAACCGGAAAAGATGATCATAATAACGTCTTGACGGAACAATCAAAACATCATTGTAATTCTTTGCTGCAGCACGGATCAGGCTGATGCCACCAATGTCAATTTTTTCAATGATATCTTTTTCCGAATCTGTCCTTTTTAGTGTTTCTTCAAAGGGATACAAATCCACAATTACCAGATCTATTGGAAGAACATGATGCTTTTCTGCCTGTTCCAAATCTCCCTGAAAATCCCTGCGAAATAAAATTCCACCCATAATTACTGGATGAAGTGTTTTAACGCGCCCCCCGAAAAGATCAGGATACGAAGTGATATCTTCTACCTTCTCAGCTGGAATGTTCAATGATGATATAAAATCAAAAGTACCGCCGGTAGAAATTATTTTTACTCCCAGTTCATGCAATTTTCTAACAATCGGCTCAAGACCGTCTTTGTAATATACTGATATTAAAGCTGATTGAATTCTTTTGTCGGATGTCATAAAGCCTTTAAAAAAGTCCGCAAATGTACGCTATTTTCGCAATATTTCCAAATTTTTATACACTATTGCAATTGATCTGGTCGGGAATTTGATTTTGGAACCCAGTCTTTTGCACTGAGCAGAACCAGAAAAATCTATTCTTTTATAAACCTCGGATGAAATCCTTCCAGATTTTTTCTGAGATATTCGCTGCTCATGTGAACATAGATCTCTGTTGTTGTGATTGACACATGACCAAGCATTTCCTGGACAGCACGCAGGTTGGCTCCTCCTTCAACAAGATGAGTAGCAAATGAATGACGTAATGTATGGGGACTGATATTTTTCTGAATATTTACATTTCTTGCAGCCTGTTTAACAATCAGAAACACCATGTTCCTGGTCATGACAGCTCCTCTCCTGTTGAGAAATACAAAATCCTCATGTCCAGGCTTGATTTGTACATGGACTCTCACATTATCAACAAAATGCCTTATTATTTCAAGTGCAATTTTACTTGCAGGAACCAATCTCTCTTTATTGCCTTTTCCAAGTACTCGAATGAATTCCTCCGAAAAAAATATTTCCGAAATTTTTAATCTGACAACTTCAGATACCCTGAGTCCGGAACTGTACATAATCTCCAACATTGCAACGTTGCGTTCACCCTCGTAAGTACTTCTGTCGATTCCGGAGATCATTTTATCAATTTCATCAATACTCAAAGTATCAGGAAGTTTGGATGGAAGTCTTGGTGTTTCAAGAAGTTCGGAGGGATTCTCTTCAATCACTTTTTCAATCATCAGAAATGTATAAAAGGAACGTAACCCGGATATCATTCTTGCTTGTGTTCGGGGTGACAATCCCATTATACTGACCCAATTAACAAATTCTGATAAGTGCATGAAATCAGTTTTTGTAACACTCAAACCCTGGTGAAATTCATTCAGATATCTTAACAATAAACGAATATCCCTCATATATGCATCAATGCTGTGGTGAGAAAGGCCCTTTTCCAGCTTCAGATAAATTTTGTATGACTGAATATAAGAATGCTCTGACATAAAAAACCATTTAAACACCGGTCAGTTTTTCCAGCTCGTGAAATTCAATACCAAACAAGTCTTTGAGATGTTTAATTTTATTTAAAATTTCATTTTTCTGATTTTTTTGATTCTCATCTTTTACTGCAATAATCATAATATTTTTATGAGTATGTGCATCTGCGATGAACTCTACAATTTTCACTCTGTAGCCAAACCATTCAAGAATCAGAGCACGAATAGCATCTGTGATCATCTCTGCCTGACGTTCCATAAAAATTCCATGCTGCAGAATGACATCAAGAACTGTTTTCATTTTGTTTTTTTCTATCTCTCTTCTGATTTGTCTGTGACAACAGGGAGCAGTAACAATCATTGTTGCATCTGTGAGAATACCTTTTGCAATAGCCTGATCAGTGGCAGTGTCACATGCATGCAGTGCAACCAGCACATCAACATGGTCAAATGAAAACTGTTGAATATCACTTTCAATAAAACTCAAGCCTGAAAATCCGGTCCTTTTTGCAATCTGATTACACAAATCAACCAGTTCTTTCCGAAGCTCAACACCAAACATTGAAACATCAGCACCAAGAGTTTCTGTCAAATAGTCATACAGTGCAAAAGTGAGATACCCTTTTCCCGAACCCATGTCTGCCACTTTGATTTTTTTTCCTGAAAAATTGGTCTTCAGATTATTGCTTAAAATTTCGATATACTGATGAATCTGTTTGAATTTATCCTGTCCTGAGGGCAGAATTCTTCCTTCTATATCGGCAAGTCCGAGCAAATGAAAATACTTGTTATTTTTTCCTGAAACTGTCCTGCGTTTCTCCTTATCATGAGATCGATCGGGGATGTGCGAAAATGTCGGAGGCAATACCTTCATTAAAAACTGACCTGATCTATTTCCAAGTACGATATCATTTTCTATTGTAAACAATACAGAGTTGAGAAAATCATATTGAATCATTTCTGAAATCAGTTTAATTCCTTCCTCAACAGGATAGTTTCTGGTGATGTCTTTGGTGTCATATCTGAGTGAAACGTTCAATACCAGTTTTTTTTTCAGTTCTACAAGTCGGATTATAACTTTCCTGATTTCAGAATTTCGCTTTTGAGGAACTGATAGTGTTATTCTGACAAATGTATTGGCCTGTATACTTTCTAAAATTTGTTTGAGAAAATCTTGCATCAATTATATTATTTACAGATTGTATTATAAAGCTTGACAGCCTCCTCATATCCCATATCAGATGAAGCTTTCAGGTCGCTACATGCTCCCTTTTTGTCATTTTTCATATCCTTAATTGCTCCCCGATAAAAATATGCAATACCGGTGGGTTGAATCATAATGGCACTGTTCAGATCCCCAAGAGCAAGATCATACTTTTTCTGGTCAAAATATAATATACCTCTTGATTGCAATGCTAGTGCATTTTTCGGATTAATATTCAGCACCCTGTTAAAATCGGCAACAGCACCTGCACCTTTTCCAAGGGCAATATTGCAGTTTGCTTTCTGAATAATGGCTTCTTCATTATTTCTATTTCGTGCAATAACGGAATTAAAATCTTTAATCGCAGAGCTGAAGTCACCAGTTTCTATATAACATTGACCACGTGTATTGTACAGCGTTTCCTCTCTGAGTCCTAATGTATTGATCAGGTGGGTATAATCGGCTATTGCATCATTCCATTGTTTCATTTGTATAAAAACTTCTGCTCTATGCTCGAAAACCTCACGAGAATCAAACCCTTTCGTGATGGCAGAAGTATAATCTTCTGAAGCCACCTGCCAGCGTTGAACCTGCTGAAGAATCATTCCTCTTTGGAAATAGGCTTCGGCAAAATCTGTGTTCAACTCAATTGCTGAAGATAAATCCTCAAAAGCCAATCTGACAGAATCCATTGCAATCAGGATGATGGCACGCTGATATAATAATTCAGGATCCTTTTTCTCAATTCTGACAGCCATATTCATATCTCTTAAGGCAGATTCGGTCAGCCTGAGAGCCAGATATGCCTTTGCTCTGGCAACATAAGCATCATAAAAATACTCCCTTAACTCAATTACATTTGTAAAGTCTGCAATCGCTTCAGTATACTTTTTCTGATCAGCAAACAATTTTCCACGATAATAGAATCCTGACGGATAATCACTTCGTTTATCAAGACCTGCATTGAAATCAGCCATTGCTTCTTTCAATTTCCCTGTAGCATGATAGCACCTTCCCCTTTCAATATTTGCTTCATAAAAATATGGACTGATTTCGAGGCATTTTGTAAAATCTTTTATAGCTTCATTATACTGTCCATTTTTCAATTTCACACTACCTGAATCATAAAGGGAATTTGCAGTCTGCGCGAACAGATTCAGCATCCCTGAAAATAAAAAAAACAAAAAAAAGATAGGCTTTAACATTGTGAAAAATTAATTTGGCTGAACATACAACTTAAATATATCAAGGTATTTCAATGCAAGCATTTGTTTTGAAGAAGCATTCTGTTTATCATTCTGTGTAAGTTTAGTCAGCTCTCTTGTTCCTTCAGCACATTCTGCAGGAAACATTCCTTCAAGATTTGTATTCAAAATGATTTTTATCAGTTCTCCATTTTTAAAATAATAGCGCTCTTCCTTACAATTATAAATATATCCTTCATGTTTAAAAAAAACAAAAACAAGTTTTCCTTTTTCATCAAATAAAAATTCAGTGTATGATTTCCAGCTTGCTTCTTCAACAAGCACTATTTTTCTCAACAAATCTGAATATGTAAACCTGTCGTTTTCAATTTTTTCAATCCTGTCATAAAAGAACGTAACTGATTTTTCAACTGGACCAACAGATCGCTCAGTCATCACACTTCTAATAATGATTTTTAATGGCAGTTCGAGATGAGAATCATTTCCCTGTTCCTGAATTTTCAGGTTGTAGGAATTGTACATTTCTCTGATTTTTTTGATTTCAGATTCCTGTGCATATCCGGAGAAAATCGTATAAACAAAAAACAAGACAGAAAATACGTTATGAATTTTCATGATTGTACGGTGATTATCGGTTAAGCGAAATTAATAAAAAACTATTAATTTCGGTTTTCAAAAATTCACACAATGAACACACTTTTAAGAATAATTACTTTTTTGGGCATTTTTTCGTTATGTTCATGTCATGTGGGACGATATGTGATATACAATTTTGCAGACGTCAACGATTACCGCAAATCCCCGCAAACATTTGTTTCAAATGATCCTGACAAAGCATTCCGTTTTCAAATCACTAATAATCCTATTTTAACAGAAGACATACTACTACCGGAAGGGATTTCCGACAAATCCGTTACGCTTTCAGATTATCAAAAAGAAACAGGAACAACTGCTTTCCTCATTGTAAGAAATGACACAATTTTACATGAAAATTATTTTGGAGGAAGTGAAGATAAAATTCTCACGTCATTTTCTGTATCAAAATCCTTTATTGCAGCATTGATTCACATAGCGACAAAAGAAAAGTCCATCATCAGCCTGGATGACCCAATAACGAAATATATTGATTACTGGGACGGCAATCCTACTTTTTCAGACATAACAATTGCCCACCTGATGGACATGAGATCAGGCATAAAATATGATGAAAATTACAAAAACCCTGTTGGTGATGTTGCAAAATACTACTACGGGAGGCATCTTGAAAAATATCTCAAGAAAATAGAACTTGAGAAACCACCCGGAACAGAATTTGAATATGTCAGTATCAATACAATACTTCTTAGTTTGATATTGGAAAATGCCACAGGCACAAAGACTGAGAAATACCTGGAACAGAAACTCTGGATTCCAATGGGAATGGAATTTTCAGCCACCCTGAATAAAGACAGAAAAAAGGGAACAGTAAAAGCGTTTGCAGGTCTGAATGCACGATTAAGGGATTATGCCAAATTCGGTCGTTTATACCTGAATTACGGTCGCTGGGATGGGCAACAGCTCATACCAGAACAATCGATTTTACGAATGAGGAATGTGCGTCCTCGTGAAGGTGAAAAGCTTGGATATGCTGACCAGTGGTGGACAGGCAAATATGGTGATTTTGCAGCCATCGGTTATCTGGGACAATACATTTATGTATATCCGGCAAAAGAACTGATCATTGTCAGAACAGGTAAAAAAAGTCAGAACTGGTTCCCATTGCTGCAATATCTTGCCTTAAGTGAATATTTTTAAATTGCGTTTATGAACATCGGATTGATTTCAGACACACACAGTTATATTCATCCCGGAGTATTGACATTTCTAGAATCCTGCAATGAAATATGGCATTGCGGAGATATCGGCAACATGAATATTATTGAGCAACTGCAAAGCATTGCACCGGTTCGTGCTGTACACGGAAATATTGATTCCGGCGATATCATTCAAACGTTTCCGCTTTTTCAGTCATTTTCAGCGAACGGGTTAAAAGTTCTTATGATGCACATTGGGGGTTACCCCGGAGCATACACTCATAAGGCCAAACAACTTATAAAAGCTGAGCATCCGGAACTGTTTGTTTGCGGACACAGTCACATTCTGAAAGTCATTTTTGACAAATCATTCGGATGTTTATGCATGAATCCTGGAGCTGCCGGGAAATTCGGTTTTCACAAATATATCACTGCACTAAGATTCAAAATCACAAACAAGAAACCCACAAACCTTGAAATTTATGAGTATCTTCGCCATCCTTAAAAAAACTAACAATAAAAATGGATTATCTTATCCTGCTGCTTTTACGCATTTTTATTTCATCTTTTTTAATGGCTTTATTGGCAAGCAACAACATTACAAGCATAACAAATGGGAGAAGTGTTCCGATGTTTTTATAATTGGGAGTTGTAGAAAAATCTCCTCCAAATTTATCAGCAAAATAGAACAATGTCGCAATCAAAATTGCATTGAGCAGAAATGAAACTGCAACCACACGCATTTGCCTGACTCTATTTTTAAACATGAAGATTGAAACAAATATCATTAAAGCCAGTATGATTAAAAGTGAAAGCAGAAATACCGGAATCATTGTAACAGTTTCAGCTTCCGGAGCAACAAGAATCATCCCGGTAAGCCTGAATTCATAAAATGTTCCGGATGCGACAAAATATTTGGCAAATGGAAAGAACATCAAAAGGACACCAGCTATAAATGCCACCAACAGGTATAAAGACTGAATTCTTTGTATCATAAATAATTTTTGTTGCAAATTTACTAAACTTAAATTAATCTGAACAGTTCTGTGGTCAGGTCATTTTGGAAAAGAATTACTATTTACCTTCCAGTTGTTCTTTTAATCTATCCTGATCCATAATCCTGACATGCAATTGATTGGCATAGGCTCTGTATTTGCTTTTCCCATGCAGGGAGTATGCTTTTCTTGCCCAGTCGTATGCCGTTAAAAGATCACCTCTCATTTCAAAAGCGACAGCTGTATTATGACATGCCCTGGCAGCAACTTTATTGTCTGATACTCTGGTAAGTGGATCCATCAGTTTTTCAACTTCATCCCAATCATTGATTCTTACAGCACTTTTCACATACTTAAAATTGTCAAAACCTCCAGCCTTTTTATAAACTGTCCTGCTTGCATTGAGCCATTTTGGAGAGATCCTGAAGGCAAGCATTTCACCTGCAAAAACACCAGCCTGATTAATTGCATTTCTTTTTGGGGGAAGTTTTCTCATCGCTTCATCAGGAGTCAACCCTTTTCCGTTCCAAATTTTTTCATCATGAAACACCTGCTGATCAATCAGTTTCTTATTAATATTATCATAAAACCTCCATCCGGAATTTACACGGATTCTGAGTTCTGCATTATACTCAATGTATTTTATGTCAACTCCGTTTTCCCTTCTGGTCCGTTCACGACTCCCGGTAACAAGCATCACATCACTGTCAAATGTTTCAAGTACAACAAGTGCATCAACTTTATATTTTGAACACAACATATCAACCTGAGTCCAGTTGAGCGGCAAAGGAAACTGTTTTGTCCCTGTTCCTTTGAAATCCTCTCCTTCCATTAATACTGCCTTAAATCTTGGATTTACATTCAGAGTATTGGCAGCTCCGCGGATTGTATTCACTGATCCCTCACGATCTGCAAGAATCGATTCACCACTGATAAATCCCTCTGCCAGATTTGAAAGCCAATTGCCTTTTTCCGGTAATGACCGATTCAGTATCCCAACTGTTTGAATATCCTGTGACACTGTTATATCTGCTGGAACAAGAACACCTGTGGAGAAATTATATTTGCTGCAGGAATAAATGCTGAATATCAACATCAGCATTAAAAATCTTTGTACTGTAAGTAAACGAAATTTCATAAGATTGTTTTTTCTACCATCACTAAAAAATCATGCCAAATTAAAAAAAACTATAAACATTTACATTTTTTTTTAATTCGGGATCTGATTCAATAATTTCACCGATATATACCGGTATGTGATAATTGTCAACAACCTT
>CAYMAZ010000012.1:48427-75354 GCA_964388575.1 uncultured Bacteroidales bacterium | reverse complement strand
AAAAGACGAAAGAAGTTTCTCCTTTCGTCTCAAAATTTTTGATGAAATAAGGTTACCAGGCAAACAGAGGAAATGCAGTCATCATTTCATTGACCTGCTTTTTGACAGCAGTAATGGAATTTTCATCATCAATATTAGAAATCACTCTGTCAATAAGATCAACAATAACACTCATATGTTCTTCTTTCAGACCACGGGTTGTAATTGCCGGTGTTCCCACACGAATTCCTGATGTCAGAAATGGTGAACGGTGATCAAATGGAACCATATTCTTGTTGATTGTAATATCAGCAAGCACAAGTGTATTTTCCACTTTTTTCCCTGAAATATCAGGAAACTTACTTCTGAGGTCAATCAGCATCAGATGATTATCGGTTCCGTCAGAAATAACTTTATAGCCTGAATTTACAAAATGTTTTGCCAGCACAAGCGCATTTTTCTGCACTTGCTGAATATATCTATGATAATCATCTGTCAGTGCTTCACCAAATGCGACAGCTTTAGAAGCAATTACATGCTCAAGAGGTCCACCCTGAATTCCCGGGAATACAGCTGAATCAAAAATCTGACTCATCATCTTGATTTCTCCCTTGGGAGTAGTCAACCCCCATGGATTTTCAAAATCTTTTCCCATAATGATGATCCCACCCCTTGGTCCGCGGAGTGTCTTATGGGTTGTGGAAGTAATCACATGGCAATATGGTACTGGATTATTCAATAATCCTTTTGCAATCAATCCGGCTGGATGTGCAATATCAGCCATTAGAATTGCCCCGATCTCATCAGCAATTTCACGCATGATTTTATAATCCCAGTCACGACTGTATGCTGATGCACCTGCAACGATCAGCTTTGGCCTTTCATTCAGAGCAACTTCGCGCATGGTTTCATAGTTCACTGTTCCACTCTCTTCATCAACTTTGTATGAAACGGCATTATACAGAATTCCTGAAGAATTTACAGGAGAACCGTGAGAAAGGTGACCTCCATGCGCTAGATCAAGACCCATAAATTTATCTCCAGGTTTCAAACAGGCAAGCATTACTGCCATATTCGCCTGAGCACCTGAATGGGGTTGCACATTTGCATATTCAGCCCCGAATAATTCTTTCAACCGGTCTATTGCCAGCTGTTCCGTCTGATCAACAATCTGACATCCTCCGTAATATCTTTTTCCCGGATATCCTTCAGCATATTTGTTGGTTAATACTGATCCCATTGCTTCAAGCACCTGGTCACTTACAAAGTTTTCAGATGCGATCAGCTCTATTCCATGCATCTGACGTTCTCTTTCCTTTTGAATCAGATCAAAAATCTGTGTGTCGCGTTTCATAATTCTGTAATTTAAGTTTACTGCAAAATTATGAAAATTGTTTGAGTAAACTGATCAGATTCATGAATATGAGAGAAAAGGTCAGATAAAAATTAGTTTGTAGTGAATGGATAAAATACTAATCTTTTAATGGTTGGTTATTTTCTTCTGATAACTCGATTTTTCCATCACTTTTGAGTTTGCCCTTTTTGAAGATAACATAATGTTCACACGTTTCCGGAATAATTTCCCAAAGATCATCGCATTCACATGAAGTAATTGTGTCTGAAGTGTATATTGAATAATCATTTTGAATGATCAAATACTCTTCGCAAGTGAAACCACAATCCATACCACAGTACCCAATTGCAATATCTTTCCTGTCAATAAGCTGACCATCTGGCTTATAGGTTGATAACACCGGAATCAAACAATCAGCTGCCTGCAAAGTGATGACGGCGATATAGTTACCACCGGCTGGTATCTGCATGTAAGCAAATGAATACGGATCCACAAATTCTGAATATTCGTCATCATCAAACTCTTTCAACCCCTCCGGATTGATATAACATCCTTTAATTTCCAGAGGCAAATTTCCCTGCCCGAAATAATCCAGAAAGGCTGCAAAGTTTTCGTTTTCGGGTTCAATAATCCCGCTTTTTTTGTTGGAAGTATTGCAAGCAATCAATGCAATCAGTGCAATGCATAAAACGATTTTTTTCATGGGTCTCATAATTAAAGTTTATATTTTGACAACAATATCAATCAAGGCAAAAATAATAAAAATAAATTACGGATCATTCGTCAATTTTGACATAATGATGAATCACCTGTCATCCGTCTCTATAAACAACACCTTATGAAACAAGAGAACTTTGCATCGTTGAGGTTCATTTTTTATTGAACCATTCGCAAAAATTGATTAAGAAGACCTCTAACACTCTAACACTTAAAACTTCTTTCCATTCGGTTTTTAAAATTTTTGTAATTTTGCAAACTTAAATTTTCACTTACATGGGCAAGTACAAAGAATACAAAAAACCTGATTTTACAATTACTGCAAAAACAATTGATGCATTCTGGGAAAAGGAATCTTTATTTGAGAAAAGCATCAACACCAGGGAAGGGAAGTCTGAGTATGTGTTTTATGAAGGTCCTCCTTCTGCTAATGGAATTCCGGGTATTCATCATGTGATGGCTCGAACCATCAAAGATATTTTTTGTCGTTACAAAACACTCAAAGGCTATCAGGTAAAACGCAAAGCCGGGTGGGACACGCACGGACTGCCTGTTGAAATCGGTGTCGAAAAGAAACTTGGCATTACAAAAGAAGATATCGGCAAATCAATTTCTATTTCTGAATACAACAATGAATGTCGCTCTGAGGTAATGAAATACAAAGACTTATGGGATGAACTAACAGTTAAAATGGGCTATTGGCTTGACCTTGATAATCCTTACATTACTTTTGACAATAAATATATTGAAACTGTTTGGTATTTGCTTCGTCAACTATACGACAAAAATCTCTTGTATAAAGGATATTCTATTCAACCTTATTCACCTGCTGCTGGAACTGGTCTAAGTACACACGAACTGAATCAGCCCGGATGCTACAAAAATGTTAAAGACAATACTGTTGTAGCTCAGTTCAGAGTGATCCGGAATAAGATGTCCGAAAATCTGTTCTCAAATATTCATGGTGATCTGTACTTTCTTGCATGGACAACTACGCCATGGACACTCCCTTCAAACACAGCTCTGGCAATGAACTCCAGAATCACCTATGCATTGGTTAAAACATTCAATCCATACACATTTCTACCACAAACAGTCATTCTGGCAAAAGATCTGCTCGGAAAATATTTTTCTGATGAAAATGGCCAGTTGGATTTTGATTCTTATGAACCCGGTCAGAAACAGATTCCCTGGAAAATAATTGAGGAGTACGATGGACATCTGTTTGAAGGTATTCGTTTTGAACAATTACTGCCATATGCACAACCTGAAGACGGTGATGCTTTTATGGTATTACTTGATGATTTTGTAACCACAGAAGACGGAACCGGTATCGTTCATATTGCGCCAAGTTTTGGTGCTGACGACTTCAGGGTTGCAAAGAAATTTGAAGTTGGTTCGCTCACCATGGTTGACAAACAGGGAAAATTTATTGAAACGATGGGCGAGTTTGCTGGTCGATACGTAAAATCTGAATTCGAACCTGAATCTGATGAAAAATCAACAACTCCGGTAGACATAGATATCATTATCAAACTGAAAAAGGAAAACAAAGCATTTAAAACCGAAAAATACGAACACTCCTACCCCCACTGTTGGAGAACTGACAAACCGATACTGTATTATCCTCTTGACTCCTGGTTCATCAGAACGACAGCTTTAAAAGACAGAATGATTGAGCTGAACAATACAATCAACTGGAAACCGGCTTCAACAGGAACCGGCAGATTTGGCAACTGGTTAGAGAATCTGGTAGACTGGAACCTGAGCCGTTCACGCTACTGGGGGATTCCGCTTCCTGTCTGGACAACAGAAGATCGTAAAGAGATGATTTGCATCGGATCTGTTGAAGAACTTTATCGTGAAATTGAAAAAAGTATCGATGCAGGGCTGATGAACTCCAACCCCTATTCCGGTTTTGAACCAGGAAATATGGCTGAAGAAAATTATCGAAAAATTGATCTTCATCGTCCGTATGTTGATGACATCATCCTCGTTTCTCCTTCCGGAAAACCCATGATACGTGAAAGCGACCTGATTGATGTATGGTTTGACTCTGGCGCTATGCCATATGCTCAATTGCACTATCCTTTTGAAAACACAGACGAATTCTCAAAAAAATTCCCTGCTGATTTCATTGCCGAAGGTGTTGATCAGACCAGGGGCTGGTTTTTTACACTACATGCAATTGCAACAATGGTTTTTGATTCTGTTGCTTTTAAAACCGTCATTTCAAACGGGCTTGTTCTCGATAAAAACGGAAATAAAATGTCAAAACGTCTTGGAAATGCCGTTGATCCGTTTGAAATTATTCAGAAGTATGGTCCAGATCCCCTTAGATGGTATATGATCAGCAATGCAATGCCATGGGACAATCTGAAATTTGACGAAGATGGTGTTGGTGAAACCATGAGAAAAATGTTCGGGACACTTTTTAATACCTATTCATTTTTTGCATTATATGCCAACATTGACAATTTCTCCTATAACGAATCAGAAGTTCCCTATGCAGATCGTCCTGAAATTGACAGATGGATTTTATCTGAACTGAATTCACTTATAAAACGTTCCGATAATCATTACGCAGATTATGAACCAACCAGGGTTGCCAGAGACATCCAGGAGTTTGTGACTGATATTCTGAGCAACTGGTACGTACGTTTGTGCCGTCGCCGTTTCTGGAAAGGTGAGTATTCAACAGATAAAATCTCGGCATATCAAACACTATATACATGTCTGGAAACAATTGCAATCCTGAGTTCTCCAATTGCTCCGTTCTATAGTGAACAATTGTTCAACGATCTGAATTCAGCTAGCGGAAAGAAACAAGTAATTTCAGTGCATTTGACAAATTTCCCTGAATTGAATCAAGACCAAATTGATGAATCACTGGAAGAAAGGATGCAGCTTGCTCGTCAACTTTCCTCAATGATACTTTCTTTAAGGAAACGAACCAATATCAGAGTAAGGCAACCTCTTTCCAAAATCATCATACCCATTCAGGATGCCCGTTTACAGAAACAAATTGAACAGGTTGCCGACCTCATTAAATCTGAAGTGAATGTTAAAGAAATTGAATTTCTTACTCAATCAGAAGGATTTCTGGTGAAAACCATCAAAGCCAATTTCAAACTTCTTGGTCCGAAATATGGAAAGATCATGAAAGATGTAGCGGCTGCCATTGCTGGTTTTACTCCTGAACAAATTCAACAGATTGAAAATGAAGGGAAAATTTCATGTGAAATGGCAGACCAAACGATTGTTATTGAACTGAATGAAGTTGAAATCATCACTGAAGACATTCCAGGGTGGGTTGTGAATGTTGAGTCAGGCCTTACTGTAGCACTTGACATAACAATAACTGATACTTTACGTGAAGAAGGGATTGCAAGGGAATTCATCAATAGAATTCAGAACATCAGAAAAGAAAGTGGGTTTGAAGTAACAGACAGAATAATTGTTGAGTTTGAAGCACATAATGAAATTTTACAATCCATTCAAAACAATTATCAGTATATTTGCAGCGAAATTCTGGCAGATAAACTTGAAGCTCTCAACGGCATCAACAATGGGGAATCTGTCGGAATTGAAGTATTTGAGAACAATGAAATCCGTGTTAAAGTAAAAAAAGTAGAAAAAAAATAAATATCATGGCAAAAAAAACCGAAAGTAGTAAAGAGCAGCCAAAAGCCCGTTACAGTGATGAGGAATTGCAGGAGTTCAAAGATCTTATCATGAGAAAACTTGAAAAAGCACGTCATGATCTGGAGCTCCTAACAGATGCTTTTACTGGAAAAAATGAAAACGACACTCTGGATACATCCCCCACATTTAAAGTACTGGAAGAAGGTTATTCAGTAATGTCAAAAGAAGAAAACAGCCATCTTGCTGCCAGACAACAGAAATTTATCAAATCACTTGAAGCTGCACTCATCAGGATAGAAAACAAAACCTATGGAATTTGCAGAGTCACAGGAAATCTGATCTCAAAAGAACGCCTGCGTGCAGTCCCTCATGCAACATTGAGTATTGAAGCAAAATTGCAACAGAAACCTGCCTCCAAATTTCCACCTCTCCCCGAGAATCTGAAAAGTGATGATCAGCAAAACGATTAGTTATTCGCACAAAACCATGCTAAAGCGTTCTCTGCTGCTGGTTGGCATCATTCTATTGCTCGATCAGATACTAAAAATCTACATCAAAACAAACTTTACGCTTGGTCAGGAAGTATACCTTCTTGGACCATATTTTCGTCTTCACTTTATTGAGAATAACGGGATGGCATTCGGCATGCAGTTCGGTGGCGCTACCGGTAAAATTATACTTTCATTGATCCGGATCATTGCTGTTTCTGCTATATTCTATGTTCTACTTCAGGCAATCCGAAAACAGGAAAAAAAGCTTCTCATCTACTGCATAAGCCTTATTCTGGCAGGTGCAACCGGAAACATTCTTGACAGTGCGTTTTATGGTCTGATATTTTCTGAAAGTGATTTTCTTGCAGCTGCCACTGCTTTTCCAGAAGGTGGAGGTTATGCCGGTTTTTTGCAGGGCAAAGTGGTAGACATGTTTTACGCTCCAGTCATCAACTCAACCTGGCCTTCGTGGATGCCTTTTATTGGGGGCAATGAACTTGTTTTTTTCCGACCAATATTTAATATCGCTGACAGTTCAATCACCATTGGTGTTCTCATGCTGCTGATTTTTTACAACAAAGTTTTCTCTGGCCACAAACAATCCAAAAAGTCTGCTGTTTTGGATTCAGAAACAGCCGATACACTTGATACTCATAACGATCAAAGTGCAAACTGAATTCTTTTTCCTTATTAAATTTTGAGTTTTTCAATTGACTTTTAGTACTCTTTGGAAGTGTTTTGATAAATAATTTGTAATTTTATGGAAAAATTACATTTATGAAATTATTTCCTTCTCATGTTTATGAAAATCGCCGTAAAACATTTATGCAGGGCGTCAATAATGGTATTGTTGTTTTTCCCGGAAACAACGAATCACCAATGAATTATCCATCCAACACATATCATTTCAGACAGGATAGCACATTTTTATATTTTTTCGGACTCAATTTGCCGGGGCTGGCAGCCATTATTGATATTGAAAGACAAACAGCCACAATCTATGGGAATGATGTGGAGATTGAAGATATTATCTGGATGGGGCCACAACCCAAAATTGCCGATTTAGCTGCTGATGTGGGTGTTTTAATAACTAAGTCTTTTGCTGATTTTGAAAAAGATGTCAACGATGCAGTTCTTGGTCAAAGAAAAGTCCATTTTCTTCCACCCTACAGGCATGATACAATGATCATGCTCAACAAATTGCTTGGAATTCCATTTGCAGAAATAAAAAACCAGGCCTCTGAGGAAGCCATCCGTGCTGCCGTTGCATTACGTGAAATTAAAGACGAGTATGAAATCTCTGAATTGACTGCTGCTGTGAAAATCGGGTACGAGATGCACATGGCTGCTATGAAAATGGCCCGACCTGGGTTGTATGAAAGAGAAATAGCAGGTGTTGTTGAAGGCATTGCGCTCAGTGGTGGTGGCAACGTTTCATTTCCCGTTATTTGCTCAATACGAGGTGAAACACTCCACAACCACTACCACGGCAATGTAATGAACAAAGGTGACATGTTACTCCTGGATGCAGGCGCCGAAACTGAAATGCATTATTGCAGTGATTTTACAAGAACAATTCCTGTAAAGGGAGCTTTTACCAATCAGCAAAAAGAAATATATCAGATCGTTGCTGATGCCAACAACAAAGCATTCAACCTTGTCAAACCCGGTGTCATCAACAGAGATATCCATCTTGAATCAGCTAAAATTATTGCTTGCGGCCTGAAAGAAATCGGGCTAATGAAGGGTGACGTTGACGAAGCTGTTGCAAACGGTGCACACGCAATGTTCTTCCCGCATGGACTGGGACATATGATCGGACTGGATGTACACGACATGGAAGATTACGGTGAGAATTTTGTAGGCTATGACAATGAAACCCACAGAGCAACACAGTTTGGAACAGCTTATGTTCGACTTGGAAAACGTTTACGTGAAGGATTCGTTCTAACCATTGAACCCGGTATTTATTTTATCCCTGCTCTTATTGAAAAGTGGAAGAATGAAAAAACTCATGAATCTTTTATCAATTACAACGAAGTTGTGAAATATATTGGATTTGGCGGTATCAGACTGGAAGATAATGTGCTTGTAACTGCAGACGGAGGACAATATGTTGGACCACGTCTTCCGATTACAATTAAAGATGTAGAAAAAGCAATGCAGGAATAACGCATTCTGTAATAGAATTTCATAAAAAAAGCTGCCCTCTCAGGCAGCTTTTTCGTTAAATGTTAAACCCTACTTGGTTTATTGTACTGGTAAAATAACTGCATCAATTACATGCACAATACCATTACTGGCAGAAATATCTGCTGCAATTATATTGGCAGTGTTGCCAACTGCTGTTATCATCCCGTTCTTATCAACTGTAAAAGAAACTCCGAGAAGTGTATCTATTTTACGCGGCTTAACCGGTGGAACAACACTTTTAGAAGATCTTCTTCCTTCCACAACATGGTATTTCAGTACATTCAGAACAAGAACTTCATCAAGATCTGTGATTGCGTTTACATTTAATGCTGTGTAAAGGTTCATAAAAGCCTGATTGGTTGGAGCAAATACAGTGTATTGGTCCGTTCCATTCATAAACATATCAACCAGCCCTGCATTCAGTTCAAAATCAACATAACTTAATGCTGCTACAAGTTCACTAAACCCATTATCAATTGCTATCTGGGCAATAGGAAGTGTCCCTGGTGCTAGTTTCTGTTCAATATTTGATTCAGAATTGAATTCGTTAATTGATTCGATTTCATTTTTCTGACATGAAACCGCAATAATGGCGATTCCAAACAATAAAACTACTGGTTTTGTTATTGAGCGCTTTAGCGCTGTAAGAACTGTGTTTTTCATAATTGTATATTTTTTAATTGTTTATTCTACAAAATTACAACTATTTTATTTTGTTTAATTATATTTTAATATATTTAACTTTTATTTAACTACATAAATATTTTAAATCCTTAAATAACAAAAGACCCGTATAGGTTACGGGTCTTTTGCTATTTAACTTATTTTTATTTTTTACTTAAACAAAAAGGAGTTGGGCAAGAATAAATACCGGAAGCAGAACTATTATTGAAAATTTAAACATATAGCCAAAGAAGCTTGGCATTTTAATATTATTCTCTTCTGCAATTGCTTTGACCATGAAGTTGGGTCCGTTACCGATGTAAGTCATTGAACCGAAGAAAACGGCTCCAAGGGAAATTGCAATCAAAATTAACTCATCAATCTGAGCAACATAAATACATTCTTTGAGACTCATATCCAGTCCACAGGCCATCTGATGAAAAGAAACTGCAGTAGGTGCATTGTCCAGAAAAGCACTTAATGCTCCGGTAGCATAATAAAACTGAGCCGGAGTGGTAATTCCAAAAGATGCCGCATTGGCCTTTAAATACAGAAGAGCAGGAACCATGGTTACAAAAATTCCTATGAATAAGAATGCAACTTCAAGAATGGGTGCCCATGAGTAGAGATTTGCTTTTCTGGTCGGTTTGGGAGTAAATTGTAAAGAAAGGCCGGCACAAAGAAGCATAGCAGCTTCACGAATAAAACCTAAATAATGATTCTGTTCAATCGCCGGAATAAAATTTGAATTTAAAAAAGCAACAGAGCCAACAACACCAAGGAGACAGAGAAAATTCAATTTTCCGATCATTCTGATTGGCTGTATATTGGTCCTGTCAAACAAAATATCTTCAGGAGCTTCTTTTTTATAATAGTATGTATCTACAAAATAATATAATACTAAAAGCACTCCATTCACAAATGCCCATTCTGGTAAAAGGTGAAAAAACCAGTCAAACGGAGCTCCTCTCAGATATAACAAAAACAAAGGTGGATCACCAAGCGGGGTGAGCAATCCTCCACAATTTGCTACAATGGCAATAAAAAACAATATGGTATGAACTTTAAACTTCCTTTCTGAATTCGTTTTGATGATAGGTCGTATAAGAAGCATGGCAGCCCCTGTTGTTCCCATAAACGAAGCCAGCACAGCACCGATTGCAAGAAACAGAAGATTGATTTTTGGCTTCGCCTCAATATCTCCTTTTAAATGTATTCCACCAGTAATGACAAAAAGAGATCCCAGCAAAATAATAAAGGGAATATAATCAAACACAACCTGGTGAATGAGATCGTGTGAATGCTGCTCTGCAATTAACCAGACAGCTGTGGGAATACCAAGAACCAGTGAAACCAGAAGTTTATTATTGTTCTTCTCCCACCAGTGGTGAAATAACAAAGGGCCAACAGCTATTGTCAGCAACATCATAATAAACGGAATCAAAGCCCAAAGGGGAATGGCATGTAAAATTTCTGTATGTTCCATACTTTTATATTTTTAAAGCGACAAAAATAAATTGTTTTTAAATAGCAGCATACTTTTTTCAAAATATTTTATCTAATAAAAAAACGGTGTTCACAGAAAACGTTATAAATTACTTATTCCTTACTGATCCTTTGGATTTTATCTTTAACGAACATTTTGCCTAAAAAAAAAGCTGTCCTCAATAGACAGCCCTTTTTGAAAACAAAATAAATATTTTAAAATAAAAGTTTTTTAGTTTTCACATACAACAGCATGTGCAATCATATATACCGGGAGGGCTCCAGCTGGTAACATTATCTGATACGTGTCGGATGTAGCTCCATTTAAATTTTCATGTTTATTTCCGTAAAGTCCTGGTGCAGTTGTAGTCGGCATCGAAGTAGAGGCAAATAGATGTGTTTCATTTAATGTATACCCTGGGTTCATCAAATACTGTACAGTCAGCAGTCCACCAGATAAGTTCCAATTAAGTGTTCCAACAAGTGTATTCGGACCATAGTTATTCTGACCTGCTCCTGCATGCAGTTGAGTACTTCCTTGTCCTTCCTGATTGACGGTAATAACCCAGCCCCAGTTGTTGCCAATTCCAAATTGAGAAAAGGTTTGACCTCCAAGACCATAAGCTGTTTCACAACCTCCGGTCACTGTCTGACAATCAAATGTAAATCCGAAGTACATTGCCCAGTTGCCTTTAGCAAATCTCTGACCTTCTCCCCAGGCTGTTTCTTCAAATTCGCCATCATTTGTGGATTTGTAGATAGCTGCATGAGCAGCAACATACAATGTTTGTTCACAAATTGAAGGATATCCGCCAAAATTTGAAAGTGGAATTGTAATCATATATTCATCATCTCCGATATTTTCAGATTTATAGGGAAAATGTCCCAAAATGGGATTCTTTCCAGGGTTCATCGGAATATTTGAAACATCTGATCCAATCCATAAATGAATTTCATCAAGCATCCAGCCACCTGTTGTCATGTAAGTAATATAAAGATTTGTTGCATCAAAGCTGAGCACAATATCTCCGGCGTCAATGTTCTGTCCGGCAATCAAATTGACACTGAGTGACTGCTGCTGGTTCAGATACAAAGATTTCTCCTGAACAGGCAACTTATTGTCTATCAGATTTTCACGTTGACAAGATAAAATAGTTGTTGAAACAATTACTATGAGAGCAATTGTTCTAAAAAAATGTTTTGATTTCATATTTAATTATAGTTTAAGGTTTCATTTGCAAAAATAAAAACAAAATTAATTCCTATAAAATAATATTTGTTAATTAATCAATAATTAACATTATTTTATTTTGTACAGAAACTACATGATTAATAATGCATAAATTAAGATTGAATCGAATATTAACGAATGTCAGTTTAATTAAATATTTATTAATATATTTAACATATTTATTCAATATTATATATGTTTTAAATCATTTTTTAACCATGTTTAATCATAAAATAAAACATGTTACCTATCTTTATCTTTAAAATTTATAAATATATCCATATTATTCACTTTATATCTATATATTAGATTTTTTATTTTCATAAATATTTCCATTTATCTCATAATCTGACTATTGCAAAATTCAATTGTCATTTTGTTTGAATATTTTGATTTGTCATCTTCATAATTCTAATATTGTATTGTTTTATTGACCAAAAAATTATGAAAACACTATTAACTTCAATGTTCAGTATCATGCTGATGTGTTTGTTCAATTACACTCAGGCTCAGAATACTGAAAAAATTGCAAGACCAGCCAGTCAGGAAGCTGTGCGGGAGGTCCCTGTAAAGATATTTCATTTTGATGAAATGAAACAATCTGAAGATAAAAAAGAACAAACTGGCAAAAATCAAATTCAGACAGAAAAAGAGATATCAGTAAATAAACAGCATGCAAAAAAGGAGGAGGAATGAAATACCTATATTTTCTAATCATGTTAGTTTGTCTGTTTCCTTTTACATCCAACGGTCAAACATATCTGATCAGTCAGCAGGGAACTGTAACCACCTGCGGAGGGATGTTTTATGATTCAGGAGGAAGCAGCGGGAACTACAGTGACAACGAAGATTACACAATTACATTTTGTTCATCAAGTAATGCTAGAATTAAGATTACTTTTACTTCAATGAACTTACAAAATGGTGATAATCTATATGTATATTATGGAAACTCCGTAACAGCAACTCCAAATGTCACAAATCCAGGAACAGGGTTAATAACTTCAAGTTGTGATTGTATTACTATCCGATTTGTATCGGACAATAAAACAGTAAAAGCTGGATGGGTTGGATTTGTCGCCTGCCTATCTCCTACAATTGTTGTAAACGATGATATTTTCAATGCTACAGCACCACCATTGGACGGTACATGTTTAACAGGTCAAACAAATATTGGAGCAACAGCTGATTATGGTTCAGGATGTTTTACAGGGAGCAATACAGTTTGGTATGATGTTTCCTTGGATCCTGACAACAACACTCTTGACGTTACCATGCAAAATACAACATTTCCGGATGGACAGGTACAATATTTTTTACTTTTTAACCAATGTGGTGATTTGTATTTTTATCCTTCAAGTAGTATACAGTGCGGACCAGCTACAAGTACATATCACTGGACAGACCTGAGGGAAGGACAATATTATCTCGGCGTTAACACAAGTGCTGCAAATGTTGGAAATTTTGATCTTTGTGTTACACAAAGCTGGATTGATCATTGTGGTGATTATTACTGTGGCAGCACTGAAACATGCAACACCTGTCCCTTTGATTGTGGAGCATGTCCTGAAGATGTTGGTGGCCCTTATTTTCACCCAACTCTTGGCATTCAGAACACCTACATGGGACAATGTATGGTTTCAACCTGCTCAGGTAAATATTATGACAACGGGGGCCAGGGTGCAACCTATGCAAACAACATTAATCAAATCTACAGGACTTTTTGCCCAGGCAGTCCCAATATGGCTGTCAGGGCAACTATTTCTCAGCTCCAGATCGAATATCAGGCCTCTCCTGCTGCGTGTCTTGACAGATTAATCATTAACAACGGGCCTACACAAAATAGTCCAACCATTTGGAGTGGTTGCGGAAATTCGTCCATTCCGCAAATTTATACAACAGGAGGTTCATATAACGGAGGCGTTTTTACATCAACACATCCAAGCGGATGTTTGACGTTCAGATTTCAGTCCGGAACCTCTAATTCTGGATACTGGGAAGGCTGGGACATTGATCTGAGTTGTGTTCCGTTTCCCACAGGGAATCCCGGGACTTACAATAATGACTGCAGTTCAGCCAGACCCATATGCAGTGATGTCACTGTTTCGTCTCAGCTTTACGGTCCCGGTCAGTCCTCAGATGGATGCGGAGGTTGTGTGACATCAGAAAATTTTACTGAATGGTATTATATGGTAATGGCAACTGGAGGAACCGTGGAGTTATCCATCAATCCTGTTGGCAACAGTGATATGGATTTTGCTCTTTATCGGGCAGACGATTGCGGCAATCTTGGCATGCCGGTCAGATGTTCTTTTGCTGTTTATAATCCTCCGGGCAAAACCGGCCTCAGTAAAGGGACAGGAGATCTTTCAGAAGATGTCACAGGCGACCAATGGGTTGCAGAACTGCATGTCAAAACAGGAGAAAAATACTATCTGATGATCAATGAGTGGAATAAGCTCAATCCAAATTCATATTCTCTGGCATGGACATTAACAGACGGCGCTTCGTTTGATTGTGGCATTGTTTTGCCCGTAGAACTCATGAATTTCAAAGCAGAATGTCATGATCACGGAACACTGATCACATGGGAAACAGCTTCTGAACTGAACAATCATATTTTCACCCTGGAACGTTCTCTGAACGGATTAAACTTTGAAATAATTGCAATAATTGAAGGCGCAGGAACCAGCAATGAAATCAGAAAATATTTGTACAATGACAACCGATATGCATCAACGGTATATTACAGACTCACACAAACTGATTATGATGGTTCATTTAAAACCTTTGATGTGATCTCTGCAACATGCAACAACAACCGTCAGTTCAATCTTACTGTCGGAGACAATACTGATGATGGCTTTATTGATATCATTCATGATTCTGAATCCGGTATGACATATTTGTTATCCATCATAGATTCACAGGGGAAAACTGTCTTTGGCCGTCAATATTCTGCTGATGGAGAAATTGTCAGTGAACGCATTGAAACAAGACATTTCAGTACAGGGATTTATTTTATCAACATCACCTCTTCAGTGAATAATCATTCTCGGAAAATTTGCATTCACTAAGCTGTTCATTTTGAAACTGAATGAGAATTTCAGTGGTTACAGATTAAACAGTCTGACAGCGTTCGATGAAGTAATGTGTGCAACTTCGTTCACTGCACATTGTTTTATCTCAGCAATTTTAGCAGAGATGAGGGGGATGTACGAAGGTTCATTTCTTTTACCTCTGTATGGAACCGGTGGTAAATAAGGAGCATCAGTTTCAAGTACAATATGTTTCAGGGAAATCTGCTTGACCACCTCAGCCATTTTTGAATTTTTATATGTTACGACTCCGCCAATTCCCAAATAAAATCCCAATTTGATACAGCGTTCAGCTGTTTCTACATCACCGGCAAAACAATGGAAAACCCCTCTCACTTTTGAAAACTCAGGTTGTTCAAGAATTTTAAGAATTTCTTCAAATGATTCTCTTTGATGAATAATTATAGGCAGGTCAAACTCCAAAGAAAACTTTAATTGAATTTTAAAAGCTTCAATCTGTTGTTTTAAATATGTCTTATCCCAATATAAATCTATTCCGGTTTCACCAATTGCAAAATATGAGCTTCGTTCAAGCTCATCCTGAACAAAATAAATTTCTTCAATAAAATTTTCCTTAACACTCGATGGATGCAATCCAATAGCAGGAAATACAATTCCGTAATATCTATTGCACAAAAACATCAGTTGTTTGTGAGAAGACATGTCAACTGAAGGCAGAATTATCTTGGTCACGCCAGATTCAATGGCATTGTCAATTACTTTATCAAAATCCTGATTAAATTCCTGTAAATATATATGTGCATGCGTGTCAACAAAAAACATACTTTTTTTTAGCAAACCTACAAGTTTTTTTTACAACAAACTACAACCATATTAAAAAAAATTGTACGTTTGCATTGGTAAACTCAAACAGCAGACTATGAAAAAAATTGTTTTTATTGCAATGGTTCTTATCATAACAGCATCATGCGGAAAATATGAGGAAGGTCCGGGATTTTCACTGAAATCAAAAACAAATCGTCTGGCCAGAGAATGGGTTGTTGAAAAGGTGATTGAAAACGATATTGATATTACAATTGATTATCAGCTCCTGAAGCCAAACCATACGCTTCTTTTTCTGGATTATGGTTCACTTAAAGAAACCGTAAACGAGGTCATCATTGCTAAAGGATGGGAATGGGGCGAAGACAAGGAAACTCTCGTGTTAACATACAAACTCCTTGAAATTGAAAAAATCCAGGTCATCAGAATCCGGAGACTTACCAGTAAAGAATTCTGGTACACTACTACTGAGGACGAAAAGGATTATGAATTTCACTGGAAAGTAAAAAAGTAAATTTGTCAGCACCTCTTTTCCTGGGTGATACATCAACATGTCCGAACACGCTCTGAAAAAGAAAAAAATTCTGGTCGTTCGTTTTAGTTCGATTGGAGATATTATTCTTACAACTCCGGTAATCAGATGTTTAAAAAATCGATATCCTGAAAATGAAATTCATTTTCTGACCAAGAAAAAATATCTGAATCTCCTGGTCAACAATCCAAACATTGAAACCATATTTGTCATTGACCAAAGTCTGAATGAAGTTATTGGTCAACTGAAAAAAGAACACTATGACTTTGTTGTGGATCTGCATCGAAACATGCGCACCTTTTTGCTTCGGATGAAGCTGAGAATACCCTTTTTCACATTTCCAAAACTTAACTTCAGAAAATGGCTGGTCGTCAGTTTGAAATACAACAGGCTCCCCGATGTACATATTGTCAACAGGATGATTCATGCCCTCAGGAAACTGAGCGTCACGTATGACGGAAACGGTCTTGATTACTACCATTCCTCAGAAATCTCAATCCCGGAAAACATACAGTTGTTTATTCAAACAAATCCAAATTTTTATGTTTTTTCCATAGGAGGTTCCTATTTTACAAAACGTTGTCCCACTCACAAAGTTGTAGAAATCTGTAATGCGATCAATAAGCCTGTAATCCTAACCGGAGGGAATTCAGATCAGACCAACGGTGAAATCATCAGTCGTACACTTGGCAAAATGAGTCTGAACTGCTGCGGAAAAATTGCTGTTGAGCAATCAGCATATCTCATTGGTAAAAGTCGTTTCCTGATCAGCAATGACACTGGAATGATGCACATAGGATCAGCTTTAAAAAAACCTGTTATATCACTGTGGGGAAATACAATTCCTGCATTTGGAATGACTCCCCTTCTTCCTGAAGGCTTTAACCCACAACCAGCAATCATTGAAGAAAATAATCTTTCGTGTCGTCCATGTTCAAAACTGGGATTTCAAAAATGCCCGAAAAAGCATTTCAAATGCATGAATGAACTTGAAGTAACAGAAATCATCAAATACTTATCAGACAACAGTCTTGACTAATCGAAACATATTCACAAAAACTTCTGAAAAAACCCTTACTTTTGCATTCAAAACTATTCATTTTTAAATTTTCAAAATATTATGAAACATACAGCATTTACTAGATTTCATGAAGGACTTGGAGCCAAGATGGTTCCATTTGCTGGATATTACATGCCTTTGCAATATGAAGGTGTCAACGCAGAGCACGAACATGTCCGCACCAAGCTTGGTGTATTTGATGTGTCCCACATGGGTGAGATCTGGGTGAAGGGTCCGAATGCACAAGCATTTACACAATATGTAACCAGTAACGATGTCAGTGTTTTATATGACGGGAAAGTGCAATACTCCTGTTTCCCAAACGAAGAAGGTGGAATTGTGGATGATTTACTGGTTTACCAGATTAACACTGAAACATATCTGCTTGTGGTCAATGCTTCAAACATTGATAAAGATTGGAACTGGCTGTGCAAATTTGCACCAAAATTCAATCTTGAAATTGGCAAAGATCTCTACAACGCATCTGATGAAATTGCACAACTTGCTGTTCAGGGACCTTTGGCACTGAAAGCGATGCAAAAGATTTGTCCTGAACCGGTTGAAAATATGGAATACTATACTTTCAAGAAATTTATGATCGAAGGATCCGAAGTCATCTTTTCAACAACAGGGTATACAGGTTCAGGTGGTTGTGAAATCTATATGGACAATAATGCAGCTGAAAAAATCTGGCAGGCTGTTTTTGAAGCAGGAAGAGAATTTGACATCAAACCCATTGGATTGGCTGCCCGGGATACACTCAGGCTTGAAATGGGCTTTTGTCTATACGGAAATGACATTAATGACACAACCTCTCCATTGGAAGCAGGTTTGGGATGGATCACAAAATTTAATGATAAAAATAAATTTATTCATTCTGACTCTCTTTTACAGCAAAAGCAGTCCGGATTACAAAAGTCACTACGCGGATTTGAGATGATAGACAGGGCCATTCCGAGGCAACATTACAACATCACGGATGCACAGGGAAATGTGATCGGAGAAGTGACATCAGGAACCATGGGTCCTTCAGTGAAAAAAGCAATCGGTATGGGATACATCGATGCTGAATTCGCAAAGATCGGAATGGAAATATATGTTGATGTCAGAGGAAAACTCAGCAAAGCTGTCATCGTCAAGCTTCCCTTTTACAAAGAATAAAAACCCGAAATCAGAATTTAACTCATGGTTCGGTTCACCAGAAATTTAAAATCAAAATGATTACATCTGTAGGAATTTTTTGCGGTAGCAGCAAAGGAAATGGTCATGAATATGAAGTTGCATCTGCAGAATATGCAAAAATTCTGGCAGAACAAAAAATCCGTATCATATATGGAGGAGGCAGGACAGGCATTATGGGGATTTTGGCAGACAGCGCGTTGAAAAGCTCGGGGTATGTCATTGGTGTTGCTCCGGGATTTCTTCACGAAAAGGAAGTTGTACATGACAAGCTCAACGAATTGCATATTGTCAAAGACATGTTTGAGCGCAAGGCACTTCTTATGAAGCTTTCTGATGCTTTTGCCATACTCCCAGGGGGAATCGGCACACTTGATGAATTCTTCGAAATGTTCACAGCATTACAGCTGGAAACCATCAACAAACCTTTAGGTATTTTGAATATCAACGGATATTATGACAAATTAATAGATATGCTGGTACACATGGTCAACGAAAAATTCCTACGAAGGGAGCATTTTGAATCTCTCGTTATAGAATCAGATCCAACCCTCTTCCATAAGAAATTAATTGACCATCAGCCAGTAAAGGTTGAAAGTTGGGTAGACGAACTGAGAAAAAACAATAAATTCTGAATAAATAATGCTGATTATCGGAATCACCGGGACGCTTGGTGCAGGGAAAGGAACTATCGTTGAATATCTTGTCAATAACTGGGGATTCACTCATTTCTCTGTAAGAGAATTCCTGCTGGAAATTATTCGTAAAAGAGGATTGGCTGAAAACCGGGATAACATGGTTTCTGTGGCCAACGAACTGAGACGATTCCATGGAAATTCCCATATTGTTGAACAATTGTATCTTCGTGCAACAACATCTGGAAACAACACCATCATTGAAAGCATTCGAAACACAGGAGAAATTGATGGCCTGAGAAAACTGGGAACTTTTTTTCTGATTGCCGTCGATGCTGCCCCGGAAATCAGATACAGTCGGATTCAGGATAGACAATCTGAAACTGATCACATCAGTTATGATGAATTTTTGGCCAATGAACTCCGGGAGTTGACATCCGTTGATCCAAATGCACAGAATATCAGAGCGTGTATGGATCAGGCAGATTTTCTTCTGGAAAACAATGGCAGTATAGAAGAATTGCACCAGCAAATTGACAATGTTTTCAATAGAATTGATACATGATTATGGGAAAATATCAAAGACCAAGTTGGGACGAATATTTCATGGAAATTGCTGACACTGTTGCAAAGCGTGCCACCTGTGACCGTGGAAGAAGTGGATGTGTGATTGTTAAAGACAAACAGATACTTGTAACCGGTTATGTTGGATCACCCAGAGGACTCCCCCACTGTGATGATGTTGGTCATCAGCTAAAGCAAATTGTTCATGAAGACGGACATGTTACAACACATTGTGTTAGAACTGTTCATGCCGAACAGAATGCCATTACCCAGGCGGCGAGACTTGGTATTCCGCTCGATGGGTCAACGCTTTACTGTCGCATGACACCATGCAGAACATGTGCAATGCTCATTATCAACTGTGGTATTGTAAGAGTTGTTTGTGAAAAAAAATATCACGCTGGTGGAGAAAGTGAAGAAATGTTTCAAACTGCGGGGGTTGAACTCGTTTATTTTTCCGAAGATGTCATGAAATATGACAAACAATAATTTCGGTTTTCTTCCAATTTTCGATATTTCTCTGGGAAATTCTAAACAATAATAACTTCTCGTTCAAGTTCAACACCAAACATTTGTCTAACGGAATCCTGAACGAGTGAAGACAGCTCAAGTACTTCCTTTGAAGTGGCCTGACCGCAATTGACTAAGACCAATGCCTGTTTCTCATGAACTCCGGCTTGACCATGTTTTTTGCCTTTCCAACCTGCCTGTTCAATCATCCATCCTGCAGCCAGTTTTACAAGATTTTCACCCGCCGGGTAATGTACAATTGCAGGAAATTTTTGTTGAATCAGCAAAAACTGCTCTGAAGAAACAACAGGATTTTTAAAGAAACTTCCGGCATTTCCAAGTTCATTAACATCAGGGAGTCTGCTGCGTCTGATGTTGATGACTGCTGCCCTGACATCAGAAGGTGTGATATTTTCTTTTTCTGAGAGTTCGCTCCGCAATGCTTCATATTCAATATTCACATCAGGTCGAGTACTTAAGGCAAATACAACCTCAGTAACAATATACTGTTCCTTCCAGTCATGTTTAAACCGACTGTCGCGGTATCCAAACCTACATTCACTGTTTGTCAATGTTTTAAATTCAAGTGTGTTTCTGTCAAAAACCTCAACAGAATGGATTTTATCACCGGCTTCAACACCAAAAGCACCGACATTCTGAACAGGAGAAGCGCCGGCAGTTCCCGGAATCAGTGAAAGATTTTCAAGTCCGAACCATCCGTTTTTTGTGCAAAACCCGACCAGATGATCCCACTCCTCTCCTGCTGCAACCTTAACATAAACCTCATCATTGTCCTTTGAAACATTTTCAATACCTTTTGTATGCATTCTGATCACAGTTCCCTGAACATTATCACTGAAAAGCACATTGCTGCCACCTCCGAGAATGAAAACAGGTTGCGGAATATTCGTTTCAGTAAACAACTGAACCAACTGATTTTTTGCAATTATTTCAACAAAATTCAATGCAAAACAATCAATACCAAATGTATGAATTTCTTTCAATCTCTCATTTTTCCTGATCTGTACATGATTCATTTTTTGATCAAACATTTCTGCAAATGACTGTTCGGCCATGTATGATGAGCGGACAAGAGGAGCGCTTTCAACCTGATCAAACCCAAGATCAACGGCAAATTTCTTATAAAAATCAAAGGATTCGGGATGAATGTATTCAACAACAGGCAGATGAGCTGCTGTGGGTTGAAGATACTGACCGATTGTGAGAATCCGGCAACCGACATTATAAATATCCTGTATTGTTTCCAGGATTTCCTCATGGGTTTCACCAAGCCCAAGCATAAAACCGGACTTTGTGAGTAAATTTTTCTCAGTAAAATATCTGAGTACTCTCAGGCTGGTTAAATAATCTGCCTTGCTGCGTACCTGAGGTGTTAGCCGTTGCACAGTCTCAATATTGTGCGACATGACATCAGGTTTTACATTTGCAACAATGTCAAGAAGATCTTTTCTGCCCTGAAAATCAGGAACAAGTACTTCAATAACTGTCTCAGGATTTTGTTCACGGCATTGAGTAATGGTTTGTGCCCAGTGATTCGCTCCAAAATCTTCAAGATCATCACGATCCACTGAAGTGATAACGACATGCTTCAGCGCGAGAATTTTCACAGTTCTTGCAATTTTTAAAGATTCATTTGGATCAGGAGGCAGGGGTTTTCCAGTTTTGGTTGCACAAAACCTGCAAGATCTGGTACAGATATCTCCCAGGATCATAAGTGTTGCAGTTCCTTTGCTCCAACATTCACCAATATTCGGGCACTTTCCGCTGCTGCAGATGGTATGCAGATTATTTTCTTCAACAAGATGTTTCACCTGTTTGTAGTTTTCACCACCTCCAAGTTTTATTTTTAGCCAATGCGGTTTTCTGATAATTTTCATCATTCATAAAATCTGATGCGAAATTATCAATATTTTTTGCTTGTCTGAACAAAAAACCGTTTTATATTTGCCAAAAAACTGAATATGAAAATTTCCACACTATTTCCAATTATCGCCATTTTAATATTGCTATGCTCAAATTCAGATCTAAAAGCACAGAGAGAAACCGATGAAAAGGCATTTATCAGCTTTGATGACGGGATTGGGTTTTTTGCCCCAGACTCAGCATTTGGAATGAATTTACGATTCCGTATGCAAAACAGAATCGGAATGACATTTGAAAATGGTTGGGATGATTCAGAATTTGAAGCAACAGTAAAACGCTGCCGGCTTCGTTTTGATGGTTTTATTAGAAATACCAAACTGACCTATTATCTGCAACTTTCATTTTCAAGAGGAGATCAGGATTGGGACAACTCACATGTGCCCAATGTCATCAGGGATGCGATGGTATATTACAAATTCAACAAACATTTTTATATGGGGTTTGGTCAGGGAAAACTTCCCGGAAACAGACAGCGGGTTACATCAAGCGGAGCACAACAGTTTGCAGACCGATCAATAGTCAATGCAACTTTTAATATCGACAGAGATTTTGGAGTATTTGCGTATTACAACAACACTCTCGGCCGGCAGTTTGCATGGGAGCTGAAAGGAGCAATTTCCACAGGTGACGGAAGAAATATCCTGAAAACTGACAACGGACTTGCCTACACCGGAAGGATTGAAATTCTTCCACTTGGCAAATTCACCAACAAAGGGGATTATTTTGAAGGCGACATTGAAAGAGAGCCCAAGCCAAAACTCTCTGTTGCAGCAGCATACTCTTATAATGATAATGCCACCAGAACTGGCGGGACAAGAGGAAGTGAGTTGTTTCAGCAACGTGATATTGAATCTGTTTTTGCAGACCTCATTTTAAAATACAACGGATGGTGTTTTACTTCTGAATTTGCACAGAGAAATTCGGATCATCCGGTCACCATGAATCATTTCAACGAAATTGAATTTATTCAAACAGGAAGCGGATTCAATAGTCAGTTGAGTTATTTGTTTCTCAACAATCTGGAAATTGCAGGCAGATATTCGCATATTGAACCTTCATCACAAATGAAGGGGCTGAATATGCCTGTTCAGGATATGTATACGCTCGGATTCACAAGATACATTAGTCAGCACAAAACAAAGCTGCAATTGAATTTATCCAGGATCATCAGAACAGATAATGTATCATTTGAAGAAAATGCATTCTGGAATGCAATGGTACAGATTGAAATTGGGATTTAGCAATCTTATATTACGATAAGTTTATAGGACGCCCTTAGATATTCTGTTTCAAGAATTATAACATACATCCCCGGCTTAAGATTTCCTACTTGTATGTTTCCTGAATGCGGAGTGATTTCATTGGAATAAACCAGTTTACCTTCGGGTGTCATGATTTTGATTACTCCCTGAATTTCTTTTAATAGTGTCAGTTGGATCTGTTCATCAGCAGTCACAGGATTTTTAAACATTAACAGCTCCTGCTTATGGATAATTCCGGAAGCAGCAGTGATCACGCCGATAACCTCTTGGGTTCCGTCATAATCATACTGTGACAGACGGTAATAGACCAAAGTATTGGGTTCTGTCTGATCTTCATGAGAATAGTATTGAGGAACATTTGAGTTTCCGGAACCGGGAATTGTTGCAATAATACTGAAATCGTGAGCTGAACTGCCCTTCTCAAGAACAAAAAAGTCATTGTTTGTTTCTGATAAAGTGCTCCATTTCAAGATTATATTATTATTATTGACCTCAGCTCTGAAAAACATCAGTTCAACAGGGAGCCATTCTCCCCATGTATAAGGCCCAAAATTTTGATTACCATCTCCTGACCAGACATATTTATTGCAATACGAAATTTTATCACCCACCTGGTCACCCCATAACCATCCCTGTTGTTCCACATGCATGACACTATTACATTCCAAAAATAATTTTTCACCCTGTCCGGCAGGACCGGGAATAAAAGGGTGCCAACTTAATCCGCCTCCGTTTTGAACAATTATCACCGCATTAGATAACCTGTTATTTGACATTCCCGGGTTAGGATTATTTAAAACAATCTTTACAGTTATTCCATCAGGAATAACGATTGTATCACCGTGGGTTGGAATTCTTGCCAAATCCCAGGTGTCAGGATTATTCCAGTAGCCAACATCTGAGTCCTCTTCTCCATAGGGCGAATTGGGGATTGACTGAACAGCAGTTATTCTGGGTTTCACAACCTGTGCCTGTATATTTGATATAAATAGTGATGCAAGAGTTAGGAGAAAAAAAGTATAATTATGAACTTTCATAGTCTTAAGATATTGAGCTCCAAAATTTTGGGTTAGTTTTTTGTCTTAATTATTGAGTATTTCGTCTCTAAATACTGATGCAAAATTAAACATTTTTTTCACATCACAAATTTTTAATTGTATTATCTTGTGTTTTAACATATTTTTTTAATATTATATCTACTGCTTTTATATATTAGTGTTTTATGTGATTTTGTTTTCGACATATTCAAATAATGTTTGAAATGTAGAAGTTATATTTTATATCCAATGATTGACTTTCTGTAATACATGATGATTTCTTTCAATATATATTGAAAGTTTAATGAAACCAGAATCTTTTTGAAATCAATGTCCGATCCTTTAAAAGTGATTCTTAAAAGAAATTGAAAAGTTCAGAATACAATATTTCGATTTTGTCAGACAAATAAGACTATACAATCTTTACAGATCGTGTTCAAAAATCAGAGAAGAAGTATTTTAGCTATTTGCTAAAGCACAGCAAGTTTGTAGGCAGTTGCTTTTCCGGCTGATTCGTATACAACGACATACATTCCGGGTTTCAGTGTGCCGGCCTGAACTTTACCTGATGAAGGAGAAAATGGAGCCTGAAACACCTGTGTTCCCTCAATGGTGAAAATTTTCAGATTACCGGAGGATTCATTGAGAAGGACAATTTCAAGATTCTCATGCGACTGAATGGGATTCTGAAAAAGGATACTTTCAGGGTCCTTTAGTGCAGTATGATCAACAGCAATTTGTCCAATCACTTCACTGCTTCCGTCATAATCAAACTGCGTCAGGCGATAATATAAAGTCCCGGATAAAACACCGGACTGGTCTGTAAAAGAATAATACACAGGCGCATTTGTGTTGCCTGAGCCTCCGACGATTCCGATCATTTCATAGTCTAAAGCTGATCCTGCTCTTTCAATGACAAAGTAATTGTTGTTCTTTTCTGAGGCAGTGGCCCAGTTGAGTTGTGTTTCTCCATCATTGTTTTCTGCTTTAAAGAAGAGGAGTTCGACGGGCATAGGAAGATCATTAGCTCCTAAATAAAAATAACCTTCTTGCTCTCCGCCTTCATACTGATTTGCTTCCCATACCCATTTATAATCATTGTCACAATACCAGACCTTTTCACCAAGGGCATTTCCTTCACCTGATAGAAATGCTTCAGGATATACAATAAGTGAAGATTCACAGCCTAAATATAATTTATCACCACCTTGAAGAGCTAATCTTCCATAAACCTGAATTACTACACGATTAAGTGGATTACTACTCCCACCACCTGGATAATTGTTTGGAATATCAAAATTCATGTATACATCACTTGGAATTATTATGATGTTTCTTTCTGTAAGATTTGTAGTTGTACAACTTTGAGGAATTCCATTATCCCAAGCTCCAGCATCCGCCCAATTCATGCTTCCACTACTAAGTGCTTCATAGATAGTATATTGTGTATAATTTTGAGCTGAAATTGCGTTGCAACTAAATATAGTTAATGCAATGATGAGCATAAAATTGTTATAATTTCTTATAATCATAGCTGGAGGATTTAAATAACTAATTATGCTTATAATAAATATTTAGGTGTTTCATCGTAATTTTTCAATGCAAATTTACTACATTATTTTATAATTACAAATTTTAAAAACAAAAAGAGTAAGATTTAACAAATTTTTCTTCAGATTTAACATTTATTTTTTGGGATGAATTATTTTTGTACACAAACCATTATTCAGAAATACTCTAAACTACTGATATATTGCAGAATAGTATGTTTTACATACAATTATTATCGTTAAATGATACATTCATTATTTAACATTCTCAACTATTATTCGGCTAATAATTAAACTCTTAACATACTATTAAAAAAATGATTATACTTGCCATCATCTAAAATGATTTTCCCGACAGAACCATGGAAAAGTGAGATCTACAAAAGGATATCGTCCCTGGGAATTATTCTATGTGGAAGAATTTCAAACAAAATCTGAAGCTGCAAAACGCGAATACTTTTTTAAAAGCATTGAAGGGTACAACTTTCTCCGCATAAACAAGATCATTCAATGAACTACCCCGCCGCAAACAGCGGGGTATCTTATATTATTTCTTTTAAATTCGCCACAAGTGGCGGAGCATTACTCATTCTTAAACGGGAACCTTGCTGATGTGATTCTTTCAAACCTTGACGAACTATGCTGGCCGGATATAAAACACTATCATATTTCAATTCACTTCGTTATTGAAATTTGAGTTTTACGAAAAAAAAACTTTGCAGTTTGAAAATTATTATTACTTTTGCCACGGAGAGATGGCAGAGTGGTCGATTGCGGCGGTCTTGTCCCATAGGGATCCCTTCGGGAAAAACCGTTGAGGGTTACACAAACTTCAATTTATTATTTCACAATTTTTTATCAATGAGTTATTATGCTTATATTTTGAAGAGTATTGTTTCAAAACGTTACTACTATGGACATAGTGCAAATCCTCATCAACGTTTAAAATCACACAATCTGGGAAAAGTGAGATCTACAAAAGGATATCGTCCCTGGGAATTATTCTATGTGGAAG
>CAYMAZ010000012.1:24949-48327 GCA_964388575.1 uncultured Bacteroidales bacterium | reverse complement strand
TTATTATTACTTTTGCCACGGAGAGATGGCAGAGTGGTCGATTGCGGCGGTCTTGAAAACCGTTGAGGGTAACACCTCCGGGGGTTCGAATCCCTCTCTCTCCGCAAAATAGCACTTTTACCTTCGCATTGCGAAGGTTTTTTTGTAAAAACTTAATGGGAGGGTATGCAATAGTCTAACAGCTGTTTGAACTCGAAAAATTCAACAACAATTGGTCACAGGATTTCCGCATAGCCACTTCATTTCTATCCAGCCTGTTACGACTTTTCCATTTGAGTCTGTATACCGAATCAGAACAAAATCCTTATAAATTTTTGTAAACCTTACTTCCGTTTCAATCAGAATAACTCCGGTCACTCGAGTTGATATATTGGGATGTTCATACACATTCAGTTTCTGATTACCGTAATTGCTTGTAGAAACGGCCAGAACTGAGTGATGTATCCAGCCATACTGCCCGGGAATATCCACTGCATTCATTGGGTCAATGCAATGTACCATATTGATCCTGAACCATCCATTCTTTTGTCCGATGATGTCGACCATGTAGTCCTGTCCGGGTTCCAGTGGCACCAAAACAATTCCGCCGGGTTTTTCCCTGATATGAGTCGGGGAACTTTTATCCGGATCCTGAACATAAGCCGTAAAGCTGATGTTCTGAAAACCTTTTTCGTCGTATACATAATCAAAATTCTCATCAGAAGCCAAAGAATCGCTGTGAATAGCAACTTCAGCAGTATTATTAAGTTCATCACTCAATGCTTCATTACTTTCTGAATCGGGTTTCTGTATACAAGACATCAGAATCATTGAGACAGATACCATTATAATGTAAATCTTGTATTTCATTTGATTTAAATATTTGAAGATTCACTTCAAAATTAAAGAATCAAGATGAATTAAAGCAACAAAACGGAAAAATTATTTTCTGAATTTTTTGATAAACTCTTCCACTTCATTCACTCCGCCCTGGTAAATCAAATATCCGTTGTATGGTTCTCTCTCAGTGATTTCATCGTTGACGGGAGTCAGCATTAGGCGCTTTACTTCAGTTGGATCATCTGTTTGGCCGAGTACCCATCCCAACTTGATGTAAGCGGTTTCCGGGATCATATTCCAGGCAGGTACAATTCCGCGAGCCATCATATCGCGTCCCGTATCATACACATTCATATGAGCATAACCCCATAGTGTCTGAACCGACATGTACATGTGCACGCCTTTTTTATGTGCTCTTTCAATTGCAGGATAAAGAGGTTTATTCACATGTCCGAGTCCTGTTCCGGCAAAAATGATTCCGCGGTATCCGAGATCAACAAGTGCATCAATAATATCGGGGTTCATATTTGGATAATAATAAAGAATTGTGACTTTTTCTTCAAAATAAGGTAGAATTTTAACATTTTTGTCCTTTCTTCTGTGCTTGAAATTTTCTCTGAGGGGCACGACTCCTTTACGGGTAATTGTAGCAGCAGGAATATCACCGATTGTACGGAATGTTGAACGATAAGAGGAGTGCATTTTACGTACACGTGTGCCTCTGTGAAGAAATCCATACTCATCGGAAGTTGGTCCAAACATACACACCATCACTTCAGCGATATTACCGTG
Organism: uncultured Bacteroidales bacterium; assembly: GCA_964388575.1. GTDB lineage: Bacteria > Bacteroidota > Bacteroidia > Bacteroidales > DTU049 > CAYMAZ01. Next base: position 46,716 of record CAYMAZ010000012.1, on the reverse strand, counting down.
ACCTGCTGCTGTCATGGCATGCATCAGATTCAAAGCTGCATCTGAACTTGGTCTGTCGGACGAGCGCTGAGAGCCAACGAGAATGATTGGAACAGGTGAATCCTGAACCATAAATGTCAATGCTGCAGCAGTATGGGATAAGGTATCTGTTCCATGTCCAATGACAATGCCATCGGTGCCGTTTTTAATTTCTTCACCGATTGCTATGGACAGTTTTTTATACTGATCAGGACCCATATTTTCGCTGAACACAGCAAATAATTTTTCAGTTGTCAGATTACAGATGTCAGCCAGTTCAGGGACTGCTCCGTACAGTTCTCCAGGTGTGAAAGCCGGAATCACGGCTCCGGTACGATAATCAAGTCTTGAGGCGATTGTTCCGCCTGTTCCAAACAATTTCACTTTAGGCAACCCTTCTGTGTAAGGGAATTCCTTTTCAGGAATTTTATAATTTGCCTTTTTATAACCTGTTTCCGTCATTTCCAGAATTGTGCGCACATCAATTCCGACATTGTAACCTGTTGCAATTTTTAATACGATGTGAAAATCGTCATCGTTTTCGCTACGCGGCAAAATGGTTCCGCTGAAATTTCCCCGGGTGGTTGCAATTTCTGCTTGACTCCATACACGAACATTAAATTTTTTAAGGGTGTTTAATCCTTCTCCTTTATATCCCTGGAAAATATCTTCACTCATAAGTTTTACGCTTTAATTTTTTAAGAATTTTGTACTTGTTTTGCCAGTTGGTTCAGTGAAACATTCCCCAGAGCAACAGGTAAAAGTTGTCCCATGACCCAGTCAACCATTTTCTTATGAGTTGGTTTTGCAGATATTCCTGCAAATTTTTCTTTCAGAAATGGTATTTTGGAAATGATTTCATCTTCATTTTTCTTATTAAAATGAATTGTATTTAAAATGCTGTCAAAATCCATTTTGGGATAATGATAAATGACTTTGAGCATTTTGGGCGCAAGTTCATAATTGATTTTATTCTGTTTAAGAAAAGTAAGCAAATCAAAAACCTGTTCATATCTGAAATCTTTGCCTTTTTTGACTGTTCCTTCAACGTGCTTCATATTCTGACCAAAAAACCTTCCCAGCCATCTTGGATCAACCTGCAGCTCACTGACAATTTTTTCAAAGAGGGGATATAAATTTCTTTTGAATATATATGTATCATTTGATTCCGGAACGTTCCATTGTCTGAGTTGTCTGTATCTTTCAACGACATCCCTTGGAAGTTGTTCTGCAAGTTGTGAAATGTAAGTATCATCAAGTGGAATTGGAGGCGAATCAGTATCAGGATACATTCGGTCAGCTCCAGGAAGCACTCTTTCAAAAATGGTGGTGCCGTCTTCGAACGATTTTCTGGTCTCATTGGGAACTCCTTCAAATGCCATCTGACAACGCTCTTCAATTGTTTCCAGTGCAGTTTTGATATCATCTTCCGGCCCCCAGAAAACAAGTTGTGCATCCATTTCATCAGCCCTCAGATCCATTTTAATTCTGTTCAATTCTTCTGAAGTCAGCAACATATCAAGTGCTTCAGAAGAAGTCATGTTAGGTTTTTCAATACAGGCAATTACTTTGAGTCTGTCAGTTATTTCATCAGCAAAGCATTTCCCCGGCTGAGTAAAATGTGAAAGAATACCATTAAACCCTTTCAGGTTGACAATATAAATTTTAAAATTCTGATCTCTGAGTTTTGAAATTACGGGATTGGAGAAATTATTGAACATACTTTCCTTAAATTCGATTTTCCAATTCTCATTATTCGAGATTCTGTTTCTCAACACTTCGCGAATATGTAGCAATGACCATTGTCTGAAGCATTCATTATGAGTCAGCTCGGGAATCCATTTTGTATGAGCAACACCTTTAATTTCAACCCTTGTTCCACCTTTGCAGCTCACATTCACATCCTGTCTGCCTGCTCCCATCCCGGTTCTGACAAGTCCTGTGCTGCGGTTCAGAAATCTTATATAATCACAAGCTTCTTTGACTTCATCAGGGTTTACCATATCGGGATATGTTACTGTTTCAATAAGTGGCATACCAAGACGGTCGGTTCTGTAAATTCTCCAGTGTCCCACATCAGACACTTCGCGGCATGAATCCTCTTCAATACTAAGTTGTATCAATCTTACATCTTTATTCTTCAGATGTAGCAAACCTTCAACACCAACAATTGCTGTGCGCTGAAAACCAGTTGGAATGCTCCCGTCAAGATACTGTTTCCGTGTAATGTGAAGCTCTCCGACAATATTCAATTTACACAAATGTGAAATGATGATTGCTTTTTCCAAAGCATCCCTGTTAATGGGAAAAGGCGGTGTATCATCAATTTCATATGTACAGGCAGTGACATTCTTAATTCTGTAAATGATATTTTTTCTGGTTTTAAATTCCATAAGGGCAGTCCCGTCATATTCTCCGAGTTCACTCAGGGTTGGGCGCATGTGTCTGATAACTTCAGCATCATAATCATCAGGATCCTGATATATGCCTGCCGGACAGCGACAAAATAGTTTTTTATCTGTGAGCAATTGCTGATGTACCTCAAGACCAGACATAAAGCCAATCCTGTCATAATCAGCTTGAACAGCATCTCTGCGATCGACGTAGCCGATTTCCTTTTTGGTCTGATCGTAGTTTTGTTTTGGGTTAAAAGATTCCATCTTAATGATTTGAGGATGAAGTTTGAAATTTTTCGAGTTAATCAATCACGACAACAATTTATAATTGTTAAAAAGCGGCACAAACTTACACATATTTTTTCTTGATCAGGCATAAATCTTACATAAAAAAAGCAAAGTCAAAAAAACATTAGTTTTGCAAAATACTTTCTAAACATGGATGTAGATATTCTGACGGGTGGTGCAATTTTTATTACCGGGCTGTTTGTTGGATTTATTAACACACTTGCCGGTAGTGGTTCATTAATCACCCTCCCGTTGCTCATATTTCTTGGATTGGATGCAGGAGTAGCCAACGGATCCAACAGAATTGCCATTCTCATGCAGACAATTGTCGGGTTATTTACATTTAAAAAAGAGAAAATTCTTGATACAGGAACAGCATTAAAACTATCTGTTCCGGTTATTCTTGGAGCAATACCCGGAGCATTTATTGCCACACAAATACCAGTTATGTATTTTGAAAAAATACTTGGAGGAATTTTCATTCTGATGACTTTTGTAATCATATTTACACCGGGGAACTGGAATAGAGTTTACAAGAAAGGTCAGACACATATCATTAAACCGCTTCATTACATATTCTTTTTTCTGATTGGCATTTACGGAGGTTTTATTCAGGCTGGTGTAGGTATTTTTATTCTGTTTGCACTTGTCCTTGGACCCGGTTTTGATCTGATCAGGGCCAATGCACTGAAATTATTTCTTACATTTATTTTTACTCCCCTTGCGATTGTAATTTTCTGGAGATACAATCAGATAGACTGGACAGTGGGAATTATTCTGGCAGCAGGAAATATGATCGGAGCATATGTTGCAGCAAAAACGGCAATCCGAACCGGAACGAAGTTCATCAAATGGCTGGTGGTAATTATGATTTTGTTTTCAGCAATACAATTTATTTTCTTCCGTTAACATATTTTGATTTTTATGTACTTTTGCACTGCAAAATCATCCTGAAACACCATGACATTGTATACCAGATACGGCACAAATTTCATTTCATCCATCTTAAGCATCGGACTTGTTCTGTTTATGCTTGGGCTGATCGGTACAATTATTCTTCACGGTGATCAACTTGCCAGGCACGTGAAAGAGAATATCATGGTGACAGTTATGCTGAAAGAAGACACAAAAGAAGCAGACATTTTTAATTTGCAGAAGAGTCTCGATTCAAATCCCATGGTTCTGTCTACGATGATCGTCTCTCCTGAAGAAGCTGCTCAAAGACTCGTTTCTGACACAGGTGAAGATTTTATTTCATTTCTTGGATACATTCCACTCCCCTACTCCATTGACGTTCATGTGAAGTATGAATACGCCAACAAAGAATCTCTTGAATCACTTGAAGCTGAGCTTAAAAAACTAAATAGTGTGAAGGATGTAAACTATGATAAAGATTTGACAGAGGTCATTAATGACAACATCACCAGAATCTCAGTCATTCTGATAACTGTTGCTCTTTTGCTTCTGCTAATCAGTATCGTGCTGATCAACAACACCATGAGGCTTCATATATATTCAAAGCGTTTTCTGATTAAAAGCATGCTCCTTGTGGGAGCAACGCATCGGTTTGTCAGAAGACCATTTATTGGCAGAGGCTTCTGGATCGGGATTGCAGGTTCTGCGCTTGCAATTGCAATTCTTATGTTCAGTATTTCCTTTTTTCAGAAACAAATACCTGATCTGAAAGAAATTTTCAATCTTGACTTATTTGCAATTCTTTTAGTTTTAATCGTACTTACAGGCATTATTATTTCAGTGATTTCTTCAGCTGTTGCTGTCAGAAAATATGTCCGTCTTGATCAGGACAGTCTGTACAAATAAATTATCAATATTATGGCACCCAGTAAAAAAACACCAGCCCCGGCACAAAGTTCCAAGAAAAAAGATTTTCTGTTTACAAGAATGAATTATTACATCATGATTGCCGGACTTGCATTTATTACCATTGGATTTTTTCTAATGATCGGTGGAGGAAGTGATGATCCAACTACCTTCAACGAAGCCATTTTTAACACTAAGAGACTGACTGTAGCACCCCTTTTACTTCTCATAGGTTATGCACTACAGTTTTTTGCCATTTTCTACAAATCACGCGCAAAAAAATCAGAACAGTAATATCTTATCAAAATTAATTTTAATTTTGCATCCGTAAATAATCTCATTTTCAATATATATTGATTTTTATTACCTCCTCATTTAATTTTATTCTTTTGTAACCTTTAATTATTTTTCAAATATTTATTTTATGAACATTTTTGTAGCAAAATTAAACTATTCAACCAGTGTTGCTGATTTAAAAAGCACATTTGAACAATTTGGAGAAGTCACTTCTGCCAAAATTATTACTGACAAAGATACAGGCCGATCAAAAGGCTATGGATTTGTTGAGATGCCAAACGATGATGAAGCCCGTTCAGCAATTCAAGCACTGAATGACAGTGAACTTCAGGATAGAACAATTGTAGTCAAAGAATCGCAAGCCAGAGAAGCAAACAACGATTTCAACAGATAAGCATGGTTTATCATAGAATGAAAAAGGGATTAAGATACAATCCCTTTTTTTATTTTAACGGTTCAGCGTAAACATTTTTAGTATTTTTGACAACTTAAATTTTTAAACTTTTTTATACATGATAAGCAAAGTGATTGTTCTTTCATTATATGCCATTATGATCATTGTAATTGGTATTATCGGATTGAGAAAAACAAAGTCATCCAAAGACTTCTTGCTGGGTGGCGGAAATGTGGGTCCATGGATGACAGCTTTTTCATACGGCACTGCATATTTTTCAGCGGTACTTTTTATCGGCTATGCTGGCACTGCTGGTTGGAAATTTGGCATTTCTTCGCTCTGGATTGCATTTTTCAACGCATTTATCGGAGTCACTGCTGTCTGGCTTATGCTTGGCTGGCGCATCAAACAGGCATCAATTAAATTCAATATCAGCACGATCAGTGAATATCTCGAAAAACGATACAACTCATCTCTCCTCAAACTCGTTTCCGCAATTGTCATATTTATTTTTCTGATCCCATACTCAGCTGCTGTATTTATGGGACTTTCGTACCTGTTTGAAATATCACTTGGTGTTCCCTATATTTACATTCTTATTGCAATGGGAATTTTCACAGCAACATATATTGTTCTGGGCGGATACAAATCAATGGCCATGATAGACATGATTTTCGGCCTGATTATGACTGTCAGTGTCATTTTATTATTTTATTTTACAGTTCAGAAAGGAGGTGGTGTGGGTCACATCATGGAATCTCTCAAAACAATTTCTCCAAAACTATCATCTTCTATCGGACCTCCAGGCTGGTGGCCACTTTTTTCTTTGGTCGCCCTGACAAGTCTTGCTCCATTTGCCATGCCTCAGCTTGTACAAAAGTTCATGGCCATACGGGATAAAAGATCAGTTAAAATTGGTGTCGTAGCTTCAACATTTTTTGCAATTCTGATCGGTGGAGTTGCCTACTTTATGGGAACGACAACAAGAGTTTTTCTGAACCCCACTGACACACCGAAAGCATTCAATGAAGCAGGACCGATGTTTGACCGACTGATGCCCGAGTTGTTAACAAACATAATACCTTCATCGCTTGCTGTAATTATATTGTTGCTCATTCTTTCAGCCTCCATGTCAACACTTGCATCACTTGTACTGATTTCCAGCTCCTCATTTACGAAAGATTTCTGGACAGGATTTATCAATAAAAATATTTCAGATAAGAAACAGACTCAGATGATGAGGTACATGAGCGCATTTTTTGTTTTACTCGCTGTGTTGTTTGCTGCCATTGAAATGGATGTAATTGTAGAAATACTCGGGATTTCATGGGGGGCATTGGGAGCATTTTTCCTTGGGCCCTTTGTCTTGGGAATATTGAACAAGCGCATGAATAAACCTGGTGCATTTGTTTCCGGAATCGGGGCACTTGTTTCGTGTCTGGGATTATATTTCTCAGGTATGTCCTCTCCCGAAGCCGGCACAATCGGAATGCTGGCATCGTTGGTTATAGCTACTGTTTTCAGTTTGTTGAGTAAAAAAACATCACCTAAGTAAATTCTTCATTAACCTTTTGTAAGTGTTTAATTCCAGCTTTCTTAATATCCTGTAATCGCTGACAATCAACACAATATAACAAAAACAACTGATTGATATGAAACATTTTGTAATTATTTCAACAATTCTGGTATTGTTTTCCGGAAATGTCATGTCACAAAATAACAGCACTCAAACTGAGAAAAAAAAGTTTGGAATCACTTTCAAAGGTTTTGTAAAAAGTGATTACTGGTATGATATGCGACAGGTTGTTGCTTCAAGAGAAGAATTGTTTTTATTTTATCCAAAAGATGTTCTTCCCGATCAAAATGGAAATGACATTAATGCTTCAGATTATGTGAATTTCAGTCCGGTGACATCGCGACTAACCGGATTGATAACAGGACCGGATGCTTTTGGAGCAAAAACTTCCGGTATTATTGAGGCGGATTTTTCAGGAGTTACCAATGCCGATATCAACGGGTTAAGACTGAGGCATGCTTTTGGCAAACTGAAATGGGAGCATTCGGAAATGCTATTTGGACAATATTGGCACCCAATGTTTGTTCCTGATGTTTTTCCGTATGTCATTTCACTGAATACCGGAGCACCGTTTCAGCCCTTCATCAGAAACCCTCAGCTCAGTTACACAAGATATCTGAATAATGTGAATATTCAACTGGCGCTCCTGTCACAAAGAGACAACTCAAACGACGGACCGCTGGGGTATAACGGAGTCTATATGAGAAATGCACTTGTACCGAATATTCATCTTCAAATACAATATAAAAATGACAACCATGTGTTTGGGCTGGCAGGAGACTGGAAAACACTGCGTCCAAGACTGGCAACAGACAGCCTGATTACCACGGGTGAACAGATTTCAAGTCTTGCAGCAATGATCTACTGGAAATACTCAAAAAACAAATTCACCTGGAGAGCCAAATCTATTTACGGTCAGAATCTGACAGAACATCTGATGCTTGGCGGTTATGCTGTGCAGAAATATGATACGCTAAGCGGGAAAGAAACCTATACTCCAACCAATCATCTTTTTGTTTGGGGAAATGTCCAGTATGGTCAGAAATATATCTTCAGTTTATTTGCCGGATATGCAAAAAACTTCGGAACAAGTGAAATCAACACAGGAAAATACTATTCCCGTGGAACTGACATTGATTATTTGTACAGAATAGCACCCTCGGTTTCATGGGTCTCAAACTCCGTTCAGATTTCTTTTGAACCTGAGTATACTGTAGCTGCATATGGAACTCCTGATCATCATGGGAAGGTGCAAAATTCCAAAGAAATTGCCAACCTCAGATTACTTCTGACCTTTTTTTATTTTTTCTAGAATCGCCCATCCAATTCATTTCATTTACCGGAACTGATCAAATCTCATTTTTTTTAAAAAAAAATTTGAGACAAACTATTTATATGTTTATTTTTGCCTGAATAAAATTTATCATGTTGCTTTTCTCTCCGATTCAACATCTTCATTTTATTCATTTCCATGAACTCAAATAAAACATCCACTGTATGAAAAAAACCAATGTAACAGCAACATTCCAAACACACAACAAAAATATTATGGGATGTGTACTATCTGTTTTTTTGTTCTCATTGCTCATTGTGCAAAATCCAACCTTTGCCCAATGGGTGCCCTTTGACACAAACAATGAGCAACCCAGTTCACCGGAGGTTACACTCATATCACACGACAGAAATTCAACAGTCATAAAAATTGACTTATTCGGATTTAACATCCAAAATCTCAATACTGATCAGGGTGTTTTCCAAAATATCGATCTGTTTGCAGATGTTTTCACGAATGATGCAGGCAGTCCTTCCCTACCCTATATATCAAAAATAATTGCAATTCCTGATAATGCATCTGTTTCCTATGAAATCATTGAAGAAGGAAGTATTTTTAATTTTAAAGGAATTTTATTACCGCCCGCAAGAGAAAGCTGGGAAGAAGGTGCACCCGAAACAGCATATCTGATCGATGAAGAAGCCTACAAATCTGAACTGATCTATCCTTCTAATTATGTGTCTATTGACGAACCATCTGTGTTTCGGGATTTTCGTATCACCCGATTAGAAGTGTATCCTGTCAGATATATTCCTTCTGAACGTGAAATTCAAGTTGTTTCATCGCTGACTGTAAAAATAAACTATGGAAATGACGAAGCCGTGAATCCAAAAACTGCACCCAAACGGGCCATAGCACCTTCTTTTGGAGCACTTTACAAAAACACCATTTTCAACTATCAGGAAATCCTTGATTCGGAGTTCAACGGAAAAGAAAATGGAGAGGAAGTATTATTGTACATTGTGCCAGATAATTTTTATCCCTACTTCACTGAATACTTCAAATGGAAAACAAGTTCCGGGTGGAATGTCGTTGTCACAAAATTCAGTGATATCAGTGCAACAGCAAATAATCCGAATACAATTCAGAGTCATGTTTCCAATTTGTATTTTTTTTCTCAGGATCCTCCAACCTATGTTATATTGGTTGGAGACGACGGAATTTTTCCCAAAAAAATTGTGACATATCCAAGCTATTCCTTCCCTGACGAAGATTTTTTTGTCAAAGTTGACGGCAATGATTACTTTCCAGAGATGTTTGTGGGCCGTATTCCAAGTACAACAGCAGACATTCTACAGCTTTTACTGAAAAAATTCATGATGTACGAGAAGACTCCCTATATGGCTGATACGACATGGTTCAGAAAAGGGATCTGCTGCTCTAACAATGCTTATTTATCACAGATTGAAACTAAAAGATATACTGCACAGGTCATGATGGATGACGGAAATTTTCTTACTGTTGACACACTTATGAGTGACGGGGCTATTGGCACAAGCCAGGGTTGCACAATGAACCTGAATATGGTGCTGTCTGCAATCAATGATGGCAGAAGTTTCCTGAACTATCGGGGTGAAGGTTGGTCAACAGGATGGTGGGCCAATTGTTATCCGTTTTCAACAAGTCAGGTCAATAACGTCGTCAATGGTGAAAAACTCACCTTTGTCACAAACATTGGCTGCGGTGTTGCAATGTTTAATGCATCCGGTGGCAATTGCTTCGGTGAACAGTGGCTTAAGCTTGGAACCATTGACAATCCGAGAGGTGCAGTTAATTTTGTTGGGCCCACATCAAATACTCATACTGCACCAAATAACAGAGTTGATAAGGGCATCTATATCGGCATGTTTCAGGAAGGGATGACCACACCTGCTCAGGCTCTTCTAAGAGGAAAACTCTTTCTCTATCAGGAACTTGGGACTGACCCAATGGTTGAATACCATTACAACGTGTATTGTGATCTGGGTGATCCAAGCACACATATCTGGAAAACAACCCCTCGTCTTATTGATGCCGATCATCCACAAACTGTTGAAGTCTATTCCGATCCCTTTCATGTTTTTGTTACCTATCAGTCATCTGGACTTCCTGCCATCAATGCCAATGTAAATATCAGCAGCAATCATGTTTTACTGAATGAAAAAACAAACTCTCAGGGACTTGCGACTTTTAACGTGGAATTTTCACAGATTGATACTTTGCAGGTAACGATCACAGGATCTGACATTCTTCCCTATTTTGGAACAATCCATGTTGTTCCATCCAGTTCAAATATTAGAGAAGACGATATCTCCGGCTGTATTTTACATCAAAACGTTCCTAATCCATTTCATTCTGAAACACAAATAGCATATACATTGACAAAACCTACACATATACAACTAAACATCCACAACATGAATGGGGCGCACATTCAGACTCTTACAGATGAATACAAGGCTCCAGGACAATACACAGTTGAATGGAACGGAGAAGACAAAGATGGCAACACACTGAAACCAGGTATTTACATGTATACACTCCAAACTGAGTCTCAATCACAAACACTTAGAATGTTGAAAATTAAATAATTACTTGGCTAGTAAATTCAGGTAAAAAATGTATAGTTTTTACATATTACTTATAATTATTTTTGTTTTAACAACGTTATTGTACATTGAATATACTTTACACAGAAAACGTATTACAACAATTCCGGTCAGAATTCATATAAACGGTACACGTGGAAAATCGAGTGTAACAAGACTTATAGGAGCAGGATTGAGAGCCGGAGGAATCAATTGTATCACAAAGGTTACCGGCACCTTTCCAAGGCTCATTCTATCAGATGGTACAGAAACAATTATTACGAGAAAAGCATCTGCAAATATTCTGGAACAAATAGCCATAGTCAAGTTTGCCTCAAAACAAAAGGCACAGGTGCTTGTCATTGAATGCATGGCATTACAGCCACAATATCAAACGGTTACAGAGCAGAAGATGATTTTTTCAAACATCGGTGTAATGACCAATATCCGGTTGGATCATGTTGAAATTATGGGATACACTCTTGAAGAAATCACAGCAACATTGGGAAGAACAATTCCAAAGAACAAGATTCTTTTTTCTTCTGAAATGATCATGCAGAAAGAATTAAAGCAAATAGCTGATAAAAAGAGAACTGAAAGTGTGTTTGTGGATCAAAGTACAGTTTCTTCAGAAGAAATGAGCGGATTTCAATACATTGAGCATCAAGAAAATGTTGCTCTGGCACTTGCTGTATGTCAACATATGAAGATTGACCGTACCACAGCACTAAAGGGTATGTACGGAGCAGAACCTGATTCCGGTGTGCTCAGAAAACTAACGGTGGACATCTTCCAAAAACAAATTCACTTTTTTAATGCTTTTGCAGCTAATGATCCTGATTCAACTTTTATGATCTGGAAAAAACTTAGTCAAGATGGTGAGTTTGCAGGATTAAGAATTGTTCTGCTGAACACTCGTCAGGACAGAATGGACAGAGCCAAGCAGCTCATTGAACTTGTTGCAATATTTATGAATTCCGGAACAGATTATATTTTGCTAATCGGACAATCTTGTGATTATGTGGAGCATCATATGATCGGGTCAGCAATTGAGAAACAAAAAATTGTCAATTTGGGGTTTACGACTCCGGAGCATGTCTTTGAAGCAATACTTGCATTAACAAAAAACATTTCTTCAGTTTTTGCCATAGGCAACATGGGTGGTATCGGTGCTGATGTTGTCAATTATTTTGAACACAGATCAGTAAAATTATGATAGAAATTGCAATTACACTGGGATTAATCTTGAGTTTACTCTCGTATGAGGTATTCGGGCTGGCTGCAGGCGGAATTGTTGTTCCGGGATATATTGCACTCCAGCTTACAAATCCTGAAAAACTCCTTGGCATACTTCTCATCAGTCTTCTGACTTTTCTCATTGTCAGAGTACTAGAAAAATATGCGTTAATTTATGGAAGAAGGCAAATGGTCATTTGTCTGTTGATTGGTTGTCTGCTAGCGATCTTTTCAAGGCAGTTTCTGTCTTTTGAAGTAGGCTCCAGCAGTGTTAAACTCGAAGCTGTTGGATGGGTAATCCCGGGTCTGATTGCACACTGGTTTGGGAAACAGGGAGTGTTTAAGACGATTAGTGTCATTTTTGTTTCCTCTGTGCTAGTCAGATTATTTGTCATCATTCTTTTTGCGGGATCCCTGCTTCCAAAATAAAACACAAGTCCATGAATAAATTAAGAGCAAAATCAAATCTGGTGTTGGGTTTATTGTCAGCGGTTTCTCTTATGTCACTCCTACTCGTTGAAAACAGTATTACGAATGTCAAACAGGATTGGTACAATGAAAAGCTTGAAGCAGCAAAGCTTTCTCAACGGGCAGCAGAATATCTGAAACAGCACCGTCTGGAAGAATGTATTTTTATAGACAACATTAATGACCCTAATGAGACAGCACTTATTGGTCAAGAGTCAACCCTGATCACAACAGACCGCGGCAACATTGAATCAAAGCTATCCTCAACAAACCCCAACATCGCAGCAATCATTGTACAATATCTTAAAGATGCAGGGGTCCGGGAAGGTGATTATGTGGCGGTTGGGATGACCGGCTCATTTCCGGCTCTGAATATTTCAGTTATTGCTGCACTTGAAGTATTAAAAACCAAACCTGTCATCATCAGTTCTGTAGGAGCATCGGACTACGGTGCCAACGACCCGTTTTTCACATGGCTTGATATGGAAAATATCTTATGTGAAGCAGAAATATTCAGCACGCGGTCAGTAGCAGCATCCATCGGCGGAGGTTCTGATATCGGACGCGGACTGAGTCCTGAAGGGAGAATGCTTATTCTGAATGCCATTGACAGAAACAATGTCAGGTTGATTAACGAAGATAATCTGCAGAAAAATATTGAGAAAAGAATGGACATTTTTTCTGAAGAAACGGATGGCAAGCCCATCAGAGCTTATATCAATGTCGGAGGAGGAATTGCAAGTCTCGGACATACTGTCAATAGTGAATTGATACCTTCGGGGTTAACCACCAATATGATTATGCATAATTATCCAATACGTGGCGTCATCGTTCAAATGGGAGCAAAAGGAATTCCGGTTATTCAACTGATGAACATTAAAGATATATTAACTGAACACAACATGCCTGTGAGTCCTGTACCAATGCCTCCCCCAGGTTCCGGAGGGGTATTCACAAATGAGAGATACAATCTGACAACAACATATATTGTGACACTCATCCTTGTTGTTCTGATAATTCTTATATATAAAGGAGAAAGGAAATATCATAAACTCGGATCGCAAACAATTACCATTCATCAACTGACAGCAACATCAGAAAACAATGATTTTGTTCACGAGTTGTAATTTCTAATCAGAATAAATGTAAATTTACAGCCAAAATTGATTCAATGAGAAGATTTTACATTTTCTGGGTTATCGTTCTTTTATTTCCCTTTTACGTTTTCTCTCAGAAAACCGGAGAGACCAAAGTTTTGAAACCCACCAGATTCAGGCAGGAAGCCCCTATTGTAATTTCAAACAAAATTAGAATGTATTACCAGCTTAGTTCTGAGAAAGAATCACTTATTTTTGCTCAGGGACCGGGAAAGCTTAGATTACTCACACGTGCACATTTTTTGCCTGGCCAGGAGCGTAAAGTTTCATTTGGAATCAATTATTCCCTGAACGGTGGTGAAATTCAAAGTCTGAAAGTTACATCCACAGAACGTTCAGCTCAGGCAAGTTTTACAGAGTTAAAAGGTATTCCTGGACAACTTCAAACATTTGAAATCATCCTACCAAGGGGTGATAACACCATCTCATTCAAATTATCAGAAAGTAAGACCGGGGTTGTTGTCCGCTATCTTTTTAACCCTCTGAAAGAAAAAAAGAAAGAGTGGATTACATTCACTCCTGTTCAAAGTATTGACATTGTAGATCTTTATTCCAATGAATCCGTTGTTACATATTACAGATTTTCCGGGGAACAGCCACTCAAGGTAGAAGTCATTGGCCCAACACAATTGCGAATATTTACACGAATTGAGTTTACACATCAGATGCGCGGAACAGTTAATTACAGGTTACAGGTTGTCAATAACGGGAAAGTCATCAACACATATCAGATGAGCAACAAACGTTCTGAAGTGGCCGCATACAAAAACAGCAGCGAACTTGTTCCCGGTAAAGCCAGTGAATTTGTGATTGACGTACCGGCAGGTAAACAGACATATGAGATATTTCTTCTCGACAAAGATAAAAAGACTATTTTAGGCAGGACGATGATCCTGAAAAAGGATGTTAAAAATGCATCAAGGTAAAAAAATAACACCCATCAAATTCTGACAAAGATGAAGAAGTTTAACCTGAGCTTGATTATCAGAAATTATTTAATGATTTTTCTGACAATGTGCCTTGCAACACAAATTGCATCCGGTCAAACAGGCTCAACAGGAAAGAACTCAAAAAAGAAATTCAAATTCAAACCAGATATTTCTGTAAATTTCGAGGCACGTACCATGTATGATGATAATATCCTGAAATACTCTGAAAAATATCTTCAGCGATTCATGAACCGAGAAGATGAAGGTCGTTTTCATATCAATACCTATGATGATATTATTTCAAGACCTTCATTAAAAATCAGTGCTGAACAAAAACTTGTAAAAAAACTGACAACATCTCTACAGCTAGACCTGAACAGAAGTTTTTATGTGAACAACGGCATTAAGTCATGGAGTTACTATGCATTCGGTATTGATCAGGAGTACAGTAAAAAAGGAGCTATCAGCATTTCCTACAGTTTTATCCCAGATTTTTACATCCGTCATTTCAGAGACGAAGATCATGTGAATTTTCTTGGGTATGTTTCAGAAACTTTTGTGCCTATGTCATTTGCAAAAGAAAGTTATGACTTATCCGCTCAACATTCTGTTCTCAAAAACACAGGGATCAGATTATCATTAAGTTACGCAAGGTATTTTTACAATGTTCATTACATCGAATACGATTCTGACGACTTTGCCGGAGAGATCCGCCTGCTGCGGCCCCTTTCAAAAAAAATCCGATTTCAGGCGGCATACAAGTATACCTTTTCAGATGCCAGGGGATATGACGAATTGTTTGAAACGAAAGAAATTTCAGACGATGCTGATGCAACATATTATGACCAAAATTTTTATGCTTCCATTCGCTGGGCAATGCCTTCATTTTTTAAACTGAATCACAGCCTGACATTCAGCGGATCTTATGCCCAAAGGAATTTCACTTCAACACGGTATATTGAGATTGATCCTCTGCATACAGGAAGAATTGATAACAACTACCGTTTTTCTGCATTCTACAGAGTCAGAATAAACAAATCTATCAATGTAGCAGTATTTTATAATTTTCTTGGTCGCCGAACAAATTCAAGATCAGAAATTAACAGCGAATATATTTCTCTTGAAAAAGATTACAATCAAAATCAAATCGGGTTTTCTCTGATATATAATTATAATCTTAAATATTAACTTTGGATTAAACATAAAACCTCAAACAATGAAAATAATACGATTTTTTCCAATGATACTGATCGCAGTCATCCTTACAGCAGGTTGCGGAAAACCAAATGATCCAGAATCTTTTTATACATCCGGAGGGTATACCATTATCAATGATTTTAAGACTCCTGCCAATGCACAGGATGTCACTTTGATGGATACACTTTGTTTCATTGCACAAGGTGAGGGTGGTTTACTGGTTGTGAATGTGAAAGATCCTCTGGATCCGAAGATTGTATCTGTTACAACAGAAAATGTTCGTGGATATTCCAGAAGAATTGCCAGAAAAGATCAGTTTGTTTACTTATCAGCAGGCACATTTGGCTATACAGTTGCAGATATCAGTGATCCGTATCACCCTGCAGTCACAGCATCAAATTTGAACATGAAGCCTGCCAAAGATGCTCTGATAGACGGAAACTATATGTATTGTTCAATCAGTGAACAGGGTGTCAATATTGCAGAACTGAGTGTTCCGGGTTTTCCTGACATCAGAGGGAACATTATAACCAACGGATATGCAAACGGTGTTGCAGTAAACTCAGATAAAACTCTGATGTTTGTTGCGTGTGGAGAAATGGGGATCAGCATTTATGACATTTCTGTATTTGATGACGGATACGGGGCTTATCCTCTTCTTGCCTGGCATGACACACCAGGATACGCAGAAGCTGTTATTCTGAATGAGGACAAGGAGGTTGCACTTGTCGCTGCTGGTTCTGCCGGCATGCTGATCATTGATTATTCTGATCTGAACCATGTAAAAACAAAAGCAACATATAACTCAGGCGGTTCAGCATATGATATGATCTGCAAAGGCAACACTGTGTATCTTTCATCACAACGAGGCGGATTCCATATTGTAGACATTACAGATGTTTCAAATCCGGTGGCAAAAGGCAGATTATTCATGAATCAGTCGATGGGATTTGATATGAATGAAAAATATATTTACGTTGCAGATACAAATGACGGACTAATCATCATCTCCATCCCTGATTAAGTAAGACTCTAATGACAGAGGTAAAAAAGCGTTTTGACTATATTGACCAGTTTCGTGGTTTTATCGGTATCATGATGCTTTTGGGACACTGCTCCTATTATCTGAATTCATACTGGAAGCAACTCGACCCTTTTGATCCTTTATTTCCTTCATGGGGACAGTTTGCGTTGAGATATGCAGGCTATATTTGTGCTCCCGGCTTTCTGATCATGGCAGGAGCAATGGTTTGGCTATCTTATACACGAAATATTGAAAAAGGCACGAAACCAGGGTCTGCAAAATGGTACTTTATACAACGTGGATTGTTTCTGGTTTTTATACAAATGACAATTGTAAATTCTTCATGGGGTGGTTTTGCTCAATTCAACCCATGGCATCTCGGAATTATTGCTGCAATCGGCATTTCGATGATTCTGCTTGTAGGCATTATTTCTTTTCCCTGGCAACTGCGATTCGTAATTGCTCTTGCGCTGTTGCTGATCCATCCCTTTCTTATTCATATTCCCTATGATCGAAATTCTGTTTCAGAAGTTGTCATCATGGAAACATTTATTGTTTCAGGCGATTTCAATAAGTACCCTGTCATCCCGTGGTTTGCTCTTGCAATTCTTGGATCTGTCATGGCAGGCTTCTGGTTTAAAATCTGGAATACCGATCTAAAAAAAATACTCTACGGATTTAGCATTGCTTTTGGATCTTTAACGATTGCAATGATCATCAGGCTTTTCAGAGGCTACGGTAACATTTTCGAATATTCAGGATTTGGCAGTTATTCCTTTTTTGCTGATCAGAAATATCCTCCCAGTTTGTTTCACAATCTCTGGTTCTTCGGGTTGGTTGTTGCAGGTGTTACTTTATTCATCATCATTAACAAATATCTGCCAAAAGCAACTTATCTTTTCAGTGTAACAGGAAAAGTACCACTTTTTTTCTACTGTATTCACCTTGCTATTCTTGGAGTTTTCGTAAAGCGTATGAATATATGTTATCTTGAAGGAGGAATTACTGCCACATTTGTAGGATTCATAATCCTGCTGATCATCATGTTGCCTCTTTCCAAATGGTTTTATGGAGTTAAAGTTCGAAGTAAAAACTACTTAATCAGAATGATATAAATGAGGACGAACATTTACAATTTGATTCTGATTGTAGTGTGCGGATCTGTTTTTCTCAGCTGCGCATCGAGAGATCATTCTCAAGTCATCAACAATGATTCAACGTATATTTTTCCGGCAAAAAATTCAGAAGACTTTAACACGAACATTATTCTTGGCAACAGAGCAGGCTCTCTTACCGGCAGACCAGTTTTGCAGGGTCAGTTTTTACCGATCGGTGAAAAACAAAGAGTATATGCTATGATTCTTATTGATCACCTCAATCCGAATTCCGGCGGCACTCACTTGTTTCATATTGAATGGATCAGCCCGAATCAGAGAGTTTTGTATAAAAAGCAAATAACCCTCAGTACCTCTGACACATCTGACTTTTTTCTTAGCTCCATAGGAACTTCAATGCGTGAAACCGGGAATTATCTTCTTAGAGTGTATTATTTCAGAGAATTAATTGCAGAAAAAGCATTCACACTTGTCCCTGAAGCGGTTTATGTGGATTCTCTCAGAAAAAAACTTGGTGCTGAAATTACGTTTTGCAGAAAAATTGACAAACAGACTGGGGAAAGAATCGGTGCAGACAGCATTTTTTTCAATGGGAAGAAACGATGGGTCACAGCAATTGTGGATTTTAAACAACAACCTCTCTTCCATGAGGACGAGTTAAAATTCAGGATGGAATGGATCGGACCAGACGACAAAGTGACATACAACAAACTCTTAACATTCAAACAGGAAGATAACGATTTCATTGTAAAAAGTTCACTTTCACTGAAGCCTGAAAAACGACAACCCGGCCAATACAAACTCAATGTCTATTTTTTCAGATATTTGATTGCAGGTGGACAGTTCACACTCAAACCTGAAGAAATCAAAACGGGACAGAAAATAAAATGGATAAATATCGGACCCATTCCGATCAGGTTTTACACCAAAAACAAACGCCAACAGGATGTTTGGAATGAAAACGGAAATGAATTTTACATTACCAGAAATGAAAAAGTGTACGTAAGCATTGATGTTTCAAAAACCCAAATTGATACAACACGGGAATTGTCTATTCACTGGATCAGTCCGGCAGGCAAGGTCTTTTTCAGAAAAACAATCAGACTCAGTGATGTTGAATCCTTGCAACATATAACCAGCTCAATTTCAACAGATCCTGAAAAACGCAAACCTGGCAGATATGCCATTCGAGTTATTTATCTGAATGGGATAGCAGCTGAAAAACAATTTTTCCTAAAGCATCAACCGGAAATAAAAAATTAATTGTTTTTCCCTGACAAAGTATAAAATTTTGTATACCAATTTATTAGGAAAATTGGTAAAAATTTCTTTTTTTTGTAGTTTC
The DNA here is from genome assembly GCA_964388575.1 of uncultured Bacteroidales bacterium. GTDB lineage: Bacteria > Bacteroidota > Bacteroidia > Bacteroidales > DTU049 > CAYMAZ01. Next base: position 27,555 of record CAYMAZ010000012.1, on the reverse strand, counting down.
AATTAAATGGTCAAATAAATATGAATTTAACTATGAGAAAAACTCCTGTAAACTACGACATTGTTAATGAGAAGATCAGAGAGTGCAACCTTTCAAGTGTTGGTACAGCAAGCATTCGGGAAATCAAAAAACTGGTAGACAAAATTGAAGAAGCCACCGGATTTAAATATATTCGCATGGAAATGGGAATTCCGGGATTACCGCCTGTGGCAATTGGCACAGAAGCAGAAATTGAAGCACTTAAGCGTGGTGTAGCTGCAATATATCCTGATATTCAGGGAATCAAACCACTGAAAAAGGAAATCAGTCTTTTTGCAAAAAACTTCATCGGAATCGATGTTGATGAAGAAAACTGTTTGCCAACTGTTGGATCGATGCAGGGAAGTTTTGCTGCATTTATGACACTGGGGCGAACCAATACACAAAAAGATAAAGCATTGTTTATTGACCCGGGATTCCCGGTTCACAAGCAGCAACTCAGAGTACTCGGAGAAAAGTTTGATCACTTTGATGTATACAATTACCGGGGAGAATTGCTCAGGGAAAAACTTGAATCATATTTGTCCACAGGCAGATTTCACAGTTTGTTATATTCAAATCCCAACAATCCTTCATGGATATGCTTTACTGAGGCTGAACTGAAGACTATCGGTGAACTTGCAACAAAATATGATGTAGTAGTCCTCGAAGATCTTGCATATTTTGGCATGGATTTCAGGGTTGATATTTCAACTCCCGGAAAACCACCCTATCAGCCAAGTGTTTCCAATTATTGCGACAATTACATTTTATTTATCAGCAGCTCCAAAGCCTTCAGTTATGCAGGGCAACGATGCGGGATGATGCTGGTTTCAAACAGTTTATTTAAAAAAGATTATCCTGATTTAAAGAGATACTATAATTCTTCTCAATTTGGAAATGCAATGATCTTTGGCACACTTTATTCATTGAGTTCCGGGACATCCCATTCTGCCCAATATGCTGTAGCTGCAATTTTGAATGCTGCCAATAACGGCAAATTCAATTTTGTTGAAGAAACAAAAGAATACGGAGAAAAAGCTAAAATCATGAAGAAGCTGTTTACCGACAACGGGTTCCGGATTGTTTATGATAAGGATGAGGATAAACCAATTGCCGACGGGTTTTATTTCACAATTTCATATCCAGGCATGGGAGGAGATGAACTGATTACCAATCTGATATATTACGGAATCAGCGCCATAACTCTTGATATTACAGGCAGTGAAAGAACTGAAGGCCTAAGGGCTTGTGTATCACTGGTTTCAAGAGAGCAATTTCCTGCACTTGAAGAAAGGTTAAAACAATTTCATTCAGATCATAAAATGAATGAATAAGTTTTGAAATCGTTTTTGATTTTGGGATTTGAAAAAAAAGATATACTTTCGTGGAAAATTTTCAGAACTATTAAAAACAATATACTATGGCAAAGGTAAAAGGAGTCATTGTGGTTGATATTCAGAGGTGCAAGGGTTGCGGAGTGTGCATTCCGGCCTGTCCTCAGGATGTCATTCGCCTGGCATCAGATGTAAACAGTAAAGGGTATAATTTCGCTGAAATGCAAAATGATCTGTGTATCGGTTGTGCAAATTGTGCAATTGTATGTCCTGACGGTGTCATTACTGTATACAAGAAAAAAGTGGAATAAGTAACGAATTGTTCAACAAAAAAATTACTCGAAATAATGGGTGAATTAAAATTAATGAAAGGAAATGAAGCGATTGCAGAAGCTGCAATACGCGCAGGTGCTGACGGATATTTCGGATATCCTATTACACCACAGTCTGAAGTTCTTGAATACCTGATGATGGAGAAACCATATGAAACAACCGGAATGGTTGTGCTTCAGGCAGAAAGCGAAGTCGCCTCAATCAACATGGTTTATGGAGGTGCCTCATGCGGTAAAAAAGTATTAACTTCATCATCAAGTCCGGGCATCAGCCTGATGACCGAAGGATTGTCATATATTGCAGGAGCTGAGCTCCCATGCCTTATCGTGAATGTTGTTCGCGGAGGTCCTGGGCTCGGAACCATCCAACCATCACAAAGTGATTATTTTCAATCGACAAAAGGCGGTGGACACGGCGACTATAAAATGTTCGTCCTTGCTCCATCATCTGTCCAGGAAATGGCAGATTTTGTTGAACTTGGATTTGACATTGCTTTTAAATACAGAAATCCGTCGATGATCCTTTCAGATGGATTGATCGGGCAAATGATGGAAAAGGTCATGCTGAAAGATCAGAAACCCAGACGCAGTATGGAACAGATTATTAAAAAATGTCCCTGGGCCACAACCGGAAAAACGCCTGATCGTGAAAGAAACATTATTACATCACTGGACCTTGATCCTCTGAAACAGGAAAAACATGTGATGCACTTAAAGGAGAAATATGAACAGATGGAACGTGAAGAAGTCCGCTTTGAACGGATAGAATGTGATGATGCTGAATATCTGTTTGTTGCATACGGATCCAGTGCCCGTATATGCCAAAAGGCCGTCGACTTAGGTCGTTCAAAAGGGTTAAAACTCGGATTGCTTCGTCCGATCACTTTATTTCCATTTCCAAAAGAAGAATTGAAAAAGC
>CAYMAZ010000012.1:0-24939 GCA_964388575.1 uncultured Bacteroidales bacterium | reverse complement strand
TCAGCAAACAGGTGAAAGGAATTCTGTCTGTTGAAATGAGTCTCGGACAAATGATTGAAGATGTTCAGCTTGCCGTTGGGTGTGATCAGAAAGTTAAGCATTATGGACGTGTAGGTGGAATGATTCACTCTCCCGACCAGGTCCTGGACGCAATGGAAAATTTAATCATCGGAGGATAATTATTATGGCAACACAACAAATATTCAATAAAGATATCATCAGTGAAGAAAATCTTGTTTACAAGAAAACAAAGCTGCTCACTGAAAAACCATTATCATACTGTCCCGGATGCGGACATGGCACTGCACACCGCCTTGTGCTTGACGTTATAGAAGAAATGGGCATTCAGAGTGAAACCATCGGTGTTGCACCTGTTGGCTGTTCAGTCCTTGCCTATGAATTCATGGATATTGATATGCAACAGGCCGCACACGGACGTGCGCCCGCTCTTGCAACAGCAATAAAAAGGCTGATGCCTGAAAAATTTGTTTTTACTTATCAGGGAGACGGCGATCTGGCTGCCATTGGGACAGCAGAAACAATGCATGCCTGTAACCGCGGAGAAAACATTACAATAATTTTCGTAAATAATGGTATTTACGGTATGACAGGAGGTCAGATGGCCCCAACAACACTTCCGGGAATGCGAGCCTCAACATGTCCCTACGGACGTGATGTTGAGATCATGGGAAATCCTTTGAAAATCAACGAACTGATTGCACAATTGCCAGGAGTATACTTTGCAACACGCCAGGCCGTTCACAAACCGGCAAATGTGAGAAGAGCAAAAAAAGCCATTCGAATGGCATTTGTAAATCAGAAGCTTAACAAAGGGGTTTCTTTTGTTGAAATCGTTTCTAATTGTAATTCAGGTTGGAAAATGACACCAAATGATGCCAACAAATGGATGGAAGAAAATATGTTTCCTTTTTATCCGCTTGGGGACTTAAAGGTTGATGGCGAAATGGTCAAAAAATAATTTATTTACGTTAATTAACAGAATCATGACAGAAGAAATTATTATAGCAGGATTTGGCGGACAGGGAGTACTTTCAATGGGTAAAATCCTTGCCTACAGCGGAATCATGGAAAACAAGGAAGTGAGCTGGATGCCTTCATACGGACCAGAAATGCGGGGTGGAACTGCAAATGTGATCGTCATCGTCAGTGACACCAGAATCAGTTCTCCGGTTGTCAATGTGTTTGACACGGCAATCATTCTCAACCAGCAGTCTATGGACAAATTCGAAAGTACTGTGAAACCCGGTGGAACATTAATTTATGATGGCAACGGAATTACACGTCATCCTGAAAGGAAAGACATCACTGTCTACCGTATCGACGCATCTCAGGAAGCTGCAAGCAAAGGCATGCATAAAGTGTTTAATATGATGGTTCTTGGTGGATTTCTAAAAGTGAAGCCCATCGTTGGTGATGATTATCTCAAAAAAGGTCTTGAAAAATCACTCCCAACCCGACACCACGGATTAATTCCTGCAAACATGGAAGCAATTGGAATTGGAAAAGAGATCATCTATAAAGTTTACTAAAACGTATCAATACCTTTTATATCAAAGCCTGTTAACAAAAACAGGCTTTTTTTTTATGCATAAAACTCCATATGTCATTTATTGTGATATTTTCAATGATTCAATTGAATCAAGTCCTGTTTAATTGTTTTTTAAGTTTATCTTAAATTCTCACATCTGTTTAAGTCGAAAAAATAAAATAATTCATGATGAATTCATTTGGATTTTTATTTTACTTTTACAAATGAAAAAAGCAAACTTCAAAATTCAATAATTAAAAAAACAGACCTATGGCTATTATTATTTCAGGAAACCAGCTCACCATTGAAGATGTGGTGAAAGTGGCACGTCACAACGAAAAAGTAGAATTACATCCCGATGCACTGGAACGGATCAAAAAATGTCGCACAATGCTAGAGGACAAAATTATTGCAAAAGAAATCATGTATGGTGTAAATACAGGTATTGGTGAATTTTCAGAAATCGTTCTGAATGATGACCAGGTGAAAGATTTTCAGAAATACCTGATTTATAATCATGCTGCAGGAATCGGTAAAGCCCTTGAGATAGAATATGTAAGAGGCGCAATGCTGGGACGTGTGAACGTGCATGCACACGGAAATTCGGGTTGCAGACCTGAAATTACATTGACATTAATCGAAATGCTCAACAAAGGTGTCACTCCTTTTGTTTGTGATAAAGGTTCTGTGGGAGCCTGTGGTGACCTTGCTCCGATGTCACAGATTGCACTGCTCATGATGGGCGAAGGACATGCTTTTTACAAAGGAGAAATGCTTGAGGGAAGAATTGCTTTTGAAAAAGCAGGCATTCCTGTACCAGGGCTACAGGCGAGAGACGGTCTGGCAACAATCAACGGATCAAATGTGCTAACTGCAATGAGTGCAATCACTCTTTTCGATATGAATAACTGGCTCAAACAGGCTGAAATTGCCTGCGCCATGACTCTGGAGGCTCTGAAAGCCAATCTGGGACCATACAATCACAAGTTACATGAAGTACGGGGATTTTCAGGTGCCATGAGAAGTGCAAAAGCCATCCGTACTGTTGCTTCCGGTGGAGATCTTGCTGAAAAACGGCTAAAAGTGAAAGTGCAGGATGCATATTCAATGCGTTCAACACCACAGGTGATCGGCGCTGCACATGATGCACTCAAGTATGCAAGGTCACAGGTTGAAATCGAACTGAACGGTGTTGGTGACAATCCGATTTTCTTCCCTGAAGAAAACATACAACTTTCTGGAGCGAATTTCCAGGGCTCACCGGTTTCTTTGCCAATGGATATGATGAGCGCCGCCATTACCATGGTCAGCGTTTTATCAGAAAGAAGAATGAACAGGCTGAATAACCCGGCACTGAGTGTCGGACTTCCTCCATTCCTTACCAAAGGAGCCGGAATGTTCTCGGGACTAATGCTTAGCCAATACACTGCTGATATGCAGATCGTGGAGCAGAGAATTCTTTCAATGCCTGCTTCAATACAATCCATTCCCGCTGCCGCTGATCAGGAAGATTTTGTTTCAATGGGAATGAATACAGCAATCAAAAACAATCAGATTATGGACAATGCTTACGGCATCCTTGGCATTGAATTCATGGCTGCTGCCCAGGCACTTGATCTGCGCGAAAAACTAGAAACTCCTTACACATACGGCAAAGGTACCCAGAAGGCAAAAGAAATTATCCGCAAATATGTTGAATATCTTGACATTGACCGTCCGTTATATCCTGACCACAATGCCATGAAAGAGCTTGTGAAGTCATGTGAGATTCTTCATGAAGTGGAAAAAGTTGTTGGTTCACTTGAGTAAAATCTTTTAATTACCCAATCACCTGCCCTACGTAAAAACCTGAAGTTGTGATGTATTTTACAATACCTTAAATAGCTTCAGGTTTTTTACATTTTATTGTAAATGAACCCGGGGATTATTTTGAGAATCCATGCAATGCACCTCCATCGCCTGGTTACATAAACAATATTTCGTTTCTTTCTTATTGCTCGGAAGATCTGTTTTGCTGCTTTCTCTACTGAAGAAACCCAGAATAAGCCATCACCCTTTGCCATTTCTGTATTAACAAAACCGGGCCGGATATCTGTAATAACAACAGGAATCTTCATATTTACTGCTTTCTGCCTGAGTGCTTCGAGATAACTGATCTGGTATGCCTTACTTGCATTATACGACGGGCCACTCCTGCTCCCCCGAAGTCCGCCTATTGACGTAATTGCAACAAGATGCCCCTTTTTACTATTTTGAAAAAAATTAAATGCCCAGTCAGCCACACAGGTGAATCCAAGTACATTCGTATCTATTGTGCGCTTTTCAACCTCAAAATCAAGATCTTCATTAATATCTCCTGTCCCCGATGAAATGATCAGCAAATCAAGACCACCAAGTTCACTTGCCAGATCATTCAGCTTTTCTATAATAGTATCAGGTTTAGAAATATCAAGTTCCAATGGGGAAAAATTTTTCTGTTCAAGTTTCATTTTTTCGAGAATTTCCACCCTGCGACCTGCAAGTCCAACCAGATAATTATCTTCAACCAGCAACTGAGCCAGCTCCTTTCCAATACCTGATGTTGCACCTATGATGATCGCTTTTTTCATAACCTCTCAATTATAACAATGATAACAAAACGGATACGACTTCTTCTTCATTATCGTGTTCAACGGGTAAAATAACATGCGAACTCTGAACATATGCTGAGAACCGATCCTTCAGAATTTTTTTCAACACATCCTTTGAATTTCCTTCTTTCAGCAAGGGTCTATAATCATCATCTTTGCGTGATGCAAGTTTTTCAGGAGATGCAAACAACCAGACTCCAAAGCTAGACTGAAGGATCAAATCTCTGTTTCTGCTGTCAATAACAAGCCCACCTCCTGCAGCAATGATCTGATTGTCAGACTTCATGCACTCAGTAAACACTTCATGCTCAATGTGTCTGAAGCGCTCCTCTCCATCTTCGGAAAAAATCTCGGAAATACTTTTTCCAATTTTCTGTTCAACCAGTGCATCAGTATCAGCAAATCTTCGTCCGGTTTGCGCTGAAAGTATTCTCCCCACTGTACTTTTTCCTGATTTCATCATCCCAATTAGGACAACATTTCCGGATTGTCTGAATTCTCTTTTCATCAATGCATCTCTGAGTAGTTCATGGCGGGTTTCATGTCCACAAAACAGTTTAAATGCGGGTATTGCCTGAAAAATCAGCCATTCCTCACCGGAAATATACGTGGCTCCGATTTGCTCAGCACGTGTTTTCAGCGGTCTGGTTTTGTAATCTGCATCAAGAATCACATGATGTTGAAGAATTTCACTGGCAAATGATTCTGTTTCCCCAATTGTATTGACAATAATATGCGCCTTTCTCACGGCATTTCCCGGCTGATACAACGACGCAGCACCACACCTGAATTTTGCTGCCCATTTCTGTGCATTTTCAATATTGCGGTTCAGAATGACCACTTCGCACCCTCCCTCCAGAAGGGCAAAAACCGCTGCCCTGCCGGCACCACCTATTCCAACCACAACTGCTTTCAACCCATTCGGATCAGGAATCACAGTTCTTAAAGCATTTCTCACTCCATTGATGTCGGTATTCTCAAAAGCCAAATCACCGTTCTTCTCATAAATTGTATTTGCAGAATTGATCATCCTGACAGCTTCTGATTGTTTAAAACCAAGTGACAGGACTTCTTCTTTCAGCGGTGCTGTAATATTCCCTCCGCTGAAACCATTATCGAGCAATATTTTAACATCTGCAGCACTTCTGCAGTGCGCTTTCAGATAATGATGTTGAATTCCGGTGTGTCCGGCATAAGCTGAAAACACTACAGGACTCAGGCTGTGAAGTACTGGATTACCGGCGATGAAGAAACACTTAGTTGGTTCAGTTTTCATTAATAGTCACAACTACATCAATTCTTTCCCAAAATTTTGGCTCAAGGACAATCACATCATCTTCTGTATATGGAATATTATCAGCACCAGCATATACATGAATAATATTATCAATAAAAAAACTTAACGTTGAAACAATTGTTTTGGTCTCCACCCCCAAAGGTGGGGTCAATGTCCATTCAGTAAAATTAGAATTCCTTAAATGTACACCTGAATTATAATCAGGGAACGGTAATTCAGAAGAAATATAGGTACTGTCAAATTGTCCAAAATATATATCCAGTGTCTGATTAAATACTTGTAATTCTGCAACGGGTTGATTAAGAGTATATAAATTTGTTGTAATAATTCTCCCATTTTGTTGCGTTTGATAATGAATCAGATTAACATTGCTGTATTCAACAGGCAGCTCAAAAACCGGTTTTAAATTCATACGAATATACAACATCTTTAAAGTAACATCATTTTTAAAGTAACCACCCCCTTGCCCATCAGGATTATCATACACATTACAACAAAGTGTGGGTATAACCGGTATCGTAGAGTCTATGGCAAAATCTGCTGTTAATATCACAATTCCTGTACTCTCTCCCACAAGTGCTATAAAATCTTCATTCCCTTTTTGAGAAAAATATCGAACTGGGCCCAGTTCTGAAACAAAACTCTTAGGAGTAATACTTGTAACAAAATCGCCAAATTGAGTATATCTCAATTCCTGATTGCTTTTTTGTGATTTAACTGTTTTGCCTGCACCTAGAATTTCAGAAGTAAATCTAATTTGTTGCTTTACATTACCATACTTATTCTTTTTACACCCTGTGATGAAAAGAATAACTATTAGTAGCAGTATTAATAATTGTTTCATAATTATGAATCTAAATATATTGAATTAAGTAAAAACTCTAAAGTGTTTAATTCAACATTCTCATAACAAAAATATATAAAGTTTTCATACAAAAAATATTGTTGTATCCTTTATTTTAGTTGTACCCAATCTGTTGATGTATACTGGATATTTGATTTTTCAATACCACAAATATTCAAATTTTTCAACACATATTTTATGAGATTATAACAATATTTCACCGCAGGACAAAAAGATGTTATGAGTAAACAAAATTTTTAATCTTATAAATTTAATGCCATCAAATAAAAATCTGCCAGCGCAATTGCTGCAACAGCCTCTACTATAACAGGCATGCGCAGTGCAATGCATGCATCATGACGGCCTTCAATGATCAGTTCAACAGGGTTGCCTGTTATCAAGTCAATGCTTTGCTGTGGTTGTGAAATGCTTGAAGCAGGTTTTACAGCAACTCTGAATACAAGATCATTCCCGTTGGTGATGCCGCCATTGATACCACCTGCATGATTTGTCACAGTTTTTCCGTCAGAAAGAACAGGGTCGTTGTGTTCGCTGCCTTTCATTGATGCAGCTTTGAATCCCGAACCAAACTCAATGCCCTTGATCGCCGGTACAGAATACGCCAGATGACTGATGAGTGATTCGGCAGAATCGAAAAACGGTTCGCCGAGCCCGGCGGGCAGCCCTGAAACAGTACACTCAACAATGCCACCAATTGAATCATTTGTTTTCACAGCTTCTTCAACAGCTTTTTCAATATCCGAAATTCCTCCTACCTCAATGAGATTTGCGCTGAACTGCACGAAATGAAGAATTTTCTTTGCAATCACACCTGCAGCGACAAGACAAACAGTAAGACGACCGGAGAAATGTCCCCCGCCACGCTGATCATTGAACCCCTTATACTTCATATGTGCTGTGTAATCAGCATGTCCGGGGCGCGGAATATGGGAGAAAGAATCATAATCCTCAGATTTAACATCCCTGTTGTCAAAGCGAATGTGTATGGGAGCTCCGGTTGTTTTGTTCCTGTATACACCTGAAGTTATGTTTGGAACATCATCTTCGCGTCTTGTTGTTGTGCCCTTTGCTCCGCTCCTGCGTCGTATCAGATCGGATATAAAATCATCCTGACACAGTTCAATCCCGGGTGGACATCCGTCAATAACAATGCCCACTGAATGACTGTGGGATTCGCCGTATATTGTGATTCTAAAAATTCTTCCGATGTTGTTCATAATTGCAGTGTATAAGGCAAAATTAATGAAAAACTGTCGATTTTGTCATGAAATTTGCAAAGAAGCACTTCTGAAACAAGCGTGCCGGCAAAGCAAATTTCCCGCCAAAATCAGGATATGCACAACTTTATTCATCAACGCTTCTTTACTGAAGTCAGTGTTTCTAAAAAAACCGGAAACGATTTCCCTACAGCTTCAGCACTGATAATCTGAACGGGATTTTCAGAAATGCAGGAAGCAATGGCTGCTGCCATTACAATGCGATGGTCATGATGACTGTTGACTGTTCCTCCTGTGAGTTTTCCTGTTCCGTGGATAACCATACTGTTTTCCGAAATATCAACAGTGCCGCCCAATGAGATCAACATTTCTCTGATGGACTCCAGACGGTTGGATTCTTTATGCAGGAGACGTTCAACACCTTCAATCCTGCTTGTTCCCCTTGCAGCTGCTGCCAACACTGCAAGCGGCGGAAAAAGGTCGGGGCAATGGGTTGCATCAAAGCTGAACGTACGACATTCATTTTTTCTCACACGTACACAATTTTTATCAATACCCACATGAGCACCGGACAACATGAGTGCGTCCATGATTTTTCGGTCAGCCTGCAATGATTCAATTCTCAAACCTTCAGCCCTGATTTCTCCTGAAACAGCAGCACCGACAAGCAAATTGGCAGCACTGCTCCAGTCTCCTTCAACTTCATAAGTTCTTCCAATGTACTTCTGATTTCCGGGAATATGAAACTGTTCATAATTATGAGATTCAACAATAACGCCGAAATCGCGCATGATTCTCAGGGTCATATCTGTATATGGTTTGCTCACAAGATTGCGGACATTCAGAACAGTATCGTGATCAGTCAGAGGCATTGCGATCAGTAATCCGGTCAGTATCTGCGAACTGAAGGAACAGTCAATGTCAATGAAAGGCTTTGTTAAATGCCCGGCAATTTTCAGCGGAAGAGTACCATGATGAAGCATACATGAAATTCCTGCCTCATTGAGCACATCGATTAGAGGCTGAAGCGGACGATTGATCAGAGTTCCTTTTCCGCTCAAACTAACAGGTTTGTTAAACAAAGCAACCACCGGAGCAAACATTCTCAATGCAAGTCCTGATTCACCCATATGAATCAGTGTATCCTCTTCTATCATCAGTGATGCAGGACGCACTGCAATCGTCTCATCGCCTTCTGTCACTGCCCCAAGAGTTTCAATTGCGCTTCTGACCGCAATAACATCAGCAGAAGCGGTGCAATTCATGAGCCGGCTTTCCCCTTTGGCAAGCATGGCAAGAACAAGTGCACGCTGCAAATCACTTTTTGAGGCAGGCGCTTTAAAAACACCATGAATGTTTCCCGGAACGATCTTCATTGTAATTCTTATTGTAAAGATTGAAATATGCTCAACATCTCCGAATATGTTAATTGTCCTTCTGCAGTGCTTTGGCCATGATCGGGAGCAGCATAAGAAATTCCGTCCCCGAAGAACAGTGCAGCCAGACGGCTGATCTTTCCCCTGGAGCCCATTCCGAAAGAAATGATATCAGGAAATTTGTCATACAAACTCATTAAAAGCAGATTGTCTTCATATTCGTTAACCATACACGCAATTTTAACCATTACAGCCCCATGAAGGAACATCTGTTTTGTAGTTTTTTCGAGAAATTCCGTCGGAGGAGTGCACTCAAAATTATGATATGAAAACATCAGTTTGGATTGAGTTTTTCCAAGCAGATCAAGACATGTCTTCACAACATTATTTTCGTACAACAGAAAGTCAATGTCCACAAACAGCGGTTGATGCTTTAAAGTTTCTGAAAACAGAACGAGACAATCGGGTTTAGACAGAAAAGACTCTCTGACTGTTATGATCCACTGTGGACAGCGGGTCATGAGCTGTGAAATTTCATCCGCGTTCAGGACAATAAGATCAAGACGCAACTCAGCAAAAGTTGCATTACCAAGAGCAGCAATACATTCAACAAGATTTTTACCGGAAACAGATACACAAATTTTATTCATTTACAATTCTATTGATCTGTTTTTTCAATTCATTGACTGTAAATTTTATGATTTTAAAATCACCGGGAGCCACAGGGAGCACATAACTGATGTGATCATGCCTTCCTTTTTTATCACCAGTGATTTTAAGCATCAGCTCATCAATCTGAAAGTCAATATTTGTGGGCAAATGAAAACATTCACAGAGTTGATGAACACGTTTCACCGTTTCATCATCACACATTCCCAGATTTTTGGCAATTCTGACATCCGCGTTCATTCCGACGGAAACAGATTCACCGTGAGATAGTCCGGAATCAGTTTCAATGGCATGTGCAATGGTGTGTCCGAAATTCAGTAAATGTCGCGTATCATTATCAAATTCATCCTTAACAACTACAGAGAGCTTAAAATCTGATGAACGCTGAATCATTTCAATGGTAACTTTCTCATCATTCCTTAGAATTTCTCCAGAGTTACTGAGTAAAAATTCAACAAAATCATCACCGGCAAGCAAAGCATGTTTAATGACTTCGGCCATTCCGTTTTGATACTCATTTTCGGGGAGAGTTTTCAGGAATTTGGGCCACACAGCAATAAATCCGGGTTGGTTGATTGTGCCTGCAACATTTTTAATGCCGCCTGCATTCACACCGTTTTTGCCGCCAATCGCTGCGTCACACATGGCCAGAAGTGTTGTTGGTAAAAACCCGAATGAAATTCCGCGCATATAGACAGACCCGACAAAGCCGGTAATGTCTGTAACCACTCCTCCACCAACTCCGATGAGTAAGGAATCTTTTTTTATTTCAAGGTCCAGCAGAATTTCAATGATTTCTTCAACGAGTGCCAGGCGTTTTGAGTGTTCACCCTGAGGAACAATGATTTTGTCATATCCATCAAATACATCCTCATACAACTTATTCACCTGTTGATCAATAAGAATCACTATTTGCCTGTCTCTGAGAGATTCGAGAAAGATTTCACAATCACCGATAAAATGTATATTTGTCATTGATCAGAATATTTTATCAAACAAATGTACACAAATTACTCAGACAAGATATTATAAAAACTTAATAACGATTTAAACTGATTCCTTTTTCAGGATCATTTTTCCGATTATATTTGCAACACAAATGGATATTAAAAATTTCTTTCTCCGTCAATCACTTCCTGTCACAGGCCTGATGCTTCTTGCTTTCAGCATTCCGCTATATAAAAAACTGATTGTTCCGTTGATACTGATAACATCAGTATTCATCCTAATAAACTACAAACCAGGAACACTCAGAATTAATCTTAGAAAGAACCTGACACTTTTTTTGCCGGTCATATATTATATGTTGGTGGCAACAAGTTTATTCTGGACTGAAAACATGGATGAAGGTGTGTTTGACCTGGAAGTAAAACTCAGTTTTGTTGCATTTCCGCTCCTCTTCTTCTTTTTCCCTGACGGACTTCAAAAACAGAATAAACGACAGATTTTCAGATCATTTGTGCTTGGTGTAACAACAGCAGTCATTATTTGTCTTATACATGCGACAATTGCCTATATACGTGAACCAGTTTTCTATTATACTTTTATTTACTCACGGTTGTCAATTTTTCATCATCCCACATATTTTGCGATGTATGTCAACCTTGCTGTTGTCATTCTTCTTGTATGGCAGCGACAGCATCTGATCCCATCAAGAAGCGCTTTTTTACTAGTCGTTATATTTTTAATTTTCAACTGGCTTCTAATGTCGAGGTCAGGATTGATTACTAGCGGGCTGATTATTTTTACATACTGGGGCAGCTTAATTTTTGAAAGAAAATTCAAAGGAGCTGTCATCATGCTTGTTACAGGAATTGTGTCATTACTTGTTCTTTTGCAGTTTTCCAATTACACCACATCCCGGCTAACTTCAATCATTCCGTTCATCAGCAACCTTGTTCACACAACAGATGAGGAAACATTAGAAACCAGGAAAGATTCAAGAATCGTTACATGGGAAGCAGCGATCCATTCCATTCAGAAACATCCGGTTTTTGGTACAGGAACGGGTGACGTACATCTGGCTCTTAACAGTTATTATGAGGCAAACGATCATCATATTGAGCTGGAACGGGAATTGAATGCACACAATCAGTTTTTGCAAAGCTGGGTCGCAATAGGCATAGGAGGATTTTTCATGTTACTTACAATGATTTTCTTTGGAATCAAAAATGCTGTCAATGTCTCAAAAATGATTGTAATTGGATTTTTCTCAATATTGGCAATTACGATGCTCATTGAATCAATATTTGAGACACAGTCCGGTGTTGTATTTTTCTGCTTTTTCTTTTGTTTTTTCCTTTTGAAACCCCATCCTGAAAAAGCTTGAATCAGGAGATATTCAATTTCTCAAGACGTTCAAATTTTAGGTGATATTGAATGTCTCCGTCCTGTAATTCAATCACAAATTCCTTGCTAAACAGTTTTATGATTGACCATGCATTATTGAATTCAAGCGGCGGAACAAGATCATACAATGGAGCTGTATATTGTTCATATGCAGCAAAACGCTTTAATCCGAAAAGCATCTTCTTTTTATTATCTTCAAACTTCAGAACAGAAGTTGAAAGTTGTGATCCGCCGCTGCTCTCTTTGACAATATTAATATAAACATCATCATACTCAACAATCGAGAACTTAACATAGACTGAATCCTCTCTGTATGCTGAAATAAGATCAATCTCATCCACCCTCATCTCGGTGATTTCCCATAACCCCAAGAGTCTTTTCTCTGGAGATTTAAAGCTAATCAATGGACCTTCTTCATACTTTGAACATGATGCGAGCGTAACGACCGCAAAAAGGAGAACAATGCCTTTAAAATAATTATTCATTTTTACTCATTTAAATTATAACGATATCACTTCCTTTTTATTCTTTACTTTCATTGTACGCTCTGAGAATTTTCACAACGAGTTTGTGTCTTACCACATCACATTCCTGAAGATGAATAATTTGAATTCCATCAATATTTCTGAGAATGCCTTCTGCATGCAATAATCCTGAGGGTTGTTTGGCAGGGAGATCAATCTGAGTGATATCGCCCGTCACAATGAATTTTGCATTCTTTCCCATTCTGGTCAGAAACATTTTCATTTGTTGAATGGTTGCATTCTGGGCTTCATCAAGTATGACAAAAGCATTATCAAGTGTTCTGCCACGCATAAAGGCCAGTGGTGCTATTTCAATGGTTCCGTCCTCAATAAATGCCAGCAGTTTTGCAGGAGGCAACATATCTCTCAGAGCATCAAAAAGCGGCTGAAGATAAGGATCCAGTTTATCTTTAAGGTCACCAGGCAGAAATCCGAGATTTTCACCTGCTTCAACAGCAGGACGAGTCAGCACAATTCTTTTTACACTTTTGTTCTTAAGTGCCCTGACTGCAAGTGCAACTGCTGTGTATGTTTTTCCCGTTCCTGCAGGTCCGATCGCAATCACAATATCGTTTGTTTCAATGCTTTCAACCATTCTTCTCTGATTGGGAGATTTGGCTTTGATAATATTTCCACTACGGCCATACAGGATAATATCAGCAGGAGGTGATGCAATGTGTTCTGCAACAACATTGCTGTTTTCCATGATCCCAAGGATATCGTTTTCTTTAATTTTTCCGAAAATCTCATAATGCTTCAGCATGGCTTTGAATTTGTGTTCAAACACATCAATGATATCTTCATCACCAATCACTTTCAGCTGGTCGCCACGAGCTACAAGTTTCAGTTTCGGAAACATCTTTTTCAGCAAAATTAAATTTGAATCCCCGGGACCAAAAAAATCGAGATGATCAATTAATTCAAGTTCAAATGTTTTTTCAGACATAAAAAATATTTAGACTTACAAATTTAATTTAAAAAAATTGAAACCATACACTTTACTTCTGATATCTGATCCCTGAAATTCTTTGTACATTTGTAACATGTCTAAAAAAATCGGAAAATTAATGAAAACCGTATTCATCATTCCTCTTTTTCTGGTCGCTGTATTCTCACAAAGTGAACGTATGTTGTCAGATCATCCTGACAACACTTCTGACATTTTAAATAAAAAGACCTCTCATGATAATGATGTCACAACAGCAATCAGAATCCTGGAAAATGACAAATCAATGACTGGAACACAATGGGCTTTCTGTGCATATAACATTACAAAAAAGGAATATTTAGCTGAGAAAAACACATCACAAAGAATGGTTCCGGCTTCTGTGCTAAAAGTATTCACAACAATCAGTGCATTTGAAATCCTCGGTTTACATTCAGGATTTGAAACACAATTGTTATACACCGGCAAACTGAAGGCCGACGGGACACTTGAAGGCGACCTTGTGATCAGGGGAAACGGAGACCCAACGATTTCATGTGATCATTTTGGGAAATCCGCGTCGTCATTGAATATTTTCAGTGCCTTTAAAGCCGCTGCTGATAAGGTCGGAATTAAAAAAGTTAGGGGAAATATTGTGGGGGATGCAACATTATGGGGCTCCCAACTTCAAGCACCGGGATACATGTGGGAAGATCTGGGAAATTATTACGGAGCTGGAGCATCATCCCTGAATTACAATGAGAACAAACTCAAAGTTACCTTTAAGCCCGGAAAAAGTGTGGGCGATTCTGCAGGTGTTCTGTTTATTACGCCTCATCCATTTCTTCCACAATGGGTCAACAAAGTAACAACAGCCGGATCAGGAACCGGGGACAATGTCTATATTTATGGAACACCTTTACAAAAGGTTCGTTTTTTAACCGGAACAGTCCCTGCCGGAAGATCTGAATTTACAGTCTGGGCTTCTGATCCTGACCCTGCGTTGAGGTTTGCAGGAGACTTCCTAAAGCATATCACAAATGCAGGAATTTCAGTCAGTGGATCAGCAATGTCAAAGTACATAATTGAAAACAATGAAAAAGATTCACTCAACTTGATTTATACACATAAATCACCGGAAATCAAAGAAATTGGTTTGTGGATCAATCACCGAAGTCATAATGTTTCAGCTGAAAGTGTCTTCAGGCATATGGGGATGAAACTGGCAAACTCATCAGAATTTGATGTCACTTCAAAAGCACTGCTTACTTACTGGCAGTCAAAAGGTATCAGAACAAATCAGCAGCATATCACCGACGGAAGCGGATTGTCCAGAACCAATATGATTACAACCGGGTTCATGGTTGATCTGCTCATCTATGCCAGCAAACAGACATGGTTTCAGGATTATTATGATATTTTGCCTGTTGCAGGAAAAGAAGGTACAATAAAATCCAATTTCAAAGGCACATCGGCAGAAAATAACATGCGAGGAAAAAGTGGACTACTCAAAGGAGTCAGAAGTTATACCGGATACATTCATAATAAGTCGGGAGATCTGATCGCATTCGCAGTCATCTCAAACGGACATCTTATGAGCAGTTCTGAAATTCGTAAGAAACTTGAAATGCTTGTCGTTTCATTATCAGATTCGAACTGATTTTAATAAAAAAACACCCTCAGTTTAAAAAAAATGAGCTAAATTAGCAGCTGAATAAATATTTTAAACTTTTAACAACATGAATATAGATTGGAAAAACCTGCCCTTCGGTTACATGAAAACCGACGTGAATGTGAGGGCTTACTATCGCAATGGACAGTGGTCAGACATTGAAGTCACAGATTCAGAGTATATCTCAACACACATTGCAGCAACAGCGCTGCATTACGGACAACAGGCATTTGAAGGCATGAAGGCATTCAGAGGCAAAGATGGCGACATTCGTTTGTTCCGCTGGCAGGAAAATGCTGCCAGGATGAGAAACTCAGCAAAGGGCATATTGATGGCAGAGGTTCCTGAGGAATTGTTTTTCAAAGCGATCAAAGAAGCAGTATTGAGAAACGAACGGTTTATTCCTCCACATGGTACCGGGGCATCTCTGTATATTCGGCCTTTGCTTTATGGAAGTGGTGCCGAGGTAGGTGTCAAGCCGGCAAAAGAATACACGTTTATTGTTTTTGTTACTCCTGTTGGACCATATTTTAAAGAAGGTTTCAATCCTGTCAAAATTCTCCTTGAACGTGACAGCGACCGGGCAGCTCCTCTTGGAACCGGCACACTGAAAGTTGGGGGAAATTATGCTGCAAGTTTGCGGGGCGTGATGAAAGCTCATGCCGAAGGTTGTGGCTCTCCTATGTATCTTGATCCGAAAGAAAAAAAATACATTGACGAAATCGGTGCAGCCAATTTCTTTGCAATAAAAAACAACACTTATATCACACCATCATCTTCATCAATTTTACCTTCAATCACAAATAAAAGCCTCATGCAGGTTGCTGAGCACCTTGATCTGAAGGTTGAAAGGCGCCCTGTTGCCCTTGAAGAGCTGGAAGGTTTTGAGGAAATCGGAGCATGCGGAACAGCTGCTGTCATCTCTCCCATCGGAACCGTGATAGATGTTGAAAATCAGAAATTCTACAAATTCTGCTGTGAAGGAAAAGCAGGTCCTGTAAGCACAAAACTCTACAACTACCTGGTCGGTCTTCAGTACGGTGAGATTGAAGACGAATTTGGATGGATTACTAAAATCTGATGATCAGATAATCCCTGCATTTTTCAGAAGAAAGGCCATATCTTTCTGCATTTTTTCAGCTTCAAGAGCTGCCTTTTCAGCAAAATCGGCTCCGGAAGAGGCAAAAATGATTGAGCGGGAAGCATTGACTATTAAACCGATTTCAGAATTCAACCCATGCTCAGCAACATCATTCAGGCTGCCACCCTGAGCACCAACACCGGGAATCAGTAAAAAATGAGCAGGAACATAAGTCCTCACCGTTTTCAGCATTTCGGCACGTGTCGCACCAACAACATACATCATATTGTTCATATTGCCCCAACAGGATGATTTTTGCAAAACCTGTTCAAACAAATACTGATTATTCTCACTCCTGATCATCTGAAAATCATCAGCGCCCTTGTTGGATGTCAGAGCAAGCAAAACGACCCATTTATTTTCATATTCAAGAAATGGAGAAACTGAATCTGTGCCCATATAAGGAGCAACAGTCACTGCATCAAAGTCAAGACCTGAAATATCCTTTTCAAAAAATGCCCTTGCATATTGCCTTGAAGTATTCCCGATATCTCCCCTTTTGGCATCGGCAATCAGAAAAACTTGTTTGCCTGAATTCCTGATATGTGTAACTGTTTTCTCAAGGCTTTTCCACCCCGAAACACCCAGAGCCTCATAAAATGCAATATTTATTTTATAAACGGGGGAATAGTCAATTGTGGCATCAAAAACTGCTTTATTAAACTCAAACTGGGGATCCTTCATTTTCAGAATGTGTGGCGGCAGTTTATCAATATCTGTATCAAGACCTACACATAAAAATGAACGTCTCTCCTTCATGAGACTGACAAGTTCTTCTCTTTTCATTTTACTGATATCTAATTTTGAAAAAAATCATTTAAACGATGGCTTCTTTAAGGCGTTCTGCATTTTCTGCTACCTGAAGAGAATCGAGGATCTGTTGTATATCACCATCGAGAATTGCAGACAGATTGTATAATGTAAGTCCGATTCTATGATCTGTCATGCGCCCCTGAGGATAGTTGTATGTCCGGATTTTCGCAGATCTGTCACCAGTTGACACCATTGTTTTACGGCGAGAGCCAATTTCATCCAGATACTTTTGATATTCGATTTCATAAATTCTGGAACGCAAAACAGACAGTGCTTTGTCATAATTTTTTATCTGAGACTTCTGATCCTGACAGGTAACAACAATACCAGTGGGGACATGGGTTAAACGAACAGCAGAATATGTTGTGTTGACAGACTGCCCACCGGGTCCGGAAGAACAATAGGTGTCTTTACGGATATCAGATTCCTTCACTTCAACATCAAATTCATCGGCTTCAGGCAACACCACAACTGAAGCAGCAGAGGTGTGAATGCGTCCCTGCGCCTCTGTATCAGGAACACGCTGCACACGATGAACACCTGATTCATATTTCAGTGTACCAAACACTTTTTCACCTTTGATATTTACAATAACTTCCTTGTAGCCACCTACAGTTCCTTCAGTGTAATCCACAAGTTCCATTTTCCAGTTTTTTGTTTCAGCATATTTTGTATACATACGCAACAGGTCTCCGGCAAAAAGACTGGCTTCATCACCTCCAGTTCCGGCACGAATTTCAAGAATTGCATTTTTACTATCCTGAGGGTCAGCGGGTAAAAGCATGATACGGATTTCCTCTTCCATATCAACTTTACGCTCTTCAAGAGACTCCAGTTCTTCCTTTGCAAATTCACGCATCTCAGCATCCCTGTCATGCTTCAGGATGTCTTTTGCAGAAGCAATACCTTCAACTATATCCCTGTAGGTATGATATGCCTCCACTATTGGCTGAAGATCTTTATATTCCTTGCTCAGTTTGATGTAACGCTTCATATCAGACATCACATTGGGATCGTTCAGTTCTTCCTGTATTGTATCACTTTTCTTTTTAATTTCCAACAACTTATCAAGCATAATCAAAGGTTTTTTTGAATTTGCAAAGTTACAAACATTCAACCGAACCTAATTC
Organism: uncultured Bacteroidales bacterium; assembly: GCA_964388575.1. GTDB lineage: Bacteria > Bacteroidota > Bacteroidia > Bacteroidales > DTU049 > CAYMAZ01. Next base: position 6,782 of record CAYMAZ010000012.1, on the reverse strand, counting down.
ACTGTAATGAAAAATTTTTACCAGGAAAAATTCCCCTTTTCACTTTGAATGTTCAGACTCTTCTTGTCTGCTGTTTCACAGTAACCAATGATACGTGCATCCACTCCGAATGATTTGCTGATATCAATGACAGTCTGAGCATATTTTTCTTCCAAATACACTTCAAGTCTGTGTCCCATGTTAAAAACACTGTACATTTCCTTCCATGGAGTACCTGCTGAAGACTGAATGATTTCGAAAAGCGGAGGTACCGGAAATAAATTGTTCTTAACAATATTCAATCCTTCAACGAAATGCATTACTTTGGTTTGCCCACCGCCTGTGCAATGAATTAAACCATGAATGTGTTTGCGGACTTCATCAAACATCATTTTAAGCACTGGTGCATATGTTCGTGTGGGAGATAACACAAATCTACCCATATCCATTCCTTTAACCGGAGAAGGATCTGTCAGAAAATATTTCCCGTTATAGACAACCTCAGGATCCAAAGAATTATCATATGTTTCAGGATATTTGTCACAAACAGTTCTGTTGAATATGTCATGACGGGCTGAAGTTAGTCCATTACTTCCCATTCCGCTGTTATAAGTTGATTCATATGCTGACTGTCCGAATGATGCAAGTCCTACAATTACATCTCCAGAGCGAATATTCTTGTTTGCAATGATATTTTTTCTGTGTATCCTTGCAAATACTGTTGAGTCAACAATAATTGTCCGAATCAGATCTCCCACATCAGCTGTTTCTCCTCCTGCAGAAACAGCAGTGATGCCGTACTGATTTAAAAACTCAATGACATCTTCAGTGCCATGAATCAAAGCAGCAATGACTTCACCGGGGATAAGTGCTTTATTCCGTCCGATAGTTGATGAAACGACAAAACCGGAATCAGCACCTGCACAAAACATGTCGTCAACATTCATGATCAGGGCATCCTGAGCAATTCCCTTCCATACTTCGGGATTTCCTGTTTCTTTCCAGTAAGCATATGCCAGAGATGATTTGGTTCCGGCTCCGTCTGCATGGAGAATGATACCAAAATTCTCATCTGAAGCATCTGGAAGGATCTTGCAAAAAGCACTTGGTTCAATGCCTTTATCAATATCTGCGATGGCTTTGTGTACATCTGTTTTTGAAAAACTCACACCTCTTTTATCGTATCTGTCGCTCATAGATAATTTTGAATAAAAAACTGTCTCAAATCAAGGTGTGTCATTTCAGTCCGGCAACTCTGTGAAAGCATTTCTTCCTAATAACTATGAGTACGCTGGATTCTACTGATAACAACAGAATTTCATTTTTTTGAGACAGTTTTCTGAAAAACTTAATTATTCAATTATTTTCTCAATATTTATTCATTCTCTTCAGGGGTTTCTTCATCATTTTCACTTTCTTCGGGTTCATCAGGCTTCATGATTTCAACTTTTGGCTTTTGCACTTCAATATTGCTTCCCTGTTGCGGAACATAATCAGTTCTGAGAATAATGAACGTTGTACGACGATTAAGCTGGTGGGCAGCTTCACGATTATCTGATGTCGGTAAGGATTCAATATATTCTTTGGTTAACACTGTTCCCTGTGAGAATGAAAATTCTTTTCGGTTATAGACAATTGACATATCCTTTTCAAGTACTCTTGGAACTCTTTCACCATAACCCTTGGCAACAAGGCGATCTCCTGTTATCCCTTTAGCGATCAGGTAATCGACAACTGACTGGGCACGTCTTTGAGACAATGTATCATTCGTCATTGCAATTGGACGAACGTCCGTATGGGACTGAAGCTCTATGACAAGATTTGGATTTTCGGTCATAATTTCAATAAGTCCGTCAAGCGAACTGAAATATTCTGGTTTAAGTTCCCATCGGCCAAGGTCATAACGAATTTCTGGCAAAATAATAGGTTTTTTGGGTACGGGAACAAGGTAAAAATCTCTGACAAGATCAGTGGTTTTGTTCAGGCCAACAGTTGTTTCACGACCTTTTTCAGTGAAAAAATCACCTTTAGAAACTTCAATTACATATGAAGTATTTTCGAGGATCTGTGCTTCATTAAATTTGAAGAATCCCTTTGCATCTGTTGTATCCACATATACATTTCCGTCAGAACCGACAATCTGAACCACTGCTTTTTCCAGCGTTGTTTTGAGACTATCATCATATACAATACCGGAAATTGTGAACAGAATCGGAGGGAGCTTAAACATCCACAGGTCATCGCTACCACGACCACCTTTTCTGTTAGATGTAAAAAAACCCATTTCCTTGGCATTGGCGTCCTTCAGTAATTTTTCATCCTTGTTAAACACCATATGGAAATCATCAAAAGATGAATTGATTGGTGACATCATATTTTCAGGTTTTGTCCACTGATCATCAACAAATTCTGATCTGAAAATGTCCAGGCCGCCCATTCCGGGATGATAGTTTGAGGAAAAGTAAAGTATATTGTCTTCCCTGAGGGCAGGATATAACTCATCACCCGGAGTGTTGATAACAGGGCCAAGATTGATTGGTTTTTCAAAGGGTCTGTTTTTTCTAGGTCTCTGCATCATCCAGATATCACGGCCACCTTGACCTCCCGGCATATCTGAAGCAAAGTAAATGGTCAGCTCATCAGATGTTACTGCAGGATGGCCAACTGTAGTAGTATCACCACCAATTGGAATGAGTTCAATATTACCCCAGCCTCTTCCCCGTTTGGTTGCAGTGTAGATCTGACATCCGGATCTTTGCTTTCTGGTCACTTCACATCTGGTGAAATACAAGGTGTTGAATTTATCATTAAATGTTGCAGCCCCTTCATTATGAGGAGAGTTCAGTTCGCCTGTATCATCCAGAGGAACGGGTGATCCCCAGTTGCCTCTTCTGTCAAGTTCAATGATAAACAAATCTGTGAAAGACTGGCCAGTCCATGCATCAGTTCCTCTTCCCTTCACTCCTTCCCTGGAAGTAGTAAACACAACGCTGCGGTACTTTCTGTCAGCATAAGATGGTGCGAAATCATTGGCTTTGTTGTTCATCTTTCTGTTGTTCTCAATCTCATACCTTGTGGGATTGTCAATCCATTGCAGAGCAAGATTACAGGATTCAATGCCGATATCGCCTCTCGGGTCCTCGGGGACCAGTTTTTTATACTCCGTATACTGAATAACCGCATCTTCATATTTTTCGTTAATTTTCAAAGCATCAGCATAATACAAATATGCCTTTGGTTCAGGATACTTTGCAGCAATAACACGTTTAAAGGTAATTTCAGCACTCTTTGAGTTATTCGTCATTCTGTAACTGTACGCAATATTGTACAAAATACGGGCTCGTTCCATTCTGTTTCCTTTCACCTTTGAATAAGCCTTTTTATACAATGGGATCGCGTCGTAATATTGCTGAAGCGCAAATTTATTATCTCCCTCTTCCGTAAAATTACGCTGAGCATATGCACTGTTGAAAGCAAACAATGCAACAATTAATGTAATCAATACTTTTTTCATATTCCTCTTATACTGGATTAATAAGAACTTAGAGCCCGCTAAATTAAAAAAAATTTTTTAATAATTTAAAAAATGTTCCGTTTTTTAAAAACTTACTACTTTTATCGGATATTTGACACAAAAGTTACAAATTCATCTCATTTCACTGATTTACAGACAGAAAATACTATTCATGAACCCATTGCAACAGAAGGAATCCGGCTTTACATTTTTCAAACTTCACTTTATTGTTATTATTCTCGGATTCTCAGCCATCTTCGGCAAACTGATTCAACTGGATGCAATGAATCTGGTGTTTTTCAGAACGCTTGTCGGTTCTGTATTTCTTGCCGGCTGGCTCATAATTTCCGGAAAAAAGCACATCCTGAATACACAGGCCCTGAAAGGGGGAATTTTGGTTGGAATTCTCCTTGCTGCCCATTGGATCACTTTTTTTCATGCCATTAAAGTTTCAAATGTATCTGTTACTCTCGGTTGTCTCGGTTCTTCAACTCTTTTTGCAGCTTTCTTTGAACCGTTTACCCATAAAAAGAAAGTCCGCTTCATTGATGTTGTGGCCGGAATTACAATTATCATTGGAATTTATCTGATTTTTCGCTTTGAATTCCGATATGTTGAGGGAATCATTTACTCTGTTATTTCAGCATTACTTGCTGCCATGTTCAGCGTGTTTAACAAACATCTGACATACAAATTTGATCACAGATCAATTTCACTCACTGAGATTACGACAGCCTGTCTGATAACACTGGGGGTTTTGCTCATTTCAGGTGTTTCGCCCGTTCAAACAGTATTCACCATGAGCGGAAATGATATTCTGTTTCTTATTTTGCTTGGAAGTATTGGAACTGCTTATGCCTACACAGAAACAATTTCTGTGATCAAACGACTGAATGCTTATGCTGTCATACTTGCAATTAATCTGGAACCTGTTTACGGAATATTGCTTGCAAGATGGATTTTTGGAGAAACTGAACTGATGACAGGTGGTTTTTATGCAGGTGCCGGGATTATTTTACTCACAGTCATATTGTATTCTGTATTCACAGGAAAGCAAAATCAGCCGAAAAATCTTATTTATTAAACCCTTACATTCCCAGCAACGGAATAAATGCCCCCGGAATACATTCAATTTTCTTTTCTCTGCTGTTCAGGACAACAGCAACCACATCAAACCTGATTTCCTTTTGAATGTTTTTTTTCTCAGCATAAAACTGCGCAGCTTTGACAAGAAAAGATTGCTTTTTGCGGCTGACAAATTCCTGAGGATCACCATAATCCCTATTGGCCCTTGTTTTTACTTCCACAATCACAATATAACCATCATGTTCGGCAATAATGTCGATTTCGTAAGGATGGTGCTTCCAGTTTCTTTCAATAATCCTGTACCCGGATTTCTCAAGATATTCTGCAGCAAGCTGCTCTCCCATCAGTCCAAGCTCATCCTTAGCCTTTTTCTTCATTGAAGACCTGTTTTTGAATATTCATATTATGAAGCAAATTTATAGAATTTTCCAATCTCAACCATAAAAATGGCTTTCATTATTAAACCCTTATCACCCATTAAAAATTTATTATCCTGACATAAACAATCTTGAATTTCTCTGTTTACCTGGTCACAAAATCACACATAGCAAGGAACAACGTTTCACAACGTACTGTGTGCATGACAAAAGTCGTCATTTGTTCACAAAAGATAGATCTGTAAGCGAGCTTTCGGAATTTTTTTCCGTGAACAAATATCAAACTCAACACATTGTGTTTGAGTGTAAAGTACTCGGCTTTTGTCTGAGAGAAATGTTGTGCTGCTCAATGTAAAAAATCTGAGTTATTTGCAATCCTCTATCCCTAATGCATAACCTGAGTTTGAAACAGTATGAAAACAACAAGGTTGAATCGAATTTTGTATATTTTTGCAAAAAAATACTTTATGGCAGCAAAACCATTTGAACGATATACTGTTACAACTGCCCTTCCATATGTGAACGGGCCTTTGCATATCGGACATCTTGCAGGTGTCTATGTTCCGGCGGATATCTATGTACGATGGCTGAGACAGAAAGGCATAGATGTGTTATTTATTGGCGGATCGGATGAACACGGTGTTCCGATTACCATCAGAGCTGAAAAGGAGGGCGTCTCACCAAAGGTGATTGTTGACAGGTATCATCATCTCATCAAAGATTCATTCGAAAAATTCGGAATTTCATTTGATATCTATTCAAGGACATCACTTGACATTCATCATGAGACAGCTTCTGACTTTTTCAAAGTTTTGTATGAAAAAAAGGAACTTTTTGAACAGGAGGTTGAGCAGTTGTATGACGAAGCAGCCGGACAGTTTCTGGCTGACCGTTACATCACCGGAACCTGTCCCCACTGTGATTATGAACGTGCTTATGGTGATCAGTGTGAAAAATGTGGAACGTCCCTTTCAGCAACAGATCTCATTCAACCAAAATCTGCACTGACAGGAAACACTCCGGTTTTGAGAAAAACCAAACACTGGTATCTGCCTCTCGACAAGTATTCTCCATGGCTCGAACAATGGATCCTCGGAGAGCATAAGGATTGGAAAAGCAATGTTCTGGGACAATGTAAATCATGGATCAACCAGGGGTTGCAGCCAAGAGCTGTCACACGCGACCTGAACTGGGGCGTCAAAGTTCCGCTTGCTGAAGCTGAAGGAAAAGTACTCTACGTCTGGTTTGACGCACCCATTGGGTATATTTCAGCTGCAAAGGACTGGAGTATGCAGACCGGAAGGGACTGGCGCCCATACTGGCAGGATCAGGACACCCGCCTGATCCATTTTATCGGAAAAGACAACATCGTTTTTCATTGTATAATTTTTCCGTCAATGCTGCGTGCAGAAGGCAGCTTTATTTTGCCCGACAATGTTCCCGGCAATGAATTTCTGAATCTTGAAGGCAATAAGATTTCAACATCCCAGAACTGGGCTGTATGGCTGCATGAATATCTTGAGGAGTTTCCTGAAAAACAGGACGTGTTGAGATATACACTTTGTTCTATAATCCCCGAAACAAAGGACAGCGATTTCACCTGGAAGGATTTCCAGGCAAAGAACAACAATGAACTTCTTGCCATTTTCGGAAACTTTGTCAACAGAACCATGGTTCTGATCAACAAATATTATGAAGGGAAAGTACCTGCTATCCAAACAATGAGAGCAGACAGCCGCGAAGCAATGGAACAGATCAGTAATCTGGTGAGAAATATTGACGATGCCCTGGAAGAGATCGCCGACATCCTGGTCGAGAAGCATCCC